>NZ_CP014608.1:3132372-3758847 GCF_001586165.1 Obesumbacterium proteus | reverse complement strand
TGGTTCATGCATCAGCGAACAGGCCAGCGCCAGACGCTGTTTAAAGCCGAGCGGTAAAGAGTCCGGCGTTTGATTCAAAATAGGGGTGAAGTTGAACGCATTAACCATGCCCTCAATTTTTTCTTTCTGCTGTTTTCCCTTCAAACCGTAAACGCCGGAGAAAAACTTCAGGTTTTGTGCCACCGTGAGGTTGCCATAGAGCGAAAATTTCTGCGCCATATAGCCCAGATGCTGGCGAGCACGGCCTGAGTCTGTTTTCAGATCCATTCCCAAAACCAACGCTTTGCCGCTGGTGGGTTTGAGGAGGGCGCACATCATTTTAAAGGTAGTGGATTTACCCGCGCCGTTTGGCCCCAGTAAACCAAAAATTTCGCCGCGTTTAACTTGAAAATCAACGTGATCGGTGGCGGCAAAATCACCAAATTTTTTAGTGAGCTGCTGCGCCTCAATCACTGTTTCGTTGGGATCAACTTTCACCTGCGGCATGATTTTTGCCAGTTCTGATTCATGATCCGGCCCGCCGCCGAGCAGATCGATAAAGGCATCTTCAAAGCGAGGTTCAGCCTCTAGCAGCTCAGCATCCGGCTGGTTTAAATCATGTAATAACGCCTGATGATCGACGTTATCTTTCAGGATAAGGCGCAGATATTTACCTTGGATCACACCGTCGCTGACGGAAGGTAAACAGATGGCGCGCTGCAATAGTTTTCGATGTGAGATATTTTTGGCGCGCAGCAAAATGGTGCGTCCGGCCATGCGCTGAGTTAACTGCTGCGGGGCACCGCTGTAGAGCAGTTTGCCTTCGTTCATCAGCAACACCTCACGGCACTGCTCGGCTTCATCGAGATACGAAGTACTCCAGAGGATCAGCATCCCTTCATCGGCCAGCTCATGCACCATGCGCCACAGTTCGCGTCGAGAAATAGGGTCAACGCCAACGCCCGGCTCATCGAGTAACAAAACCTTGGGTTCGCCGACCAGCGTACAGGCTAACCCTAGCTTTTGCTTCATGCCGCCTGACAGCTTGCCCGCTAAGCGCTCGGTAAAACGGGTTAAGTCGGTAAACTTGAGCAGACGATCGAAGGTTTTGCGTCGTTCTTCGCCGATAACGCCGCGTAAATCGGCATATAAGGTTAGGTTTTCGATAACGGTGAGATCTTCATACAGGCCAAATTTCTGCGGCATATAGCCCAAAATGGCGTGTAATTCACTGTCCTGCGTGAGCGGATCTAACCCCACTACGCTCACCGTACCGGCGCTGGGTTTTAATAGACCGGCCAGCATGCGGATTAGCGTGGTTTTTCCTGCGCCGTCGGGGCCAACCAGCCCCATTACTGCGCCACTGGCGATGCGCGTGGAGAGACTCGCGACCGCCGGTCGATCCATGCCCGCAAAACGCTTTTCGACGCCGTCGAGCACGATTTCATGTTGCGCACTCATCATCACATCCCTTAGCGTTTGGCACCGTTATCGTTAAAACGTAAGGTCACTGGCATGCCTTGGCGCAGGCTGTCATCGGCGTCGGTGACAATAACGCGCAGGCGATAGACCAGCGCGGTACGTAATTCTGGCGTTTCGACGCTTTTTGGCGTGAACTCGGCAGTCGGTGAAACAAAGCCGATTTTGCCGCGGTAAGGCTTATCGGGACGGCCATCGGTGTAGATTTCAATCTCGGTTCCCGGTATTGCACGGCTAAGATTCTCTTCGCTGACATAGGCGCGGATCCACACCGGACGGGTAAGTGAAACGCTGAAGACGGTGCTACCGGAAGCCAGCATAGTGCCGGGTTCAACGGCGCGTGTGAGAACGGTGCCGGTAGAAGGCGCAAAGAGCTGGGTATCTTTAAGGTTCAGCTCGGCCTGATCGGCGGCGGCCTGTGCCTGCGCTAAAGCGGCCTGCGCCTGTTCGATTTCCTGTGGGCGATTCCCCGTCTGGTATTGAGACAGCTTATCTTTGGCAGCTTGCAGATTGGCTAATGCTTGATTGCGTGCTGTTTTCGCGTCTTCTAAATCATTGGCAGACGTGGCTTTACTGGCCCATAAGCCTTGCTGACGCTTTAAGTAGCTATCGGCATAGCTGAACGCCGCCTGTTGTTGAGCCACCGCAGCGCGTGCTTGAGCGATTTCTTCCGCACGGTATCCCGCCAGCAGCAAATCAAGCTGCGCTTGCGCTGCGGCCACATTGGCTTTGGCTTCATTAAGCGAATTGATGAAAGGGGCGTCATCAAGCTTGCCTAATAGGGCGCCAGGGGCAACGGCGTCGCCTTCGTCCACCGCCAGTGAGGCTAAACGGCCGCTAACGCGAAAACCAAGGTTAACGGTACGAATATCCACGTTGCCATACAGCGTTAAACCCCGATCTTCTTGGCTGCGATAGTAATAAATGCCGCCAATCACCAGCGCGATAATCACTAAAACAGCAACGATTCCAACGAGCTTTTTGTTATTCATCACTCATCCCATCCGTAGTCGATTGCGCCGTTGACGAATAAGTCATACGCAATCCGTTCAGAAGTAAATCAATATGTTGTTGTAAAACTTGGTTGATCAGATCGGCCTGTTCGGGACCGATTGATTCCCAGCCAGCCTGAATGCGGATCGTTTCACGCGCCATGCGAAAAGCCAGCACTTCGCCTAACAAGGCATGAGTATGCAGCGTTGTCACCGCGCTATCAGCGGGAAGCCCACTGTAACCCGCGACCAACTGCGTCATGAGCCGATGCAATGGCGCGATGCATTGCTGGTGAATCAGCGGATAGGCGGCCGTGGGCGCTAGCTGTTCACGTGACATAATTTGGCTGAGGTGTAGCGTTTCTGGCTGTGTCATCAGGTGGCAGAAGATAGCAAGCCCTCGATGAATGAAAGCTAAATACGCATCAGGTTTGGGGTCTTTCTGTAAAAGAAATAATGAGCACTCTTGCTGTAGGGGGGGCGAAAGCCTGACTGATAAAGTCGCTGATCCAGCGAGCAACGGCGAGGTAAGGCCCCTCTTTGGACTGAAAATAGTAGGTAATCGCGGCAATATTTTGCCCCGCTTTTAAGGCAATATCGCGCGTCGTGGCACCTTCCAACCCTCGCTCACCAAACAAGGCGATGGCGGCGTCAATCAGAGCTTGCTTTGCCTGTTCGCCGCGAGAAGTCATCGGTGTATCTGATGGCTTTGCTGATGGTTTCATTCCACACTATAAAGTTAATCATATGATTGATTAACTTTAGGCGTTAAAGATATTGCTGTAAAGACCGATAATAAATAATTAGAAATTATGATTAGTGTGGCTAATGATGGATTTTATGAATGAATAAATTTACTAATCATTAACATCAGTCATTTTATCTCCCTTCTCGAGTATTTGTTTCTAACCGCATGTATTTAATCATAATAATTTCTTTAATAAAAAATTCATCAAATGGCATATCGCTGAATTGTGCCTAATTTGTGAGTTATAGTTAAATTTATGTAAATATCCAATTGCCTTAATATCAATCGTTGTTTATATATTTCTAAGTAAGAATTTTTAATTTAGAAAGTGTCTACACGTTTCGATTCTCTGTTTTTTAGTTTTTTTTAACCAGGTCAATGATTTCACAGCACGGCTTCTTAGCTGGGCTGCGGCTAAGTTTGCGCTGTATTTGGGCGCGCTTTATACACAGCAAAGTGATTGAAAAGGAGTGGTTATGGCACAGTCAAATTTATCCTCTGGCGCATCTGCTGGTTCAGGAAGCGTTGATATTGTTACTCGTTCCAATGGGAAACAAATAGCTCAGTATGCTCAAGGAAATCGAGTAGTAACGTTAACGGAGTCCAGCGTGGTGAAAATCCACGGTGACACTTCTTTGGTGGCTAGCTATGAGCGACAGGGCAATGATTTGATTGTCCACATGAAAGATGGATCTACCGTGCGCTATCAGCGCTTTTTCTTTATGGATGAGCACGGTGAGCACAGCGAGTTAGTTTTCGATGATGGCAAAACGACACACCATGCCATTTTCCCATTTGCAGATATGGCAGGTTCTTCTACCGCGCAAACAGTGATCCCGACTTATGAGACGCTGGGTGACGGAGTCTCTACGTTAGTTGGGCATGATGGCATCTCTGCCGGCGTGATTGGCGGAGTTCTCGGGGCATTAGCTATCGGCGGCGGTATTGCACTGGCCGCAGGTGGGGGAGGCGGAGGGCATGGAGACAGCAGCTCAGGAAATGGAAATGGTGGAAATGGCAATGGAAATGGCAATGGCAATGGAAATGGCAACGGCGGCAATGGTAATGGCAATGGAGGAACAACCAATCCAACCTTAAAAGTGAACGCCTTTGCGGGCGATAACGTTCTTAACCACAACGAAAGCCTAGCTACCCAAGTGCTCAGCGGCAGCACCACGGCCTCGAATGCGGGGCGCACGGTGACGATCACTCTAGGTGGCAAAACTTACCTTGGTATTGTGGGCAAAGATGGAAGTTGGAGTATCAATATTCCAACCGCTGATTTACAGGCGCTGCCGCAGGGTAGCCTGAATATCAGCGCCACTTTGACCAACAGCGCAGGCCACAGCACGACCACGCAACTGACGGTCAATGTTAAAACGGCGCTGCCTGATTTAACCCTAAATGCTTTTGCTGGCGATAATATCCTGAACCAGCAGGAGAGCATGGTCACTCAAAGCCTGAGTGGGAAAACCAGCGCGGCTAACGCCGGTCAAAAAGTGACGCTGACGCTGAACGGGAAAACCTATACCGGCGTCGTCGGAGCCGACGGTACGTGGAGCATTGGTGTCACCAGCGGCGATCTACAGCATCTGTCGCAGGGCAAGAACACCTTATCGGTCTCCATTACCGATAAATATGGCAACACCAATACCAAAACCGAGCAGTTCAATGTAGAGACTGCACCGACCGGAAACCCTGCCTTAAAAGTTAATGCCTTTGCGGGCGACAACATTCTTAATCACAACGAAAGCTTAGCCAGCCAAGTGCTCAGCGGGAGTACTACGGCCTCGAATGCGGGGCGCACGGTAACGGTCACGCTGGGCGGAAAAACGTACACCGGGCTGGTGGGCAAAGACGGCAGCTGGAGCATCAATATTCCAACCGCTGATTTACAAGCGCTGCCACAGGGTAGCCTAAATATCAGCGCCACCTTGACCGACAGCGCAGGCCACAGCACCACCACGCAGTTGGGGATCAACGTCAAAACGGTGCTGCCAGATCTCACCCTGAATGCCTTTGCCGGTGACAATATTCTAAGCAAGCTAGAGAGCACGTTAACTCAGACCCTGACGGGGAAAACCAGTGCGGCTAACGCCGGCCAAAAAATCACGCTCACTTTAAACGGGAAAAACTACACCGCGATAGTGGGCGCAGACGGCAAGTGGAGCATCGGCGTCACCAGCGGCGATCTACAGCATTTGCCGCAGGGCCAGAATAATTTACTGGTTTCTATTACCGATAAATATGGCAACACCAGTACTAAAACCGAACAGCTCGATGTAAAAACCACCACGCCTACGATTAACGTTGCGCAATTTGCCGGTGACGACACCCTGAGTGGCGCGGAAGCAAAAACCGCTCAGGTGCTGAGCGGAAGCACCCACAACGTTGAAGCGGGTCGCGTGGTTACTATCAAACTCGACGGCGGCAAAACGTATCTTGCTACCGTTCAATCTGATGGTTCTTGGAAGGTCACGATTCCTTCCAGTGATTTAAGCTCGTTGACGGTGGGTAACCATAGCTTCACCGTTAGCGTTAGCGATTTGGCAAACCAGACCGCGAACAGTACTCACAGCTTTAAAGCCTCGGGTGACAACTCATCCATCGCCATTTCCATTGTTTCTAGCGACGATTATTTAAGCGCCAGTGAGGCACAGCAGCCGTTAGCGATTAACGGTACTACCGTCGGCGTGAGCGCTGGCGCTCATGTTACGGTGCTTCTCAACGGCAAAACCTATGGCGCAACGGTTGGTATCGCTGGGCATTGGACCGTTAGTGTACCGCCAGCCGATCTCGCGCTGTTGGCTGATGGAGCCATTAAAATCACCGCGTCGGTGACCGATTCGCTAGGCAATGTGGTTTCTAGTCAGCATACGCTTAACGTGTTGACGCATGATTTACCCGCGCCAACCATTGATACGCCGTTCACCGACGGTATTTTGAATTTGCAGGAGTCGGGCAAGGTTCAGACCCTGAGCGGAACGTCGGGTATTCACGGGTCGCAAACGGTGACGATCACCCTGGGCGGGAAAATCTATAATGCCGTCGTTGATGCCCAAGGGAATTGGCAAGTGTCCGTTCCGGTCAGCGATTTGCACGGTTTCCCACAGGGTTCGCTATCGTATCAAGTGTCGGCCACCGATGTGGCAGGCAACAATGGCAAGATAACCGGCAACTTTAGCGTTGATACCATCGCACCGCAGCTGTCGATTGGCGTTTTTGCCGGTGATGATGTGCTGAATGCCAGCGAACAAAAAGCAGTACAAACGGTGTCAGGGACTGCATCTGCTTCTGAACAAGGCAAACTGGTCGATGTGTTGATTAACGGTAAGCATTACAGCGCCACCGTAGGGGCTGATGGTCGCTGGAGTCTTAATGTTCCGGCGGCCGATCTCGCACCGTTGACCAATGGTAATCACACTATTACCGCTACGCTGACCGACAGCGCGGGCAATAGCACCACCAGCAGCCATAATTTTGTGGTGAAAAATCTTCTGCCGACGGTAACGGTATCCACCTTTGCCGGTGACGGCACGCTGGATAGCAGTGAAGCCCAAACCGCTCAGGTGCTCAAAGGCACCACCACCAACGCCGAAACCGGCAGCACAATCACGGTGACGCTCAACGGGCAAACCTACACCACGCATGTGCTCTCCAACGGCACATGGAGCCTGACGATCCCATCCGCCGATCTGGAAAAATTACCGGAGGGCTTGGCCAACGGCAACGTCAGCGTTACTGACTTGGCGGGACAAACCGTTAACGGCAAATTCAGCTTCAACGTTGATACGGATACCAACCACGGCAGCATTGCGATCTCGATTATTGCCGGCGATGACTATCTCAACGTTGCTGAGAGTAATGGCAGCTTAAACATTAACGGCACCACGACCAACGTGAGTGCTGGCACGGTCGTTACCATCGTGCTAAATGGCAAAAACTATTTGGCGACCGTTGGCGCTAACGGTCAATGGCAGACTTCGGTCAGCAGCGTTGATCTCAAAGCGCTGAAAGATGGCGTAGCCACCATAACCGCCACCGTAACCGACAAAGAAGGTCACTCGGTGAGTACGACGCACGATCTTAATGTGCTCACTCACACGTTGCCGAATCCTACTATCAACGTTCCGTTTGGCGATGGCGTACTTAACGCCACCGAAGCGCAGAGCGCACAAACGATTACCGGTAAAACGGGGATCACCGGCGCAGGGCAAACCATCACCCTGACGTTAAATGGTCATGACTATACCGGCAGCGTAGATGCTAATGGCAATTGGTCAGTTGTGGTTCCACAGGCTGATGTGCAGGCGCTGCAAAACGGAAACCAGCTCATTAAGGTAACCGCTGGCGATATTGCCGGTAACCAAATCGGTGCTTCTCTCATCGCATCGGTCGATACCGTCGCGCCGGTGATTACGATTAATAATTTTGCTGGCGATAATCGCCTGAACATTCAGGAAGCCACACAGGCACAAACGCTGTCTGGCACCGCCGTGGGAGCCGAAGCGGGGCAAAAAGTTACTATTACTCTGAATGGCAAAACATATACCGCGACGGTAGACGCCAGCGGCAACTGGACAACCTCGATTCCTTCAGCTGATTTGAAAGTGTTGAGCAATGGTGACACCACCATCAGCGTCAGCGTGACAGATAAAGCCGGTAACGGAGCGAGCCTGCAAGAAACCATTTTGGTTGACTCCGATCCAAAATTTGCGCCGCTGCTCAGCGTTAACGTCTTTGCGGGCAACGACGTGCTGGATGGCACCGAGCGCCAGAATCTGCAAACGGTCACCGGTAAAGCGCTATACGTGGAAGCGGGTCAGGTGGTCACGGTCACCATCGGCGGTAGCAGCTATACCGGCACGGTAAATGCCGATGGCAGCTGGTCCGTCAATATTCCGGCGGGTGTCTTAAGTAATTTGAACAACGGTAGCTACACGCTCGATGTTAAAGTCAGCGATCTGAGCGGCAACAGCGCGCAGGCCAGCCATGATTTCACCGTCAATACCACGGTCAGTGCCTTAACCGTGTCACCGCTCACCGGTGATAACTTGGTTAACTCAGCCGAAGTGGCTTCAGGGTTGGTGGTTAACGGAACCTCCGTGAATATTCCGGTTGGCGGAAAAATAGAAGTTACCCTTAACGGGATAACCTATAACACCACCATTCAGGCCGGTGGCACGTGGAGCGTCACAGTACCTGCGGATGCCGCTAAGGCGATCCCTGATGGCACCGCCACGCTGACGGTGTCTGGACTAGATAACGCGGGGAACCCTGTCTCCTCGACCCAAAACTTTGAAATCATTACCCATACCGCGCCGCATCCAACCCTTAATGCGCCATTTGGCGATGGCTATCTGAATGCCGCAGAGGCTGGAAATAACCAGCAACTGAGTGGTACCACGGGTGTAGCGGGCGTTGGGCAGCAGGTCACGGTCAACTTTGGCGGCAAAAACTATACCGCAACGGTTGATGCCCAGGGCAACTGGACGGTGAATATTCCAAGCGGTGATTTCACCAATTTGCAGGATGGCCCACAGACGATAACCGTCACGGCGACCGATGCGGTGGGTAACAGCACGAACATCAGCGGCAGTGCTCAGATTGACAAAACGCTGCCGGTGCTGACCATTAATCCGATCACCGGCGATAACGTGATTAACGCCGCGGAAGCCCATAGCCCGATTGTGATTTCAGGCACTGCGCTGGTTGGCGACAGCGGCCAGACCGTGGTTGTTAAAGTGGTGGTCAACGGCGCGACCTACACCGCCAACGTGAATCCAGACGGGACGTGGAGCCTCACGCTACCTTCGGGGGCGCTCAACGGCGTGAGCGATGGCAATATTTTGTTCAACGCCTCACTCACCGATGTCGCAGGCAATACTGGCACCGTTAACCAAGTGGTGAAATTGGATGCTTCGGCGGCCAACCAACCAACTATTCACATTGGCACTGTCTCTGGCGATGACTATATCAACGCCTCGGAGATTAACGCTACGCTGACGATTTCGGGTACCACAACGCACGTTGAAGCCAACCAAGTCGTCACGATTACGCTGAACGGAAAAACCTATACCACCAGCGTGAACCCAGACGGTAGCTGGAGCTACAACATTCCAGCAGTCGATGTTAAACAACTGCCAGACGGTATTGGTGGCATCAACGTATCGGTGAGTGATACCAGCGGCAACCCTGCGACGGACTCTCACAATGTAACCGTTATTGCCCAGCCTGCTGATTTGCCGACGATTCACGTGAATACCGTAGCCGGTGATAACGTGATTAACGCCAAAGAAGCACAAAGCGACCTGCAAATTACCGGTACCACCACCCATGTGACTAACGGACAAACGGTTACCGTTACGCTGGGTGGCAAGACCTATATCGGCAGCGTAGATGCCAACGGATTGTGGAGCGTCACGGTTCCTGCTGCTGACGTACAAAAACTGGATCAGGGCCCGCAAAATATCGTTGCCAACGTAAACGACGTGGCGAAAAACCCGGCCAGCGATACCCATAACGTGCAGGTGGATACACAGGCACCGTTGCTGAGCATCGATCTCTTCGTCACGGATAACGTGCTGAACTACGCTGAAGCGTTGGTTTCACAGATATTAAGTGGCAAAACAGACGCGGGCCAAACGGTTAGCGTCACCATTAACAACAAAACGGTACAGGTTACCGCTGACGGCAACGGCATCTGGAAACTGACGGTTTCAGCCGGTGATCTACAGGCGCTGCCGGATGGCACCAACACGATTACGGTGACGGCGACCGATAGCGCAGGCAATACCACGAGCAAAGATCTGTCCCTCAATGTAGGCACACATCTGCTGCCTACGCTCACATTAGATACGCCGTTTATTGATGGCATTCTAAGCATTGTAGAGTCGGCGGCGGGCGGCGTGTTAACCGGTACCTCGACGCACTTGCTGCAAGGTACCAAAATCACGGTCACCATCGGCGGCGTACAGATTATTGGTAGCGTGGGTGCCAATGGCAGTTGGTCGATTCCGGTGGCTGGACACCTTCTAGATGTTTTAGCTGACGGCAAAGCGACCATTACCGTCACCGCCACAGATAGCTACGGCAACGTGGGTAGCGCAACAGGCCAGCTTGATGTTCTGACGCATTTCGAACCCACAGCAACGCTGCCGCTGCCGCTGCCGCTGTTTGGTGATAACGTGCTGAACAATGCTGAAGCCCTGTTAGGGCAAACGCTGTCCGGCAATTCAGGTCTGCTTGGGGCAGGGCAAACGGTGTACATCACGCTGGATGGCACCAAATACGTTGGCGCGGTAGACGTGAACGGTAACTGGACGGTGCAACTTCCGTCTAACGTGCTCAGCGTGCTGGGCGATACCTCTCACACCCTGAGCGTGACGCTTACGGATCGCGCAGGCAATACCGAAACCAGCAGTTCTGCCAACTTTACGGCAAAAATTACGCTGCCGATCCCAACCTTAGATACGCCTTTCGGCGACGGGATTTTAAACTTTACCGATTCGCTCACCGCCACCAGCCTGCATGGGTTGTCAGGATTAAACACTGACGTTGGCGTGAGCGTTATGGTCAACATCAACGGTACGCCGGTTGCTGCTATCGTCAATCCTGATGGTAGCTGGAAGCTGCCGTTAGACGTTGGCACCCTACAGGCGCTGCCAGATGGCACTTGGTCACTGTCGGTCACCGTCACTGATTCTGCGGGCAACGTGGTGACATCACCAACGCAAACCGCTGAGGTTCTGACTCACGTCTTGCCTGTGCCAACCATTAACCTGCCGTTTGGTGATGGGCTGCTGAGCATTGCTGAATCGAAGGTATCGCAAACTTTGACGGGGAGCACCGGTATTACCGGCGCTGGTCAGATTGTTAAAGTCACTATCGGTTCGCAAACGCTGAACGCGGTGGTGACGGATGATGGTAAGTGGACGCTGGTGGTGCCTCCAAGTGCTTTAGGTTCCGCCTCCGTGGGAGTTGACGGTCCTAAGTTGATTCACGTTGAGGTGACCGATCACGCAGGCAACGTCGGTTCTATAGATGGCAATTTCACCGCCAGCTTGGTTGCGCCAGTGCCAACCATTGGCACGTTGTTTGGCGATGGACTGCTGAATATCGGCGAGGCCAATGACACGATAGTACTGACCGGAACCACCGGTTCTACTGGCCTGAATCAACAGGTTAAGCTAAGTATCGATATCGGCGGAGTGACCTACACCGGTTCGGTAGATGCGAGCGGCAACTGGACGATTACGCTGCCACCGAAAGCGCTGCTGAGTCTCGGCAACGGTGAACATCAAATTACCCTTACTGCGCAAGACGCTGCGGGTAACTCAACCACTATCACACCGGCACCGACCTTTACCGCATATCTGACGCCGCCAAGCGTGACGCTGGATACGCCGTTTGGTGATGGTGCACTGAGCATTAGCGAAAGTCTAAGTACGCAACAGCTGCATGGTTCGTTGACGTTGAATAATTCAGCGGTTGCGGGGTCGAAGGTTATCGTCACCATTAATAGCCATGATTTTACTGCAACCATCGATCCAAGCGGTACGTCATGGACGCTAAACCTACTTCCTGGTCAGTTAAACACGATAAATCTGGGCAGCGGACTGCAAGATATCAAGGTTACCGTAACGGATGCGGGGTTAAATACTAACTCCTCGACCGGACAGGTGCTGATTGCGCTGACGCTACCGACCATTACGGTGAATCCTAACTTTATCTCCGATCACGTAATTGATTATGCCGATCTGCATACGTTACAGGTGATTAGTGGGACTTCAACCGGATTTAAGGCTGGCCAGAGCATCAATATTACTCTCGGCGGAAAATCCTTCTCGGCGATTGTTCAAGCCAATGGTTCATGGAGCTATTCATTAGGGGTGAGCGATCTTGCCGCTATCGGTTTAGCGGGGCCAGGTAGTTTGAGCGTATCGGGTACCGATGTGGCGGGTAACGCCGCATTGCCGACCGATGTGACCTATACCGTCAATAATACGCTGCCGCTAACCAGCCTAACGATTGACCCTGTCAGCGGCGATAATATTTTGGGTATTGCCGATCTGGCAGGTACAACGATCACGATTACAGGCCATTCACAAGGTTTGGTGGGTAACGCACTGCTTATCAGCGTTGATGGTGTTCCACAGCTAACTACGCCGTTGACTGTCATCGTTGGTTCAAATGGAACATGGCAGGCAACGATCCCGAAAGCTTCGTTTACCGAAGGTAATCACACGATTACCGTGACCGATGGTACCGATAATGGATCGCTTGGGATCGTCGTTGATATAACCGCGCCACAGCTGACCGTCGATAAATTTACTGGCGATGATGTGTTAAATGCCGGTGATGTCAAAGGAGCGCAGCTGCTCAGCGGTACCGCGAGCGTGGCGGATATCGGCCAGAACGTACAAATTGTTCTTAACGGCAAAAACTATGTGGCCACGGTCGTCAGTGATGGCGGCAGCGGCGCGACGTGGTCTGTTTCTATCCCTGCAACGGATTTGGCTTTGCTGGGGCAAGGAAATAATGACATCAAGGTTACCCTAACCGATAAAGCGGGTAACTCAACCGTGGTGACGCACCCTGTCAATGTGGATACGGTTATTCCGCTGGTTAACATCGACCCTCTCAGCGTTGGCGGCTTGCTTAACACCGTCAATATTGGCGCAGGGATCTTGTTAAACGGATCAGCAGAACCTAACAGCAGCGTCACGATTAAAGTGGGGACGTTAACTAGCGTCACTATTCAAGCGGACAATTTGGGTCATTGGTCGTTAAACGTTCCTAAATTAGCTTTGCAAGGACTTACCGATGGCCCACAGGTGATTACCGTCACCAGTACCGACAGCGCGGGTAACGTCAGCGTGCCGGTGAACGTGGGCTTGAACGTGGCGCTAAATCCGGGCCTTGGCGACACGCTTAACACGTTAATTGGCGGCGATGGCGTGCTGAATCTAGCTGAATCACTGCTCACGCAGGTTCTGACAGGGACAGTGACCGGCAACTATACCGGAGCCAAGATTACCGCCACCATATTAGGACAAGACTTTGTCGCTGACGTGGGCAATAACGGTAAATGGAGCATCAATATTAACCCAAGCCTGTGGCTGTCGGCCGTCGGGAAAACCTTGGATTTCAATGTGGTGCTCACCGATGCGAATGGCAACATTGTTAAAACGCCGGTACATGTGGGCTTGGCGCTGACCGATTTGCCGATTATTCAAAACGTGGTGGCGATAGGCGATGGCTTCCTAAATAAAGTGGAAAGCACCGCGAATAATGTGGTGACTGGCACACTTGGCAATATGGTTGCAGGGACCACGGTTGCCGTACAGCTGGGGATTAGCACCTTCCAAGCGACGGTGAACGCCGACGGTACCTGGAGCGCTAACATCCCGCAGGGCGTCTTGGCAGGTTTGCAAGACGGCTCGGTTAAAGTGGTGATTATCGCCACCGATCCGGCGGGTAACGTGGTAACCAGCAACACTAACCTAAACGTTATCACCCATAATCTACCAACGCTGGCGCTGGATCCGCTGTTTGGCGATGGCGTGCTGTCGCTCACCGAAGCGCTGGCGGGCGGACTGTCGATTGGCGGTTCGACCAGCGGAATGGTAGGGCAAACGCTACAGGTACTGATTGGTGGTTCTCTGGTAACCACGGCGGTCGTTGGCGCTAACGGCAAGTGGAGCATTGCGGTTACGCCGCAAATCCTCAGCATTCTTGAGGGTGTGGTCGGTGGCAACGTGACGGTTGAGGTGAAAGGCAACGATATCGCCGGTAACCCAGTTGACCAAACCGTTGGATTGAAACTCGATCTGACGCCTCCAATCCTGAGCGGTATTTCCCTGTTCGGTGATGGTTTGCTCAACGCGGTAGACGCCACGACCAACCAGCTGATTACCGGTACGGCGGCTGGAGCGCCGCTGGGCTCTACGGTTAACGTGCTGATCGGCGGCAAAACCTTTACGGGTGTGACGTTAGCCAATGGCACCTTCAGTATTATATTAACCCCAGCCAACCTTGCGCAGTTGCCAGATGGCAACCTAACGGCAACGGTGACCGTGACGACGCCAAGCGGCAATACGGCATCGACAACCACCGGTGTGAAAGTCGGCCTGACCAATCTGCCAACTATCACGCTCGATCCGCTGCTGAGCGGTGATGGATTCCTCAACAAAGCGGAATCGCTGGTGGATCAAGTCATCAGCGGCAAAGTGACCAACCTGACTTCCGGTACGGTGAATATCACGGTTAACGGCACGCCGTTGACGGCGACGATCAATTCGAACGGAACGTGGAGCACCACGCTGAGTGCCGGTCTGCTAAGCGCATTACCGGATGGACCACTGAATATCAATGTGAGCGTCACTGATGCGGTGGGGAATACCACCTCGCTGCCGACGATACTGACTACGCTGACCCACAACTTGCCAACCATCACATTGGGCAGCTTGTTTGGTGACGCGGTGCTCAGCGTCGGTGATTTGCTGACGTCGCAGTTGATCAGTGGCACCACCACCAATTTGGCCGGAGGTTCACTCACGCTCACGTTGGGTAGCAAAATCTACACGGTGCCAGTGGGCAGCGGCGGGGCATGGAGCCTGTCTGTATCTCCGTTGGATCTTAAAGCGCTGCTAGATGGAAACCTCACGGTTGGCGTCACGGCGAAGGATGCCGCGGGCAACCCTGCGAGCGCCAGCGGCATATTGTCTGTCGTGACGCATGCACTGCCAACGCTGACTATCGGCAGCATTTTTGGCGACGGTGGCCTGAACATCGCTGATTTAGCCAGTGCACAGGTGATAAGCGGCACCAGTACCAACGCGCAAGGTTCGCAGCTGACCGTGACGTTGGGCGGCAAGTCTTATCTGACTACGGTGGGGAATGACGGTTCATGGAGTATCAACGTTCCTAAAACCGACTTGTCACTGCTGGGCGATGGCAATCTTGGCGTCAACGTATCGCTGACTAACCCTATCGGTAACACGGTGAACGCGGGTGGTTCACTCAACGTGATTACCCACCAGCCTGGTGTGGCCATTGCAAACGGCATATTTGGTGATGGTGTTCTGAATATTGCTGAATCTGGCGTTTCACAACTGCTCACCGGTACGGTAACCAGCGCGTTGCCGGGTGCCAAAGTGGTAGTGACCGTCGGCACCGTAGATTATCAGGCTACGGTGAATGCCAACGGCACGTGGTCACTCAACCTCACCTCCACTCAGTTGAAGTTGCTGACCGATGGTCCATTGCACATCGGTGTGAAAGTCACCGACGTGGTAGGCAATACCAACAGCACCGGCGTTGATGTAGGGGTCAAACTGAGTCAACCACTGCTGGGCTTAAACGTAGTGACGTTGCCTTCGCTAGGCGATCTGCTGCTTGGCGGCAAACTGCTGGTTATCACCGGTACGTCTAAAAACTTGCAGAACGGCGCGGCGCTTCATGTCTCGCTGCTGAACGACACGTTGGCCGCTGATACCACGGTGGATAGCAACGGCAACTGGTCGGCATCGCTGGGCTTAACGCTAAACCTGCTGCAACTGCTCCTGCTCAATAAAGTGGTGAACCTTAGCGCACATGACTCGGCGGGCAACGGCGTGATCGTTAACGTCGGTCTGGACGGTCACATTATTGATGTCACACCAACCTCAGCGCCAGCACCGGCCATGATGATGGCGATGAGCATTGATGATGTATCTGCTAGCCACACCGACTCTCAGGATCATCTGTCGCAAAGTCAGTCTGCAACCAGTCTTGATGATTCGGCAACGGCATCCACCTCCGGCACCTTCACCATTGGCGGCGTCACTATCGATTTGGCCGACGGCACGCATAACAGCGGCGCATCAGTCACCGGTAGTGCGGGCAGCGATAAGGTTCACGTGAGCGATGCGGGCTTTACCCACATCGACGGTGGCGCGGGCACCGATACGCTGGTGCTGGACGGCAGCAACATCAATCTGGATCTCACTTCGCTGGGGCTGAAAGTCGAGCACATCGAGATTTTCGACCTCGGCAAAGCGGGCAACAACGCCATCACCTTGGATCTTAAGGAAGCGCTCAACGTCACGGATAAACCTCAGGATGACCTACTGATCAAAGGCAGCATCGGCGATCGAGTCAATCTGGTGCATGGACAGGGCGATATCTGGGATGTCAGCGGGCAACGTGAAGTGAACGGCGTGACCTACGACGTTTACCACAACTCCTCAACCGGCAGCAGCACGTTGGGAGACGTGCTGATTCAACAAGGTCTGCATGTGAACTTGATGTAGGTGCATGCGCTCCCCTGATAAGGGGGCGTTTAGCCATGACCCCACCCTAACCCTCCCCTTATCAGGGGAGGGAACCGGTCGGAGATGTAATGGGAGGGTGTATTCCTTCTCATTAATGGGAGATGGACCAACTAGAGGGGAGCACGGTGTGCTCCTCCCCTGTGAAGGGAAGATTTTAACCATGACCCCACCCTAACCCTCCCCTTATCAGGGGAGGGAACCGGTCGGAGATGTAATGGGAGGGTATATTCCTTCTCATTAATGGGAGATGGACCAACTAGAGGGGAGCACGGTGTGCTCCTCCCCCTGCGAAGGGGGAGGCTGGGAGGGGGGCAGAACTGCGGTCAGTCGTAAAAGCAAAATTAAACACAGAGCAGGATGAGCTCTAACACATAAAACCGATAAGCCATCATCACGATGTAAAGGTGGGGCACGATGAATAAGCGCATAAAAAAATGGCCGGTAACGGTCTGGATGTGTTGTGGTTTGGGCTGTTTTGCTGTGTTACCGGTATGGGCAAAAACCACCACAACCAACTATCAGTGGCAATCCGCGCCTGCTGAACAGGCACAAGATGAGCTCACGATTAAAGAAGCTATCCTGCGAGCATTTGGTCGTCATCCGCAAATTGCTCAGGCATCGGCACAGATCCACGTCGGGGAAGCCAACCTCACCGTGGCAAAAAGCGCTTGGTATCCTCAGGTATCGCTGCAAAGCGCGGCGGGGCGTTCGCATCAAACGGATTCCTCCGGCTCGCTCAACAGCAATGCGTCTACGGGCGTGACGTTAAACCAACTGCTGTATGACTTTGGTAAAACCAGCGGCAGCATTGATGAGCAACATAATCTGGGCGCGGCTTATGATTATCAGCTCTATACGGTGCTCAATAACGTCGGTCAACAAACGGTTCAGGCGTATTTACAGGTAAAGCGCTATCAAGAGCTGATGGCGGCGGCAAAGCGCAATTTGGCCTCGCTGGAATCGGTGAAAGAGATGTCAAAGCTGCGCGCAGATGCTGGGCTTAGCTCTCAGTCTGATGTGTTACAAGCAGAAACCCGCATCGCGGGCATGAATGCCACCTACGAACAATATCGCGCACAGGAACGCTCCGCTCAGGCCAACCTAACGGTGCTGACCGGCGTGGTATCTGAAAACCTTCCCGACCTCCCCAAAGACCTGCTCGATCAAAAGGTCACCATCAAAGACCTTCCTTATGAACAGAACAGCGCGGTGCGTAGCGCTCAGGCTAAGCAATTAGCCGCTGAGCAGCGCGTGCGGCAGGCGGAGGCGCAGCATTGGCCGACGATTTCTGTGCAGGCAGGACGAACCCGTTATGAAAATAGCGACAGCTCTTATTGGGACGATCGGGTGCAGTTAGTGGTGCAAGCGCCAATCTATCAGGGAGGCGCAACCAGCGCCAAGGTGGATGCGGCAGAGGGCGATCGCCAAGCGGCACTGGCAGAAGTTGAAGCCAGCAAGCTGGATATTAACCAAAAAGCTTCCGTGGCCTATGCCGATTTGATTGGCGCACAGCAGCGCCAAGAGGCGGGCGAAGAACAGTTTAGCTCGGCGGAAAATACGCGCAGCGTGTATCAGGATGAATACAAACTCAGCAAACGTAGCCTGAACGATCTGCTCAGCGTTGAGCAAGACGTATTGCAGGCCGATAGCGCGGCGATAGTGGCTCGCTATGACGTTTGGGATGCGGCGGTTCGCTATGCGGGCGCCGTAGATAACTTATTAGATATGCTGAATATTTCTCGGCCAAAGGTCACGGGTGACACCCTGCCGGCATTATAACAAGCGCGTTAAATCCAGAAGAGGTATGTGATGGCAGCAGAGCAACATTCAGGCGCCGATAAATGGATTTTAGCGATGGTGCGCGCCGCAGGGCGCTTTGGACTTCCCTGCGATATTCCAGCGCTGCGTCAGCAGATGCGCTGGTTTGAAAATCTTCCGCTACAGCGCCGCTTAGAGCGGATAGGTGCGTTACTGGGTTTACAAATAACCATTCGACCGAAAAACAGCGTGAGCTGGCGCAATGAAGTGATGCCGGTGATGGCGCAGCTAGAAGACGGTTCGGTGTTGATCTTGGAAAACCTTGACGCTGAAAAGCACGTCAGCTACTGGCTAAGCGACTGCGGCGATATGGTGCGGGAAGAGGCGCTCGATGCTCTGCTCGGCCGCATTCAGCCAGACGTGGTGCTGCTCGGCATCGCCGCGCGTGGGCATGATTCACGCATCGATGATTTTGTGCAGCCGTATAAAAAGCATTGGTTTTGGCATCACTTTAAGCATGCAGGCCGCAAGCTTTCAGAGATCTCCATGGCTTCGGTGCTGGGCAACGTTTTGGCGCTGGCTGGGATTTTGTTTTCCATGCAGGTGTATGACCGCGTGATCCCTGCGCAGTCATATCCCACGCTGTGGGTGCTGTTTGTGGGCGTTTTGTTTGCCGCATTTTTAGAGTATTTCATCCGCCTGTCGCGAACGCATATTTCTGATTTGATGGGTAAGCATATTGATCTCAAAGTCTCGTCGATGTTCTTTGCCCGTGCGCTGGCGATTAAAAACGATGCGCGGCCAAAATCGACCGGCTCTTTTATTTCTCAACTGCGTGAAATCGATCAGGTACGCGAACTGCTGACTTCCACCACGGTGGGCGCGGCCATGGACATGCCGTTTGTGCTGCTGTTTTTGGTGATTATGGCGATGGTGGGGGGGCCGCTGGTGGCGATCCCGCTGATAGCCATTCCGCTGATTGTGATCCCCGGCATTCTGATCCAGTGGCCGTTGGCGAAGCTTGCCAAAGAAGGGATGCGTGAAAGCGCGATTCGTAATGCGGTGCTGGTGGAGTCGATTGAAGGCGTTGAGGATATCAAGGCGCTACAGGCTGAACCCTATTTCCAGCGCCAGTGGGAGCAAACGCATCACGTGAGCGCCGCTATCGGGATGAAACAACGTGTATGGGGTGCGCGCTTAAGCGGGTGGGCATCGACCGTGCAACAGGTGACCTATGCGGGCATGTTGGTGTTGGGGACCTATTTGGTCTTAGCGGGCGATATTACCACCGGCACCATGGTGGCCTGTAGCCTGCTGTCGTCGCGCACGATTGCGCCTTTGATGCAGCTCACCATGGTGTTTTCACGCTGGCAACATGCCAAGAGCGCGATGACCGGTTTGAACGATTTGTTGAAGAAACCGCTCGACCGCGATCCCGAGCATAAAATGGCGCACTGTCCGGCACTGGCGGGGCATTACCAGCTCGATAATCTGCAATACAGCTACGATATCGAAAAAGGCGAACAGGCGCTGTATATCCCAGAGCTGGAAATTAAGCCGGGTGAACGCGTGGCGCTGATTGGCAAAGTGGGCGCAGGTAAATCGACCTTGCTGAAACTGTTGTCCGGCCAAGCCGAAGCCAGCAAAGGCAAGCTGATTATCGACGGCGTGGATATGGCGCATATCGATCCGGTTGACGTGCGGCGTCAGATTGGGCTGCTTTCGCAGGATTCACGGCTGTTTTTTGGCACTCTGCGCCAAAACCTGATGCTCGGCCATCCACATGCGACGGATCAGGAGCTGATCCAAGCGCTGCGGATCAGCGGTGCACTGAGCATGGTGCAAAAAGATGCCGCCAGCCTTGACCGCATGATCAACGAAGGCGGGCGTGGTTTGTCCGGTGGTCAGCGGCAAATGGTCATGCTGAGCCGCATGATTGTACGTAATCCGCAGGTGGTGCTGCTGGACGAGCCGACCGCCTCGATGGATGAACAGCTCGAAAGCTATGTGATAAGGCAGCTACAAAGCTGGATGGCGGGGCGAACCTTGATTTTGGTGACGCATCGCCCGGCGCTGCTGTCTTTGGTTGACCGAATTATTGTGATGGACGGCGGAAAAGTGGTTGCTGATGGTTCGCGGGATGAAATTCTCGGCCAAACGCAGCGTAATAGTAACGTGACGTCGGTTGTGGCCTAAGGGGAGTTGGTATGGCAGAGCTCACAATGCAGGAAGACATGGCACGCCAGTCGCGGTTTTACTCCTCGGTGGTGTGGTTAACGTTAGCGGGAATGACGTTCTTTTTTGTTTGGTCTTATTTTGCCACGCTGGATGAAGTGACGGTGGGGACGGGCAAAGTCACCACCTCGATCCGCGCCCAGCTGATTGAGAGCTTAGACGGCGGTATTGTTTCGGCGCTGCTGGTGCATGAAGGGGATATTGTTAAAAAAGGGCAGATTTTGGCGCGGCTCGATCCGAAACGCTTTCAGTCTAACTACGGCGAAGCGGCGGCCAGAGCGCGTGCGCTGCGGGCATCTTCGGAGCGATTGCGTTCAGAGCTGACCGGAGAGCCGCTCAAGTTCAGCGCCAGTACGCTGGCTGAACCGGCGTTGGTCGCACGTGAACGTCAGCTTTATGACTCACGCCGACGCAACCTCAATGAAACCGTGGCGAATCTACAAGAGTCGTATCGCTTGGTGATCGCCGAGCTAAAAATGACGCAGCCTTTGGTGGCGAAAGGCGCGGCGAGTCAGGTTGAGGTGATCCGTTTGCAGCGACAGGCCAGCGAACTACAGGGAAAAATTGACGATGCGCGCAACCAATACGCGCTGAGAGCGCGTGAAGAGCAGGTAAAAAATAACGCAGATTTGGACGCCCAGCTCGAAGTAATGGCGGGGAAAGAGGATCAGCTCGACCGCGTGACCATGATTTCACCGGTGCGCGGCATTGTGAAAGATATTCAGGTGATGACCGTGGGCGGCGTGCTGCAACCCGGCGGCAAGCTGATGGAAATCGTGCCGCTGGAAGATCAGCTGTTGATTGAAACGCGTATCAACCCACGTGATATCGCCTATATTCGCCCAGGTCTTCCGGCGACGGTGAAAATTACCGCCTATGACTCTTCTATCTATGGCAATTTGGATGGCACGGTTGAAATTGTGTCGCCGGATACGCTGCAAGATGAAGTACGCCGCGATCAATATTATTACCGCGTGTACGTGCGCACCAAGAGTGCGGAACTCAGAAATAAAGCAGGGCGAAAATTCCCGATCCTGCCCGGCATGGTGGCCAGCGTAGAGATTAAAACCGGGCAGAAAACCGTGCTGGATTATTTGATTAAGCCGTTGAATAAGGTGAAAGAGGCGCTGAGGGAGCGGTGAAATGGTGCGTTATTTTTGGATGATTATGCCTGCTTAGTGAAAGATTCCGCCCGCCTGTCAATACCGAACTTCATTGGCATATCAGCGAAGGCGTACGGGCAGAGACCACCAGCGCGTGGTCTCTGCACTCGCGCGCTTTTATCCGAGATGCCATTTCCGCGGCGGGTCGGCATGCACCATCCTTGGCGCCTCCTCCCCTTGTAGAAACATCCTGTTTCTACTGCTCTCACTGCCAAGACTTAAACAATTAAAAGATAAGAAGACAAAAATGTCTTTTGTTTTTTCATGTTGAAAGAATGAATTTTAGAGCCGCCAGCAGGGATGCTGGTGGCAGGTCGAGGGCGTACAGGATGTGCGCTCTGAGACCGGTCGGACAAACGGCTCGGTAAAAAGCGCGCGAGTTGAGAGTCCCCGCGCAACGGGACTCTCATCGGACGCCTACGCCAATGATTGCATAGAAACGTATTTGCTGATTGGCGGACGAAACCTTCGACGCTAGCAACATATACAACTGCCGAAAACCCCACCTAATTTCCCCTATCAAAAAAACATATCAGACGCCGATCACATTTTCTGTTAGAATCCACCACAATTATGTTGCACTCGCAGTTTGTGCCTATCCCTCGTGGTGATTACCTATCTACCGCGTCTGATAAATCCACCCGGAAACTGCACCCGACCTTTCGGGTCAAGGTGGATTTGGAGTTTTACCCTAATATGTCTTTTGATACTCTCGGCCTGAGTGCCGAATTGTTGCGCGCTGTTGAAGAACAGGGCTATCGCGAACCTACGCCTATTCAATCTCAAGCGATCCCGGTTGTTTTACAGCGCCGTGATCTGATGGCCAGTGCCCAAACCGGTACCGGCAAAACCGCAGGCTTTACGCTGCCGCTGTTACAGCTGCTTTCTAAGGATGCGCAGCCGGTAAAAGGCCGCCGTCCTGTGCGTGCGCTGATCTTAACCCCAACTCGCGAACTGGCTGCCCAGATCGGCGAGAACGTGCGTGATTACAGCAAATATTTAAATATCCGTTCGCTGGTGGTTTTCGGCGGCGTGAGCATTAACCCGCAGATGATGAAGCTGCGCGGCGGCGTTGACGTTCTGGTGGCGACGCCGGGTCGTTTGCTGGACTTGGAACATCAACGTGCGGTTGATTTATCTAACGTTGAAATTCTGGTACTGGACGAAGCTGACCGCATGCTGGATATGGGCTTTATTCACGATATCCGTCGTGTATTAGCTAAGTTGCCATCCAAGCGTCAAAACCTGCTGTTCTCTGCGACGTTCTCTGATGAAATCAAAGAGCTGGCAAACAAGTTGCTGACTAATCCGGCCTCCGTTGAAGTGGCGCGCCGCAACACAGCGTCTGAGCAGGTTGAGCAGTCGGTACATTTCGTTGATAAGCGCCGCAAGCGCGAGCTGTTGGCCCAGCTTATTGGCACCCATAACTGGCAGCAGGTTCTGGTTTTCACCCGTACCAAATACGGTGCTAACCATTTGGCTGAACAGCTGAATAAAGATGGTATTACCGCTGCGGCCATCCACGGTAACAAAAGTCAGGGTGCACGTACTCGTGCGCTGGCTGATTTTAAAGCCGGTTCGATTCGCGTACTCGTAGCGACCGATATCGCCGCGCGCGGCTTGGATATCGATCAGTTACCGCACGTGGTTAACTTTGAGCTGCCAAACGTGCCGGAAGATTACGTGCACCGTATCGGCCGTACTGGCCGTGCCGAATCCACTGGCGAAGCATTGTCTTTAGTCTGTGTGGATGAGCATAAGCTGCTGCGTGATATCGAACGTTTGCTGAAACGTGAGATCCCACGTATTGCGATTGAAGGCTACGAGCCAGATCCAAGCATTAAAGCCGATCCGATCCAAAACGGTCGTCAAAGCCAAGGTCGTGGTCAGGGACGTGGACAAGGCCAAGGCCGCGGACAGTCTCAGGGCCGCAGCCAAGGTAATGGTCAGGCGCGCGACGGTGCTCGTTCAGGCGAGAAACCACGCAGCAATAATGGCGGCCAGCGCCGTGCGGCGGGAGAAGGTCGTAAACCTGAAGCCCGTGGTGATGCACCTTCGTCACAGCAGCGTCGCCCGTATCGCGGTAACAAGAAACCAGCTACCACTGCGTAATTCTTGTCGCTGATATAACTAAAAGCCAACCTTCGGGTTGGCTTTTTTGTTGTCAGCTTTAAACCACCTCCTCGGGAGGTGGTGATTGTCCCTGTGAGGCTATAGCCTGAAGGAAGCCCATGCCAGAAAATTCCAGCTTACTCACCACAAGTAAGAAGGAAATCACTGACATGAGCAGTTATAGAAGTTCAGCACATGTATTCTGGCGTTGCAAATATCACTTGGTGTGGACGCCAAAGTATCGCTACAAGGTTTTAGCAGGGGCGGTAGGTAAAGAGCTTTATCGCTCAGTTTATATACTTTGCAATATGAAAGATTGTGAGGTACTTGAACTGAATGTTCAGCCAGACCATGTTCATCTTGTCGTGATGATCCCGCCGAAACTCTCGATCTCAACGCTGATGGGCGTCCTGAAAGGGCGCACAGCTATTCGTCTCTACAACAAGTTTCCGCATATACGAAAGAAGCTGTGGGGTAATCATTTTTGGGCGAGGGGATATTTTGCCGACACAGTTGGAGTGAACGAAGAAATTATCAGGCGCTACGTGAGGCATCAGGATAAGAAAGACCAAGAATACGAACAGCAAATGGCGTTATTACAGGATTAAAACGAACAAGGCCCCCTTTTAGGGGGCCCCATTTAAAGCCACCTCTTCAAGAGGTGGATTTTTACTTATGGCGCGAGGCGAGCTGTATTGCGGCCTTGCTGTTTGGCGAGATACAGGGCTTGGTCGGCATTTTCGATCAGCGTTTTAGCATCCACGCCATTCTGCCACTGGGCAATGCCTTGGCTGAGTGAAACATACGGGGAAACGTCTGATTGATCGTGGGGCAGTGCTAAAGCGAGGACTAAGGCCTTAAGGCGCTCAGCGACCTTTTCAGCGGCGTATTTATCCTGATCCGGCAACAAAATAATAAACTCTTCGCCGCCATAGCGCCCCACCACATCTTGGGCGCTTCGCACGGCCTGTTGGAAACATTTTGCTAATTGGATCAGACATGAATCTCCTGCCTGATGACCATAGCGATCGTTATATTTCTTAAAGTAATCGACATCAATCAAGATAATAGAAAAGGGACGCCCCGTTTTGGTTGAGTCCTGAATAGCTAACTGGAGTTTGCGGTCAAAATAGCGGCGATTAGCCAACGCCGTCAGTGGATCTTGCTGCGACATTAACGTGAGCTTATTGGCTAACCGCACATTTTGATGCTCACGCGTCACCGCAAGCACAAACCAGCGACGCAATAGGCGGCGCCCTGTTTCGAACAAGACGGCAAAGACCAAATACCCCGCGAGATAAACCAAGCTTAAGGCGTTACTAAAAAACATCGCGTGTATAACGACGATCGCCCATATCGGCGTAGTGGCGAAAAAAAGATGACGCGATGAAGGATAGAGCGCAATCAATGACGACAGCATCAGCAGCGTTGAAATCGCAAAAATAAGGTGGCCAAAGTCACTGTAGAACAACAGTGAAAGAATAAAGCACCACATCGCGCCGATGCTTAACGTGATGACCAGCATGACGTGGTTAAACTGCTTTTCAAGCACCCGAGTAAAACGCAAAACGGCTATGTAGCTGCACAGTATCACCATAATTAAGATGAGGGCGTGTTCGAGCAGGGTAGAAATAACGGGAGCCGCTGGAATGTTATGACTGACGTAAAAATACTCGCGACAAAAAACAAATAAGACAAACGCGATTTGCACGCTTAACAGCCAGCTCACATTCATTTTTACGGCGCGGATCTCAGCGACTTTTAGCCTGTTATGCAGCGTTAGCGTTCGGGATTGCGCATTCTTTTCAGTAAGCTCGATCATTGATATGTGCCTAATAATTTTGGACGGCAACTCTAATAGATTTAAGAGAACAATTGAAATTTATTATGGGCTATCAGGAGCAAAGCGCTGGGATTTATTATGAAAAGGCGAGAGGCGTGAAGAAAGAGTAAAGGGCGATGCCTAGGTAAGCAGCGCCAGCTTATTAGCCAATCTAAATCAAAATCACATTACATCAAAGCTACGTTACTTAAAGCAATGTCACATAAAGCCACGTTACATATAGTTGTATGCGTATACCGCGGCAGCCATGATGATCATGACGATGGTTATCTTGCGCATGGGAGATCTCTTAGTCATTTTTGAACCGCGGAGCTTAGCATAAGTGGTGTACTTGCGTTATGACACAGCTAGCAATCTTGATTTAACATGCCAAAAAGTGGTGGGCTATTGGTGTATAGCTCAGTGAGAGGCTGTTACCATAACGCTTTTAGCGCAGAGGGAGTTTGTGATGTCTAAGTTTAGGCCTTATCTGGCGGTGTATATTATTGTTCGCCAGCAGCAACGTATTTTACTGCTTCAGCGCAAAAATACAGGATTTGACGATGGCAAATGGTCTTTACCCGCGGGGCATGTCGAAGAGGGCGAGTCAGCGCTGACCGCTGCGATACGAGAGGCCGAAGAAGAAATTGGTATTGTCATTCCTCCATCGGCGCTTAAACTGGTGTATACGCTGCATCGCAAATCGGATGAAAGAACCTATATCGATCTGTGGTTTGAGGCCGAGCGCTTTAACGGCGTTCCGGTTAATCAAGAACCCAATAAGTGCGCTGGGCTGATGTGGAGCGATTTACAAAACCTGCCGGAAAATACACAGGAGTTTGTGAGAATGGCCTTGAACGACATGCAAACCAGTCACTATGGGAGTCTTGGGCTAGGCACGGAGGGTTAATTCAATATTCCAGACATAAAAAAACCAACCCATTGTAGGTTGGCTTTCGAGGCGTTTTTTTGGTCGGCACGGAGAGATTTGAACTCTCGACCCTCGCCACCCCATGACGATGCGCTACCAGGCTGCGCTACGTGCCGAACAGCCTTTATAGTACTCAAAACCTAACGGTTTTCAAGATCATGGCGTTGTGATTGTGTGCGCTTTAGCCAGTTTTAGTTGGCAATGAAGCGCTTCACATCCGTCAGAACCTGTAGCAGCAAGGCGAGCTGTGGTTTTTCACCTTTCATCTCTTCATTGTCGGCATCATAGGTACGATAGTGACCGTCTTTATCCAGAATCACGGTTTCTTTCGGCGTGACAATCACTAATTCGTTGCTATCACCTAACGCCAGCCAGTTATGCTTACGGGTTGGCGCGAACAGATCTTCACCCTGCGTATAGTCTACTGCTCGGGTATCAACGTGTAGTAAGCGTTGCATCAGCGTAGCCATCACATCTTCGTGGCTGGTGAGCTTGTTGATGGTTTGCGCTGGTGTGCCTGGCCAATGAATAATCAATGGCACCTGAAGCTGATAACGGCTGTAGTTAGTGCCGAAGCCCCAATCGCCTTTGCCGCTGTCGTTGAATTCAATGCCGTGGCTCGCGGTAATGACCACGACCGTTTTATCCAGTTCACCGCGCTGTTTTAGCGTATCAAGTATGGCCGCGATCTGCCCATCAACGCCTTCGGCTGCCTGTTGGTATTTCACCATGTAATCTTCAGGCTTACGGTCAGAAGCATCTGATAGAGCGCTGCGCGTGCCGTTAAGATTCACATACGAGAACCAAGGTGACTGTGTGGTTTGAGTTGATAGCCACTGTTGCCACTGTTTTGTGGTGGCCGCGTCGCTTTGACGAATTGGCGCAGGCAGCGAGAAATCAGTCAGTAACGCCTGACGGTAGAGTGGGGCGCTAAAACCATCGGAGGAGAATAGGCCAAACTGATAGTTTTGATGGCTGAGTGCGCTAATTAACGCCGATGGCTTACGTCCTGCCAGAATACCTTCGAGGTAAGACGGCGAGATGCCATAGAACAGGCCGAAGAGTCCGTTGTCCAGATTGTTGCCGGAGCTGTAATGTTGGGTGAACTCGAGATTATCGTTACCGAAGGCGGCAAGCTGCGGTAAATCTTGTTTGAGATCGTCGGCACGCAGGCCATCGACCGCAATCACCAGCAGATTGTAGCCTGCGCCTTTATCGGCAAAGCTCAGCTTATTGAGCGGATACTCAACGGATACGGCTTCGGGGCTGCCCGTTTGTGCCAGTTTGTTCTGGAACTCTTGGGCGTCCAATAGGCCATGTTTCTCCAAGAAACGACGCGCCGTCATTGGATATGAGAGCGGAAGATTGGAGCGCTGCATGGTTATTGGGCGATAGAAATTGGCATCGGCCCAGATATAGATCAGATGCGATGCGAAAAACGCAGTGATGAACAACCCGGCCAGCGGCTTGCCAAATTTCTGTCGGTTGAGGCTGCGAAGCTTTTGCCAGCTCCAGGTGCCAAACAGCATTTCGACAAGGAAAATAACGGGCACACAGATGAACATGAGCTGCCAATCGCGCGCCAGTTCACCTTGATCGGGGTTAACCACCAGTTCCCACACCACCGGATTGAGATGGAGATGGAAACGGGTGAACACCTCGGCGTCCACCAACAGCAGCGTTAGCCCTGCGGTTGCCAGCGCGGCGGAAAGAAAGCGCAGCAATCGCTGCGACATCACCACAAACGTGAGCGGGAAAATGATCAGCAGATAGGCAGCAAAGCCAATAAAGCTAAAGTGCCCCAACCAACTGATCATCGCATAGACACGGCCAAACAATGAAGCAGGCCAATCGGCGACAAACAGATAACGGCTGCCCAAAAGCAGACCGAGCAGAATATTAAACAGAGCGAACCAATGCCCCCAGCTGATCATCTGGGAAACTTTTTCACGGTATCGCTGACGGTTTGTCACCATAAAAGTATGTCTATACGTCCGAGCAAAAATTAATGGGCTTTATCTTCCCGAATCGAAGCCTGTAGAGCTTCAGCAAAAGAGCGCGCAATTGCACGGCGCTGAGCGGGTGCGATGCTGGTGTTAATCAGATTCGTGACCATATTGCCCAAAACCATCAAAGAAAGATCGTTTGGTGTGTGGTGCGATTCCAGTACGTTGGCCAGCTCACTGAGCAGTTGTTCAACGTGTTCGTCACTATAACGGGATGATTGTGGCATAGAATTAAGCTTCTCAGACTGACAAAGTGCCATATCTTACCGTATAGACGCGTGATTTTCCGCTCTTTTATACGTTTGTTGCGTTATTGATTATACCTTAGCTCTCACCATTGAATTCATCAATATGCGATGGCCGCTTGCGAGCAGGTATCAACAGTGTTTGAATACGCCATCAAACGTGTCCGAGGCGAAAGGGGAGAAGAAAAAAATGAGTCTGGATCTCGAACAGATTGCGTTGCATCAGTTGGTTAAACGCGACGAACAACAGCTAGACGTGGTGCTGCGTGACTCTTTGCTGGCAAAAAATGCCGCAGTAGAAGAGATGATGGCCGAGCTGCACCGCGTATATAGCGCAAAAAGTAAAGCCTATGGCACCTTCTCCGAAGAGAGCGAGCTGGCTGAGGCATTACGTAACTATCGCCGTGGCAACGAAGATTTTCTGGCGTTTAGCCGTGCCGCAACCGGCCGTCTGCGTGACGAGCTGGCAAAATATCCGTTTGCCGACGGTGGCGTGGTGCTGTTCTGCCAATATCGCTATCTGGCGGTAGAATATTTGCTGATTGCAGTGCTTAACAGCTGTAGCAGCATGCGTGTCAATGAAGAGTTGGATATCAGTAGCACCCACTATCTGGACATTATGCGTGCCGATATCGTGGCGCGTGTCGATCTCACCGAGTGGGAAACCAATCCTGAATCTCACCGCTACTTAACCTTCCTGAAAGGTCGAGTTGGACGAAAAGTCTCTGACTTCTTTATGGACTTCTTGGCAGCCAGCGAAGGTTTGGACGCCAAAGCGCAAAACCGTGGCCTGTTGCAAGCGGTTGATGATTATTGCGCCGAAGGTCAGCTCGATAAGAACGAGCGTCAGGCTTATCGTCAGCAGGTATATAGCTACTGTAATGGACAATTGCAGGCCGGTGAAGAAATTGAACTGGAAGCGTTAGCGAAAGAAATTCCGGCCGTGGGCGAGAAAGACTTCCAGCAGTTTACCGCTGAGCAGGGCTATGATTTGGAAGAAAGCTTCCCAGCCGACCGCAGTACGCTGCGTCAGCTCACCAAAATGGCGGGCAGCGGTGGCGGTTTGACCATCAATTTCGATGCGATGCTGTTGGGCGAACGTATTTTCTGGGATCCGGCGACGGATACGCTAACCATTAAAGGCACTCCGCCAAATCTGCGTGACCAGCTACAGCGTCGTAGCGGCGGTGGAAATTAATCTTTCACGCTGTATTTCAGACAGAAACTTAAGATAAAAAAAACGCCGCAATTGCGGCGTTTTCTATTTCAAAACGTTTTATTCAAACAAACGTGATTCAGTCGGCGATTAAGCGCGAACGAAGTCAACGTGAGTCAGTTTACGTTTGAACGGGTGACGCTGAACAGCTTGAACCTTAACTTTGGTTTCTTTGCCGTCGATCATCAGAGCGATTACTTGTTCGTAAAAGCCCTCTTTCTCTTGCATGTTCCAAGTAGTGTCGTGATCGATTTCTACGGCTACTGGCTCTTGGTTTCCGCCATAAACGATAGCAGGGAACTTACCAGAAGTACGCAGGCGGCGGCTCGCACCCTTACCCTGCTCTTTACGTGCAGTTGCTTCAATAGTGAACATAATTGTATCTCTATATAAAATTTAGACCTGTTACAGGCGACCCAGCAACAGGCAGGAGATTCTGCTTTTAATAGTAAAAGCGGGCGGCATTCTAACGAAATACGGGGCTTACGGCAAATATATCTGCCCGCTCATTGTTGCAACGCCTAACCGCTGAGAGAATCGGCTTTGCGATAGCGCCCTTGATAATCGAAAACTTTTTGTCTGATCTGCCAGAACCGACCCTTCATTCGGGCGACGACAAAATCGGGATATCGCAGTTTATCTTGCTGCGCCACGATGTCTGCCGCCTTTTTCCAGACCAGCTCAATGCCGGATGCACGCAGGTGTGGCCGCAGGAAAAGCTGCATAAATGCGGTACGCTGGGCGGGCGTGTTAAGACGGAAACGCTCGCTCACGTCAGCGCCGTCTTCATCGTAATAGGTAATCGACAGCCACTCACCTTTGTCATCTTCGCCATGCTGAAGTTGCATACCGCCGCAGCGCAGCACTAAGGCATCTTTGAGCTTCAGTGCTTCTTTCAGCATGTCGTCGGGATCGACTAATACTTGGTTGCATTGATGGCAGCGCCGCGCCGCAATGTCATTTTCCGCGCCGCAGTGCGGGCAGGTTTTAAAGCGAAAACGATAGTCACACTGCTCGCGTCCACCTTCATCGTCTTCCAACCAGCCCTGACAGCGGCGGCCATAGTGCTCGATAATATCGCCATTTTCCGTGGTCTTACCCCAGAACGTGTTGGCAAAACCACAGCCCGGACAAAATACCTGCACCGGCTGGCTATCGCTGTGTGGCTTGGTGGTTCCGACTTCAGGAGTAAACAGATCGTGTGGATTCCCTGCGTAATCGAGGATCAAGCAATCTGTTTTGCCCGGCGATAAACGCAGGCCGCGTCCAACGATTTGCTGATACAGACTGATGGACTCCGTGGGCCGCAAAATAGCGATTAGATCGACGTGCGGCGCATCAAATCCGGTAGTCAGTACGGCAACGTTCACCAGATATAACAATTCTTGGCGCTTAAACGCATTAATGATGGCGTCTCGTTCGTCGCCCGGCGTTTCGGCGCTGACGAGCGCGGCCTGTTCCGGTGGCAACAAACCGTGGATTTCGCGTGCGTGCTCAACGGTGGAGGCGAAAATCATCACGCCTTTGCGCGTGGCAGCGAACTCCATGATTTGGCTAACGATATGCGGCGTTATGCGCTGCTGATCTTTCAGCTCGCGGTTGAGATCCACTTCGCGAAAAAGCCCATTGCTGCTCGGCTCTAATCGGCTGAAATCGTATTGCACTACCGGCATGTCTAAGCGTTCCGGCGGCACCAAAAATTGGTTTTTAATCATGTAGCGTAGCGGCAATTCGTAAATACAGTCACGAAATAGGCTGTTGCTGTCGCCGCGGGTGATGCCGTGATAGTGGTACTGATAAATCCAGCCTTTGCCCAGACGATAAGGGGTCGCCGTTAGCCCTAATAAGCGCAGCTTCGGATTATTATTACGTAAATGCTGAAGGATTTGCTGATACTGGCTGTCATCGCTGTCGCTGATGCGGTGGCATTCATCCACGATCAGCAGCGAAAATTCGCCGTCAAACAGCGGAAGATTGCGCGCCACCGACTGCACGCTGCCAAACACCACTTTTCCGCGGCTCTCTTTTTGCTGTAAACCGGCTGAAAAAATATCGGCTTCTAAACCATAGGCACAATATTTACTGTGGTTTTGCGCCACCAGCTCTTTCACGTGGGCTAACACTAGAACGCGGCCACGTGCGATTTTCGCCAACTCAGCAATCACCAAGCTTTTTCCCGCTCCGGTGGGCAAGACAATAACCGCAGGTTCTTGGTGTTTTCGAAAATGCGCGATGGTGGCTTCCACCGCCTCACGCTGATAAGGACGAAGAGTAAAGGCCATTAATATGTCATCAACAAGATAATCAGTGCTGGCAGATTTTGCTGCTGTGGGTATTGAAACCGTTGTCGCTAGGAATGAACTTGCCGCGGGATGCCAAGAAATCCACCAACTGAGCGGCCGTTAAGTCCTGCTGTGAGCAGGTATGAAAACGGGCATCAGCGCCAAAACGTTGCTCGATGGTGGCAACCAGGCTTTCGGTTGAAAATTGTTCGCCGGATTCAATCATCATGTTTAAAACTTCATGACCGTGAATAGATGACATCGGAGTAATTCCTGTGATTTATGTTCAATGAAGGACGCTATTATACAGCATGACGCTGTGGAGCGCCGTTTGACAATTCAGCCGGTAGATTACGTTATCGCCAAGCAAAACATTTGCTAAGCAGACAATCACATTTGAGCTTTGAACCGAATAGGTTGAATTAAACGACGCTTAAGATAGGCGTGAGGGTGAAGAGTCGCTATAATCCGCGGTTCTTCTTTGGTTTCCAAACGATGCCCGCATATTTAGGCCGTCTTTTATTCAGACAGTCATACTGCGTGCGCATAATGAAACCCTCCGATTCTTATAGAAATACAAAGCAGGTTCCATGCGACTGGACAAGTTTTTATCTCAGCAGTTAGGTATCAGCCGTGCGCTGATCGCCCGAGAACTGCGTGCTAAACGCGTCACCGTAGACGGCGAAGTTGTAAAAAGCGGTGCTCACAAGCTCACCCCAGAACAAGAAGTGGCCTTTGATGGTCAGGTGCTGGAACAGATCCACGGTCCGCGTTATTTCATGCTGCATAAGCCTGAGGGCTATGTGTGCTCCACTGACGATCCCGATCACTCAACGATCCTTTACTTCATCGAAGAACCGTTGGCAGAGAAACTGCATGCGGCAGGGCGTTTGGATCTGGACACCACGGGTCTGGTGCTGCTGACCGATGATGGCCAGTGGTCGCACCGGATTACATCGCCAAGACATCAGTGCGATAAAACCTATTTAGTGACGCTGGAACATCCGCTGGCCGATGATACCGCTGAGCAGTTTGCTCAGGGCGTGCAGCTGCACGGCGAAAAAGATCTCACCAAGCCTGCAACGCTTGAGCAGCTAGATGCCAACGTGGTGCGTTTGACGATCAGCGAAGGCCGCTATCATCAGGTAAAACGTATGTTTGCCGCAGTGGGTAATCGCGTGGTGGAACTGCACCGTGAGCGTATCGGCGACATCGTGTTGGATGAAGATTTAGAACCGGGTGAATATCGTCCTCTGACCGAGGAAGAGATCGCCAGCGTAGGTTTGCCTGCTGAACTGTTAGCGAAAGATTAATTACCCGTCATACTTAACGTTGCTTCTGTGTTGGCGGCACACGTTGGCCGCCGTGACGCAACGCTAACTATTTTGGGTATAAATTATTTATTAAAAAGGAAGATGCTGCGTGCAGACACCCCGTAGTTCCCATCTTGGGTTGATCCTGATCCTCGGTTTGTTATCAATGTTGATGCCGCTGGCAATCGACATGTATTTGCCGAGTATGCCGGTGATTGCCGAACAATTTGGTGTGCCGAGTGGTGATGTACAGATGACGCTCAGCGCCTACACTCTGGGCTTTGCATTTGGACAAATGCTTTATGGCCCAATGGCCGACAGCATTGGGCGTAAACCGGTCATTATGTATGGCACGTTGTTCTTCGCCTTGGCGGGCGCTGCGTGTGCGATGGCGCAGTCGGTCGATCAGCTGATTGTGATGCGTTTGATCCACGGCTTAGCCGCTGCGGCCGCCAGTGTGGTAATTAACGCGCTGATGCGTGACATGTTTACCAAGGATGATTTTGCCCGCATGATGTCGTTTGTGGTGCTGGTAATGACCATTGCGCCGCTGCTTGCACCTATCATGGGTGGGGCGCTGCTGATTTGGTTTAGCTGGCATGCGATTTTCTGGGCGATGGCGGGTGCGGCGCTGTTGGGCACCGTGCTGGTGGCGTTTTTCATCAAAGAAACGTTGCCCAAAGAGAAACGACAAAAGTTTCGCTTACGCACAACGCTGGGAAATTTTGCCTCGCTGTTCCGTCATAAACGCGTGCTGTGCTACATGTTAGCCAGTGGCTTCTCTTTTGCAGGGATGTTCTCGTTCCTCAGCGCGGGGCCATTTGTTTATATCGATCTGAACGGCGTATCTCCGCAGCATTTTGGCTATTACTTTGCGCTAAACATCGTTTTCTTGTTCATTATGACGCTGATTAATAGCCGCAACGTGCGTCGTTTTGGCGCGATCAACATGCTGCGTTTTGGTCTGCTGGTGCAGTTCGTGATGGGCATCTGGTTGATCATTACCGCCATGCTGGACTTAGGTTTTTGGTCGCTGGTGATTGGCGTCGCCGCCTATGTTGGCTGTATCGCAATGATCACATCTAACGCGATGGCAGTCATCTTGGACGATTTCCCTCATATGGCAGGAACCGCATCCTCGCTGGCAGGAACGCTGCGCTTTAGCCTTGGTGCCGTAGTGGGAACGCTGCTGGCGCTTGCTTCTGCACGAAGCGAATGGCCGATGGTGAGCTCCATGTTCCTGTGTATCTTTGCTGCTATGATGCTGTTCCTGTATGCCTCTAGACCTTCTAAGGCCAGCAACCGTATCGATCCTGCCTAAGCGCTTTGGCTCCCCCGCTGATAGAAACAGGCGGGGAGGGCATTAGCAATCACTGTGCGCACAGTCACCGCACCAACAGTCACCGCACTAACAGTAACCGCATCAACAATCACACTGCTTTATTTTGCATATTCAATAAGCGTGTATTTGCCTGCTCACAGAGCGCCAGCAAGGCAGGGATCAGATGGGCTGATGCTTTCAGCCAAGCGCTCACCTGTACCAAACTCTCCTGCGGAATTTGAACGCCATTCTCTAGCGGCTCTCCTAAATACGATAATCCCTGACACAAGCCTTCAGCAGACTCTGCGGCAACGCCACTGAGATCGCAAAGCTGGGTGTCACTCAAATTATCAAAACGGAGATCGGCAATCAGAGCGCGAAAAATGGTGATTGAGTCGTCTTGGTGTATTGCATCATAAATAGATTGAGTCATTTTAAACCTCGAGAGTGACTTAATTAATGACTACCACTGAGACGCTAAACTCGGGTGGTAGCTCAGATAGGGTTAGCGTCACCGATACTCTCGAAATCAGTGCTTCTTGCGAAGCCCCTGCCTGAGCCACCATTGTTGGGGTGAGTCTAAGCGCACAGCATTATGGCATAGTGCTGTCGAGAGATGTATTGCGGAACGCTAATCCGACTACGGATTTTTCCGTAGCCAGAAAACTATATGCTCGTGATTTCAACAATGAAACGGGCTGGATGCATTTACAGTGAGTTACTGTTAGATATGGAATCAACTTCTCGGAATGAGGGGGGGGGTAAAATGCAAAAAACTTTATTTTCCAGCCAATAATTTTTTTCGACCACCTATAACCTATTGATTTTATATAAGTGTTCATTGAGAACATAAAGAAGGGTTATGCAGTGAAAAATGAGTTATGGATCTGATTATTCGCATCTTTATACGAATATTCTACAGTTCACTGCTGTGCAGGCCGCTTAGAAAAATAACAAATCTTTATTCTTTAGCGCTAATCCGTTCACTGCCGTACAGGCAGTCTAGAAATTCTGTGTGGGGGCGTGCTTTAGGGACAAAACTCTGGAATATAAAATCGGAATTTAAAACTCACAGGGATGGATAAGATGATTAGAGTATTGATATTACTATTTTTTATTTCTTCACCTGCCATTGCTGTCAGCGATATTAACAACGCCACAAAGGTGGCTCTAGAATTCAATACATGGTATCTGCAACAGGTTGAAAAAGATGTCTATCCGCTGCTAGTGAGTGGTAGTCCAGAAATGAATGAATACGTAACCGCAGAGACGTTGGAAAAGCTGCATAAGGCAGTGAATAGCGATGATGAATTCTATGACGCCGACTTTTTTACTCGTTCACAAGACATTGGGGCTGACTGGTCGAAAAATGTCACCGTGGTTTCTTCCGATCTCGATCCGGTTTGCCTGAATGTATACGTTGCTTATGGGAAAGATATGTCCCACACGGTCATTGACTGTATGGTGAAGGAGAAAGGGAAGTGGAAAATCCAGTCGGTAGCGCAGCAGGCTATCGTGCCAAACGAAAATCTCAAGTAACCCTGTCGCCGCCTTTATTTACTGCCGTTTGGTTTGCCTAGCAGAGCAGCGAACGGCATTACTACATGTTTTCCCATTAATATTCATCCTCGCAAACACCTGTCATACAAATTAAAGCAAACGCTTTCCTAAATTATAAATCCCCATGAAAACATAACCATGCTAACTATATTTTTCGTGTGATTTTGTGGTGGGTTTTTCATTTCGTTAACAGTATTTTTTACCAAAACAGATAGAAACCCTTAAAAACAAAGAAAACATTAAAACTATTAATTATTTACCTATCAACTAATATTGTTTTAAAACAAATGATTAGCTAATTTCTTTGATCGAGATTCAGGGAATTATTGTATTTCTTATGTAAATTGAAAAATACGACAAAGTAATTAAAATGAAACAAAAATGGTTGTGGTAATAAAGAGAAAAGTATACATATAACCGCAACAGCAGAACTTCCTCCCATCGTGGTATCTCTGAAGAAAAAATGGGGTAGCGCCAGATTGATCGTTGTTTCGGTCGTTTTTACTTCGGTGTTACCGAAATGTAATAAACAAAACCACAATAAAATGACGATTAAGTCATCAAATAGCCTAAATAGTGCGATCTGTGGTTTACGATGTGAGTTTTTTGTGAAAAAATTGTAGTTAGTTTTTAATCAGGGTAAAAATGTGAATAGTTTCCAGCTTTCGATAGTCCACCGGTTGCCTCAGAGCTACCGCTGGTCATCAGGGCTCACCGGTGTGCAGGTTGAACCCATTTATTTGGCGAAAACGACTGGCGCTGAGAATACGGACGTTAATAATACTGTTATCGATAATAACGCTATTGATAATAATAGTTTGATTGGCCTGAAGCTCCTGAGTGAAGAGGGAGAAGCAGCTTGGCAAATCATGAAACGTCTGAATCAGTCTTTACAAGAGATGCAGGTAAACTGCTCTGTCGTTGAGCTTGACGGTGAACCTTGTCTATTTGTTCATCTTGAAGATGAAAGTGCGGCGATGTGTCGCCTAAAAAACGTCGGTGTAGCTATCGCTGAACCGATTGTCGCCCAGTATCCGTTCTGATCGTTGAAAGGCGCTTAGAGCAGAATACCGGCACGCCCATTAGGCTGCCGGTGTTTAAATCAACTTGCCTATTTTTCCAGTCACGGCGTGTCTGCAAATGCTAGCAGCTGCCGAGTGTAATCTTGCGCGGGGCGAGCAAAGACCTCAGCGCAATCTCCGTGCTCAATCACTTTTCCATTACGCATCACCATCACCTGATGACACAGCGAGCGAACGACCTGTAAATCGTGGCTGATGAACAGATAGGTGAGCTGATAGCGTTGCTGAAGCTTTTTCAGCAGCGCTAAAATTTGCGCCTGCACCGATCTGTCTAACGATGAGGTGGGTTCATCCAGTATCAGCAAACGCGGCTCAAGAATAAGCGCGCGCGCAATGGCAATGCGCTGACGTTGTCCGCCAGAAAACTCGGTAGGGTAGCGATGGCGCGTTTCAGGATCGAGGCCTACTTCGGTCATGGCGCTAATTACGCGCTGTTCCCGTTCCTGCGCGCTGAGTTTCTGATGAACCTGTAACCCTTCGGCAATAATTTGCTGCACGTTTAAACGCGGGTTCAGCGCCGAATAGGGATCTTGGAACACCACTTGGATCTGGCTGCGATAAGGCTGAAGCTGTTTTAAATTCAGCTGATGCAGCGGCGTGCCCTCAAACCAAATCTCACCCTGCGAGGGAAGTAAGCGTAACAACGCCAGCCCTGTGGTGCTTTTACCTGAACCTGACTCACCCACTAAGCCTAAGCTTTCCCCGTGGCGCAGCGTGAAATTAAGCTGATTAACAATAGCGTTATAGCCAACCGTGCGGCGCAGAATGCCTTTCCGAATAGGAAATTTTACGCTCAGATCTTTAACTTCCAGCAGCGTTTGCGTTGGCTGCGGGAGCGCAACGGGATCGCCAGAGGGAATCGCATCGAGCAATTGTTTGGTATAGGGATGCTGCGGAGCGGCAAACAGCGACTGGCATTCTCCGGTTTCCACAATGTTGCCATCATGCATAACGGCTACGCGATCGGCTAAGCGCTTCACAATGTTGAGGTTATGGGTGATAAACAGCATCCCCATATTCAGCTCCTGCTTGAGCTCTGCCAGCAGCTCTAAAATTTGCGCCTGCACGGAAACATCCAGCGCGGTGGTGGGTTCATCGGCAATCAGCAGTTTAGGGCGGGTTAAAATCGCCATCGCAATCATGATGCGCTGACGTTCGCCGCCGGACAGCTGATGCGGATAATCGTTAAGGCGCTTTTCTGGCGAACGGATCCCGACTCGCTCTAAGCAGCGAAGGATTTCCGCGCGCGCTTGAACTCGACGCATGCCTCTGTGCAAAGAAAGCACTTCAGCCAGCTGTTTCTCGATGCTGTGTAAGGGATTGAGGGAAACCATCGGCTCTTGAAAAATCATGGCGATTTCATTGCCACGTATGCTGCGTAAATAGGGTTCGGTGGCATGCAGCAAAGTCTGGCCATTAAACAGAATATCGCCGTGAGGATATTCGGCGGGAGGTGATGAAAGCAGCCGTAAAATAGACAGCGCGGTGACACTTTTCCCTGAACCTGATTCCCCGACCAAGGCGAGCGTTTCTCCCGCGTTAATCTCGAGCGAAACGCCGTTGACCACAGGACGGGTTACATCACCGCTGCGAAAACTAATATTCAGATCGCGAATGCTGAGCAGTGGATGCTGTGAAAGTTTAGCCATATCAATTCACCTTCGAGGGGTCGAAGGCGTCGCGTACCGCCTCGAACATAAAGATTAGCAACGACAACAAGATGGCCAGCACGGCAAAGGCGGTAATGCCAAGCCATGGCGCTTGCAGGTTATTTTTACCTTGCAGCAGTAAACTGCCGAGCGATGGAGAACCGGTAGGCAAGCCGAAGCCTAAAAAATCAAGCGAGGTGAGGGTGGTAATAGCGCCGCACAGGATAAACGGCAAGAACGTTAACGTAGCGACCATCGCATTGGGCAGCATATGGCGCAGCATGATGGTGCGATCGCTAACGCCCATGGCACGGGCGGCACGGATATAATCGAAGTTTCGCGTGCGTAAAAACTCTGCGCGCACCACGCCGACTAACCCCATCCAGCCGAAAATTACCGTGATTGCCAGCAGCCACCAAAAGTTAGGCTGAACCACGCTGGAGAGCAAAATAATCAGGAATAAGGTCGGCATACCTGACCAGACTTCGATAAAACGCTGCCCGATAAGGTCGACTTTCCCACCGTAAAACCCCTGCGTAGCGCCCACAGTAATGCCAATCACGCTAGAAAGCACCGTCAGCATCAGGCCAAATAAAATAGAAACTCGGAGTCCGTACAGCACCTGCGCCAAAATATCGTTGCCGTTTTCATTGGTGCCGAGCCAGTGCTGAGCAGACGGCGGTGAAGGAAATGGCACTTCGGTAGCAAAATTGATGCTGTTGTAGCTGTAACGAATCGGTGCCCAAATCGCCCAGCCATGTTGCTCAATATTGCTGCGGATCAGCGGATCTTGGTAATCGGTAGCGGTTTTGAAATCGCCACCGAACGTCGTTTCAGGATAGTTGACCAAGAAAGGTGTGTACCAGTGTTGGTCATAACGCAGCAGAAGCGGCTTGTCGTTGGCGATCAGCTCTGAGCCTAAACTCATGATAAAAACCAGCAGGAAGATCCACATGGACCAATAGCCACGGCGATTGGTTTTAAAACGCTGCCAGCGAGCCTGATTGATTGGGTTGAGTTTCATCAGTGGCGAGCCTCGAAGTCAATACGTGGGTCGACCAACGTGTAGGTGATATCGCTGATGATATTCAGCAGTAATCCTAACAGGGTAAAAATATACAGCGTACCGAACATGACCGGATAATCGCGCTGCAAAATGGCGTCATAGCCCAGCAATCCCAAACCATTAAGCGAGAACATCACTTCGATGAGCAGAGAACCGGTGAAAAACATGCTGATGAAGGTGGCGGGAAAGCCCGCGATAACCAGCAACATGGCGTTGCGGAACACATGCCGATAAAGGATTTTTTTGTCATCCAGCCCTTTGGCACGAGCGGTAACGACGTATTGTTTGCGAACCTCATCCAGAAAGGAGTTTTTGGTTAGCATGGTTAAACTGGCGAAACCGCCGATCACGGTGGCAAGCACCGGCAACGTGATATGCCAGAAATAATCGGTGATTTTGTCGTACCACGATAGCGAGCTAAAGTTGCTGGAAACTAAGCCGCGCAGCGGGAACCAATCCCAATAGCTACCGCCAGCAAACAGCACAATCAGCATGATGGCAAATAAGAAAGCAGGAATAGCGTAGCCGATGATAATGAGCGTACTGCTCCAGGTATCGAACCGAGAGCCGTTGTGAACGGCTTTGCGAATGCCCAGAGGTATCGACACCAGATAAATGATTAAGGTGCTCCATAGCCCAAGGGAGACGGACACCGGCAGGCTTTGCTTAACCAACGACATCACGGAACCGCCGCGGAACAGGCTGTCGCCAAAATCAAAGCGAATGTAGTTCCATAGCATATCGAAGTAGCGCTGGTGGAGCGGCTTGTCGAAGCCAAAACGCTTTTCGATTTCAGCAATAATCTGGGGATCGAGGCCACGAGCGCCACGATATTGGCCTTCGCCCACGTTGCTGGCGGCAATGCCCGTGTGTGCGGCGCCAATATGCTCGCCACCACCGGCACCAAAACCGGCATTTTGCCCCATTTCGATATTGGCAATGGCCTGATCAACCGGGCCACCGGGGGCAATTTGCACGATAAAAAAATTAATGGTGATGATGGCCCACAGGGTGGGGATGATCAAAAGCAAACGGCGAATAAGATAAGCGGTCATCAGAACACCTCTTAACGCCGTTGCTGCGGCAGATTTGCCGCGCGGTTGATGTCATACCACCACGTATCAAAGCCGAGATCGTATGCTGGACGCTGAGCTGGCATCGAGAATTTATCCCAGTAGGCAATGCGGTCATGGTTGGAATACCACATTGGCAGCATGTAGTAATTCCACGTCAGCACGCGGTCTAATGCGCGCCCGAGCGAGAGTAGGGCGTTGGGCTGACCCTGATGGCTAATGATGTTATCAATCAGGCTATCAACCGCAGGATCTTGCACGCCGGCGCTGTTCCACGTTGAACTGATATAGTCTGAGCGCCAAAGGATTTTCAACGAAGGATCGGGATAGTTCATGCCGCCGTATACGGTCGGAAACATATCAAAATCACGAGAACGAACGCGGTTGCTGTATTGCGAGGTATCAACTTCACGCAGATTCATCGTGATACCCAGCTTCTCCAAATTGTGTTTAAACGGCATGACATATTGGAAATTGCTGCCGCTTGGCAGCAAAAGCTCAAAGGCAAAGGGTTTTCCCGTGGCTTTGTTGACTAACCGTTGATCTTTGATTGTCCAACCGGCTTCTTCTAACAGCTTGGTAGCCTTAAGCAGATTTTCGCGGTCGTTGCCGCTACCGTCGGTGGCGGCTGGCTGGTAAACCTGATTGAACACTTCCGCCGGAATTTTGCCTTTCAGCGGTGCAAGCCACGCCAGCTCCGCCGAATCAGGATAACCACGGGCGGCATACTGGGTATTTTGGAAGTAGCTGTTGGTGCGCTGATAAGCGTCGTAATAGAGCGCTTTATTCATCCATTCAAAATCAAACGCCAATGAAATCGCTTCGCGTACTCGACGGTCGGCAAAAATAGGACGTTGGGTATTGAAGGCTAGCCAGCGAGTATCCTGTGCCGACTGGTTGGTTTCGTCGGATTTAATGATGTAGTTTTTGGCAAAGTTTCCGCCGCTATACTGCGTTGCCCAATTTTTGGGTGACGTCTCCATGCGGAAATCAAAAGCGCCTGCTTTGAAGGCCTCTAAGGCCACTTTGTCATCCAGATAATAGTCGTAGCGGATGGTGTCGAAGTTATATTGCCCGCGGTTGACCGGCAGATTCGCTGCCCAATAGTTGGTGACCCGCGAATAGGTAACATACTGACCGAGACGATAATCGGAAATACGGTATGGGCCGCTGCCGAGCGGTGGCGTCTTGAGTGGCTCGGACAATTTATGATTTTTCCAGAAACTCTCTGGCATCACTTTTAAGCCGCCAATCAGACTCAGCATCATCTCTTTGTCAGGCTTGGGAAGCTCAAAGCGCACGGTTAATCGAGAAATCGCCTTAACTTTTACACCTTGGTAATAGATCCGATATTGCGGCACGCCCTCGGTCATAAATTTATTAAAGCTGAACTGGACGTCCTGCGCGGTAATCGGCGTGTTGTCTTGGAAGCGTGCGTCGGCGTTAATGTTAACTTCTGCCCAGCTGAATTTGTCGTCATAGCGCACGGTTTCGCCAATCAGCGGATAGTAGCTGCCAATTTCATCGGCGGAATTGGTAAACAGCGTGTCGTACAGTTGATTGGCACGTACCGCAGGGTGGCCACGTGAGGCATAACTGTTGAAGTTGTCGTAGGTGCCTAGTGCAGAAAGCGTAATATCACCGCCCTTGGGAGCGGCGGGATTAACATAGTCGAAGTGAGTGAAGTCACTGTTGTATTTGGGTTCGCCTAGAATAGCAAAAGCGTAGCTTTCGTTAATGACGTCTGCGCGAAGGTTGAAACTGAAGGCGGCCACAATGGGAACCACCGTGCACAAGGTCTTCAGAAGGCGCGAGTACATGAATGTGTTAGCTCCTGCTTAACGCCTAGAAGGCTCTAGACATATATGACATATCAATCAGGTCATCAATGGATACACGATGCGAGAAGTGGCTACCGCGTTTTACGCCATTGAATGCTCCGCAACCCTGCGGATGTACCAAGAATAGCAATGTTATGCCAAGCAAGGGATAAAAGTTTCAATTCATTGCACTTTTTGTTCTGTTTTCTTTACTTGAAGACGTCATTCAGACCGATTTACCGTTGACGTGAAGTTGATAGTAATCACGCAGCTGTTCCAGCGGCATCGGGCGGCAGAAGAGATAGCCCTGTAAATAATCTACGTGGCGCTGGCGCAGGTATTCGGCCTGTTCCTCGGTTTCTATCCCTTCAGCGACGATTTGTAGCTTCAGCTTTTGAGCTAATTCAAGAACCGCATCTAAAACCGGTGCGGTGACGGTTTCTAAGCCGATCGAGTTCACAAAGCCACGGTCTATTTTTAAATAATCAATTTTGTAGCGCTGGAGATAAATTAGCGCGCTGTGTCCGGTGCCGAAATCGTCGATGGCGAGTTCGATGCCAGAAGCATGCAGCCAATCGAAAATTTTCTCTGCGCCACCGTCTTGCACCATGCTGCGTTCGGTGATCTCGAACAACGGGACAAAATGTTCGGTAGGCATCAATTCGAGGAAATGACGAACGTCCGTTTTAAAGCTGTCTAGCGTCATGTGCAGGGGAGAGATATTCAGCCCTAACTTGGTGCCTTTGGGCACAACATCGATCAGCCGATGCGCATCTTGCGCCGCCAGCTCCATAATGTGCTGGGTCAAACGAACGATAAGCCCTTCGGATTCGCAGTAAGGAATAAATTCGTCAGGCGGAACCAATCCTAGCTTAGGGTGTTTCCAGCGCACCAGCGCTTCAAATCCCCCCCCCGGTAGCTGCGTTTCTGAGTGGATCACGGGCTGATAAACAAGGAAAAACTGGCCGCGCTTGATCCCTTGTAAAATATCGCGATCGAGGCGTCTTTGTTGCGATAGCACATAGAAGGTGATCAGCCATGCGACCATGGCAACTAGCAAAGTGATCAGACCAAGCAGGCCTAAATCGCCCGCTGACAGCGGGCTGCCATACAGACGGAAGGTAAAGCGGTTCTTTTCATCCTGCATAATAATATCGGGATGAGCGGGGAGCGCGCTCTCGGCAACGATTTTCGGCTCAAAAGTGCTGATAGCACGATCTTTTATGGTCAGCGCGAGGCCTGAGATGGTGCGTTCACGGCTAAAAAACAGCATGTAGGGCGCGGGGTTGATATCCAGCGTGAGCAAAACACCGGTGCGGGTTCCATCACCGATAGAGTGCCAAAATGCAATCACGGGGCGATCGGGCACCAGCGGGGTTCCCTGCTGTAGCACCATGTCGGAATCGCGATTTAGGTCAATCTTGGGATAAATTTTTGAAGCCGGTGACGACATGCTATGAGTTACGCTGGAGCAAACGGCAATGCCGTCTCGAACCAGAATATAAGCCCGAACACCGCCGCTGAACACGGCTTTGCTGGCCAAGGTATTCACCACGCTTTCACAGTCGAGCGCGGTCAGAGGAAGCAGTGAAACCATTTTTTGGTCTAAATCATCGGCCAAATGCGTGGCGTACATCAACCCTGTTTTTGCCAGTTCATACTGCTGGCTTTGGCGGTGGTGTTGTATGGCATGTCCGGCCAGAATAACGAAAAGGATGCCAACCAGAGCCGCAATTAACGTTGATATCAAAATACGTAATGATGTTGAAACGGGCTTTCTGTACAAGGCTGAGGGTAACACCATGCCACTGTTCCTGGATAAATTCGGGTCCTGAATAATTTCGGAACACCTGTCGTTATAGATTAGGATTTTTCTAAACAGAAAATATGATATTTCCATTAATAAATACAGGGATATTTCTTTTTGGTATGAATAATTCTATTGCGAGGGGATTAATTAAAAATTAAAAATGTTTATTTAATGTGAATTGCCGTGGTGATGTTCTGCTCGTTGCTTAGCTAACTTACTGAAGCCTAATATATTTAATATAAAAGGCTTTATATATCTAACTGTGTTTTTTTTAACCGCTTGAAACGTTTTATTTTATTATCGGCCGGAACATATCAAAGCGATTTTCATCACTGATAGCATAGTAGGCTGACGGGCCTCCGGCTCGCAAAATAGGCTTTGCCGCTGCGGTTTGATATACACCTTGATCGTCGAGTAGGTTTTCCGCGATATGAATACCAATGACCTCGCCTAACACCAACCATGAATCAAATGGCTGACCATATTGATCTTGCAGCTGAATACACTGCGTCAGTTTACACTCAAAGTTGACTGGACTTTCCGCAACGCGCGCGGCTTTGACCCACTGGCTGGCCTGCATATTCACGCCGGAAAAGACAAATTCATCTTCCCCGCGAGGGAGTGCCGCCGAACTTTGGTTCATCGCCTCTGCTGTTTCTATCGTGGCAAGATTCCAGACAAATTCGCCGGTTTCATTGATATTCGCCACGCTGTCTTTCCAGCCGCTGCTGGCGAAACCAATCACCGGCGGATGGTAGCTGAAACAGTTGAAAAAGCTGTAGGGTGCCAGATTGTGTTTGCCGTCCGCGCTGATTGAACTGATCCAGCCAATAGGGCGAGGGCCAATAATGGCATTAAGCGGGTCGTGGCTTAATCCATGCCCTTGGCGAGGCTGATAGCTGTAATACTCAAAGGGTGAAGACATTTGACATCCTTACGCATTGAACAGAGTTAGCAACAGCTTACAGTATAAACAGATGCAGCTTGGTGCTATCGGTGTGGCTGTGTTGGCTCTGCGCCTTAACGCAACGCCAGCCATTTAGGGTATACTCCGGCTAATTTCCCTATTTTATTCCTCTGACCGACGGCGCTGGCGGCTTTTAGGCGGCAAAGCGCATAGGGGAATACACTCATGATGTCTTAACGTTGATCGAAATCGCCGAATGAAAAATCCAAAGAAAAAGAACTTTCCTGCACAGAAAACCAATTTGCATCCTCGTAACCTTCATCGTGAACGTTATGATTTCCCCACTTTATGCGAAACTTCGCCGGAGCTAAAAGCGTTTGTTTTCCGCAACCAATGGGGCGATGACAGTATTGATTTTGCCGAGCCATTGGCGGTGAAAGCGTTAAACAGCGCATTGCTGAAGCATTTTTATCAGGTTGAACACTGGGATATCCCAGAAGGCTATCTGTGTCCACCGATCCCTGGCCGTGCGGATTATCTGCATTATTTGGCTGATGTGCTGGCGGCAGATCACGGCTATCAGGTTCCTCGTGGACAGAACGTGTGCATTCTTGATGTCGGCGTTGGCGCAAACTGTATTTACCCACTGATTGGCCAGCAGGCCTATGGCTGGCGCTTTACCGGCACTGAAGTCGATGCGGTGGCATTGAAATCAGCGGGTGCCGTCATCAAGGCAAACCCAGAAGCGGCAAAAAATATTCGCCTGCGTCAGCAGCAGGATCCGAGCAAAATCCTGAAAGGCGCGATCAAGAGCGGTGAGCATTATGCCGCCACGATGTGTAATCCACCATTCCACCGTTCTGCGGAAGATGCGCTGAGCGGCACTCGTCGTAAACTGACGAACTTAGGTCGTGATGCCAGCGCACCTGTGCTTAACTTCGGCGGGAAAGCTGGGGAGCTGTGGTGTGAAGGCGGTGAGGTTGCGTTCATTACCAAAATGATCGAAGAAAGCGAATCTTTTGCCAAGCAGGTAGGCTGGTTCACCAGCTTGGTTTCTCGTCAGGAGAATCTGCCTGCGATTTATGAAGCCTTGGAAGAGGTGGAAGCGCTGGACGTTCGCACCATCGAAATGTCACAAGGGCAGAAAGTTAGTCGCTTTGTTGCATGGACGTTCTTGCCAGAGAACAAACGTAAAATCCGCTAATCTCCACGGAATCTTTAATGCCTCTCCACATGGAGAGGCATTCTTATCGGTTATTTCTCAACGCTATCTGGGTCGTTCTGCGGTGGCAACAACGCTTGTTGCTCTGTTGGCGCATAGCTGATTTGAACATTTTGATGCGGCGTTTTAATTCCCGCACGCTGGAAATGCTCTTTCACCAGTTTGTCTAACGCATATTGAATCGTCCACTGTTGCAGTGCCACGGTGCGGATTGTGGTGCGTAGCGTAAATGAGACATCGTCCAATTTCACCACGCCGTTAAACGCCGGTTCACCAATAAGTAAGCTTTTTAAGCGCGGATTATCACGTAATTCAGCGACCGCCTGTTTCAAGACCTCATTGGCTTTTTCGATATCTTCATCGCGGCTAATTACGTAGTTGGCGCGATAGACACCAAATTCGCGTGCATAGTTGGCTACGGTGGTGATCGACGAGTAGGGCACCAGATGATAAACGCCATAATCGTCTCGCAGGCCGATAGAGCGGATAGTCATGCGCTCAACGGTGCCGGTAATGCCGAATACGGTGACGTATTCACCGGTATTCATGCCGTTTTCGAACTGGATAAATATGCCGTTAATGACGTCTTTGACCAGCGTTTGCGCACCAAAGCTGACGGCGAGCGTTAATGCTCCAGCGCCCGCCAGCAGCGGCGCAATGTTAATGCCGATCTGTGACAGGATAATCATCACGGTGATCGTGGTAATAACGATAGACAACACATTGCGGAATAGCGTCAGCAACGTGCGCTCGCGTGCGCCGGGATGCTTGGGATTGTCCATTTCAAGGCTGAGCCGATGTTCAATTACGCTGGCGAGCAGCGTCCAGCCCAATACGGCAATAAACATGATCAGCAGAATATGAACCAATCCGCCGATGATTTTTTCACCGGTGGCCGAGTCTAGCCATGCGCGCAGACCGAAAATGTGCCATGCATCGAGCAGGAACAGCAGGATCGCCACCACCACGATAAACCGCATGATTTGCAGTGCGCTTGGAATATAGGAATTTACGCGGCGTTCAAGCATCGGGTATTTGAGCTTGATGTCGGCTGGCAGCACGATGCGGCGTGAGATCCAGCGGGTGAGCAGGCCTGAAATAAGCGCACCGGAGCCCACGACGATCGGGCTTTTAATCGTGGCATTCATCATGAACGCGAGACTGTTGCCGGGGTCGAACTGCGACAGTAAAAACAGGACCAGAAAATAGACGATGGCAAGAATATGCCAAATGTGTGAAAGCGCATGCAAAAAGACGCCGAAAAATGCCAGCGAGCGGCTTCCAAGCGCGGCGATTTCTTTCTGTATCCGTAGGCGGTTGACCAGTATCAGCCCGATAGCATAAACGGTCAGAGCCAACATAATGCAGAAGTTCACCAGCACGGCGGATGAAGCGCCGAGCTGCACCTGAATAATAGGCACCACCACCATCAGCCCATAACCGATAAGGCCGCTCAGCCATGCCAGCCGCGTATTCCAATATTTTGCGGTTGCGTCGCTAAAAGGAAACGGGCGCAGATAGTCAAATTTGGGCGCGAATATCAGGCGCAATATGGCTTTGAAAAATTCAATCAGGGCAAAGGCGTTCAGGAAAAGGGCTTGCTGGCGCATCGTTACAGGACTGTTGGTACCAAAGGCGGTCGCGATGATGTTTCCAGCGGTGACACAAAACAGCAGGATCAGTAAATCAATGACGAATGCGCTGATAATTGCGGTTGGGCGTCGCGCCCAGTCCGCTCGCTTCTCACGCGCTTTGTGTCCCCAACTGCCAGTCCGCTTATAAAACGGCGTGGCAAAAAAACGAATCGCTAAAAATAGCGCGAAGGTCACGGCGACGGTGAACAGGAAGTGGGTGAGGGCTGGCCAAAACGTTTGAGGATTAAACGCTTTATGCGGCGGCGATTTCAGCGCCATGATCAACCTGTCTAATTTGCTTTGCGCGACGGTGAGATATCCTTGAATGCTGGAATCTAACTGGTCAGCAAAGGTTTCGTCGCGGGGGTCAGCAGGGACAGAACTGGCGCTTTTTTCTGCCAGTGGTTTACCGGTTTTGGCGCTGTCACGCAGTTCAGCAATGAGCGCATCGCGGCTGGATGCGTCAGACAGAATGTCAGCTAATGCGGAATAGGCTGCTTTTGAATCCGTTTGCTTTTGGGGTTCAACGGCATTCACGCTGGCTGAGCATGAAAAAAAGAGAACGGTGAGTAAAACGAAGTACCGAGTAAAAAAGGGGATAAGGCGGGCTCCCTGTGACATAAAAAAGCTCCATTAAACAAGCGGAAAACAGGACTTGGCGATGGGGTTTTGAGTGAAAAATATAGGCATCAAACCCTCGCTTACCGTTGCCGATAGCGGGGATGATTGAGCGGTATGCGTTTAAGTATAGGAATAACGAGCAGATTTTGCTGAGTATTCGTGAGCGATTCGTGCGTAATTGAGGTGTAATCAGATTTGAGCAAAAAAAAAGGGCGCTGGATATGCGCCCTGGTTATTAGCGTGATGACGTTTTATGAAACGTGTTGCAGGAATTCACGCAGGCGATCGCTTGGCGGATTGGTGATCAACGCGTCAGGTTCACCGTCTTCGGTGATGCGGCCCTTATCGACGAAAATCAAACGCGATGCTACTTTCTGCGCAAAGCCGATTTCATGAGTAACGATAACCATCGTCATGCCTTCTTCCGCCAGATCTTTCATCACCGTCAGCACTTCATGACGCAGTTCTGGATCGAGCGCAGAGGTGGGTTCATCAAACAGCATCATTTTCGGCTTAACCGCCAACGCACGGGCAATAGCCACACGCTGTTGCTGACCGCCGGAAAGTTCAGACGGATAGTGATCGGCACGTTCAGACAAGCCAACTTTCGCCAGCAGCTCGCGTGCGCGTTTTTCCGCATCTTCTTTCTTCATGTGGCGAACACGGATTGGCCCAAACATCACGTTTTCCAGCGCGGTGAGGTGTGGGAACAGATAAAACTGTTGGAAAACCATGCCAGCTTCTTGGCGAATCAAACGCTCGTCGACTTTAGGGTCGCTCACGTCCATGCCGTCGATAATCAGCTGACCCGCGCTGATCTCTTCTAGCTTGTTGATGCAGCGCAGCAACGTTGATTTTCCTGAACCCGACGGCCCGATAATAACCACCACTTCGCCCTGATTAATGTTCAGGTTAATGTCATGCAGTACCGCAGTCTGACCGAAGCTTTTATCAACATGTTTAAATTCAATCATATTATTTTCAATCTTCTTTCCAGACGACGTAATACATAGCTCAGTGCCAAGGTGATGATCAGATAAATCACCGCGACTGCGCTCCAAATCTCCATTGCGCGGAAGTTACCGGCAATAATTTCTTGTCCCTGACGGGTCAATTCGGCAACGCCGATGACGATAAACAGAGAGGTATCTTTGATGCTGACGATCCATTGGTTGCCCAGTGGCGGCAGCATGCGGCGTAATGCCAGCGGCATGATCACATAACGCAGGGTATCGCGTTTGGAGAGGCCAAGAGCCAAACCGGCTTCACGAAAACCATTGTGAATCGAGAGCACCGCACCACGCGTGATTTCAGCAATGTACGCGCCGGAGTTGATCATGATGGTGACAACTGCGGCGGTGAGCGGATCAATACGTACCGGCATGAAAGCCTGTAGCATCATCGGCAGCGCGAAGTAGATGAACATCACCTGCACCACGATAGGGGTGCCGCGAATTAGCTCAATGAAGACCAGCGCAATGTGGTTACTTAACCAGCCGCCATAGGCACGGGCGAAACCTGCCACTAAGCCGATAACTAAGCCACCAAGCAAACCGACCACTGAAATCCACAGCGTCAGCTTGGCCCCTTCGAGCAGGATAGGAATAGCGTCCCAAATGGCGCTCCAATCAAACTGCATGTTGTATTCTCCTGGAAACTAAAAACAACCTACTAATAACAGCAATATGTTTCTAAATGGGTCAAAGTCTGGAGGCGCTAATCAGCCAGCGCCTCCAGATAGTCAGGCTATATTTGTGTAATAACGTGCTTATTTAGGTTCTACGCCAAACCATTTTTTGTAGATTTCATTGTAAGTACCGTTGTCACGCAGCGTTTTTAGTGCGCCGTTGACCTTTTCACGTAAATCGCTGCCTTTAGGGAACGCGATGCCGTATTGCTGGGCTTCTAAAGAATCACCGACGGCTTTGAATTGGCCATGACCCGCGGTTTTGATGAAGTAGAGAATGTTTGGGGTGTCGTGCAGCACGGCGTCTGCGTTACCGGTGCCTAACTCAAGATAGGCGTTGTCGATATTTGGGAACTGGCGCAGGTCTTTGGTTTTGATGTTGGCTTTCGCGTAATCAACACCGGCTGTTCCGCTTTTAACCGCGACGACTTTTCCGTTCAGATCTTTCACGCTTTTTACGTCGTTGTTATCTTTTTTCACCATAACCAGCAGGCCGCTGTTGTAATAGCCATCGGAGAAGTCGATCGCTTTTTTACGTTCGTCGGTGATGCTGATCCCTGCTAACGCCAGATCAACGTTACGGGTTTGCAGGCCAGGAATGATCCCGCTGAAATCCATTGGCTTAAGGGTATAAGAAAGATTCAGCTGTTTAGCAATCGCATCCCATAAATCGATGTCGAAACCAACGTACTTATCACCCTGTTTGAATTCGAAAGGAACAAATGCGGTATCAGTAGCCACGATAAGCTGTTTCTCAGCGGCATGAGAGCTCATGGCAAAAGCTAAAGCGAGAGCGGCTACAGATGCTTTAATTACAGATTTCATAAGCAAAAATTCCTTAAATTTCGGGATGGCCCATTTGTGTTTACTTGATTGACAATGAAAGAATCATGCCAACTATTTATATTCTATGTATATCAAATGGTTATTGGATGTTGTGGGTGCAAATTAACCGATTGAGATAAGGTTAATCTGATATCTGCTTTTTTATGGTGCCCCATTTTGGTGCGTCAGTGACGCTTGTGGTGCACCGCAGTAGATTTAAGGGAAAAGTGTCGATTTCACAATCTAAATTTAACAATTTTGTTTCAGTTGTGATAACTAAATCTAACTTTTGCTTCGGGGGATGAATTTTTTGCACTGAAAAAGTGCATTTTGCTGAGCGGGAAGAAGGTAGAGAAGGGAAAGCGATACGGCAAAACCGATGTTGAAGATGCCGTAATCACTTTTCATGCTTTTGCGTTGAACGTGCTGAAGACTTATTTGGTTATTGGCGAATGGTAGAATTCGCCGTTCAGCCAAAGCTGAACACCGTTGCGGCATGCTTCAAAGCATGGCTCAGGCATACGCTGAGGGTTACACCAACGCCACTGCTCGCACTTTTCAGGCTCGCGCAGTTGCGGTTCGCCGCGTATATAGGTGGCGACCATAATCATGGAGACATTATGCACACCTTCGTCAATCCAGGTGCCTAAATTATTGGTGACGCCAATCAGACGAGGTTCAGCCACAATCAGCCCTGTCTCTTCTTCTACTTCGCGGATGGCGGCCTGCTCGAAAGTTTCACCTTCTTCTAAGTGTCCACCCGGAATAGACCAGAATGGAGCGTGGCTGCCACAACGTTTTCCAAGTAATATTTGCCCTTGTGGGTTAGCGATAATCACGCCAACGCCGACTTTAACTGTCATTGATACTCTCCATCAGCAAACTTCAGCAAATTATCTCAGCTTCATTGATTTAATAACAGCACTTCAGCAAAAGTGTGCTGTTCTTCAAAAAATAGAAAACTCCTTCTTCGAATTTCTTGCTTATAAAAAGGGCAAAGGCCAAACTCATCGAAACGATTCAGCGTTGTATTCGATCTGTTATTGAAAATACAGCGCACTTTTTTCCAAAAAGAGCTGAAACGATTCAATCTTGAATTTTGCCCAGTGTGAGAGGAGCGTTTATGTTTCACCTGTCCCCACAAGATATCCATCTTGCCGCTACGGCAAGTAATAAAGAAGAAGCAATTCAACAAATTGCAGCAGCACTGACTCAGGCTGGGTATGTAAGCGAAGGCTACGTACAGGGCATGCTCAATCGTGAAAAACAAACCTCGACCTATTTAGGGAGTGGGATTGCGATTCCGCACGGAACCACCGATACCCGCGACATGGTGCTGAAAACGGGTGTGAAGGTTTTCCAGTTCCCGCAAGGCGTTGAATGGAGCGAAGGGCAAAGAGCCTACGTTGTGATTGGTATCGCGGCTCGCTCTGATGAACATCTGGCCTTGCTGCGTCAGCTGACGCACGTACTAAGCGATGACAGCGTGGCGCAGCAGATGGCGCAAACTACTTCAGCAGAAGAGTTGCGTAGCTTGCTGATGGGAGAAAGAAGCGTTGCGGCTTTCCGTTTTGATGCAACCATGGTGGCCTTAGATATTGCCGCTGACAGCCTGATGACGTTGCAAGCCATCAACGCCGGTCGTTTACAGCAGGCAGGCGCCGTTAACGCAGAGTTTGTCAGCGATGTGATTACCCGTGCGCCGTTAAATCTGGGACAAGGCATTTGGCTCAGCGATAGCGCACTCGGCAATCAGGCAAGCGCCGCAGCGGCTGCGCGCCCACAAACTCCGTTTGAAGTGGATGGCGAGCAGGTTGGATTGTTGCTGACCGTGGCGATGGCAGATGCACAGCCTGAAGGCATGCTGGGTTATTTGAGTTCGCTGCTGCAAAACAACCAAGCCGATCGTTTGCTGAAAGCGGCTGATGCCGCGTCGCTGGTGGCTTTGCTGACCAGTGATGTTGCGGAAGAAGATTCCGTCGTCAGCGCTGAATTCGTGCTGCGTAACGAGCATGGTTTGCATGCACGTCCCGGCACGCTGCTGGTAAATACCATTAAGAAATTTGAAAGCCAGATCACCGTCACCAATCTGGACGGTTCTGGGGTTCCTGCAAATGGGCGCAGCCTGATGAAAGTCGTCGCGCTGGGCGTTAAAAAAGGTCATCGACTGCGTTTCACTGCCAACGGTAGCGACGCGGCGCAAGCATTAGAAGTAATTGGTCAGGCTATCAATGATGGTCTAGGCGAAGGGGCATAAGAATGAGCAGAAGAGTAGCAACAATTACATTGAATCCGGCCTATGACTTGGTTGGTTATTGCGCGGAAATTGAGCGTGGCGAAGTCAACCGCGTTCAGACCGCCGGCCTGCATGCCGCGGGTAAAGGCATTAACGTTGCCAAAGTACTGAAAGATCTCGGTATTGACGTGACCGTGGGCGGGTTCCTGGGCAAAGAGAACCAAGACGGATTTCAGCAGTTGTTCGGTGAGCTGGGCATCGCCAACCGTTTTCAGGTCGTTGCGGGCCGTACACGTATCAACGTGAAGTTGACTGAAAAAGATGGCGAAGTGTCTGACTTTAACTTCTCCGGTTTTGAAGTGACCAAGCAGGATTGGGAGCGTTTTGTTAACGATTCCCTAAGCTGGCTGGGACAGTTCGATATGGTATGTGTGAGCGGCAGTCTGCCAGCTGGCGTTGACCCAGATGACTTCACTGATTGGATGCGCCGCCTGCGTAGCCAATGCCCGTGCATCATTTTTGATAGCAGCCGTGAAGCGTTGGTTGCAGGCTTAAAAGCGGCACCTTGGTTAGTAAAACCTAACCGTCGTGAATTAGAAATCTGGGCTGGCCGCGAATTGCCAACGCTGGATGACGTGGTGGGTGCGGCCCATGCGCTGCGTGATCAGGGCATTGCCCACGTGGTGATTTCTCTCGGTGCTGAAGGTGCGCTGTGGGTTAACGCATCAGGTGCATGGTTGGCTAAACCACCTGCCTGCGAAGTTGTTAGCACGGTCGGTGCCGGTGACTCCATGGTTGGCGGGTTGATCTATGGTCTGATGATGCGCGAATCCAGCGATCATACGCTGCGCTTGGCAACGGCGGTGGCTGCATTGGCCGTAAGCCAAAGCAACGTCGGCATTTCCGATCGTACCCAATTGGCTGCCATGATGGCGCGTGTTGACCTGAAGCCTTTTAATTAATTGAGGATGGCCACATGAAAACCTTATTGTTAACCGAAGGCGCTCAGGGACAGGCTCGTAGCTATCTCGCTAAGCGCATGCTGGAAAGTGTTGTTGCAAAACAGGATATCACGCTGGTTGAGGCGGCTCAGGATGCCGAGCTGATTGTTGTCATCGGTGATGAACAGCCTCAGGACGCGACGTTAAACGGCAAACACCTGTTTGTCGGCAGCGCAGAAAAAGCGATTCGTGAACCCGAAGCGTTCTTGGCTCAGGCAAAAGCAGAAGCTCAGCCTTACCAGTTTGCTGACGCGGCGGTTGCTGCTCCGGCCAAAGGCCAAATGCGAGTGGTGGCGGTGACGGCATGTCCAACCGGCGTCGCTCATACCTTTATGGCCGCAGAAGCTATTGAAGCTGAAGCCAAAAAACGTGGTTGGTGGGTGAAGGTTGAAACGCGCGGTTCTGTGGGCGCGGGTAACGAAATCACACCAGAAGAAGTTGCCGCTGCGGATCTCGTGATTGTGGCTGCGGATATTGAAGTTGACCTGAACAAGTTTTCGGGCAAACCGATGTACCGAACTTCTACCGGTTTAGCGTTGAAGAAAACCGCGCAGGAGCTGGATAAAGCGCTGGTGGAGTCTGAAACCTTTACCGCGATGAAATCGACGTCGTCGACTTCGAGCAAAAAGAAAGAAAGCGCGGGGGCATATCGTCATTTGCTGACCGGTGTTTCCTATATGCTGCCAATGGTCGTGGCCGGTGGTTTGTGTATCGCGCTGTCGTTCGTGTTCGGTATTGAGGCGTTTAAACAGCAGGGCACGTTGGCTGCTGCGTTGATGCAGATCGGTGGTGGTTCAGCCTTTGCACTGATGGTGCCGGTATTAGCGGGTTATATTGCATTTTCCATTGCTGACCGTCCGGGCTTAACGCCGGGTCTGATTGGCGGGATGCTGGCGGTAAGCACCGGGGCAGGATTCTTAGGCGGCATCATCGCTGGTTTCTTGGCGGGTTATGTCGCGAAAGCGATCAGCTCGAAATTGCATTTGCCGCAAAGTATGGAAGCGCTGAAACCGATCCTGATCATTCCATTGGTGGCGAGCTTGATCACCGGTTTGGCGATGATCTACATCGTTGGTAAACCTGTTGCCGCGATTATGGAAGGTCTGACACATTGGCTACAGGCGATGGGCACGGCTAACGCGGTGATCTTGGGTGCTATTTTGGGCGCGATGATGTGTACCGACATGGGTGGCCCAGTGAACAAAGCCGCTTATGCCTTTGGCGTGGCGCTGCTGAGTACCCAGACCTATGCACCGATGGCAGCGATTATGGCCGCCGGTATGGTGCCTCCGCTGGCGATGGGTTTTGCAACGTTGGTAGCACGTAATAAGTTTGCACAAAGCGAACGCGAAGGTGGCAAAGCGGCGCTGGTTCTGGGGCTGTGCTTCATCTCCGAAGGGGCAATTCCGTTTGCTGCGCGTGACCCAATGCGCGTTCTGCCTTGCTGTATCGCGGGCGGTGCGTTGACCGGTGCGCTGTCGATGTTCTTCGGGGCAAAACTGATGGCTCCACACGGTGGTCTGTTCGTATTGCTTATTCCTGGGGCAATCACTCCAGTGATTCAATATCTGATTGCGATTGTAGCGGGTACGCTTCTGGCCGGTGGTTTGTACGCACTGCTGAAACGTCCTGACGTGGAAATTGCGGAAGAGAAATTAGCGTAACTCACCGTTATCGCTGATATGAAAATGGGTGCCCATGTGGCACCCATTTTTTTAGCTATTTTTGTGTTCAGAACAGTTATGCGGCCTGTTCTGCTGATTCTTGCTCTTTCAACCAAGCAATTTCTTCGGCCCAGATATCAGGATTGACGGTTTCTAAAATCAACGGGATTCCGTCAAAGCGCGAATCGCGCATGATCCAGCTAAAGGCCGTTTTGCCAATGTTACCTTCACCTAAGCTGTGATGGCGGTCGACACGGCTATCAAAGGCGCTCTTCGCATCGTTAAGGTGCATACCGCGCAGGTAGTTAAAGCCAACAATTCGCTCAAAGTTTGCAAACGTTTTGCTGCACTCTTCCTCGGTACGTAAATCGTATCCTGCGGCAAAGGCATGACAGGTATCGATACAAACACCGACGCGCGATTTGTCTTCAACACCATCGATAATGGCGGCTAAATGTTCAAAGCGAAAACCGAGGTTGCTGCCTTGCCCCGCGGTGTTCTCAATCACCGCAGTCACGCCCTGTGTTTTATCCAAGGCAATATTGATGGATTCAGCGATGCGTGCGAGGCATTTATCTTCATCAATCTGCATCAGATGGCTGCCTGGATGGAAGTTCAGCAGCGTTAGACCCAGTTCAGAACAACGCTCTAGTTCGTCGATAAAAGCTTCACGCGATTTCTCTAGCGCTTCCTCAACGGGATGCCCAAGATTAATGAGATAGCTGTCGTGCGGCAGAATTTGTGCGGGTTGATAGTTATATTGAGCACACGCAGACTTGAATTTATCGATGACCTCACTGCTAAGCGGGGCGGCTTTCCACTGGCGCTGATTTTTGGTGAACAGCGCAAACGCCGTTGCATTTAATTCGTGTGCGCGAATGACGGCCTGATCAACGCCGCCGGAGGCACTGACATGGGCTCCAACAAATTTCATTTTTTTCTCCTCATTTTGGGAGGCATTATGGCATTGATGGGGAGGCGGGTGTAGAGGGGAAGGGGGGATATATGTGGAGCTTAATGATCAATTTGGGAATAGTGTTGTTACGTCCGCCTAAAATACTGAGTCCTACATATACATCGTGCAGGCGTCCGTGTTAGGGGGCCAATCGCCGCCCCCTAACAACCCGGCTTGGCACCGTTCTTCAGCCTGCTTCGCAGGTTCCCTCATCTCGTCATTCCGGCTTTAACGGAACGAGCGACAATCGGCATCCATGCCTCCGTCGCTCTTTTGCCGACGTCCAGTCGGCAAATCCTAGCCTGCATTCCTCTATTCGGCTGAAGAACAACGTGCCGGAAAAGGTCAAACCCAAAAAACAAACGACAAAAAACATCTTTTTTTAGTTTAAGTCTTGGGAGAAAGAGCAACGCTAACAGGATGTTAGCGTTAGGGGAGGAGGCGCCAGGGATGGCGCATGCCGACCCGACGCGGAGATGGCGTCTCGGATAAAAGCGCGAGGATTGAAGGGGCGCGCGCTGGCGCCCCTCATCGGACGCCTTCGATTTAGCTATATGTGATAGCAGTTATTGATAGGCGTACGAAACCTTACACCAATTCAGCATAAACACTTGGCGGTCGAAACCTTACACCATGGCTTTATACAAGCGACGCCTATATCCACATTCCCACAAAATGGTTAATCAACGCCCCACCAACTACCAACCAAACAAACAAAATGCTCGCCAGTAAAATAGGCTTGATCCCTGCCTGACGAATTGCGCTGATATGGGTGGTTAGACCTAACGCAGCCATCGCCATGGCCAGCAAAATGGTGTCCAAGGTAATGAGCTGATGCACGAGCGCCGCAGGCAGCAGGTCGAATGAGTTAAAACCCGCGACAACGATAAAGAGCACCGCAAACCATGGAATGGTGATGGCTGATTTTTGCTTAGTCGCGTTTTGTTTGCTGCTTGGCACACTGCGTGCAATAAAGCTGGATAAGATGACGAGGAACGGAGCCAGCATCATCACGCGGATCATCTTCGTGATAACCGCCGCATTACCCGCCTCATCGCTGATGGCCCGTCCTGCTGCAACCACCTGCGCAACCTCATGGATCGTGGAGCCGATGTAAATACCGAAGCCTTCCTGCGTGGTTTGCAACCACTGATAATGCTCATTGAGCTGGTACAGCCACGGGTAGAAAAAAATCGCAATAGTACCGAAAATCACCACGGTAGACACCGCTACGGCCACTTTACTCGCGTCGGCTTTCACCACGGGTTCTGTTGCCATGACGGCCGCTGCGCCGCAAATACTGCTACCTGCGCCGATCAGCATCACGGTTTGGCTATCCATACCAAAAACTTTACGTCCGACCCACATGGCCAGCAAAAACGTGGATGTTAGCGTGATGGCATCGGTCACAATTCCGGTCATACCAACGTCGGCAATTTGCTGAAACGTCAGGCGGAAACCATACAGAATAATCCCCAAACGCAGGAGCTTTTGCTTGGAAATATGAACCCCGACGGCGCAGGGCGCTTCAATGCTGGGGTAGATCGTATTACCTAAAATAATCCCGAAGATGATGGCCAGCGTTAGAGCACCGAAACCGAGATTTTCAACCCAGGCGATATTGCCTGCCCACATGGCAACGGCGGTAATAGCTCCTGCAAGAACGAGTCCAGGAAGCAAATTTCCAAGTGCATGGAAATAATGAGGCGAATTTTTTTGTTCGAAAGCACTGTTTGCGTGCATGGCTATCGTACCTATTGCTGTATTACTGATGCGAATAGAGTAGCGACAAAAGGCTTAAAAAAGAAATTGATTATATATTTATAACCTAACGATATAAGTGGTAAACGGACATGCAGGAGCACCTGAATCCCTTGTGCTAAGCGACTGAGCTAAGGTAGCGGAGCACTGGCATTATCTCGATTTTAATCTTTCTTCTCCTGTGAGTTTTCACGGACGAACTTTAAAAACTTTATTTATATAAATTCAATTGAGCCGCATTAAAACCACTCGCACTATCTAAATCCGTGAGGCACACCCTTGGGCTTTTTAGTCGAACTAAATTTAGTCGAACTGAAATTCTACCCACGAAAATAAAAATGGAGTCATTCCCATGTTAGAGCTAACTGCTAGCACGGGCGTAGCGGCTGTTACCGGTGTGACATTAGTCGGTCTGCTTTCAGGGCTGGATACTGGCGTAGTTATCGGTGCATTTGCAGGCGCAGTGGTATTTGTTTTATCGGCTACAGAGTTTCGAATTTGGAAACGAGTGGTGTTTTTTGTCGTTGCTTTTGTACTTGGAATCCTTACCGCGGGTTTCTCTACCGCTATGTTGAGTACGGTTATTCCTGCCTCTGTCATGGTAGAAAAACCGATTGGCGCACTCGTTTCCTCTGCAACTATTGTTTGGATACTGATCGCCGTTATCTCTAAAGCTAAGAATTCAACTTTCAAGCTCAAAGGTGATGGTAAATGATAATTAACATCGTGCTATTAAATATCAACGCTATTGTTTGTTTTCTTACGGCCTTACGGCTGATGACGTTTCAACGAAAAGATAGCGATCATAATTGGATTGGGTCGGTGTTTGCTTATGTGCTTATTGTGGCGTGTGCAGCAGTGACTATTCGAATTATTACGGGGGATAGCGTCAAAATAAATCCAGCAGAAACGTTCATTAATATCACGCTATGCATTTCTCTATTTTTATCGCGTGGAAACGTGATGCATTTTTTTAAAAGAGGGGGCAGTCGTGCAAATCAGTAACAATGGCATCAACCTAATTAAGCAATTTGAAGGCTGCCGATTAATGGCCTATCAAGACTGCATTGGCGTATGGACTATTGGTTATGGGTGGACTCAGCCGATAGATGGCAAAGTCATTTCTAAAGGAATGGCAATTAACCAACAGAAGGCCGATGCCTTGCTACTGCAAGGCGTTGAGCTGTCGGTAAATTGTGTGAATGACCTGCTACTCGTTTCAGTCAATCAGGATCAATTTGATGCTTTGGTCGATTTTGCTTACAACCTAGGGATCAATGCATTGAAGGGCTCGACCTTACTAAAAAAAATTAACTCTGGCGATTATATTGGCGCGGCGAACGAGTTTCATAAATGGAATAAAGCGGGTGGTAAAGAGCTGGCTGGACTTACCCGCCGACGTGGAGCAGAGAAATCTCTGTTTCTGTCATGAGTCGAGTCACTACCGTATTGATCTTGGTTATTATTGGGCTGCTTATTGGAATGTGGTTCATGACAAACCGGTTGCAAGCAATTAACGTTGAACTGAAAGAAATAACCCAAGTGGCGCAACAACAAAAAGTTGCTCTGGGCAATATTCAGCGTCAACGTATGCAGGCCAGCGAACTTGACGATAAAGTGACTCTGGAGCTGAATCATGCAAAAAACGAAATCGAGCAGCTGCGCGCTGATCTTGGGAATAATATTAAGCGGTTGCACGTCAACGCCCGCTGTCCAACGTTGCCCAACGCCACCTCCGCCACCGGCGAGCCTGATGCAGCCGGTGCCAGACTTAATGACTCCGCTGAACGGGATTATCTCAGTCTCAGAGAGCGGATCAAAATGACAAACATCATGGTCGAGGGTTTGCAGAATTACATTCGCCACCAGTGTTTAAAATAAGCACTTCGCACTGAATATGTGTTGTGTACTTACGCGGTATTTTCCGGTTGTGGGTACGCCTATATTAGCGATGATGGCCGCCGTTATGACCACCGTTGCCATGATGATTGCCATGATTTCCACCGTTGTTATAGGAACCGTTTCCTTGGTGCCAGTCTTGATGCGGTGGTGGGGATGAATGCCCATGATGGCCTCTCACAATACAGCCGTTTAATGATGCTGATATTAATAATAATGCTGCTATTTTAGCCATGCTTTTCATTTTATAAGACCTATAAGAATAGTTATTTCGGTAGCAGAATAGTGTTTGCGCCTCAGTCTAAATATAGGTTTAATCTTAAATGGATTAATATCTAACTTATTGATTATTAATAGTAATGAAATTAATAAAATGTGGAGTAAATATGGAGGAATTAAGTATTTATTGTGGAGGTTGCCGATCGGAGGATAGCCGTGTTAATTGAGAGTAACGCTAATTAAGCCAAACTTCACACTTTCGTGTCTGAAATATCAATTGATTGTTCAAATGTGTTATTACAAGGGAGATGAACGACACATGTTGAACAGAAGGAGAAGTGAAATGGATTACGCCTATAAAGTCATTCTGGTTCCTGTTGATATTGAAGAGCCCAAGCTTACTGAAGGGGCGCTTAACCATGCGGCCCATTTGGCTAAAATGTCGCATGCCAAAATTCGCTTGATGAACGTGCGTCCTTCTATCCCGACCTATTATATGGGGGAGCATCCTCAGCAATTGATGAAAATTCAGGATGACGCCACCAATAAAGTGCATAAAGAGCTAGAAGCGCTGGGAGCTTCCCTTGATTTGTCATCAGACCAAGTTTCCGTCATGGTGACGTGGGGCTCGATTTACGACGAAATTTTGAAAGAGGCCGAAGCGTGCAACGCGGATTTAATCGTCGTAGGCTCTCGCCGCCCAAGTATGTCTACCTATTTGATTGGTTCTAATGCAGCGCGCGTTGTGCGACATGCTAAGACCTCGGTGCTGGTGGTTCGCTAAGAGCAAGTTCGCTAGGCGCTGCATTGTCTAGCGTTATAGACATAGAGGGCTCCGTGGTTGCTTGGCATACAATCACGGAGAATAAGATTATTACCATGCTAATTTATCCGCTCCAGTCTCATTGCTACCGTAAGTTTTCGGTAGTCGCTAATGGCAACTATTAGCTTAAAATCTAAAATTATCGTTAAGCCTCCTATAAATAGGGGCATTCGCGTTATACTTCGCTTATCCCTAGCCCTCTATGTTGGAGGCTGATTTATGCTGCGCAGACAGGCATAGGGCACACTTATAAATATACATTGTACTGCCTTGGATCTTTTTATGCACATTACCTTGCGCCAGCTGGAAGTTTTTACCGAAGTTCTTAAATGTGGCTCGACGACTCAGGCATCGAGCGCGCTTTCCCTTTCTCAATCGGCGGTGAGCGCTGCGTTATCTGATTTGGAAACCCAGCTCTCGGTGCGTTTGTTTGACCGAGTAGGAAAGCGTTTAGTTGTTAATGAGCACGGGCGTTTGCTTTATCCCAAAGCCATGGCGTTACTGGAGCAGGCAGGTGAAATTGAACATCTGTTCCAAAGTGAAGCTGGTGCGCTGCGGATAGCGGCGAGCAGCACCATTGGTAACTATATTTTGCCAAAAATGATTGCAGGCTATCGTCGAGATTTTCCTGCGGTACCGCTTGAGCTGAACGTGGGCAATAGCCGAGATGTGATTAACGCGGTTGCTGATTTTCGTGTGGATTTAGGGCTGATTGAGGGGCCATGCCACATGCCTGATTTGTTAACTCAGACATGGCAACAAGATGAATTGGTGGTGTTTGCCGCGCCAGACCATCCACTTTTGCAAGCGCCGGTTACGTTAGACGCACTCGCTCAGGCGCCGTGGATCCTGCGTGAGGCTGGCTCGGGTACGCGTGAGGTGGTTGAGCATATTTTGCTATCGCATCTTTCGCACTTTGATTTAGTGATGGAGCTGGGAAACTCAGAGGCTATTAAACATGCGGTGCGTTACGGCATCGGCATTAGCTGTTTGTCGCGCCGCGTGATTGAAGAACAACTGCAAACGGGCGTACTGGTAGAAGTTCCGGTACCGCTGCCGCGCCTTAACCGCGCGCTTTATCTTATCCACCATCGCCAAAAACATATGTCTAAGGCGTTAGAACGTTTCTTAAGCTATTGCAGCTAGGCGTTCAGAGACGATCCATCTTTTAGCAATAGCAGATGAACAAATAGACGCTACACTTAACAGTGGATTAACAGCTGATGCTAATAATCTACTGGCAATCATGAAGCTCTCTAATAAGATCAGATTGTTACTTTATGCAGGGGCTGGATTTGTTACAATCCGGCCTCTTCACTAATTATAGAGCAGATATAGGGTTCTAATGGCTCAGACAAACACTAAGACCTCCTCCACGGGGCGAGCACCGGCGCTGCGCCGGGAATTAAAAGCGCGGCATCTGTCGATGATTGCTATCGGCGGTTCTATCGGTACTGGGCTATTTGTTGCATCAGGTGCTACCGTTTCACAAGCAGGGCCAGGCGGCGCTTTGCTTTCTTATATCATCATCGGTTTGATGGTGTATTTCTTAATGACCAGTTTGGGTGAGCTGGCGGCATTTATGCCGGTATCAGGCTCATTCTCTACTTACGGCTCACGCTACGTAGAAGAAGGCTTCGGTTTTGCGCTAGGTTGGAACTATTGGTACAACTGGGCGGTAACCATTGCGGTTGACTTGGTGGCAGCGCAGCTTGTGATGGGGTATTGGTTCCCCGACACGCCAGGCTGGATTTGGAGTGCGCTATTCCTTGGCTTGATGTTCTTGCTGAACTACATCTCCGTTAAAGGTTTTGGCGAAGCGGAATATTGGTTCTCTCTGATTAAAGTGACGACGGTTATCATCTTCATCATTGTTGGTGTTGCGATGATCGCGGGTATCCTGAAAGGGGGAGAGCAGGCCGGTTTCCATAACTGGACGATTGGTGATGCGCCGTTTGCAGGCGGCTTCGCTTCTATGATCGGTGTCGCGATGATCGTGGGCTTCTCGTTCCAAGGGACAGAGCTTATCGGTATTGCGGCGGGCGAATCTAAAGATCCGGGCAAGAATATCCCAATGGCGATCCGTCAGGTATTCTGGCGTATCCTGCTGTTCTATGTGCTGGCGATCTTGATTATCAGCCTGATTATTCCTTATACCGATCCAAACCTTCTGCGTAACGACGTGAAAGATATCTCGGTGAGTCCGTTCACGTTGGTGTTCCAGAATGCGGGTCTGCTGTCTGCGGCAGCGGTAATGAACGCCGTTATCCTGACAGCGGTGCTGTCTGCCGGTAACTCGGGGATGTATGCCTCAACGCGTATGCTGTTTACGCTGGCCTCTGAAGGCAAAGCACCGCGTATTTTTGCTAAGCTTTCTGCGGGCGGTGTTCCACGTAATGCGCTGTATGCAACTACGGTTGTTGCGGGTCTGTGCTTCCTGACCTCAATGTTCGGCAACCAAGAAGTGTATCTGTGGTTATTGAATACTTCAGGTATGACGGGCTTTATCGCCTGGCTTGGGATTGCCATCAGCCATTATCGTTTCCGTCGTGGCTATGTTAGAAAAGGGCTGGATCTGAACGCGTTGCCTTATCAGTCAGGCTTCTTCCCAATTGGGCCAATCTTTGCCTTTATCCTGTGCCTGATTATTACGCTTGGTCAGAACTATGAAGCGTTCCTCGACGACCGTATTGATTGGTATGGCGTAACGGCAACGTACATCGGTTTGCCGCTGTTCCTGATTATTTGGTTCGGCTACAAGCTAGTGAAAGGAACGCATTTTGTTCCCTATAGCGAGATGGAATTTCCAGTGACTAAGATCGACGACTGAAACTGATCGTTAATCTTTTAAAAGGCGACCTTTGGGTCGCCTTTTTGCGTATGGGGAAAGGCTAAATAGAATCCACAGAAAATAACTAAAAAAGAAATAATAACCTTTCTAATTAAAAGAACAGTGAAATGAATAAGTTATCGGACTTAACAGTATAAGAAATAGGGGTAATAAAACCAATAAATCACATTGATAAGTATTATCATTTGCTTTACCATTTTGTGCACTTATGGAATTAGAGCAGGAGTGGTGAAGGTGAAAGACACCGTTAATGGAAGAAAATCGCGTTGGGGTATTCAATTACTCGCTGCGGCGACTCTGATGGGAAGTATCAGTTCTTGGGCTGCCACGGTGACGGATATCGCCGGACGTAGCGTAGAAATCCCGGCTAAGGTTGACCGAATTCTTCTTGGAGAAGGGCGTTTATTCTATGCAGTCTCCCTGCTTGAAGGAAAAAACCGTTCGACCGCATTGTGGGTTGGCAAGGTGACTTCCGCAAACTCGACCCACAGACGTACTCTGTCTATCAGGCTAAATTCCCTGAAATCGATAAAATCCCTCTGATTGGTAACACCACCGCAGATAGCGTCAGCCCAGAAAAAGTATTGACGCTAAACCCTGACGTGGCGATCTTCGGCCTCTCAGGCCATGGCCCTGGTCGCGATAGCCAACTGGTGAAACAGCTGGAAAAAGCCGGTGTGCCGGTGGTGTTTGTCGATTTCCGCACTTCACCGCTGAAAAATACCTTACCGAGTATGCGTTTGCTGGGCAAAGTTCTGCACCGTGAACAGCAGGCTGAGAATTACATCAATTTCTATCAAGACAATGTGCGCTTGGTTACTGATGTCACCAGCAAGATCCCTGATAGCCAAAAGCCTAGCGTGTTCATTGAGCTAAAAGCGGCGACCAGCGATGACTGCTGTGGTACCGCGGGTAACGGCAATATGGGTGATTTCATTGATTTGGCCGGTGGTAACAATATCGCGAAAGGCTTACTGCCGGGCGCACTTGGGCAAATTAACCTCGAAAAAGTGTTGTCTGCCAATCCAGATGTTTACATCGCTAGCGGTGCGAAAGCCCCCGATGCTAAAGATCCCGGCATTAAGTTAGGTGCGAAGGTCACCGAGCAACAGGCAAGAGACAGCTTGAATTCGGCGATGCAGCGTACCGGTATCAGCACGCTGAAAGCGGTGCAGGATGGCAATTCTCATGCTATCTGGCACAGCTACTACAACTCGCCATATAACGTTTTGGCAGTTCAAGCCTTTGCTAAATGGATTTATCCAGAGAAGTTTGCTTCGTTAGATCCTAAAAAGACCATGGATTCCATGTATCAGCAGTTCCTTGCTGTCGACCCAAGCGGCACCTATTGGGTTGATGCTAAAGCGTCGAATCAGTAATAAGAATCAACCCTGCCAGCCGCCGCCAGCGGGGTTGACCTGTCACAGGTAACAACATGAGTTCAACCACTGAGCCAATGAGCGCTGCAAAACGTTATGATGCCAGCGAAGTCAAAGGTCATTACCAGCGTATTGTGCGCCATCGTTTGATGATAATGGGCGTTATTTTGTTAGCCATCTTAGGATCGCTAATCCTTGATTTCACTATGGGGCCCTCCGGTTTGTCATTAAGTACGTTATGGCAAACGCTGTGGCAGCCCGAAATCGCGGATGCAGGCACCCGCGTTATTGTTTGGGATATTCGTCTGCCTTATGCGTTGATGGCTATCGTTGTCGGCTTAGCGTTGGGGTTAGCCGGTGCTGAGATGCAAACCATCCTGAATAACCCGCTGGCCAGCCCGTTCACGCTGGGCGTGTCTTCCGCGGCGGCCTTTGGTGCCGCGCTGGCGATTGTTTTAGGTATCGGTTTTCCGGGCATTCCCGATCAGTGGTTTATCTCCGCAAACGCCTTTATTTTTGCGTTGTTCGCGGCCTTGATGCTGGACGGTATTACGCGCTGGACGCGAGTTGCGACATCGGGCGTGGTGCTGTTTGGTATTGCGCTGGTCTTTACCTTTAACGCTTTGGTTTCGATGATGCAGTTCATTGCCACCGAAGATACGTTGCAAGGTTTGGTTTTCTGGACCATGGGTAGTCTTGCGCGTGCCTCATGGGAAAAACTGGGCATTTTACTGTTGGCCTTTGCCATTCTGATGCCGATTTCAATGATGAGTTCGTGGAAATTAACCGCGCTGCGCTTAGGTGAAGATCGTGCCGTGAGTTTTGGTATCGATGTTAAACGTCTGCGTTTGGGCACTTTGCTGCGCATCAGTATTTTGTCTGCATTAGCCGTGGCGTTTGTGGGGCCGATTGGTTTTATCGGCTTAGTGGCTCCCCATATTGCTCGTTTGATTTTCGGTGAAGATCATCGGTTTTATTTACCTGCCAGCGCATTGATTGGCGCACTGGTGCTGTCAATGGCGTCCGTGGCGTCAAAAAATCTGATCCCTGGCGTAATTATTCCTGTCGGTATTGTGACATCGCTGGTGGGCGTACCTTTCTTCCTAAGCATCATTTTGCGCCATAGGGGGAATGTATGAATCTTGGCTTAGAAATTTCGCATTTTAATGCGGGATACCCGCGCCGTGCGGTGATTGAGGACCTGTGTGTATCCACGCTGCCGCGTGGAAAAATCACCGTTTTGTTAGGGCCAAACGGCTGTGGAAAATCCACGTTGCTGCGCTCTTTGGCAGGGTTAAATCGCGCTTCTGGCCAGCTTTTACTCGATGGCAACGATTTGATGGCACAGCCATTCAGTGAACGAGCCAAGCAGGTGGTTTATTTGCCGCAGTCTTTACCGGCGGGCGTTCATCTTCATGTGTTGGAGTCGATTATCGTGGCGCAGCGAGCGTCCGGTGGTCTGGGCCGCCAAGGCAATGAAACCGAAGTGATGCGTTTGCTGGAGCAGCTTGGAATTTCACATTTAGCGCTGAGTTATTTGGATCAGCTGTCTGGTGGTCAAAAGCAGCTGGTGGGATTGGCGCAATCATTGATTCGCCAGCCTTCGCTGTTGCTGCTTGATGAACCGCTGAGTGCCTTGGATTTGAATTATCAGTTCCATGTGATGGACTTGGTACGCCGTGAAACTGCGCGCCGCAATATTGTCACCGTGGTGGTAGTGCACGATATCAATATCGCGCTGCGTCATGGCGATCATGTATTGATGTTAGAAAACGGAAAGCTGATTGCGGATGGCAAACCCGCTGAAGTGATTACGCCAGAAAGTTTGGCTCGCGTGTATGGCGTCCGTGGACGCATAGAACACTGTTCGCAGGGAATGCCTCAGGTTGTGATCGACGGATTGGTTGCGGAACCCTCCATCTAACCCTTTCCCTGCCAGCGCATGAATAACGGCGCTACCTGTTAATCAGTTAATTGGGCTATCCGTTGCGGATAGCCCGATGCGATAGCTTTTGTCTATCACCAGAACAGACGTTTTTATAGAAGTAGGCATTTTTATTGAAGTAAAAAAGTGGGCTGAACGGCGTCATAAGAGCGCCACACCTATTAAATAATAATCATTCTAATAATTATTTAAATTTAACCTCATGGAGATTGACCAAATGGCTAAGGCAAAACTTAACCCGTTAGCAACTTTATTGCGCGGGGGGCTTTGCGTACCGTTATTCATCGCAGCAGCACCAGTGATGGCCGCGGAAGGGGACGATGTGATGGTTGTCACCGCTTCAGCAACTGAACAAAACCTGAAAGATGCACCAGCAAGTATTAGCGTTATTACACGCGAAGACTTGGCTAAAAAGCCGATTCAGAACTTGAAAGACATTCTGCAAGAAGTGCCGGGCGTGCAGCTGACTAACGAAGGTGATAACCGCAAAGGCGTGAGTATCCGTGGCTTAGACAGTAGCTATACGCTGATCTTGGTGGATGGTAAGCGCGTGAGTTCACGCACAGCGGTGTTTCGTCATAACGACTATGACCTAAGCTGGGTGCCGGCCGAGGCAATTGAGCGTATCGAAGTGGTGCGCGGCCCAATGTCTTCGCTATATGGCTCCGATGCTTTAGGCGGCGTAGTGAACATTATTACCCGTAAAGTGGGTAAAGAGTGGCACGGTTCCCTGAGTGCCGATAGCACTATTCAAGAGCATCGCGATCGCGGCGACAGCTATAACGGTAGCTTCTACACCAGCGGCCCGTTGATTGATGATGTTCTAGGGGTAAAGGTCTTTGGCAATTTGGGCAAGCGTGAAAAAGATGATGCCCAGAAATCGGCGACCAGCAAAACGGGTGAATCGGGGCGTATTGAAGGGTACACCACGCGTGATGCTAACGTTGAGTTCGCATGGACCCCAGAAGCAAATCAGGACATGACCTTTGGTTACGGTTTTGACCGTCAGGATCGTGATTCTGATTCTTTGGATAAAAACCGTCTGGAACGTCAGAACTACTCGATTGGACACAATGGGCGTTGGGATTTAGCGAACACCGAAATTCGCGCCTATGGTGAAAAGATTGATAACTACAATGAAAACCGCATCACGGCGAAAAATAACGCCATCGACGGCAAAGTTGTTGTTCCTCTCGGCGAACTGAATCAGCTATTCACACTGGGCGGCGAATACCGTAACGATAAACTGAGCGATCCGGGTAATCTGAAAGGCAGCGGTTCAACGTCGGCCAATCAATACGCGCTGTTTGTGGAAGATGAATGGCGGATCTTCGAGCCGTTGGCCTTCATCGGCGGCGTTCGTATGGATAACCACGAAGATTATGGCGTTCACTGGAGCCCGCGTGCCTATTTAGTCTATAACGCAACGGACACCGTGACGGTAAAAGGTGGCTGGGCAACCGCGTTTAAAGCGCCATCGTTATTAGAACTGAGCCCTGATTGGCAGTCAGCTTCTTGCCGCGGGGATTGTACTATTGTCGGTAACAAGGATTTGGATCCCGAAACCTCCGAAAGCTTTGAACTGGGCTTGTACTATGCCGGTGATGAAGGGATATTGGACGGTGTTAATGCCAGCGTGACGGTGTTCCAAAACAACGTGAAGGACATGATTAACGTGACTCGTACTGCAAATGCAGCGATAGCGCCTTCCTATCCGAACTTTATTGGTTTTGATAAAAATCATAAGCCCATTTTCCGTTACTACAACGTTGATAAAGCGCGCATCAAGGGTGTTGAAACCGAGTTGAAAGTGCCGTTTACCGATGCGATAAGCATGAGCATGAACTACACCTACAACGATGCACGTGACCTAACCAACGACCGTCCATTGAGTACCCAACCGTTCCATACGGCGAACAGCACGTTGGATTGGAAGCCAATCGAAGACTGGTCATTCTATGTATCGGCTAACTATTCCGGTAAACGTCGCGTCGTGACTAACGCGGATAAACCATCTGGCGGTTACACCGTTTGGAACACCGGTGGTGCTTATCAGATGACCAAAGATCTGAAGCTGCGCGCGGGCGTGTTGAACCTGTTGGATAAAGATCTGAACCGTGATGATTACAGCTATAACGAAGAAGGCCGTCGCTACTTTGTGGCTGCGGATTACACGTTCTAATTTATTGTTTAGTTGAACGTATTGCATAAAAAAACCCGCCAATCTGGCGGGTTTTTTGTCGGTTCAGGAAATTATTTAACCTGATGACCCGGCTGTGCACCGCTGTCAGGGCTGAGCAGGAAGATATCTTTTCCGCCAGGACCCGCAGCCATTACCATGCCTTCGGACATGCCAAAGCGCATTTTACGTGGAGCCAAGTTAGCCACCATCACGGTTAAACGGCCAACCAACACGCTTGGATCTGGATACGCAGAGCGAATACCGGAGAATACCTGACGGGTTTCACCGCCCAGATCCAGCATCAGCTTCAGCAATTTATCCGAACCTTCAACGAACTCGGCACTTTTGATTTCAGCAATGCGCATATCCACTTTGGCGAAATCATCAAAGGTGATGGTATCTTGAATCGGCTCGTCAGCTAATGGACCGGTCGCTGGTTTAGATGCTGCAACGGCAGCTGCCGCAGCGGCTTTGCCTTCTTCAATCATCGCTTCAACTTTTGTCATTTCGATACGGTTAAACAGCGCTTTGAACGCGTTAACCTGATGGTCGAGTAATGGTTGGGAGGTGCTATCCCAAGTCAGTTCGGTATTCAGGAACGCTTCAGTACGCTCGCTTAATGAAGGCAGAACCGGTTTTAGGTAAGTCATCAGAACGCGGAACAGGTTAATCCCCATTGAGCAGATGGCTTGTAAATCAGCATCGCGGCCTTCTTGTTTTGCGACGACCCACGGCGCTTGTTCATCGACATAACGGTTGGCCAGATCGGCTAACGCCATGATTTCACGAATAGCTTTACCTGACTCACGGCTTTCATAGGCTTGAGCAATTTCATCCGCAGCGTCAACAAAGGTCTGATAAAGCGCAGGATCGGCTAAGTGTTCAGACAGCTTGCCGCCAAAGCGTTTGTTGATGAAGCCTGCGTTACGAGAAGCTAAGTTCACGACTTTGTTAACGATATCGGCATTCACACGCTGTACGAAGTCTTCCAGATTCAGGTCGATATCGTCGATACGCGAAGAAAGTTTCGCCGCGTAGTAGTAGCGCAGACAATCGGCATCCAAATGATCCAGATAAGTGCGTGCCTGAATAAAGGTGCCACGGGATTTGGACATTTTGGCACCGTTGACGGTGACATAGCCATGAACGAATACGTTACTTGGCTTGCGGAAGTTGCTGCCTTCCAACATGGCAGGCCAGAACAGGCTGTGGAAGTAGACGATATCTTTACCGATGAAGTGATACAGCTCGGTAGAAGAGTCTTTTCTCCAGAACTCGTCAAAGCCTAGATCGCCGCGCTTGTCGCACAGGTTTTTAAATGAACCCATGTAGCCGATAGGCGCATCTAGCCAGACGTAGAAATATTTACCCGGCGCATCAGGAATCTCAAATCCAAAATATGGCGCATCGCGGGTGATATCCCACTGCTGTAGGCCAGATTCAAACCATTCCTGCATCTTGTTCGCGACTTGTTCTTGCAGTGCACCAGAACGGGTCCATGCTTGCAGCATTTCGCTAAATGACGGCAGGTCGAAGAAGAAGTGCTCGGATTCACGCATAATTGGCGTGGCACCAGAGACGACAGACTTAGGCTCGATAAGCTCGGTTGGGCTATAGGTCGCGCCGCAAACTTCGCAGTTATCGCCATATTGGTCTGGTGACTTACATTTCGGGCAGGTGCCTTTCACGAAACGGTCTGGCAGGAACATGCCTTTTTCCGGATCGTAAAGCTGAGAGATAGTGCGGTTTTTAATAAAACCATTTTCTTTCAGACGACCATAAATCAGGCTAGACAGTTCACGGTTCTCTTCGCTGTGCGTGGAGTGGTAATTGTCGTAGCTAATATTAAAGTCGGAGAAATCTTTCTGATGTTCCTGACTCACGGCAGCAATCATCTGCTCAGGCTCAATGCCTAACTGCTGAGCTTTCAGCATGATAGGTGTCCCGTGGGCATCGTCCGCGCAGATAAAGTGCACTTCGTTGCCGCGCATTCGCTGAAAACGAACCCATACGTCTGCCTGAATGTGCTCGAGCATGTGGCCGAGGTGAATTGAGCCGTTGGCGTACGGAAGCGCGCACGTCACTAGAATTTTTCTTGCGCTTGCTTGGGAGGTGACTGAAGCCATAGTGGATTTGCTGTCTCTTTTAAGAATGGAACGGTGCTAAAGATGTTACCTGATTGAGTTCAATGCCGCTAGGCTGCTGTGTTTGTTAAGTGATTTTCTTTGTTAATGCAGGGAAAGTAAGTTGCTTAACGCGCAGTGAATCGACTTCTGGTATGCTTATTAATGTTCTGTCGATTAGCAAAATGGCTGTATAAGTGAATTATGTCAGCGGACAAATATATACCCGTCATACTTCAAGTTGCATGTGCGTTGGCTTTACTCGCTTATCCCTGTCACTTACTCAAGTAAGCGCAGAGGGGTCACTGCGTCGCCACCTTCATACAGCTCGAATTATTTGGGGCATAAATACGCTTTACAGCGCCATCTGAAGATAAAAATGAATGACACAAGGAGCCGGGATGAGCAATAAATCCCATGAAACGTCCACTCCCGAAGCACCGCGGACGCAGGTCAGTGAAATTCTCGCTGCCTTTACCCACCCAACACTAAATCACCCGCTGAGTGCGCTTAAAGCTCTGCATCATTGTGCATTGCTCGATAACACCCTGCATATTGAACTGATGATGCCATTTGCGTGGCAAAGTGGTTTTTCTGCCTTGAAAGAGGCGACCAGCGCCGAGCTGTTGCGCGTGAGCGGTGCAAAAGCGGTTGAATGGCGTCTGTCACATAATATTGCGACCTTGAAACGAGCCAACGATCAGGCCGGAGTTAAAGGTGTTCGTAACATTATTGCCGTGAGTTCTGGCAAGGGCGGGGTGGGTAAATCCAGTACCGCTGTGAATCTGGCGCTGGCATTAGCCGCTGAAGGCGCGAAGGTCGGGATTTTAGACGCCGATATCTATGGCCCATCGATTCCAATGATGTTAGGTACGCCAAACGAGCGTCCTACGTCACCTGACGGTCAGCATATGGCGCCGATCATGGCGCATGGCCTGGCAACAAATTCCATCGGATATTTGGTGACTGACGATAACGCGATGGTATGGCGTGGCCCAATGGCGAGCAAAGCGTTGCTGCAATTGCTGCAAGATACGCTGTGGCCAGATTTGGATTATTTGGTGCTGGATATGCCTCCGGGCACCGGTGACATCCAGCTTACGCTAGCGCAGAACATCCCCGTTACCGGCGCAGTGGTTGTGACGACGCCGCAGGATATTGCGCTGTTGGATGCCATGAAAGGTATCGTCATGTTTGAGAAAGTCCATGTGCCAGTATTGGGCGTGGTCGAGAACATGAGTATCCATGTGTGCAGCAACTGCGGATTCCACGAGCCGATCTTTGGTACCGGTGGCGCAGAAAAACTGGCAGAAAAATATAAAATCCGCCTGCTCGGCCAGCTGCCGCTGCATATTTCACTGCGCGAGGATTTGGACCGCGGTGAGCCAACCATGGCCTGCCGTCCAGACAGCGAATTCTCACTGATTTACCGTCAGTTAGCGGCTAACGTTGCGGCTCAACTGTACTGGCAGGGTGAATCAATTCCTACTGAGATTGCATTCCGCGCGTTGTAAACGTGGCTATGACATTTTGAATATAAAACGGGCATCCCAGCTGGTGTCCGTATTTTCACTGATTAAAACCTGCAAAATTCTGGTATCAGCCCGCGTAACTCCCTATAATTGCCGCGTCCCAAGCACGCAGCCCTGAGCTGTCTCTGCTTAGCCTCCCGTCGAACATTTAACACCAGGTCTTAAAAATTATATGACTGACAACTCCCATCAGTGCGTCATTATTGGCATCACGGGCGCATCTGCCTCAGGCAAAAGTTTGATCGCCAGCACACTTTATCGTGAATTACGTGAACAAGTGGGTGAGGAGCACATCGGTGTGATCCCGGAAGATTGTTACTATAAAGACCAAAGCGATCTGACGATGGAAGAGCGGGTTAAAACGAACTACGATCACCCAAGTTCGATGGACCACAGCTTGCTGTTTCAGCATTTGCAAATGTTAAAAGCAGGCAAAGCCATCGAACTTCCGCAGTATAGCTACGTTGAACATACCCGCAAGCAAGGCACCATTCATTTAGAACCTAAGAAAGTTATTATTCTGGAAGGCATTTTATTGCTGACCGATGCGCGCCTGCGTAATGAACTGAACTTCTCCATCTTTGTTGATACTCCGCTCGATATTTGCCTCATGCGCCGAATGAAACGTGACGTTAACGAGCGTGGTCGTTCAATGGATTCTGTTATGGCTCAGTATCAAAAAACGGTACGCCCAATGTTCCTGCAGTTTATTGAGCCGTCTAAGCAATATGCCGATATTATCGTGCCACGCGGTGGGAAAAATCGTATCGCGATTGATATTCTGAAAGCCAAAATCAGCCAGTTTTTTGAATAATTGATTTCGTTTTCTATTAAAGCCCGCTTAATGCGGGCTTTTTTGTCACTCAATTTTGTTCATTGTTATTATTTTTGGGAAACGATGCCTATTTTAAAAGCAACAAACCGTTTGAATCATTTCAGAATATTAGGGGTTCAGGTACTATGTCTTCTTAGTTTGCAGCCATTGCTGCTTTGCCTGTAACGGAGAGAAAACCATGAGACTTTGTGACCGCGATATTGAAGCTTGGCTAGACGCGGGAAAACTCACTATTTCACCTCGCCCACCGGTAGATCGTATCAACGGTGCCACCGTCGACGTGCGTTTGGGAAATAAGTTTCGTGTTTTCCGCGGGCATACAGCACCTTATATCGATCTGAGTGGACCAAAGGCGGAAGTTGCCGAAGCGCTAGAACGTGTCATGAGCGATGAAATCATCCTCGGTGAAGAAGAGGCCTTTTTCTTGCACCCTGGCGAATTGGCGTTAGCCGTTACGCTAGAATCTGTGACATTACCCGCTGATTTAGTTGGCTGGCTGGATGGACGCTCGTCGCTTGCACGCCTAGGCTTAATGGTGCACGTTACCGCACATCGCATCGATCCCGGCTGGCAGGGATGTATCGTTTTAGAGTTTTATAATTCCGGAAAATTGCCTTTGGCATTGCGTCCGGGAATGCCGATTGGCGCGCTGAGTTTTGAACCATTATCAGGCCCCGCTGCACGTCCTTACAACAGCCGCCAAGATGCAAAATATCGTGACCAGCAGGGCGCAGTCGCGAGCCGTATCGATAAAGATTGATGTGTATAATTGCCGCTGGTGTGAGCTTTCGATGCAGTTTATCTCGAATCTAAACACTGCGGTTTTACAACGCTTGCCTTGAGATAGAGGATGGCATGAGACGATTTCTGACGACCATAGTCATTTTACTGGTTGTGTTAGCTGTTGGTATGACGGCGCTGGTATTGCTGGTGAATCCTAATGACTTTCGTGGCTATATGGCGAAAGAAGTGCAGCAGCGTACAGGTTATGACTTACAGCTAGATGGTTCTCTGCGTTGGCACGTTTGGCCTCGTCTTAGCATTTTGTCTGGGCGGATGTCGCTGACGGCCCCAGGCGCTGCACAGCCCGTGGTTAGCGCGGAAAACATGCGTTTGGACGTTGCCTTGTGGCCACTCTTATCTCATCAGCTTGACGTTAAACAGGTAATGCTGAAGGGCGCGGTGATTCGCTTAACGCCAGACAGCGATGCGCAGAAGCCGGAGAATTCACCGATTGCTCCATCGGGTTCGCGCGAACCCTCTAAAGATGTTGCGTGGAAGCTGAACATTAAAAAAGTTCAGGTCAAAGACAGTTTGTTAATTTGGCAACAAGATAAAGACGACCAAATTAATATGCGTGACATTAACCTGTCGATCGATCAAGACAGTGAACGCCAAGCCTATATCGAGTTTTCAAGCCGTATTAATCGTAACCAACGCGACCTCAGCTTTAAGCTGGCCGCAAATGTTGATTTGAGTAGCTACCCACAGCGCTATAGCGCCGTTGTTTCCAGCTTTGACTATCTCTTGGCTGGCGTTGGACTGCCTACGGACGGGATTGCAGGGCAGGGGAGCGCAACGGTTAGCTATCAATTACAGCCTCAGTTGTTGGATATCTCAAATCTACAGATAACGGCTAACCAAAGTCAGCTTCAGGGCCGCGTTCAAGGTTCAATGCAGGCCAATGGTGAGTCAACATACAAGGTTGATTTAAAATCAGCGGCGCTCAATCTAGATAATTTATTGGGCTGGCAACCGCCGAGTGATTCCGACGCCGGAAATGCCAATACATCTCAGCAGACTAGCCCTCGTTCGCCCGTGACCTCTAATTCCCAGCCTGCCTCCCCGGCAGATGACATGGCATTTTTACGCGACTTTAATGCTGACGTAAAAATTCAGGCTAACCAAATTATCTATCATGGACTGACGATTGCTGATTTTTCTTTGCAGGCACAAAATCAGCAGGGTACAGCGATATTGCAGGATCTTAGTGGGAAACTAGGTCATGGATCGTTTAAAACGCAAGGGACTATATCTGTTGCTGATAACCAGCCTGCGCAAATGACGCTCACGCCGCAGATAGAAAATATTGCAATGGGGCCAGTTTTACATGCGTTTGGGCAGCCAGAAACGTTTACTGGCGATCTCACGTTAACCGGAAAGTTTAGTGGCTCAGGCGTTACTTTAGTAGACGTGATGCAGCGCTGGGACGGTCACGCCCATATATCGATGGCTAACGCACGGCTTAACGGTATGAATATTCAGCAGTTGATACAGCAAGCTGTCGTGCGTAGCCACTCAGAGGTTACCGCTGCCGATAGCTATACGGACTACACCAAAATTCAAGAGCTTAAAGCGGATACCGTACTGCGACAGGGGAATTTACGCATTACTCAGTTCTTTGGTCGCTCTGAAATTTTAACCGCAGGTGGGTCAGGGCTGATAAATCTGAACAAACAACGCTGCGATATGAACTTAAATGTTCGCGTCCTTGATGGATGGAAGGGCAAAAGCAACGTGGTTCAAGCCTTACAAAAAGCGGTGATCCCATTGCGAATTTATGGTCCTTGGCAGGAGCTGAGCCACTCGCTGGATGTGGATAAGGTCTTGCGCAGCGAGCTTGAGCAAAAAGCCAAAGATGCCTTGAATAATTGGCTTGGAAAACACCAAGATTCGAAAGAGAAGAAAGACATAGAGCGCTTGCTGAAGAAGCTTTAAGTCCTTCAGGTCTGGTTTTGCATTAAGCCGCAGCAGTTTTGCTGCGGCTTTTCTATTTCTGATTCTTTCTTATTTCTAAAAAAAGATGAAATGCAACTGGGATGCCTTGAAGCAAGCGGCTAATCACAAACTTGTTACGGCACAAACAAACACGGGAAATCGTTGACCAAAGTCAGTAAAATCGTCTGCTTTTTTCGGCAGAGTTCGATGGTTTAATCGGTTAACTGGCGCAGCGGCGGTACTTTCGTTTATTTTTTCGCCATTGAGGCTATTCAAGTTCCGTAGAGAACTTATTTAAAGCAATACCTATAGAGGCTTTTATATGATTGAGTTGTTAATTGGTGTCATCGTGGCAACGGGGGTTGGCCGATACATCATCAAAGGCTATTCGGCTACCGGGGTATTAATGGTTGGCGGGATCTTACTGCTGATTATTAGTGCTTTGATGGGGCATCAGATATTACCCGCGAGCGCAAAACCGACAGGGCTTAGCGCAACTGACATTGTAGAATATATTAAAGTCTTGCTTATGAGCCGTGGTGGCGATTTAGGCATGATGATCATGATGCTGTGTGGATTTGCTGCCTATATGACCCACATCGGGGCGAATGACATGGTGGTGAAGCTGGCATCTCGTCCCTTACAGTACATCAATTCTCCCTATTTATTGATGATTGCGGCGTATTTTGTTGCTTGCCTGATGTCACTGGCCGTTTCATCGGCTACTGGGCTGGGTGTGTTGCTGATGGCGACGCTGTTCCCCGTGATGGTGAACGTTGGGATTAGTCGAGGTGCTGCGGCCGCAATCTGTGCGTCTCCGGCTGCGATTATTCTGGCACCAACCTCAGGTGACGTGGTGCTGGCTGCTAAAGCATCTGAAATGCCGCTGATTGATTTTGCGTTTAAAACTACGCTTCCAATTTCTATTGCAGCCATTATTTGCATGGCCATTGCACATTTCTTCTGGCAACGTTATTTAGACAAAAAAGAAAATGTCTCGCATGAAATGCTGGATGTGAGTGAAATTAAAACTAACGCACCTAGCTTCTACGCCTTGCTTCCTTTTACGCCAATCTTGGGTGTTTTAATTTTCGACGGCAAATGGGGTCCAGAGCTGCACATTATTACGGTTCTTGTGATTTGTATGCTTGGCGCTGCAATCATTGAGTTCCTACGCGGTTTCGATGCGCAGAAAGTCTTTGTGGGGCTGGAAGTCGCGTATCGCGGTATGGCTGATGCTTTCGCCAGCGTGGTGATGTTATTAGTTGCGGCGGGCGTTTTTGCTCAGGGATTAAGCACCGTGGGCTTTATCAGCAGCCTGATAGATTTAGCACAGTCGTTTGGCACCGGTGGAATTATCATGATGCTGGTTCTGGTGGTGATTACCATGCTGGCTGCAATGACCACAGGGTCTGGCAATGCACCTTTCTATGCGTTTGTAGAACTGATCCCTAAACTTTCAGCTCAGATGGGCGTCAACCCTGCTTATTTGACGATCCCAATGCTGCAAGCGTCTAACTTAGGCCGTACTTTATCACCGGTTTCTGGGGTGGTGGTTGCTGTGGCGGGGATGGCGAAGATCTCTCCGTTTGAAGTCGTGAAACGTACTTCTGTTCCGGTACTGGTTGGATTAATTGTGGTTATTGTCGCAACTGAAATTCTGGTTCCGATTCATTTGTAATAACCGCTGAATATTACAGATACACAAAAGCGGGCCAAGCCCGCTTTTTTAATCGATAAATTTTATCCGAGAAGTGATTTAGACTTCATAATCATCTTCAGGAACCGCCAGCGGTGTGATTTTAATTTTCAGGATTCTGTGGCTGTTAATCTCTAACGGCTCGAACATATAATCACCAATTCTAATTTGCTCACCGACGTTCGGAATACGCTGCAAATACTCCATCAACAAACCCGCCAATGTGTTGTATTCGCGCTTCTCATCGATTGGCAATGGCATATAAAGTACCAAATCCTCCAGCGGCATATAGCCGTTGGCGATCCACGTACCATCATCGTTTTGCTGGATATCATGGCGCGGGTCGATGTCTTCACCGGCAACGGGGAGGTTACCTGCAATGGTTTCCATGACGTCTGTTAGCGTCACCACGCCTTCAACGGAACCGAACTCATCAACCACAAAGGCAAAGTGAGTCTGCGCCTGTCGGAACTGTTCCAAGGCCATCAACAACGACACGCCTTCAGGGAAGATCAGCGGCTGCTTAACCAACGCACGGAGATCGAGTTTCTCACCTTGCAGCTGCTGCCTCAGTAGGTCAATGACATGAATAACGCCCAATGGCTCGTCGGCTGCATTATCATCGGTTACCACAATGCGCGTATGCAGGTTCTTTTGTAATAATTCATCCAGCTTACTTTGTGGATCGCTAAGGTCCAGCTGCTCCACGTCGTGACGGGATGTCATAATGCTGCTCACGGTGCGTTGCGCCATGCCTAATACGCGCTCGATCATCATGCGCTCTTGTGGAATAAACAGATCCGCCTCGCCGCGATTATCGGCAATCAGGCTAGATGTATTAGCGTCGAGCTGCGCTTCTTCATGTTTTCCACTCAGCAAGCGTAAAACGGCTTCAGCGGTGCGCTCACGAAGCGGGCGAGACGAAGAGAGGAAACGTCGCCGGTTATATTGAGAAAGCTGATTTAAGACTTCTATAATCACTGAGAAGCCGATAGCGGCGTAGAGATAGCCTTTTGGTATTAGATAACCAAAGCCTTCCGCGACCAAGCTAAAGCCAATCATCAGCAGGAAGCTCAGACACAAAATGATGATGGTGGGGTGGGCGTTGACAAAATTGGTCAGCGGCTTACTGGCAAGCAGCATCAGGCTGATGGCGATACAGACGGCTGCCATCATAACGGCAAGATGCTCAACCATACCCACGGCGGTGATAACTGAATCCAGTGAGAACACAGCATCGAGCACCACAATTTGGATCACCACAGGCCAGAACTTGGCTCCTTTGCGCTGGTTGTGGCTTTCATGATCTTTGCCCTCCAGCCGTTCATTCAATTCAACGGTGGCTTTGAAGAGCAAGAATATCCCACCAGTCAACATAATCAGGTCACGGGCGCTGAAGCCGTGCCCGTTAAGGGTCAGGATTGGCTTGGTTAGCGTCGCCAGCCATGAGATCGACGCCAATAGCACAAGGCGCATCACAAGCGCCAACAATAAGCCAACGACACGTGCTTTGTCACGCTGTTGACGAGGGAGTTTTTCTGCCAAAATTGCAATAAAAACTAGGTTATCAATACCTAGCACAATCTCAAGCACGACCAGTGTTGCCAGCCCTGCCCAAATAGTCGGATCGGCGATCCATTCCATACGCTTCGTTATACCTTCAGTGTTGTTACAATTATTCTGTGAGAATGATCGGTGGTTAGAGCGATAAATTCAAGTATAAGCATGCAAAGGACTTGCGATGACTATGGGTATTCGATAAAAAGTTCGATTTGTATGTCAATTTGCGCATTTCTAAAACAGCTAAGCTTTTTGTGCGTATTTATCCTTGTATCAGGCCGCTAGAAGTATGAGAATTAGCCCGCACTGGAAAGTGTAAAAATAGCAAGGAGAGGGAAAGTTCCTAAAAAAGGACAGGATTAAGACTTATCTGAGGTAGGGGCATCCGACAGGAGTGTACCCTTCTAGGGAAGGTGCGAACAAGTCCCTGATATGAGATCATGTTTGTCATCTGGAGCCATAGAACAGGGTTCATCATGAGTCATCAACTTACCTTCGCCGACAGTGAATTCAGCAGTAAGCGCCGTCAGACCAGAAAAGAGATTTTCTTGTCCCGCATGGAGCAGATTCTGCCATGGCAAAACATGGTGGAAGTCATCGAGCCGTTTTACCCCAAGGCTGGTAATGGCCGGCGACCTTATCCGCTGGAAACCATGCTACGCATTCACTGCATGCAGCATTGGTACAACCTGAGCGATGGCGCGATGGAAGATGCTCTGTACGAAATCGCCTCCATGCGTCTGTTTGCCCGGTTATCCCTGGATAGCGCCTTGCCGGATCGCACCACCATCATGAATTTCCGCCACCTGCTGGAGCAGCATCAACTGGCCCGCCAATTGTTCAAGACCATCAATCGCTGGCTGGCCGAAGCAGGCGTCATGATGACTCAAGGCACCTTGGTCGATGCCACCATCATTGAGGCACCCAGCTCGACCAAGAACAAAGAGCAGCAACGCGATCCGGAGATGCATCAGACCAAGAAAGGCAATCAGTGGCACTTTGGCATGAAGGCCCACATTGGTGTCGATGCCAAGAGTGGCCTGACCCACAGCCTAGTCACCACCGCGGCCAACGAGCATGACCTCAATCAGCTGGGTAATCTGCTGCATGGAGAGGAGCAATTTGTCTCAGCCGATGCCGGCTACCAAGGGGCGCCACAGCGCGAGGAGCTGGCCGAGGTGGATGTGGACTGGCTGATCGCCGAGCGCCCCGGCAAGGTAAGAACCTTGAAACAGCATCCACGCAAGAACAAAACGGCCATCAACACCGAATACATGAAAGCCAGCATCCGGGCCAAGGTGGAGCACCCATTTCGCATCATCAAGCGACAGTTCGGCTTCGTGAAAGCCAGATACAAGGGGTTGCTGAAAAACGATAACCAACTGGCGATGTTATTCACGCTGGCCAACCTGTTTCGGGCGGACCAAATGATACGTCAGTGGGAGAGATCTCACTAAAAACTGGGGATAACGCCTTAAATGGCGAAGAAACGGTCTAAATAGGCTGATTCAAGGCATTTACGGGAGAAAAAATCGGCTCAAACATGAAGAAATGAAATGACTGAGTCAGCCGAGAAGAATTTCCCCGCTTATTCGCACCTTCCATAGCATTTTTAGATGAGTTAGTGACCAAAATAATTTCTTTGATACCCGCAGCGACGCACTCATTAACGATCTTCTGAATAAGCGGAATATCAACAATTGGTAAAAGTTCTTTTGGAATAGCTTTGGTCGCAGGCAACATTTTCATGCCAAGGCCAGCGACGGGGATGACGGCTTTTAGGTTTTGTATGACAGAAATCACATAAGCTCCTAACTAAAATAACTCAAAAAATTACAGTCCTAGAATCCCGACTAAATTATATGTGGCAGGCAAAGAGAAATATTTTAGGCTCATAATTACCATTTAGGGAAGGATTTTGCGAATGCTAAATCAAATGGTCCTTCTTTTATTTCTAGCATCAGAGCCTTATCAGAAATACATTCAACGCTATGAATTTCACCAGGGAAGAATTCTACAACCAAAATTTTACTTTCCGGCCCAACTAAAAATTCTTTTATCTGATCACCTGAATCATTATAAATAGTAACCTTAATACATCCCTCTACAACTTGAAACATTTCCCACTGGTGAGGCAATTCATGAAAATGCGGTTCAACATAGCTCCCTTTAACTAAGGCAATAAGCATCCTTTGCACCTTATCTTGGTGAGAGTCATGCAACAACAAATGTGACCGTTTTCTCTCTGACACTGAGGCTTGCTGATAAATTTTCTCTATTAGACAATCATCAACTATTCGCATTTACTCCTCCAACACCTTCGTTATCTGACAAGCGGCGGAGCTTACTGAAAATTGCTCAACAAGTAATTTTTTAGCATTAGATCCTATCTCACGGCGTAACATCTCATTAGCATAGAGCATCTCAGCCGAAGAAAAAAGATTGTCGTCTTCGCCATTTACGTGGATATAGCCAGCATTATTACCATTTACTATGCATTGCAAATCATTACCATAATTAACACTTCCTAAAATAGGTAATGCTTCAACCATATACCCTAACAGTTTGCCTGGAAAATTATGTGCGGTATGTCGCGCAGATAAAGAAAACAGACCAACATCAACATCAGTAAGTATAAGCTTAAATTCAGATTGCCCAACTGACGGTAGATATGAATAATTGGTTAACTTCCACTGAACCGCAAGTGTATTGATGAGTTCAACCTCGTCTCCTTGACCAATAAAGAGAAAGTGGGCATCTGGATAACACTGCATTCGCTTGGCAAGTCGCATCAAATTAGCCATATCCTGTGCATGACCAATATTGCCACCATAGAAATAAATCACTTTATTTTTAAGGTTTAACCTTTCACGAATTGAAACATAATTTTCGTGATTGCCAACAACAGTTTGAGTGCTTGCCCAATTTCGCAAAACCTCGCATGGATACTGCAAATGACGCTGCTTGAATATTTCCAAGTTTTTCTCTGACATCAGGCCAATTTTTTTAGCCTGCTTATAAGAGTAAGCTTCAAAATATCTAAAATAACTAGCTATAATACTGCGTTCACTCAACATCCCGGCATCAATTACCCATTGAGGAAATAGATCACGTAGAACCAAATATGCGGAACAACTACAACGCTGCTTTATCCTTTTAACAACCCCCCCCCCCCCCAAAAATAGATGGAGAATAATAAACTACCCCATCAAATGAAGTAGGTTCAGTGTAACCTTTAATTGCTTTCCATGAATTATATGACAAAAGAGTTTCATTTAAAGCACGACGAATTCTACCAACATTTTTTATAGGTCCGCTCCTAAACCTCCATATTTTTATGCCATCAAGCTCTGTAGTTACTAGTCTTTCTTTTTGCTTGAAATCTGGAGTAATAACTGTAATTTCATGGCCATAATCGCGAAGTTCAAGAGCCAACTCATGAAACATCTTTGCACCCACCCGTGTACTGCTGGGTAAATAATCATCAATGATCAAGGCAAGTTTCATTTAGTATTGTTTCCAAACCACCCGTTTTACATAGTCGGTATATGAGTGAATGATCCTAACCAATTTATCTGACACATTCGGCATACTGTAATCATTAACCTGACGTAATAAACGTTCTTGGCCGCGTGGTTGAGTTTCCAGAATAGTAAGCCCCTGAAGTACACGCTCAACGTCTAGACCAACCATCATTACCGAGCCTTCTTCAAAACCCTCAGGTCGCTCATGAGCTTCTCTGATATTCAAAGCAGGAAAATTCATAATTGAAGATTCCTCGGTTATAGTTCCGCTGTCTGAAAGCACGGCACGTGCATATTTTTGCATATGGTTATAATCATGAAAACCAAGTGGTTTCAGCAACTGAATGTTAGGATGGAATAAAATACCTTGAGCATCAATACGGTTACGTGTTCTAGGGTGAGTTGATACAATCACTGGCAAATTATATTTATCTGCAACTGCATTTAGTACTTCAGCTAATTTTCCAAGTTGTTTTGGGGAGTCAACATTTTCTTCTCTGTGAGCACTAACAACAAAAAAACTATCAAGTTTAAGATTTAACCGTTTAAGAACATCGGAACTGTCAATTTGAGGCATATAGTGAGTCAATACTTCAAACATTGGGCTACCGGTTTTAATAACACGATCAGGAGGTAAACCTTCAGCTAGTAAATATTCTCGGGCGATATCGCTGTACGTTAAATTAATATCGGACGTATGATCTACAATACGGCGGTTTATCTCTTCTGGAACTCTCATATCAAAACAACGGTTTCCTGCTTCCATATGGAAAATAGGAATTTTTCGACGTTTTGCAGGAAGAGCTGAAATACATGAATTCGTATCCCCTAGCACTAACATTGCTTCAGGCTGAACTGACTCAAGTACTTCATCAACCTTAATTATAATCTGACCTATCGTTGCTGCAGCACTTTTCCCTGCTGCATTAAGGAAATAGTCTGGTTTACGAACGCCAAGATCATTGAAAAAGACCTCGTTGAGTTCATAATCATAGTTTTGGCCTGTGTGAACTAAAATATGCTCGCAGTGCATATCTAATTTAGCGAGAACCCTAGACAAGCGAATAATCTCTGGACGAGTTCCTACAATTGACATTATTTTCATTTTTTTCATTTTAATGTTCTCGCTATAGTATCTGGATATTCACGATCGAAAATTTCATTTGCCCAAAGCATCACTAATAATTCATCTTCGCCGATATTCGTCACATCGTGAGTCCATCCTGGCACAGTCTCTACAATCTGAAAATTCTCGGAAGAAACAATAATCTCGCAGGTCTCAAGTGTAACAATGTGCTCAAACTTAAACTTTGCACAACCTTTTATAACAAGAAACTTTTCGTTCTTAGAATGGTGATAATGACCACCACGAGTTATTCCTGGATGAGCAGTAAAAAATGAGAATTGACCAGCTGATTTAGTTTTCAACATTTCGCAGAAAACGCCACGAGTATCGATATAGGATGGTACTGGATAACAAAATTGTTCTGGTTTTAGGTAACTAAGCCATGTTGAATAAAGTGCACGAGTGAATCCAACACCGACATCTTCAGTTATAAGGTTTTGGCGACTATTTTTAAATTTATAAAGAAGTTCAGCAACCTCCCCTACTGTTATTTGGTATTCAGGTAATACCTTCTGATGACCTGAAGTCCTCACCCCACTCAATAATCCTAACAGCTCATTACAAACATCATCAATATATACAAGATTTACAGGGGCAGAACTATCATTAACCGTTATATCTATGTCGTTAGCGATATTATGACAAAAAGTAGCTATAAATGAATTGTAGTTTGGCCGGCACCACTTACCAAAAACATTAGGGAAACGATAAATAAAATAATCAGAGCCAGTTTTTTTTCCATACTCCTCAACGTGCTTCTCAGCCAACATCTTGCTAATACCATAAGAGTTTTCACGACAAGCTTGAGTTGAAGAACTAAAAACTATTGGAGTTTTTTTTAATTTTTTCGATAGAATATTCGTAATTCGCTGAGTTAAATTTTCATTTCCTTCAGAATATTCATTAATGTTTTTAGGACGGTTAACCCCAGCAAGATGAAATACAAAATCCGCATCATACAAGCCAGCTTCAAGTTCAGTATTGGAAGAGCTTTTGTCAATCAGTATAAGATCTCGAAATCCAGCCTCTTCCAGACGCACACACAAGTTGCGCCCAATAAAACCTCTAGCACCTGTAATTAGAATTTTCATATCATGCGTCCAGTTCGTATTCTTTCTCAGCTGCAAGTGAAGTAATAAATGGTAGTTTTAGGAGCAAAGCTTTCATAGATTCAACATTCAAACGTTCAGTATTATGTGAGTTATAATCCTCAACTTCTGCGATACGCTTATCACCATGCTCAACATATTTTCCATAATTGAGGTCTCGCAGATCAGGTGGAACTCGGAAGTAATCGCCCATATCTTCTGCTGCAAGCATTTCTTCACGGCTTAACAATGCTTCGTAAAGTTTCTCACCATGGCGAGTACCGATAATATTTATCTGATGCTCAGGAACACTAAGCAACTGTTTTAATGCGATTCCGAGTGTTTCAATTGTTGCGGCAGGTGCTTTCTGAACAAAAATATCACCATTATTACCATGCTCGAAAGCGTAAAGTACTAGATCAACTGCATCCTCAAGGGTCATCATAAAACGAGTCATATTAGGATCTGTAATTGTCAGTGGCTGACCAGCTTTAATAAGATCAACAAAAAGTGGAATCACAGAGCCTCGTGACGCCATTACATTTCCATAACGAGTAGCGCAAATCACCGTTTTTGTCTTATCTACATTTCTTGACTTAGCCACGATGACTTTTTCCATCATTGCTTTTGAAATTCCCATCGCATTAATAGGATAAACAGCCTTATCAGTACTTAAGCAAACAATGCGCTTCACTTCATTTGCTATTGCAGCTTCAAGAACATTTTCAGTGCCGAGAACGTTTGTTTTAACCGCCTCCATTGGATGAAATTCACAGGAGGGGACCTGCTTTAAAGCAGCTGCATGATATATATAGTCAACGCCACGCGTAGCATTCAGAATACTTGAATAATCACGAACATCGCCGATGTAAAACTTTAGCTTTGGACTATTATACTTTTTCCGCATATCATCTTGTTTTTTTTCATCGCGGCTAAAAATGCGAATTTCTCCAATATTCGTATCAAGAAAGCGCCGCAACACTGCATTACCGAACGATCCAGTCCCACCAGTGATTAACAAAACTTTATTCTTAAACATCATAAACCCTTCAATTAGAAACTATTTTATATTCGATAATACAATGAAATATATCATCCGCACTGATGACATTCTATTCCGTAGTTCATTAATGCTTAGCTATATGCAACTTACAATAAGCAGTAAGAACATGCTCTATTGAATTCATAATGAACGCAATATTTCTATGTATTCTATGGCTCTATCACGTGAACTTGGTAGCAAGTCTAGCCGAATTTTCCCATTATTAACTAAGGTATCTTTATACTTTCCGTCAGCAAAAACCCTGCGAATTGCACTTGCAATTGAATTTGGATCTAAAGGATCAAAATACGCTGCAGCATCACCACATACTGTATGCGCAAAACCTCTATCTGAAGTAATCACAGGCTTACCACAATAGAAAGCTTCAGGATATGAGGCGCTGAAACATTCCAGAAATGTAGGTAAAAACATAGCATCACACCGCTCATATAAAGGTGGACATTGATTATTCATGACAGATCCAAGGGGAATGATTCTATGCCGCATATCTTCTCGAATTCTGTTCAAAAATGAAGAATCCACAGTTAGAACAAATTTATAAATATTCGGCAATAGATCAAGTAGCGCAGATATTACTTGTAGATTTTTATGTGGGTAATCATGCGATATAGTAAGTAGCAGAATATCACTTTTTTGATAGGTTATCTTGTTAGAAACACTATAATCAAATGTTCCTTTATTTGAGAAGATACTAGATACTGTATTTTTTACCGTAAAAAATGAAATATTCTTAGTTTTTAACAAAGTAGATATTCGTTCTTTTGCATCCTCAGTTTCGCAAACGATCGCGTTAGCATTTTTTTTGTAAAAATAAGGCTGAATATATTCTAGCATCTTCATCTTAATTTTTATTTTTAAGCTGACCTTTTTGTAAACTTCCGTTGTATCATAGATCTACCAAGGTAATGCAAATCCGACAAGATGCTTGATGTTTTTTGGAGTCCAATAACTAGGTCCAAACACAGTGAAAACATGTGTTATTTTGTTACTAGCAACCAGCTTATTTAATTTCTGTCGCGAAGAAAAATTAAATATACCTGAAGGTGAACCGATAATTAAATAAGACTGAGATTTTGCGTCACTTGACAATTGTGTGTATACAGGAGGAGATACTGCCGCTATGAAGTCAATACTGAGACTTGTCATTTCTTCAATGACAGATATGGCAACTTGAACTCCACCGCCAACGTAAAGATTCGACGCATTAATCAATAATTTCATTAATTTCCCTTTTCCACCCAAAACTGCTTCACCGATTCCTCACGATGATAGCTATCATCATAGATTACTGAAGATATAATATAATTTCTATAGGGCTCGAACTGTTCTTTGAAATAAGAATTTTCCGTAAAACGATAAAAAATCACAAAGAACAAAATTAAAAAAATTATATATATAAATACTCGTCCATGAAACTTTACTCGATTAAGCATGTATATGATTAAAATCAAAAAAGCAGGTGTGAAGTATACATCTAGTCTACTGCTGATTGTGCCGTATCGGCCGAGGAAAATATCTATAAATAATAAAATATATACTAGCGATAAAATAAAATTTTCATTTATTTTGTTATCATTTTCTTTTCCATTAGATTTTATCAAGGTTAACTCATAACATATCATAACTAATATTTTAAAAATCAAACTAAAAGTAAGTACCGAACCTGCGTTACTGCTATCCCCATACCATAATATTTTTTCAACAAACCGATTCTCAGAAATCATTGAAAAAAAACCGATCAAGTAGTCTATAAAGTAAAAATCAATCAACAATGATAGCGTGCCAATTATACATGCAAACCTTGTAATCTTCGTCCAGTTTTTATTTTTTAAATATAACGGAACGATTATAACAATCAGTGCTGAAACATGAAATAAAGCAGCCAAAAGCACATATAAATAAAAAGCTTTATAATTTCTATTTATTAATTGAACATATCCAAGACATACAACTGCTAAAGCTAAAACTTGTCGAATTGCTTCTGCGTTAAATCCAAAAGATAATATAAAAAATCCACTTAAACAGAAAACATATTTATCAGTGTAATATCTAAAAAATTTCAGCAACGCAAAAAAAACCACTATTGTTATAAACGCTTGAAATAGCCAATAATTAATATCTAGAAAATAAAATATATTACTTAAAGCATTAAACCCAGGCTCTATAGCCAGCAACGTTGGACTGCCTGTATAGAGATTGTAATAAAACAGCCAATCGATACCAATTTTATATCTAAATCCAACAAAAAAAACAATTAGTATCCCTTGTAATAATACAATTGCATTTTTCGAGTTTTTCGTGGATACATCAATTAAGCCAAGCATAGAAAGTAATAATACATAAATATAATATATATTCATAATTAGTCTTTAAACCAAAGATACATTTTTCTATTGATAAAAAAATACGACATAATAATAACAATTGACAATCTAATTAATATTGATATGGAAGTAGCCATTAATTCAATATAGCTATTTATAAAATATATTGATATTAGCCCTATCGTAAACTTAAAAAGCAAATTTATAGAAATAACATTTATATCCAAAAACACTCTTGCAATTGAGTAATGAAATAATGCAAGTAAAAAATATGAGGCCACTGTAGCCCATGCAGCGCCATCAATTCCAATAACAGGGATAAGGATATAATTTAACCCTATATTAGCGACAAGTGCAGCAATCGTTCCAATAGATATTAGCATTGATTTTTTTTCATAAAATACAAAATTGACGTATGTTAAATAATTATGAATCAATGCATTCCCTATTATGATGATAGGAATTATTTTTATTCCGGAATAATATTCTTTACCAGCGAACAGCATTACCAACTCTTTTGAAAAAAGCATTGCAAATGAACTTGACATAAAAATGAAGAATGTACTTGCTGCAGTTGTCTTTTTTATCTTATCAAATTCGCCATTCTTTATTAAAGCATATAATTTTGGTTGCCATGAAGAGTTCCAAGCCATGACAACAACAATAATACACATACCCAAATTATATGCGAAGGAATAAATCCCTGCTTCGAATGTTCCTAAAAGGCTATTAATGATGAGTCTATCAGCTTGTGAAAGTAGAGAATTAGAGAGAACATGGAATATCAATGGAGCACTAAATAGAACGGCAGATATAAAATAAGCTTTATTGAATCTAAATACTGCTATTTTTCTAAATTGGCATACAACATAAACAGAAAGAATTATATTAATTATAGCTTGCGCGTATATTTTTGAGAGATACTGATTATTTTTTAGTAAAAATGCAAATGTAAAAATAAATAGAATCTCACAAATTTTGCTTATTACATTTATTTTTACAAACTCTCTACTTTTTCTAGCTCCTTGCAAATAACTTGTATATATATATATATATGAAAGCAGGAAACAAATTGACAATACCCAATATAAATCAGAAACATTAATACCAAGTAATGGAGATAAATATCCCACATAGAGTGGTGATAACAACATTAGTAATATCTGAAACGGCAACAATCCAATGATAACACTCCCAAGATATCCAGAAAAATCCCCCTCATCTTTCATAAATCTATTCATGATTGCATTTTGCGTGTTTAAACTCATAAATACATACAAAATCATTATTGCTGAATTAACAAGCGATAGTTTTCCATATTCAATAGGATTCATAACCCTTGACAGTAACGGCAGTGATATGAAAAGGAATCCTTTGACAAATAAATCACCTATCGCGTAGTTAAAAAAATCCTTTATTGTTTTAGTTTTCATTTAAATGTTCTTGCCGATCAATGATCCATACACATTAAGTTGCTTCTTGCTCAAATAAGAATAATTTTTCTCTTTTAGATTATTTTTATAGAATAGAATGTTTTTTTCTATTTCATGTATCGCGTTTAATAAGCTATTTATACTTTCCGCCTCAAAGACTAGCCCAACGTCATTTGTCACTAAATCATCTTTGCAACCAACTTTGTCACTGACAAGAACAGGAACTCCAGAGATTAAAGCTTCCTCTACAACTAGCCCCCAAGGCTCAGAAAGTGACGGTAAGATAAACACATCTGAGTCTTTAAAAACTGAAGCCAGATCTGAATTATTTTTATACCCAAGAAATAAAATATTGCTTTTTGCTAGTTTTTGTAATTCTCTTTCTTGTGGGCCAGAGCCAACTATAGTAAGTCTATGGGATAGATCATTAAATGCTTTAATTAGAAGATTCAAATTTTTTTCTGGCGATAATCTACCAATATATAAAAAATCTAACCCGTTATTAGTTTTCTCTGTCTCAATGCATTTTGAAAAATCATCTCGGGTATAATTTGATATGCCGACTCCGTGAGTGATAAAAATATCATCTTGAAAATTAAGCACCGATAAAACTGACTTTTGAAGTAGTCCAGATGGTAATCCTATACTCATTCTGTTCAAATATTTTTTTTCAAAAAAAACTTTATACCCGATAATTCAGATTCAAGTACGCTACTCTCTACTACAATTGCATTTTTATTTTTTGGTGTAAGATAAGAACATAAACAAGCCTCTTTTGTTTCCCACCCGGAAAATATAAAAAACTTACTTTTAGTTTTTAATAACTCCCCCTGCAAGAAAGAGTAATACCTGCAGCTTATTTCTATTTTCATACGGCGTTGAAGACAGAAAAATATGATCAAACGCCAACTCACGGCCATAAAAGTCATCACTTCTTATTTCTGATGTCTTAGAAATAAAAATAACCTTTATTTTTAGAAACTCATTAAGTCTATTAAATAGATTTACTTTATAAAATGCTGGAATGTTAGTGATGAAGGTTAAATCATATTGCATTGTTATTTACCATTTTAATAAGTTTCAGCCATGAGTTTTGCACATTAGCCTTTTTATATTTGTCAATGCTATTTGGTCCAATACTGCAATATTTTTTAATACGTTTATTGTCACTAAGAAGTTCGCTAATCGTAATAGCTAACTTATTAACATCGCCGGCGGGCACAAGAATACCATTATTCTTAGATAAAATGCTCTTTGGCCCTGCTGGACAGTCAAAACTAATACAAGCTAAACCATGAGATAAAGCTTCGAGTAGCACCATCCCAAGCCCTTCATATCTAGACGATAAAATAAATACTTTTGCAGATGCATACTCACTGTCAAGATTATTTTTAAATCCGACTAGAGATGCATTAGAGATACCATAATCTTTAATTAACTGCTGTAAATATTCCCTATCATTTCCTTCACCTATAATTTTAAGATTCCAGCCTGTTGTGTTTGCTATATTCCATGCTTTTAATAGAAGATCAAAGCCTTTTTGCTCACACAACCGTCCAACGGCCAGAACTGTATTCTCTCTTACTAAATCGGTTGCTGTCCCTGTTCTAACCTCTTCGACTATGTTAGGAATAACAATATGTCGTCTCTTATCAAGCCATTTAGCATATTTGGATGCATCTTCGTTCGTTAAACTAAGGAAGGTGCGAATAAGCGGGGAAATTCTTCTCGGCTGACTCAGTCATTTCATTTCTTCATGTTTGAGCCGATTTTTTCTCCCGTAAATGCCTTGAATCAGCCTATTTAGACCGTTTCTTCGCCATTTAAGGCGTTATCCCCAGTTTTTAGTGAGATCTCTCCCACTGACGTATCATTTGGTCCGCCCGAAACAGGTTGGCCAGCGTGAATAACATCGCCAGTTGGTTATCGTTTTTCAGCAACCCCTTGTATCTGGCTTTCACGAAGCCGAACTGTCGCTTGATGATGCGAAATGGGTGCTCCACCTTGGCCCGGATGCTGGCTTTCATGTATTCGATGTTGATGGCCGTTTTGTTCTTGCGTGGATGCTGTTTCAAGGTTCTTACCTTGCCGGGGCGCTCGGCGATCAGCCAGTCCACATCCACCTCGGCCAGCTCCTCGCGCTGTGGCGCCCCTTGGTAGCCGGCATCGGCTGAGACAAATTGCTCCTCTCCATGCAGCAGATTACCCAGCTGATTGAGGTCATGCTCGTTGGCCGCGGTGGTGACTAGGCTGTGGGTCAGGCCACTCTTGGCATCGACACCAATGTGGGCCTTCATGCCAAAGTGCCACTGATTGCCTTTCTTGGTCTGATGCATCTCCGGATCGCGTTGCTGCTCTTTGTTCTTGGTCGAGCTGGGTGCCTCAATGATGGTGGCATCGACCAAGGTGCCTTGAGTCATCATGACGCCTGCTTCGGCCAGCCAGCGATTGATGGTCTTGAACAATTGGCGGGCCAGTTGATGCTGCTCCAGCAGGTGGCGGAAATTCATGATGGTGGTGCGATCCGGCAGGGCGCTATCCAGGGATAACCGGGCAAACAGACGCATGGAGGCGATTTCGTACAGAGCATCTTCCATCGCGCCATCGCTCAGGTTGTACCAATGCTGCATGCAGTGAATGCGTAGCATGGTTTCCAGCGGATAAGGTCGCCGGCCATTACCAGCCTTGGGGTAAAACGGCTCGATGACTTCCACCATGTTTTGCCATGGCAGAATCTGCTCCATGCGGGACAAGAAAATCTCTTTTCTGGTCTGACGGCGCTTACTGCTGAATTCACTGTCGGCGAAGGTAAGTTGATGACTCATGATGAACCCTGTTCCATGGCTCCAGATGACAAACATGATCTCATATCAGGGACTTGTTCGCACCTTCCCTAGGGTGCTAAAGCCCTTTATAGTAACGATCCCATCAATTAGCAAAATCAGAGTTTGATGTAACATCATTTCTTAACAGAGTGTTGTGTCCCTCGCATTTTTAGACAAAATATTGTTTTATCAGATATTGATATAGATTCAGGCTTTAAGAATAACGCGATTGGCTAGACGTTTTTTTTCATAATTTTATGCCATCATCAGTGCGTTGCCTGTGATAAAATCTGGCTAGTTACGCGATTCTATATGGGGCTTAGAGCAGGTTGTGGCACAACTATATTTTTATTATTCAGCAATGAATGCAGGCAAATCAACGGCGTTACTTCAATCTTCCTATAACTATCAGGAACGAGGAATGCGCACGCTGGTGTTTACCGCAGAAATTGACAATCGTTTTGGTGTGGGAAAGGTGAGCTCACGTATTGGTCTGAGTTCACAGGCTCAACTTTATAATAGTGAAACACCTTTGTTCGAAATGATTCGGCAGGAAAATGATCTTTTACCAGTCAACTGCGTGTTAGTGGATGAATGCCAATTCCTGACTAAAGATCAGGTTAATCAACTTTCTGATGTCGTGGATAGTTTGGATATCCCTGTATTATGCTACGGACTAAGAACAGATTTTCGTGGTGAGCTGTTTGGGGGAAGCCAATACCTATTAGCCTGGGCTGATAAGTTGGTTGAGCTTAAAACGATTTGCCATTGCGGACGCAAAGCGAATATGGTGCTTCGTCTAGATGAGCACGGTAAAGCATTAAAGGATGGCGAGCAGGTTGTGATTGGCGGTAATGAAAGCTATGTCTCCGTCTGCCGTAAGCATTATAAAGACGCGCTAGCGTGATACTCGCGTAGGTTGCTGCCTACTATAGATAGAGTATAGATATTGATGCACACGCCGTCTCAGGGCGTGTGCTGAATGATAAACCCATCCCTCCAGTCCAAGTTTGTACATTGTCTAACATTACTCTCACCATATTTCAGTACCGATGGTGATGTACTGGCGTCGTATCCCGCAATGTCTTCCATTATATTTCATTTCCCTAACGCCTAATTTTTAATCTCAGTAAGGTTTGCGATGCGGACTGAATATTGCTGCGTGGAGTGGGGGAGTTGGATGTTTAATCTCGTGAACGTGCGATATGCCTTTCCATCCTCTGATAGAGGATAGAAATGTATTGGGTGAAGCGCGGTATTCAATAGGCACAAAAAAGCCCGCCAGTGGCGGGCTTTTATTGTCAGCTTTAAACCACCTCCTCGGGAGGTGGTGATTGTCCCTGTGAGGCTATAGCCTGAAGGAAGCCCATGCCAGAAAATTCCAGCTTACTCACCACAAGTAAGAAGGAAATCACTGACATGAGCAGTTATAGAAGTTCAGCACATGTATTCTGGCGTTGCAAATATCACTTGGTGTGGACGCCAAAGTATCGCTACAAGGTTTTAGCAGGGGCGGTAGGTAAAGAACTTTATCGCTCAGTTTATATACTTTGCAATATGAAAGATTGTGAGGTACTTGAACTGAATGTTCAGCCAGACCATGTTCATCTTGTCGTGATGATCCCACCGAAACTCTCGATCTCAACGCTGATGGGCGTCCTGAAAGGGCGCACCGCTATTCGTCTCTACAACAAGTTTCCGCATATACGAAAGAAGCTGTGGGGTAATCATTTTTGGGCGAGGGGATATTTTGCCGACACAGTTGGAGTGAACGAAGAAATTATCAGGCGCTACGTGAGGCATCAGGATAAGAAAGACCAAGAATACGAACAGCAAATGGCGTTATTACAGGATTAAAACGAACAAGGCCCCCTTTTAGGGGGCCCCATTTAAAGCCACCTCTTCAAGAGGTGGATTTTTACATTAGAGAATCTAATTATTTCTTAGATTTTTTCTCAGCTTTAGCCGCAGGTGCTTTTACAGCTTCAACTTCGTGTGATTCGCTGAACTCACGGCCGTAGAAAGTATCCATCAGAATTTGCTTCAGCTCAGAGATCAGTGGGTAGCGCGGGTTCGCACCGGTACACTGGTCATCGAACGCATCTTCAGACAGTTTGTCAACTTTAGCCAAGAAGTCTGCTTCTTGAACGCCAGCTTCACGGATAGATGCTGGAATACCCAGATCTGCCTTGATGCTATCCAACCATACCAACAGTTTTTCAATCTTCGCAGCAGTACGGTCGCCCGGTGCGCTCAGACCTAAATGGTCTGCGATTTCAGCATAGCGACGACGAGCCTGAGGGCGGTCATACTGGCTGAATGCAGTCTGTTTAGTTGGGTTATCGTTCGCGTTATAGCGGATAACGTTAGAAATCAGCAGGGCGTTTGCTAAGCCGTGTGGGATATGGAACTCAGAACCCAGTTTGTGGGCCATGGAGTGACATACACCCAAGAAGGCGTTGGCAAATGCGATACCCGCGATAGTTGCCGCATTGTGAACACGTTCACGAGCAACTGGGTTTTTAGCCCCTTCATGGTAGCTTGCAGGCAGGTTTTCTTTCAGGAGTTTCAGCGCTTGCAGAGCCTGACCGTCAGAGTATTCGTTAGCCAGGACAGAAACGTAAGCTTCCAGAGCATGAGTTACGGCATCCAAACCACCGAACGCACACAGTGATTTTGGCATGTTCATCACTAAGTTCGCATCAACGATTGCCATGTCTGGTGTTAATGCATAGTCAGCCAATGGATATTTCTGGCCGGTTGCATCATCGGTTACCACGGCGAACGGAGTCACTTCTGAACCGGTACCTGAAGTGGTGGTGACGGCGATCATTTTCGCTTTCACGCCCATTTTAGGGAATTTGTAGATACGCTTACGGATATCCATGAAGCGCAGTGCCAGTTCTTCAAAGTGAGTTTCTGGATGTTCGTACATCACCCACATGATTTTAGCTGCGTCCATTGGTGAACCACCGCCCAGCGCGATAATCACGTCTGGTTTGAAGGAGTTCATCAGCTCAGCACCTTTACGCACGATGCTCAGCGTTGGGTCAGCTTCAACCTCGAAGAAGACTTCAGTTTCGATCCCGTGACCTTTCAGAACTTTGGTGATCTGATCTGCGTAACCGTTGTTGAACAGGAAGCGGTCAGTCACGATGAAGGCACGTTTTGCACCGTCAGATGCTACTTCATCCAGCGCGATTGGCAGAGAGCCACGGCGGAAGTAGATAGATTTCGGAAGTTTATGCCACAACATGTTTTCTGCTCGCTTCGCCACGGTTTTTTTGTTCATCAGGTGTTTAGGCCCGACGTTTTCAGAGATGGAGTTACCACCCCAAGAACCACAACCCAGAGTCAAAGATGGAGCAAGTTTGAAGTTATACAGGTCACCGATACCACCCTGAGAAGCAGGGGTGTTGATCAGGATACGTGCAGTCTTCATTTTTTCGCCGAAGTAGTTCACACGCTCAGGTTGGTTATCCTGATCGGTGTACAGGCAAGAGGTATGGCCGATACCACCCATCTCTACCAGTTTCTCAGCTTTAGTGACGGCTTCTTCAAAGTTTTTAGCGCGGTACATTGCCAGCGTTGGAGACAGTTTTTCATGAGCGAATGGCTCAGACTCATCAACAACTTTCACTTCACCAATCAGGATCTTGGTGGTTGCTGGAACGGTAATGCCGGCCATTTTTGCAATTTCAGTGGCTGGCTGACCTACGATGGCTGCGTTCAGGCCACCGTTTTTCAGGATGATATCCTGAACGGCTTTCAATTCTTTACCTTGCAGCATATAGCCGCCGTGAGTCGCAAAACGCTCACGTACTGCATCATATACAGAGTCAACCACGATAACAGACTGTTCTGAAGCACAGATTACGCCGTTGTCGAAGGTTTTAGACATCAGGATAGAAGCAACAACACGTTTGATGTCGGCAGTTTCGTCAACAACAACCGGCGTGTTACCAGCACCAACGCCGATAGCAGGTTTACCAGAGCTATATGCCGCTTTAACCATGCCCGGACCACCGGTGGCCAGAATCAGGTTAATGTCAGGGTGATGCATCAGTTGGTTAGACAGTTCAACGCTAGGCTGATCGATCCAGCCGATGATGTCTTTTGGTGCACCAGCTGCGATAGCAGCTTGCAGAACGATATCCGCGGCTTTATTCGTGGCGTTTTTGGCACGAGGATGCGGAGAGAAGATGATACCGTTACGGGTTTTCAGGCTGATTAATGCCTTGAAGATGGCCGTAGACGTTGGGTTAGTGGTCGGTACGATACCGCAGATGATACCGATAGGTTCAGCGATAGTGATAGTACCGAAAGTGTCGTCCTGAGACAGGATGCCACAGGTTTTTTCATCTTTGTAGGCGTTATAGATATATTCGGATGCAAAGTGGTTTTTAATCACTTTGTCTTCCACGATACCCATACCTGATTCCTCAACGGCTAATTTAGCCAATGGGATACGGGCATCAGCAGCTGCCAGAGCGGCGGCGCGGAAGATTTTATCTACTTGTTCTTGAGTGTAATTGGCAAACTCACGCTGGGCTTTTTTAACACGTGCTACTAACGCATCTAGTTCAGCGATATTGGTTACAGCCATAATGCTCTCCTGATAATGTTAAACTTTTTTAGTCAATGAGCCGCACAAGCAACAAGTATAGACAGATAAATGTGCTCTCTTTCAGAAACTTCACTTACTGAAAAGTTCCCGTTGGCTGATTTGCTAAAACAGCTTAGCTAGCAGTGGAGAAGTAAAGCCTGTGTTAAACATGAACGGTTTGGCTTTCTGCTAATCAGTGGGCCAGACGATAATAGCAGGCCTTTACTGTGACTCTGAGCTTACCCATTCTTAGGTAGTTGTTTTGTGATATAGCTCACAAAAATGTCAAGCTGACACCTTTCAGCAATGTGGTGTTGAGAGCTTTTATCATTAACAACTAAAAGAGCCGTATTTTGCAGCGAAGTATCGATAAAATAAAACATTTTTGCAACAATGAGCCTCTTTTTGCGCTTCCGATTAAATGCAGTAAGAAATTAGTACATTGAGCATAGATCGGGGCCATTATTTCCATTACATTACGCCGCAAGAACGTATCACTCTATCGTGATTTGCTAACATTGTTCACCACGCTGATTTGCTCGTGACAATGTTAAGAATGACAGTCGCGTTATTAACATGGTTTTGGAGAGCATGGTGAGCCAGTCTTTGCTGGATTTATCTGGTTACATTAAGTTTTTTGTTGGTCTCTTCGCATTGGTAAACCCAGTGGGTATTCTGCCGGTGTTTATCAGTATGACGAGCTATCAGGCGGTTGCAGCGCGCAACAAAACCAACCTGACGGCGAATACGTCGGTTGCCATCATTTTGATCTCTTCTTTATTGCTGGGCGATTCAATACTGATGTTCTTTGGCATCTCGATTGATTCCTTCCGCATTGCGGGTGGGATCTTGGTGGTGACCATTGCGATGTCGATGATTAGCGGGAAGCTGGGCGAAGATAAGCAGAACAAACAAGAAAAATCAGAAACCGCAATCCGAGAAAACGTGGGCGTTGTACCGCTGGCGTTGCCATTAATGGCCGGGCCCGGCGCAATCAGCTCAACAATAGTGTGGAGCTCTCGTTACCATGGCTGGCAAAATCTGCTCGGTTTTTCTTTGGCCATTATTCTGTTCGCGTTTTGTTGCTGGCTACTGTTTAGGGCTGCGCCGTTGTTGGTTCGTCTGTTAGGGCAAACCGGTATTAACGTCATCACGCGAATAATGGGTTTGCTATTAATGGCGTTAGGCATTGAATTTATTGTCACAGGCCTACGATCTATTTTCCCCGGCCTGTTATAGACCAGCCAATCCAGCAAATATAGCCACCTGATGAAACCGCTGTCGGCGCTGCCGATGGCGGTTTTTTTAACTGGGTAGCATATTTCTCTCAATGGCTTGCTGCTCAGCGTTTCAGCCATAAATCTGCATTATTTCAATAAGTTTGTTTTACTTCCGTGATGATTTATTGACGTAATAAGCACAAATTTTGTTCAGAAAATCACATCATAACATTCTGCTGAAACCCATTATTCGTGGGCTTATTGAATGCTCATAAGATCATCAATGGTTGAATCTGCTTACATTTGTTAATTTAACGATGCATTACTTCATAACTTTTCTCAAGCCTGAATGATTCGCTTTATAACTTAGCTTTAAGAAAAGATATTATGTTATATCAGCGAGTTATCATTGATCTTTCCCCTCCCTCAGTGCAGTCTGTCAGAAGGTCAGCGTTTCAATAAAGAGAATTGCGTAACATTTCTATAAAAATAATTAGCAGTGATTTTAACCATCTGTTAGCTTCTGGGCATAATCACTGCACTCATCGTTGATGAGAAAACTTTGTGCTGAAGTATTTATAGAAAAGTTTTGCTGAATATTTCGACGTCTGACCTGAGTCAAAGATTGTTGTCAGTAAAAGTTCTAGATCTGAAAGGGTAATGACGTTTTAAAACCACCTATCACGCCGACAACTTCGTTCCTTGTCGGTGTGGCCATAAAGCTAACAAATGTTGGCATGTCCTAATGGACATCTTATTAAAGGGGAGTGGGTATACAATGAGCAAACACATCAAAAAGAATTTACTGGCCGTAAGCGTTATGGCGGCATTGGGCATGTTTAGCATTGCTCAGGTGCAGGCGGCGGATGTTCCTGCCGGTGTAAAACTGGCCGCTAAGCAGGAGCTGGTTAAAAATAACGGCTCTGAAGTTCAGTCATTGGACCCACATAAAATTGAAGGCGTGCCTGAAAACAACGTCACTAATGACTTGATGGAAGGTTTAACCCAGCACGATCCTCAGGGGAAAACTATCCCTGGCACGGCGGTGAGTTGGGATAATAAAGATTTTAAAGTATGGACTTTCCATATTCGCCCGGATGCTAAATGGTCAAATGGCCAGTCTGTTACCGCAGAAGATTTTGTTTATAGCTGGCAGCGTATTGTTGATCCTAAAACCGCATCGCCTTATGCCAGTTATCTGCAATACGCTCACGTCGAAAACGTAGATGACATTATTTCGGGCAAAAAAGATAAATCAACGCTAGGCGTGAAAGCGCTTGATGATAAAACCTTCCAAATTACGTTAACCGAACCTGTACCATATTTAGCTGAAATGACGTCGCATTACGCGATGAAACCGGTCAACAAAGCCGTGGTGGAAAAATTTGGCGACAAATGGACGCTGCCAGAAAACTACGTGAGCAACGGCGCTTATAAATTAAAAGATTGGGTCGTTAACGAACGTATTGTTTTAGAGCGTAACCCTGAATATTGGGACAATGCGAAAACCGTTATTAATAAAGTCACGTTCCTGCCTATCGCTTCTGAAGTGACCGACGTTAACCGCTACCGTACCGGCGAAATTGATGTCACCTATAATAATATGCCGATCGAACTATTCCAGAAGTTGAAAAAAGAGATCCCTCAGGAAGTTAAAGCCGATCCGTATTTATGTACTTATTACTATGAAATAAATAACCAGAAGCCACCATTTAACGATGAGCGTGTGCGTGAGGCGCTCAAGTTAGGGATGGATCGCGATATCATCGTTAATAAAGTCAAAAACCAAGGCGACCTGCCAGCCTACAGTTTCACGCCGCCATATACCGATGGCGCTAAGTTAACACCGCCAGAGTGGTTTGGTTGGTCACAGGAAAAACGTAACGAAGAAGCTAAGAAGCTGCTTGCCGCTGCGGGCTATGGCCCAGATAAGCCACTGACGTTTAACCTGTTGTACAACACTTCGGATCTGCACAAAAAATTGGCGATTGCCGCAGCGTCTATCTGGAAGAAAAATCTGGGCGTGAACGTTAAGCTGGAAAACCAAGAGTGGAAAACCTTCTTGGATACCCGCCATCAGGGCACTTACGATGTTTCGCGTGCGGGCTGGTGTGCGGATTACAACGAGCCAAGTTCATTCCTGAACATGATGCTGTCTGACAGCAGCAGTAACACCCCGCATTATAAGAGCGCGGCCTTCGATAAAATCATGGCTGGCGCACTGCAAACTAGCAGCAAAGAGGCGCGAGCCGCCGTTTATCAACAGGCTGAACAGCAGCTTGATAAAGATTCTGCCATTGTCCCTGTCTATTACTACGTCAATGCGCGTCTGGTGAAACCGTATGTGGGCGGTTATACCGGTAAAGATCCGCAAGATAACGTATACGATAAAAACTTGTACATTATTCAGCACTAATATATCTAAACTTATCAACGCCGTAGCAAATAAGGCTGCGGTGTTGATAATTGATATAGAAGTAGCAGCGGTGGGATAACCTCACCGCTTTTCAAAAATATAATCAGCCATAAGGCTGAAGTGCAGGGCTAGGGCAATGTTAAAATTTATCTTTCGGCGCTTGCTTGAAGCGATACCGACGCTTTTTATCCTGATCACCATTTCATTCTTCATGATGCGCTTAGCGCCGGGTAGCCCATTTACCGGTGAACGCGCTTTGCCGCCAGAAGTTCTGGCTAATATTGAAGCGAAATATCACCTCAACGATCCTATTTGGAAACAATACGGACATTATTTAGTGCAATTAGGCCACGGTGATTTTGGCCCTTCGTTTAAATATAAAGATTATTCCGTTAATGATTTAGTGAGTGCGTCGTTTCCTGTTTCTGCCAAATTAGGTTTTGCCGCATTTTTATTGGCGGTGGTTTTTGGTGTGACGGCGGGCGTGCTGGCGGCGTTAAAACAAAATAGCAAATGGGATTATGCGGTTATGGGGGTGGCCATGACCGGTATTGTCATACCCAGTTTCGTGGTTGCGCCGTTATTGGTGCTAATTTTTGCCATTCAGCTGAAATGGCTACCAGGCGGCGGGTGGAGCGGTGGAGCGCTCAAGTTTATGATTTTGCCGATGGTGGCACTTTCATTGGCTTATATTGCCAGCATCGCGCGTATTACCCGCGGCTCCATGATTGAAGTTCTGCATTCCAACTTTATTCGTACCGCGCGGGCGAAAGGCTTACCGATGCGTCGCATTATTTTGCGCCATGCATTGAAGCCCGCGCTGTTGCCGGTGCTCTCTTATTTAGGCCCAGCCTTCGTCGGTATTATTACGGGTTCGATGGTTATCGAAACTATTTATGGATTGCCGGGTATCGGCCAGCTGTTTGTTAACGGTGCGCTGAACCGTGACTACTCCTTGGTGTTGAGCCTAACCATTCTGGTTGGCGCGCTGACCATCCTGTTTAACGCGATTGTCGATGTGCTTTATGCCGTCATCGATCCGAAAATCCGTTACTGATTCGGGAGATCGCAGATGTTACTGAATAAAAAAATGCGCAGGTGGTCGAAAACTTCGGTGAGCAACTGGAAGTGGAAGGGCGCAGCCTGTGGCAGGATGCGCGCCGCCGTTTCGTTCATAACCGCGCCGCGTTGGCGAGCCTGTTTGTACTAAGCCTGATCGCGCTATTTGTGATTTTTGCCCCGATGCTGTCGCAATTTGCCTATGACGATACCGATTGGGGAATGATGTCATCGGCGCCAGATATGGAGTCAGGCCACTACTTTGGCACTGACTCCTCCGGGCGTGATTTGCTGGTGCGCGTGGCGATTGGTGGCCGTATTTCGTTGATGGTAGGGATTGCGGCCGCGCTGGTTGCGGTGGTCGTTGGCACCTTGTATGGCGCGATGGCCGGTTACGTGGGTGGCAAAACCGACTCAGTGATGATGCGCCTGCTTGAGATCCTCAACTCCTTCCCGTTCATGTTCTTCGTGATTTTGCTGGTGACCTTCTTTGGGCAAAATATCCTGCTGATCTTTGTGGCGATCGGCATGGTGTCGTGGTTGGACATGGCGCGTATCGTGCGTGGACAAACGCTGAGCCTGAAGCGCAAAGAGTTTATCGAAGCGGCGCTGGTGGGCGGTGTATCCACACGCAAAATTGTCACTCGACACATTGTTCCCAACGTGCTGGGCGTGGTGGTGGTATATGCGTCTTTATTGGTGCCGAGCATGATTTTGTTTGAATCCTTCCTCAGCTTCTTAGGGCTAGGGACTCAAGAACCGTTAAGCAGTTGGGGCGCGTTGTTAAGCGATGGCGCCAACTCGATGGAAGTCTCTCCGTGGCTGCTGATGTATCCCGCTGCGTTTCTGGTTGTGACGCTATTCTGTTTCAACTTTATCGGCGATGGCCTGCGTGATGCCCTCGACCCGAAAGATCGTTAAGGAGTTTACGATGATGACAACAGATAAAAGCGCAGAGCGACTGCTGGCGGTAAAAGATCTCCGCGTCACCTTTACCACCAACGACGGTGATGTCACGGCGGTCAACGATTTAAACTTCTCGCTGCGAGCGGGTGAAACGCTCGGTATCGTTGGTGAGTCGGGGTCTGGTAAATCACAAACGGCGTTTGCGCTGATGGGATTGTTGGCACAAAACGGCCGTATCGGCGGCTCCGCGCTGTTCAACGGGCGTGAAATTCTCAATCTACCGGAGAAGCAGCTGAATAAACTGCGCGCTGAAGAGATTGCGATGATCTTCCAAGATCCGATGACGTCGCTGAATCCTTATATGCGTGTCGGTGAACAGCTGATGGAAGTGCTGATGCTGCATAAAGGCATGAGCAAAGCGCAGGCATTTGAAGAGTCTGTGCGTATGCTTGATGCAGTAAAAATGCCCGAAGCGCGTAAACGCATGCGCATGTTCCCACATGAATTCTCCGGCGGTATGCGCCAACGCGTGATGATAGCCATGGCGCTGCTATGTCGGCCTAAACTTTTGATCGCCGATGAACCTACGACCGCGCTGGACGTTACGGTTCAGGCACAAATAATGACGCTGCTTAATGAGCTGAAAAGCGAGTTCAATACCGCAATTATCATGATCACTCACGATCTGGGCGTGGTTGCGGGCATCTGTGACAAAGTGCTGGTGATGTACGCCGGGCGAACCATGGAATACGGTCAAGCACGTGACGTATTCTATTCACCTAGCCATCCCTATTCGATTGGCTTGCTAAACGCAGTTCCGCGTTTAGACGGCGAAAATGAATCTCTGCTAACCATCCCTGGTAATCCACCTAATCTGTTGCGCTTGCCGAAAGGCTGCCCATTCCAGCCGCGTTGTCCTCACTCTACTGAGCAGTGTATGCAAATGCCGCCGCTGGAATCGTTTGGTGAAGGGCGCTTACGCGCCTGTTTTAGAACCGTGGAGGAATTGGCATGAGCAACGAAGACAAAAAAGTATTGCTCGAAGTTGCCGATCTGAAGGTTCACTTCGAGATAAAAGACAACAAGGCGTGGTTCTGGCAGCCAGCCAAAACCTTGAAAGCGGTCGATGGTGTGACGCTGCGCCTGTATGAAGGCGAAACCCTCGGCGTGGTGGGTGAATCGGGCTGCGGTAAATCAACGCTGGCGCGTGCATTAATCGGTTTAGTGAAAGCGACCGATGGCCGTGTGGCGTGGCTCGGTAAGAGCCTGCTGGGGATGGACGACAAACATTGGCACGACGTTCGCCACGATATCCAGATGATTTTCCAAGATCCGCTGGCGTCGCTGAACCCGCGCATGACCATCGGTGAAATCATTGCGGAGCCGCTGCGGACATATCATCCCAAGATGGCGCGCAGCGAGGTGAAAGATCGCGTCAGAAACATGATGATGAAAGTGGGTTTATTGCCGAACCTGATTAACCGCTATCCTCATGAATTCTCCGGCGGTCAGTGCCAGCGTATCGGGATTGCCCGCGCACTGATTTTGGAACCCAAGCTGATTATTTGTGATGAGCCGGTTTCCGCGCTCGATGTGTCGATTCAGGCGCAGGTGGTTAACCTACTGCAACAGCTTCAGCGAGAAATGGGGCTGTCACTGATCTTTATCGCGCACGATCTTGCCGTGGTAAAACATATTTCCGACCGCGTTCTGGTGATGTACCTCGGTCACGCCGTCGAGCTCGGCACCTATGATGAGGTGTACCACAATCCTCAGCATCCTTACACCAAAGCGCTGATGTCTGCAGTGCCGGTTCCCGATCCCGATTTAGAGCGCAACAAAAAAATTCAGCTATTGGAAGGGGAACTGCCTTCACCGATTAACCCACCTTCTGGCTGTGTATTCCGCACTCGCTGTCCGATTGCTGGGCCAGAATGTGCATTAACGCGCCCGTTAATGGAGGGAAGTTTCCGCCATGCGGTTTCGTGTTTGAAGGTCGATCCGCTTTAGAGAGATAGCGTCAGGGGCACACGGAGGTGCCCCTCTAATAGTACTTATCGCGAGACAGACCGCGCTATTTCGGCTGATTTTCCCTCACTTGATGATTTGTCTCCCTCTCAGGCTTGAAAGCCGAGCTCGCTCTACTCATACTGCAAGCACAAGATTTTTATCTCAATTGATTGCTAAAGGATATTCGTCATGGCAGAAGAAACTATTTTCAGCAAAATTATTCGTCGTGAGATCCCGTCTGATATCGTTTATCAGGACGACTTAGTGACTGCATTCCGTGATATTTCTCCACAGGCACCTAGCCATATTCTTATTATCCCTAACCAGCTGATCCCAACGGTGAATGACGTTAAGCCAGAAGATGAAGCGGCGCTGGGCCGAATGGTTACGGTGGCGGCAAAAATTGCGCAGCAGGAAGGCATTGCCGAAGACGGCTATCGCCTGATTATCAACTGCAACCGTCATGCGGGGCAGGAGGTTTATCATATCCACATGCACCTGCTGGGCGGTCGTTCACTCGGTCCGTTGCTCGCTCGTTAATCTCATTTTGCCTCGTTTTGCTCGGCAGAAAATATTCAGTTGGAGTTCACCGCTATGCGATTCTCATTATCCAGATGTACATTGACGGTGATCTTGCCGCTGGCATTACTTGCAGGGTGTAGCACGCCGAGCCATATCGCCGTCAGCGATGGGCAGCGGGTGGTGATGGATCCTTCGGTGCTCACGGCAGGCGTTACAGCGGATAATCCAACCGTATCTTCAGGGGATATCTATCCTGTAGCTCGCGCAGTCGTGAACTATGGTGAAGAACAACAGCCCGTCACGCTGAACTACCGTTTCTATTGGTATGACGCCAAAGGCCTCGATATCTTCCCACATGAACCACCGCGGACGATTAAGTTAAACCCAGGTCAAGAAGTGCGTTTGGAATCAACAAGCGCCAATACCCGAGCAAAACAGGTACGCCTCTACCTCTATCTATAAATTAAGCCACAACCTCATGGGAGAGGGATGATGAAGAAGCTTTTAGGTGTGACATTCGCGGCAATGGTGCTGGCGGGCTGTCAAACGATCACTCATCAAGGCAGTGAAACCACGACCGAGCCAGAAAAGCCAACGCAAACTCAGCCGCCGGTGACGGTACCCACCACGCCGCCTGAACAGCCACCGGTGACTACGGTGCCAACGCCGCCAAAGGTGCAAAGCTTCAACTGGAACGCCAGTCTAACGCCACTGATTAATCAGATGCTGCGCTCGCCGGACGTCACCGCGGGTAGCGTTTTGCTGGTGGATAACGTGCAAAACCAAACTAACGGTAGCTTGCAGGTAGCAAACGCGACGACCGAATTGAAAAAGGCATTGCAGCAGGGGAATAAATTTACGCTGGTTCCCGCCAATCAGGTCACCAGTGCCAAACAGTCACTGGGGTTATCTGCCGAAGATAGCTTAGGTTCCCGCCGTAAAGCGATTGGTTTGGCGCGCATTGTTAACGCTCAATACGTGCTGTATAGCACGGTCGAAGGCGATGTACAGTCACCTAAAGTCGCGATGCAGCTGATGTTAGTGCAGACCGGTGAGATTATCTGGTCTGGCAATGGGGCCGTGACACGCTGATTCTATGTCGAATGCTTTTCACCCTTCGTTGATTTCTGTGCGGGCCGTTCTGGCCCGCTGTTTTTCATCTGTCGCGCCGCAGGAATGGCAACTTTCACCGGTTGAAGGCTTAACCGGTATCAATTGGAAAGCGCAATTGAGTGACGGTGTCACTTATTTGGTTCGTCCCCAAACGAGTGAAAAAACGCAGTTAGGCATTGAGCGCAAACGTGAGGCTCAGGCATTACAGCTAGCGGCGGCCCATGACCTCGCGCCGCAAAGCTTTGGGCTGCACGACGGCTGGTTAGTCACTGAATGGCTGTCGGGCGAGGTGCTTAACGAAACAACCTATCAGCCACACCTACAAGATTTAGCCGAAAAAATCGTTACGCTGCATAACATAAAGCCCTGCGGACAGGCGCGAGATTTTCACCGTCATTGCCAATCCTACCGCCAGCTAAGCTCCCCCCAGCGAATGACGCCGCAAGGATTAAAAATTCATCAATACTGGCAATCTCGCCATGTCCCTCAGCCGTTGAAAGTCGCCTTGCTGCACATGGATATTCATCCGGGCAACATCGTGTTGACGCATCATGGTCTGCGGTTGATTGATTGGGAGTATGCCGCGGTGGGCGATATTGCGTTGGATCTGGCCGCTATGTACCGCAGTTTCGGCTGGGAGTACGCACAGCGCCACGATTTTACTCAGCGATACGTACAGGCCGGAGGCTATTGCGATGCGGAAAAATTGCAACAGCATGTTGAGCAATGGCTGCCGCGCGTCGATTATATGGCGTGGTTATGGTATGAAGTGCGTTGGCAACAATCAAAACAGAATTCATTTCGTGAGGCCGCCAATCTGTTGCTTTCACAGCTAAAAATGGGAAAGTAGCACAGATGCGGTAGGCGCGATAAAAACACTGACGGCGTGAACTCACGTCATCACGCAATAATATAGCTAATACATACACCCTGAATAATTGGCGTAGCCAACACGGATGCAGCTTCAAGTATGACGGGTATAAAGGAGAATCCCTGTGGGTCCTGTAATGTTGGATGTGGCAGCCTATGAACTGGATGCCGAAGAGCGTGAGATTTTGCAGCATCCGCTGGTAGGCGGTCTGATTTTATTTACCCGAAACTTCCATGATGCCGAGCAGCTTCGCGAACTGGTGCGCCAGATCCGTGCGGCGTCACGCAATCGTCTGGTGATTGCGGTGGATCAGGAAGGCGGCCGAGTGCAGCGCTTTCGCGAAGGCTTTACGCGCCTGCCTGCGGCGCAGTCTTTTGCCGCAATAAATAGCGATGCAGAAGGGCGTCGATTAGCGCAGGAAGCGGGCTGGTTGATGGCCAACGAAATGATGGCGATGGATATCGATATCAGTTTTGCACCTGTTTTGGATCTTGGCCACGGCAGCGCAGCCATTGGAGAACGCTCTTTCCATGAAGATCCGCAAATTGCGATTCGTATGGCGGAAAGCTTCATCGATGGCATGCATGAAGCGGGCATGAAAACCACGGGCAAGCATTTCCCTGGTCACGGCGCAGTCACCGCTGACTCACATAAAGAAACGCCAATTGATCCGCGTCCGCTGGAAGAAATCATTAATCATGATATGGTTATTTTTAACCAGCTGAATTCGCGCGCCAAGCTCGACGCGATTATGCCTGCTCATGTGATTTATCCTGCGGCGGATAGCCTGCCGGCCAGTGGTTCACCATATTGGTTGAAGCAGGTATTACGCCAGCAGCTGGGCTTTAACGGCGTGATCTTCTCTGATGACCTGTCAATGGAAGGCGCTGCGGTAATGGGTAGCTACGCCGAACGTGGACAGGCCTCGCTAGATGCGGGCTGCGATATGATTCTGGTGTGTAATCATCGCGCAGGCGCGGTGAGCGTGTTAGATAATTTGGCACCGATCACCGCAGAACGCGTTAGCGCCCTGTATCATAATGGTAAATTTACACGTGAAGAGTTAATGGCTTCACCGCGCTGGAAAGCGGCGCATCAAGAGCTGGAGCAACTTCATCTGCGTTGGGAAGAGAGCAAAGCATAAGCTCGACGCTCAAATGACAATAACGCAAAGCGGCTGAGGGTTTGCCGCTTTTTGGGAGCAGTGAGAACATGATTATTTATCTTCACGGTTTTGATTCCACCAGTCCGGGCAATCACGAAAAAGTGATGCAGCTGCAATTCATCGATCCCGACGTGCGTTTAATTAGCTACAGCACCCGTCATCCGCGTCACGATATGCAGCATCTGCTGAAAGAAGTCGATAAAGTGGTTCAGCAGGCAGGCGATAGCCATGCGCTGATTTGCGGCGTTGGCCTTGGCGGTTTTTGGGCTGAGCGTATTGGCTATCTGTGCGGTATTCGACAGGTAATGTTCAATCCTAATTTGTTCCCGCAGGAAAACATGGCGGGTAAGATTGACCGTCCGGAAGAGTATTTGGATATTGCGACCAAGTGCGTGGAAAACTTCCGCGAGAAGAATCGCGAACGCTGTTTAGCCGTGCTTTCTCGCACCGATGAAGTGCTAGACAGCCAGCGTAGCGCTGAATATTTGCAGCCGTTCTATGAAATTATCTGGGATGAGCAGCAAACGCATAAATTTAAAAGCTTGTCGCAGCACCTACAAAAAATCCGCGCGTTCAAAACGGTTTCTTGAGGATTTTTGTTGTTTGATAATTCCCGGCTTCCACACAGGGAGGCCGGGAAAGAGAGAGATTAACGGCCTGCTTTCAGCTTCTGGAAGTAATTTTCGTAAATTTCACTGGCGCTGCCCACGTCATTTTGCCATTCGCCATGGGCGATGGTTTCTGCGTCAGGATACAGTGATTTATCGCCAGAAATTGATTTAGGCAACATCTTCTGAGCCGCTAAGTTCGGCGTTGGATAACCGATGGTTTTCGCCACCTGTACCGCGATTTCCGGGCGGAGCAGGAAGTTAATTAGCTTCATCGCACCCTCTGGGTTTTTCGCATTTGCCGGAATCGACAGGCTGTCCATCCAGAAAATCCCACCTTCTTTCGGCCAAATGACCTCCAGCGGTGTTCCAGCTTCGCGCGCGACAAACGCTGAACCGTTCCAAACCATGCCCAGATTCACTTCGCCTTCCATATACGGGTTGGCTGGGTTATCTGAGTTGAAGGCCAGTACGTTTGGCATCAGCTTTTTCAGCTCTTCATAAGCGGCTTCAATCTGTTTGGGATCGGTGGTGTTGCCTGAATACCCAAGCTTCAACAATGCCATCTGGAAAACTTCGCGTGCGTCATCGGTCAACAGCAGGCTGCCTTTATATTCTGGCTTCCACAGATCGGCCCAGCTGGTCACGCTTTTTGGATCAATGGCATCGGAATTAACGCCGATGGCCGTCGCACCCCAGATATATGGAATGGAATAATCATTGTCCGGATCGAAAGGTTTGTGCAGCAGGTTTGGATCTAAGTTATGGAAATTGGTCAGCTTAGATTTATCGATCTTTTGCAGCATACCTTCTTTACTCATTTTGGAAACAAAGTAAGTGGAAGGTACGACTAAGTCATATGCGCCGCTTTTATACGTCTTCAGCTTGGCATACATAGTTTCGTTGGACTCGTAGGTGGAATAGATCACCTTAATGCCGGTTTCCTTGGTGAACTGCTCCAGCAGTCCCGGCGGCACATATTCAGTCCAGTTGTAGAAATAGACAGTGTTATTGTCATTTTCCGTTTTCGGCGCATCGGCAGCGATTGCGGCATTTACTCCCAAAGCCAACAAACCTGCGGCTACCAGAGGTGACCACTTTTTCATTCAGCGTATCCCTATAGTGAAGGTCGAAATAAAGAGAAAATCTCTATGAATCCTGAATGGAACACTTCAACAAGAACAGAACGTTTTTATGGGAGTCGCGCCATCAGGGCGGTCATTATAGGAGCCGTGGGAGTAGGGGTAAAGCGGATGGGGCAATAGGAGGAGAAAAGACATTTGCGCCGCTAATAAAAATAATAGCGGCGCAGCTAAGTGAACGACGTTAATGCTTATCCTAAGCGATCGTCAGGCGGTGGATTTTTCTTGAGTTGAACCGCATAGGCTTTTTCATGTTCCCCCTGTTTGCGGGCATAGAACATTAAAATGCTTAAGCTAATGATGAAGGTGGCGGTTAGCTTGATGTTTTCTGCTCCGGATAAAGCAATAAAGCAGAAGATACAGCCTAACGTTGCCGCCATCACGCTCACGATATTTCTCAGCGAAGCGCCTTCCATACGAATCAACGCCACGCAGGAGTGGAAATACGGCAGCATGGTGAGTAAAACCGCGATCCCGATGAGTTCACCAAAAATATCGGAGGAGTTACTGCCTTTCGAGCTCATAAAGGTCATGAACGCCATCAGTAATGTCATTTTGATGGCCGACAAAATAATCCCTTTACGCGGTACACCGTGGCTATCAACCTCGCCGTAAATTTTAGGGAAGTTGCCATCGCGAGCGGCGCGAACCCCAGCCTGACCTACTAGCATCATCCAAGAGCCTAACGCCGCGAGGCAAGCAAACGCAGTAAAGGCAGATACCACCGGTGCCGCCCAGCTGCCGACCATCAATGAGGTACTGGCGGCGAACGGTGCGCCGGTTTTTGCCATCACGTCGGCAGGGAACATGCCGCTCATCACCTGTGTAGCCAAGATATAGACGATACCCGCCAGCGCGGTGCCCAGCATGGTGGCGATAGGCACGGTACGCTGCGGGTTTTTAACTAACCCCGAGCTGACTGCCGCTGACTCCACGCCGACGAACGCCCACAGACAAATTAAAATGCTGTGCATAACGGCTTTGCCATCGGTTTGGGTTGAGGTATTCCAGTTCGCTTGATAAAGCGCAGGATCAAACCAATGCCAGCCAGCAACGGCGGTACCAATCACGGGCACCAGAACCAGAATTAATCCCAGCGTGGTTAAGCGACTGACCCAGTTACCGCCCATCATATTCACCAGCGCCATGATCCAGATGATCACAATGCTCGCGATACCCGCGGGAATAGGGTGATTGAGCGCAGGGAAAAAGACCGAAAGATAAGCCACACCGGCCAAACAGTCGGCAAGGTTACCAATCCAGTTTGCGTGGTAGTAAAGAACGGCAGTTTGAAAACCGAACGCAGGGCCTAACCGGCCTGCATAGGCGATTGGCCCACCGACCTGCGGATCGCGAGTCGTCAAACGTGCAAAGACATACGCCAAAGACATGGCGCCGATTAAAGTAATGAGCCAGCCGAAGAGTGCAATAGAACCAATTTTGGCGAGGTTCGCAGGCAGGAGCGCGATACCACTCCCCATCATGTTTCCCGCGACGATACCGGTACAGGCAATGAGCCCGATTTTTTTAGAAGACGCCATGTTAGCCCCGTTAACATCAAGCATTTGCTGTGTTCCGTCACGGCATGCTGTCGTTTTATCGAAAGAAATCCTGGATGAATTATATGACAAATTGCGATGTGGATCACATTTGCCCCGGCGTTAACGACAATGCTTTGAGCTAAAACAGTTTTGTATAGTAATCGCTGTATAAATAGGCGATTTATATGGATAGCGCTTGTTATAAAGCTAGCAGAAGTGTGCAAAAATGTTGTGTTGATAATAATTATCATTTAGAGTTCGCGCACTGGATAACATAAGTAAATGGCTATGCTGACGACCTCTAACGCCCATCATTCGGCTCTGAACGATCTTTATCAACAGCATCACGCGTGGCTGCGAAATTGGTTAGGCTTTCGCTTGAACTGTCGTTTAGATGCTGAAGACTTAGCGCAGGACACGTTTATGCGCATTCTGCGCAGCTCCAACCGTGAGCCAATTCAGCGCCCGCGTGAGTTTTTGGCCACCATAGCCAAGCGCGTGATGGTGGATTTTATCCGCCGCAAAACGTTAGAACGCGCCTATTTAGACGCGTTGGCACAACTGCCAGAGCAGGAGATGCCCGGTGAAGACGAGCGACTCGCGGTGCTGGAAACGTTGCAGGAAGTGGATGCTATGCTCGATGGCTTAGGTAGCAGAGCCAAACAGGCATTTCTGCTGGCGCAGTTGGAAGGGCTTGAATATCGCGATATCGCACTGCGACTGGGGGTTTCACTGAGCTCAGTCAAAAAGTACATGGCAAAAGCGATGGAGCATTGCCTGTTGTACCGCCTAGCCCATGAGACTGCGTAGCATGAGTTCACCTACGATTGACCCGCAACAGCGCCATGCACTGTCGCAAGCCTCTGAATGGTATGTCCGTTTACAAGATAAATACGATCTAACGGCAAAGGCTGAATGGCAGTTTTGGCATGATGCCAGCCCAACCCACAGTTGGGCGTGGTCGCAGGTGAGCCGAATCTGTGAACAGATGGGACAGTTACCGGTTCATGCGGGTTTTCATGCGCTCAATCAGTCGCAGGATCTTAAAGATCGCACCCGCAGACAGCTACTCAAAATGACGCTGCTAACCTTAGGCGTGGGATTTGCTGGCTGGCAGGGCGTGCGTAGCCAAACCGGGCAAGCGTTGGTGGCTGAGTATCGTACCTCGGCAGGGCAACTTTCTCGTTTTACCTTAGACGATGGCTCTCAGCTGGTGCTGAATACTGATTCTGCCGTTGACGTCGATTTTGATGCCCAGCGCCGTTTAGTCACGCTGTATCGGGGCGAAATATCGATCAGAACGGCTAAAGACGAAGCCATCCCAGCGCGTCCGTTCTATGTTAAAACGTCAGACGGCAGCCTGCGCGCCTTAGGTACGTATTTTCAGGTACGGTATACCGAAGGCTACACGCAGCTCAGCGTTCAAGAGCATGCGGTTGAGATCGTGACGCAAAAAACCGGTATGCAGGCCATTGTGGAAGCCGGTCAGCAGCGCCGCTTCGATGCGAAAACGATTTCAGTTGCCGAAGAGCTTCCTCTGGCGGCAGCAAGCTGGGAACAAGCCTTATTAAGCGTTAGTCATTGGCCGCTTTCTCAGCTGATTGATGAACTATCGCGCTATCAGTCTGGGTACTTGTCCTGCGCAGCGGACGCTGCCAATTTGCGCGTTAGCGGTACTTTCCCTCTCGATAATATTCCTCATGCCATCACGTTGATCGCACGTGTTTTACCGATAAAAGTGCGATACGTCAGCCGTTATTGGGCACGTGTTTCCCTGCGTTAAGCCTGAAATAAAACAAATGAGAAATATTTTCATTCTTAATTGTACTTTTACCTCGTCCCAAACGACCCCTGAGTAAATACAACAAATGCCGTTAGGCATATTCAATGATGATTCAGGAGTTTGTTATGTTATTTCAGGCAGGAAACGCCTCTTTTTATCTCTCATCAGGCAAGATCTCTCCGTTGGCGCAGGCTATGCAGCGGGCATTAGTCTGCATGGCGCTGCTTCAGGCACCTCATGCATTAGCGGCCAATTCGCCCAGCTTGCAGGCTTCCGCTATTTCATTGGATGAAGGGCTTAATCAGTTCGCGCGTGAAGCCGGCATTTCTTTGGTGATGAATGCAGAGATTACGGCAGGCAAAACCGTATCCGCCGTGCCTAAAAAGGTACCCGCTCAGCAGGGGCTCAATACGCTGTTGCAGGGCAGTGGGCTGGTGGCGCACGCGTTAGGGAATAATAGCTTTGCGATTGAACCATCGCCTCAGCCGCAGGGTGAAGAGACATTAACCGTAGTGGGCGATTGGCTTGGGCAAGCGCGTGAAAATGATGTCTTTGAACACGCTGGCGCTCGCGATGTGATCTATCGCGAACAGTTTGCCACCACCGGTGCAACGCGTATGCGCGATGTACTAAACCAGATCCCAGGCGTGGTCGCACCGGAAAACAACGGTACCGGTAGCCATGATTTAGCGCTGAACTTTGGTATTCGCGGCTTAAATCCACGTTTGGCGAGTCGTTCAACGGTATTGATGGATGGCATTCCGGTGCCGTTTGCTCCCTATGGCCAGCCGCAGCTCTCATTAGCGCCGGTTTCATTGGGTAATATGGATGCCATTGATGTCGTACGCGGCGGTGGGGCTGTGCGCTATGGACCGCAGTCGGTGGGTGGCGTAGTGAACTTTGTCACGCGTGCTATTCCGAAGACCTTTGGCGTGGAAGCGGGGATGCAGGGTAATTTAACGCCAACGTCGACGCAGGATCACCCCAAAGGCACCGGCAATCTGATGATTGGCGGAACCGCGGATAACGGCCTCGGCGCGGCGTTGCTGTATTCCGGCACCCGAGGCAGCGATTGGCGCGAACACAGCTACACCAAAATTGACGACGTGATGCTCAAAACGCAATACGCGCCCAATGAAGAGCATAAATTTACCAGCCTGCTACAGCATTATGAAGGTCGGGCGGAGATGCCCGGTGGTTTAACGCAAGCGCAGTACGATCGCGATCCCTACCAATCAACGCGCCTTTACGATTCATTCTGGGGACGCCGTGACCTTGTCAGCCTAGGCTATGAATATCAGCCCGATCAACAGCATAAATTCAACGTACAGACGTTTTATACCTACACGCTGCGCAGTGGTTATTTGGAACAGGGCAAAAAGCTGACGCTTTCGCCGCGTGAGTATTGGGTCAGAGGCGTTGAACCACGTTATAGCCAAAGCTTTATGCTGGGATCTTCAGCCCATGAGGTTGGGGTTGGCTATCGCTACGTTAGCGAGTCCACCCATGAGCTACGTTATTACACCGCTACGAAATCTGGCATATTACCAAGCACTAACAGCCCTTACGACCGTGATACGCAGTCAGGCACACAGGCGCATGCCGTGTATCTCGACGATCGTGTTGATATCGGTGACTGGACCATCACGCCGGGCATTCGCTACGAGCATGTCAGCTCGTATCAAAAGAATCAGATCAAAGGTGATAAGCAAGAAGTAAGCTATAACGCACCGCTACCGGCGTTAAACGTGATGTATCACCTCACGGATGAGTGGAATCTTTACGCAAACACCGAGGGATCTTTTGGCACCGTGCAATATAGCCAGATGGGCAAAGCCATTTCCAGCGGCAACATTGAGCCAGAAAAAGCCCGCACGTGGGAATTAGGTACCCGCTACGATGGTGACGCGCTCAAGGCTGAATTGGGTGTCTTCCTGATTAATTTCAACAATCAGTATGACTCAAACCAAGCAACAGACAGCGTAACGGCACGTGGCAAAACGCGTCATACCGGCGCAGAAACCAGCGCGCGTTATGATCTCAGCGAGCTTGCTCCTGCGCTGCAAGATGTCAGCGTTTCTGCTAATTATGCGTATGTTAACGCGGTGATCCGTGAAGACGGTGACAACCAAGGGAATCAGGTTCCGTTCTCGCCAAAGCATAAAGGCATGATCGGGTTGGATTATCGCCCAGGGGATTGGGCGTTTAATGTGAACGGGCAATTCCAGTCGAGTCAGTTTGCCGATAATGCCAATACGCAAAAAGCCAGCGCAGACGGCAGCACCGGACGCATTCCGGGTTATATGATTTGGGGATTACGTGCCGATTACCAATTCGGGCCCGATATGGCGAATTTAAATCTCGGTATGGGCGTGCGTAACCTGTTGGATCATCAGTATTTCACCCGCGCCTACGATGACAACAATAAAGGAATTTACGTTGGAGAACCGCGCACGCTGTTCTTGCAGGGTTCGGTGAAGTTCTAATTGATGAAGGTATGAACATGACAAAGGCGCTTTAGGCGTTATGTTGATCTCTTTAGTTTGATTTTAGGGGGAGCACACCGATGGGGTCGTAGCGGCGTAAGCCGCCGGAGCGCCCCGCGGTGTGGTAGACCCGTGTATCTCGATCTCGTAAACGATCAGCGTTGCGCTTTCCAGCGCCTTTGTCATAGCAGATTTAACGTATCCCGCTACTTATTTGCTGTTCTATCACGCAAAATAAGCTGGCTGCCCAGAACCAATACCAATGAAAGAACCAACAGTATGGTGGCCAACGCGTTCACCTCGGGTGACACACCCACTTTCACCATCGAGTAGATTTTCAGCGGCAAAATTTCATAGCTTGGGCCGGTGACGAATGATGAAACCACCACGTCATCCATGGATAGGGTAAAGCTCAGCAGCCAACCCGCCGCCACCGCAGGCATCGCCAACGGTAGGAGAATTTTCCGCAGAATCGTCACTTCACCCGCGCCCAAATCTTTCGCCGCTTCAAGCATTCGCACGTCGAAACCTTTTAAGCGCGAATACACGGTGACAACCACAAAGGGCAAGCAGAAGGTGATGTGTGAAAACAGCAACGACCAAAAGCCCAATGAAACGCCCAGCAGCATAAACAGGACTAACAGTGAAATGGCCATCACGATATCGGGCGACATCATCACCACAAAAAGCATACCGCTCACGAAAGGTTTGCCGCGGAATCGGTAACGGAAAAGCGCCACCGCCGTTAACGAACCAATCAGCGTGGCGAAGGTGGCAGAAAGGACAGCCATGGTGATGGAATGCCCAGCCGCTTGCAGCAGGCTGTCATTGTTCATCAACGTGCTGTACCAATCAAAGGTGAAGCCTTTCCAATTGATACCAAAACGCGAACTATTAAACGAGTTGGCGATCAGAATAATAATAGGGATATATAAATAGGCGTAGACGATGGACATAAATCCACCGCGCAGCAGGCGTCCGATCATTCCAGTTCCACCTTTTTATTCATCAGTTTCCCAACGCGGTAATAGATATACAGCAAGATCCCCATGACCAGCGTCAAACAGATGCTGGTGGCCGCGCCGAATGGCCAGTCACGGATATTCAGGAACTGGCTTTTAATCACGTTGCCAATCAGCAGGTTCTTCGCGCCGCCCAGTAGGTCGGACACGTAAAACAGCCCCAGAGACGGCAGCATGACCAGCAACGAGCCCGCAACAATACCGGGCATGGTGAGAGGAATAATAATCCGTATAAACGTCTGGAATTTATTGGCCCCTAAATCGCGTGCGGCCTCTAATACCGATTTATCCAGCATTTCGATGCTGGAATACAGCGGCATCACCATGAACGGTAGCAGAATATAGATCAGCCCAAGGATCACGGCTTCGGGCGTATACATGATGCGCAGCGGCTTATCGATAATCCCAATCCACAGCAGAGCCTCGTTTAAATAGCCTCGGGTGCTGAGGAATATTTTCAGGCCGTAAATACGGATCAGTGAGTTGGTCCAGAAAGGCACAATCAGTAAAAACAGCAGAAGAGGGCGAACTTTTTCCGGTAGCCGCGCCAGAATAAAGGCAAAAGGATACCCGATCACCAAACAACACAGCGTGGCGATAATCGCCATATTCAGCGAGTGCAGAAGCACTTCGGCATACAATGGATCAAATAAGCGAGTGTAGTTATCGAAAGAAAACACCATCTTTACCAGATGGGTGTCATCACGTGTCAGGAAGCTGGTGCCGATAATCATCAGATTCGGCATAAAGACAAACAGCACCAACCAGGCGACCACGGTTGTGATCACCACGTTTTGAAAATACTTACGCGACTTCTTCATTAGCCAGCACCACCTCCCAGCTTTCGACCCAAGTCACGGCCATTTTCTGATCTAACGAATGATCGACGTCGGGATCGTCTTCGTTAAAGAATTCGCTCACCAGCACCATCTTGCCGTTCTCTAACTCAACGGTAGATTCCAGCGTCATGCCTTTATAGTTACGCTCGCGCACGTATCCGATGATGCCATCGACCTGTCCGGCGTCGTGGATCTCTTCGACTCGCACATCTTCAGGGCGCAGCAGCACGTTCAGCTTATCGCCCGGTCGCACGTCCATTTCAGCATTGACGTAAATATTGCACTCGCGGCCTTCGACGTTGGCACGAACACGATGTTCGTCCACGCGATGCAGAACCTCGGCGTCAAAAATATTGATCTCGCCAATGAAGCTGGCGACAAACAGGTTCTTAGGTTCTTCGTAGATTTCGCGCGGCGTGCCGTCTTGCTCAATCTTGCCATCACGCATCACCACGATGCGGTCTGACATGGTCAGCGCTTCTTCTTGGTCGTGGGTGACGAAAATAAAGGTAATGCCCAGCTTACGCTGCAAGGCCTTGAGCTCATTTTGCATCTGTTTGCGCAGCTTATAATCCAGTGCAGACAGCGATTCATCCAGCAACAGAACCTTGGGTTTATTCACCACCGCACGCGCAATGGCCACGCGCTGTTGTTGCCCGCCAGAAAGCTGATGCGGCCGACGCTGAGCGAACTCCTCTAACTGCACCATACGCAGCGCTTCATGGGCGCGAGGAATAATTTCGGCCTCTGGTCGCTTCTGCATGCGCAAGCCAAAGGCGACGTTATCTAGCACGGTCATGTGCGGAAACAGCGCGTAGCTTTGGAATACCGTATTAACGCAACGATTCTCAGCAGGGACGTGAGTAATATCATCACCGTCCAAAATCACACGGCCATCATCAACGTCTTCCAAACCGGCAATAAGACGCAAAACGGTGGTTTTCCCGCAGCCAGAGGGGCCGAGAATGGTTAAGAACTCGCCATGATTAATCGTAAGGTCAAGATCGGTGATGATGTCTTTATCATCAAAAGACTTACGGATACCTGTCAAACGAACAACAGGCTGTAATGCTGCGTTGGAACCCAGAGAAGATATCTCAGTCATTTATTTGCTACTCTATCCCGTTACGTGTTGCAGATAGAACCGCCGCTGAAAAAAAAGGACTGTAGGAGCAGAAGACTCAAAGTAAATCAATGAGTCAGGTAGCTCAAAACCAGCGGCGCCACTCAAAAATTAAGGCGCGAATAATAGACTGTGTGAAACTTAATTAAAAGCCAGCCAGCCAAGAAAACCTGATTTTCCCGCCTTAGACTCACCATGATGCACTAATTTACCCTAAATGGGGCAGAAATCCTGTGAAACGGCTATTTTTATCCGGTATTACTTTCCTTACTTTCTTTAACTTTAGCTAAAAATGACCTGACGCAATATTTCCGTTTTGTGCCCTACGCATAATGTAAAACCTATGGCGAGGGCATAGGGGATTTTTCATAGTAAGAGTCAGATCACATGATTATGAAGAGATACCCTTGCAAAGCCCCCACTTGACGTTGTCAGGCTAGCCCATTAGTCGATTTTTTAAACCCGACATAAAATTTTAGGGTTGTTTATCTAATGCGGCACTTGTCCTTCATTCTTAACCATCGATTATGGGGATGATGTGGACTGCTACGAATAACGAATCATTGCGAGACACTTTTATGAATAACTTACTCGATCGCTTTTTTAATTATGTTTCTTTCGACACACAGTCCAAAGCAGGTGTACGTCAGGTTCCCAGCACAGATGGCCAGATGAAGTTGGCGCGGGCGCTACAGGCGGAATTAGTTGAGCTCGGTTTCGAGCAGGTCACATTAAGCGATCATGGCTGTGTGATGGCAACCTTGCCGTCTAATGTCAGTTGGAAAGCGCCGACAATCGGTTTCATCTCGCATTTGGATACCGCACCCGACGCCAGCGGTAAAAATGTCAATCCGCAGATCGTTGAAAACTATCGCGGTGGAGATATCGCTTTAGGTATTGGTGATGAGGTTCTCTCACCGGTGATGTTCCCCGTCTTACATCAGCTGTTAGGCCAAACGCTGATTACTACCGACGGTAAAACCCTGTTGGGTGCCGACGATAAAGCAGGTATCGCCGAAATTGTGACCGCTATGCTGCGTCTCAAACATAACAACATTCCGCATGGCGATATTCGTATTGCGTTCACGCCTGATGAAGAAGTTGGCAAGGGCGCTCAATTCTTTGACGTTGAAGCCTTTGACGCGGAATGGGCCTATACCGTCGATGGCGGTGGCGTGGGCGAGTTGGAATGTGAAAACTTCAATGCGGCATCGGTAACGATTAAGATCGTAGGCAATAACGTGCATCCAGGCACGGCGAAAGGCGTAATGGTTAACGCGCTGTCTCTCGCGGCGCGCATTCACAATGAATTACCGCCAGAGCAAACGCCTGAACACACCGAAGGCTATGAAGGTTTCTATCATCTTGCATCGATGAAAGGCACGGTTGAGAAAGCAGAAATGCATTACATCGTGCGTGATTTCAGCCGTGAAGGCTTCGAAGCCCGCAAGAAAAACATCATGGATATCGCCAAGAAAGTGGGTAAAGGTTTGCACCGTGACTGCTATATCGAAGTGACGCTAGATGACAGTTACTACAACATGCGTGATGAAGTGGCAAAACACCCACATATCATTGAATTGGCGCAGCAGGCGATGCACGACGTGGGCATTGAGCCGATCATGTGTCCGATTCGCGGTGGTACAGATGGCGCGCAGCTTTCATTCCGTGGTCTGCCTTGCCCGAATCTGTTTACCGGAGGCTATAATTTCCACGGCAAACATGAATTCATTACCTTAGAAGGCATGGAAAAAGCGGCATCAGTGATTATGCGTATCGCCGAGCTGACCGCGTTGAAAGCTAAAGGCTAAGCGGTTAACGGCATAAAAAAGCCGCTGAAATATCAGCGGCTAAACAAACAGACACAGTGGCAATAAAAACTGTTAGCAAACAGAATGATCGGTCAAGATGCGCAGGGTAACGGATTCTACCTGATCCTGCGTTTCTTCATGGTGGCGAACCATGTGTACCGTTTTAAGATGGGCATCCAAATGCGCGTGAGATTCCCAACGTTCAACCATGAAAAGCGTGTCAGCGGCTAAACTCTGACGCTCGATAGCGGGCAGGGTATCCGTAAGCGGCGTGTACTGATAGCAACCTTCCTCCGCCAGCACTTCTGCCTGCAAAGCCTGAAAGCGCTTAACGATAGCGTCTAAGTGTCCCGCACGAACTTTGATTTCGGCAATAACAGTAATCATCGCAATCTCTTATTTGTTAGCAAACACGGTTGCCAAATGGTCGCGGTAGCATGCAATGTTGTGCTCCACATTTGGATTCTTGATCACGTCGGTGCACAGGAACGTTGGCAGACGAGTCATACCCAAGAATTCGTTGGCTTTATGGAAATGCATGTACAGACCATCAACGCCCTGACCGTGGAAGAACTGGTCTGGATCGTCGAATGCTTCCTGTGGCGCATTCCAAGTCAGAGATAGCATGTGCTGTTTACCCTGAATCAAGCCGCCAGAACCGTATTTTTTGCTCGCGTCTGAACGGGTACGACCATCGCTTGCGTACAGGCGGCCATGACCTTCGGTGAAGACTTCGTCGATATATTTTTTAACGATCCATGGCTCGCCCATCCACCAGCCTGGCATCTGATAAATAACCACGTCGGCCCACAGATAGTTTTGAATTTCTTGTTCGATTTCGTAGCCGTTATCAATGGTGGTTTCACGCAGTTCGTGGCCCATCGCAGCCAATGTCTCTTTAGCGACGTCATGCAGCGTGGTATTCAGTTGACCTTTAGAATGGCCAAACGCTTTCATACCGTTGATCAGGAAAATCTTACTCATAATGAAGCTCCTCATGCGGCGCAGAATAGGGCGTGGCGCCGTGTTGTGATTCGATAATGTAATTAGCGACTGCGGCAATTATCACACTATTTATTTTCATAAAATAGGCGATCTGAATCACAACACCTTTGCGTTTGAGTCAATAATTGAAGGTGGAATAAGATTAGTCTGGGCATTTGTGATTTTTGATCACAATACATTTGCAATTAACGCTATTTTAAACAAAAAAACTTCCCCACATACTCACTCTCAGCAACAGGGCAACGCTTATGCCCAACATCACTCTGTCATCTTACAAAATCAAAAGGATATAAAATGAGCAACACCAACATGATGATGCCAAAACTGGGGCTGGGAACGTTTCGCTTGAAAGAGCAGGTCGTGATTGATTCTGTGCGCAATGGGTTGGAGCTGGGGTATCGTCATATCGATACCGCACAGATCTACGGCAATGAAGCTGAGGTTGGGCAAGCTATTGAAGAAAGTGGTGTACCGCGTGATGAGCTGTTTGTCACCACGAAAATTTGGCTGGAAAATCTCGCGCCTGAAAAGCTGATTGAAAGCCTGCAAGAAAGCCTGAAAAAACTGCGTTTGGCGCAGGTCGATTTAACCCTGATCCACTGGCCAACGCGTGATGCATCGCCAACCATTGCTGACAGCATGAAAGCGTTGTATCAGGCTCAGCAAATGGGTTTAACCAAAGCGATAGGGATTTCTAATTTTACTATCGAACAAATGAAGCAGGCCATCGACGCCGTAGGTGCGCAGAATATTGCCAGCCAGCAAATTGAGATACATCCGTTCCTACAAAATGAAAAAGTGGCTGCGTTTGCTGCGTCTCAGGGTATTCCGGTGACCGCCTATATGCCTCTAGCCTATGGCAAAGTGTTAACCGATACCGTGATTAACCACATTGCGCAGACGCATAGCGTGAGCGCCGCACAGGTGGCTCTGGCGTGGTCGCTGCAAAAGGGTTACACGGTGATCCCTTCGTCCACCAAACGTGAGAATTTGGCGAGCAATTTAGACGCGTTGAAGGTTGTGTTAAGCGATGCGGAAATGAAGCAGATTGCAGAACTTGAACGCAATGAGCGTTTAGTCAGCCCAGAGTTTGCGCCAGATTGGGATTGATTTTTATCGGTGAGAAACGTCTGTTGAGCTAATGAAGTGCGCTTAAACAATTGAGGAGCACGGGGCGAGAACCCCATGCCCCTCAATGTTTCAGATTAAGCGACAGGTTTGGCAATAATGCTGCGCGTTTCTAGGCGCACTTCAACCAGATAAACCTGTAGGGCATCGCCCGTCTGATAAACGGTTTCGCCTTTGATCTGAATGGAGCCCGTTTCTTGGCTACATACCAGTTCATCGCGCACGGCGTGAATAAAGGAGGATGGAATAAATGCCATCGCACCGTTATCAACCAAACGCACGCGCATACCGCCCCGCGAAATATCAACGATTTCAGCATTAAAGTGAATCGCTGGATCCGCTTTATCTTTCAGGAAGCGTGCATATAACCAATCACCCACGTCGCGTTCTGCCATACGATTCAGGCGACGGCGTTCTGCCATCTGAACGGTAATCGCGTCATCAGGTCGTTCGGCGGGTTTATTTGCAATCAGCGCTTTCAGCAGACGATGATTCACCATGTCACCGTATTTACGGATAGGCGAAGTCCATGTTGCGTAAGCTTCTAAGCCCAAACCAAAGTGCGGGCCAGGCTCGGTGCTAATTTCAGCAAAGGTCTGGAAACGGCGCACGCGGCTATCAAGGAACGTGGTTGGCAACGAATCCAAATGACGACGCAGTTCGCAGAAGCCCTGCAAGGTTAATAATGCTTCTGCATTGGCAGATACATCGTTGGCTTGCAGAATGCTCACGGCCTGTTCAACCAGCGCCGGATCGAAACCGGAGTGGATGTTATAAACACCGAAGCCTAAACGGTCGCGCAGCACGATGGCGGCACAAACGTTAGCGGTGATCATGCACTCTTCCACGATACGGTTTGCTACACGGCGATGTTCGGCAATGATATCAACTACGCTGCCTTTTTCGCCTAAAACAAAGCGATAATCGGGGCGATCTTTAAATACCAATGCGTGCTGCTGACGCCAATCAGAACGAGAATCGGCTAAGCGATGCAACAGGCGAACCTGCTGTTCGATTTGGGCATTTTCCGGTTTCCAGCTGCCAACGCCTTCCAGATAGTCTGAAACTTCGTCGTAAACCAGTTTGGCTTTGGATTCGATCCAGCCAGCAAAGAAGCGGATATCGTCAGAAATAGCGCCGTCTTTCTGTATTGTGACGCGGCATAGCAACGCTGGACGACGTTCGTTAGGGCGCAGTGAGCACAGATCGTCAGACAGATCGCGTGGCAACATCGGAATGTTGAAACCAGGCAAATAAGTCGTGAAAGCACGCACCCGAGCAATTTTATCCAGCTCGGAGCCTGGCTCCACGTAGGCCGTTGGATCGGCAATGGCGATGGTTAATGCCAGAGAACCGTCTTCATTCTCCTGCACATACAACGCATCATCCATGTCTTCGGTGCTGGCGCTATCGATGGTGACGAATGGCATAGCGGTGAGGTCTTCACGCTCTAAGCCTTCTTCACGCATTTCGCTACCGGACCATTCTGGTGCCGTGCGGTCTAGTCCGTGACGGGAAAGAGTGACCCACCACGGCGCAAAATCATCATCCGCGTCGGTAATAAACGTGGTGATATTGGCAAAGAAAGTGCGGTCGCCTTTCAGCGGGTGCCGATTCATCTCGGCAACGGCCCAATCGCCTTGCTTAAACTCATGCGTGACGTTGTTGTCAGCTCTGCATGGGATTGCATCTTTCAGCAATGGATGGTCGGGGATAATGGAAAGGCGGTTATCACCGTCTTTTTTCTGTACCCGGCCAACGAATCTTGTTAGGAAAGGCTCAACCAGCTCTTCCGGCTCAACGACTTCACGATCTTTCTCAGTGTGAACAGCAGCCAGAACGCGGTCACCATGCATGACTTTTTTCATGTATGGCGGCGGGATGAAATAGCTTTTCTGGGCGTCAACTTCCAAGAAGCCAAAACCTTTGTCGGTCCCTTTAACCACGCCTTCAACGCGTGGAGTCTGGGAGTGCAGTTGCTGTTTTAGCTGCGCGAGCAGCGGGTTATCCTGAAACATAGTATTGAAACGTAGATTCCGGCAGGTGGATGAAGTGAATGACCTCAAGAGCGGTTCACATTTTTACGCGAATCAGTGCCTGTGAGCAAGCCCATGATGCGACTGTGGATGAAATGATCGGCAAATGGTGTAAATCTGCTCATTCCCCCAGCGAAACGAGTAGCCGTTGGCTCCACGCGCCGGTTGCTAGGGCAATGATAAGCTCAAGAATTTCTGCAGCTGACAGCCCAGACTGAGTTAAAGATGTAATGTGTTCAGGAGAGAATAAGCAGGGCGTTTGCGTGAGGGTCAGGCTGGCCTGAATGATGGCCTGTTCGCGGCGACTGCATTGCGCAAGTGCAGCCACGGGATCGGCGAGTACCGCATCGGCCTGTTGGCGATGTTTACTCAGCAGTAAAAAACGGCGTGCGTGATGTTGGCTACTGCGATGACAGCCGAGTAGCCTAGCGCTCACTAAAAAGGCCAGTTCGCGCAGCGGTTGACGTAGCAGATCGCTACAGTTGTAGCCGTCGCTAAAAATCTCGCTACTGGTATCAACCCCTTCACCGTCATGCATGTTAATCAACATTAAAACAATGGCCAGCCCCGACGGTGCACCGCATATTGCCACCGGTGCCAGCGTGGCGTCAGCGCCGAGCGGCAACCAAGGGCGCCATGCCGCCGATGTCGCTTCCGTCAGCGGAGCCAATTCAAGGGTGGGAAATATTCTTGGTTCAGACGGCAACGAACAGCCGGAAAGGGCGGCAGTGCCCGCAATCAGGCGCGACTGTAGCACCACCAGGCCTATTATTTGTGACAGTGTCACTATATCGGGGTATGACAGTTTTACCGCACGCAGCGCGCGTAAGGTCTGTTTCGTACTGCGCGTGGGGTCCCATGCCAGCAGCCGAGCGTGCTCGGTAATTTGGGCTAAACGCTGATTACTTTCGCGGGTGTTGTGTGGGCAATGTAGCGGAGCCAGCTGTTTGGCATAAAAGGCGCTGAGTGGTGTTACCTGCGAAACCTGCGCCACGGTGAGCGCAATGCTTAAGCGGTCGTAGCGTGAAAGAGAATGCTCGCGGGAGATTTCAGGCTCGGAGCCTAACAGTTGGGTATAAACATCGCCCACCCGCTGAAAATAGGCGTCGCGCTCGGTACGCTCATTGAACAACGGAAAGCGGCCCTGAGCCAGATGCTGGTGATTATCCGCATCAGAGGTTGGTGCGTTATGGCGTGAGCTAAAAACCGTCAGCGGCGAGTTTGGTCGCTCCATCGGATATCCTTCAGACGTCGGGCAAGAAAAGGGCGAACCCTTTATGAAACAGGGTACTATCCTTGCCGAATGCGGCCTAGAGATGAAATATTGTTAAGGAATAGCCTAGGTTGAAAAGGAATAACCGCGCTGAGATAAAAAAATCCCCAGCCGAAGCCAGGGATTTTTAAGCGGAATAAACGACGGAAATTAATCCAGTTCCAGCTCGTTCATTGCTGCAATGTTGAAGCCGCCATCGACGTGCAGGATTTCACCAGAAATACCGCCTGCCAGTGGTGAACACAGGAATGCGGCTGAGTTACCGACGTCTTCGATGGTAACGGTACGGCGAATTGGGGTAACCGCTTCGCAGTGTGCCAACATTTTACGGAAGTTTTTGATGCCAGACGCTGCCAGAGTACGGATTGGACCCGCAGAGATACCGTTAACACGGATACCTTCTGGGCCCATCGCGTTAGCCATGTAGCGAACGTTAGCTTCCAGAGACGCTTTTGCCAGACCCATCACGTTATAGTTAGGGATTGCACGTTCTGCGCCCAAGTAGGACAGAGTCAGCAGGCCTGAACCTGGATTCAGCATGGTACGGCATGCTTTTGCCATCGCAACGAAGCTGTAAGAGCTGATGTCGTGTGCGATTTTGAAACCGTCACGGGTAACCGCATTCACGTAGTCGCCGTCCAACTGGTCGCCTGGAGCGAAGCCAATGGAGTGAACAAAACCGTCGAATTTCGGCCAAGATTTTGCCAGCTCGGTAAACATCGCATCGATGCTTTCGTCTTCTGCTACGTCACAAGCCAGAACCAGATTAGAACCCAACTGAGCGGCGAATTCTTCTACGCGAGATTTCAGTTTGTCGTTCTGGTAGGTGAAAGCCAGCTCGGCGCCTTCACGGTGCATAGCCTGTGCGATACCGTAGGCAATGGAGAGTTTGCTGGCTACGCCAGTGATCAGAATGCGCTTACCGGTTAGAAAACCCATACAAATAGTCCTTGTAGTCTTAGTTTATGCCGCACTGCGATGCCAATAATATTGGAGGAGCAGGGCCTAAACTGATAGAGGCGGAGGAAAATCAATTCACATTTTTATACAGAAACAGGAATTGTTAATTCTTCCAGCACTTGTGTTAATAAAACAAAACCGAGCGATTCTATCACGCTTGATTCACTGTGGAATGCTTTTGATGCTCTGCTCGGATCAGTGATTGAATTTTAGTCCGTAATTGGCGATAAAATCGCTTTTCAGAAAACGCCACCGTCACGACGCCATGCATCAGCCGTTAATGCTTCACCAAAATGGCTATTGATGAGACGCTTGGTTTGCTCATGCAGCGGGGCGGCCAATACTTCTGAAGTGCTACCGCGTTCCACCACTTCGCCATGATGCATCACCATCACCTGATCGCTAATATGCTTCATCATGCCCAAGTGCTGGGTAACATAGATATAAGCGATACCGTGTTTTTGCTGTAGCTCCAACATCAAATTTATAATCTGTGAACGCATCGACATATCCAGCGACGCTAATGCTTCATCCGCTACGATCACCTGTGGCTGCAATATCAAGGCGCGTGCCAAGGCGATGCGCTGAATTTGTCCGGAGGCCAACATATGCGGATAGTAATAGGCGTGATCGGAGCGCAAGCCGACTTGGCGCAGCGTTTCATTAATGCGCTGTTCACGCTCAGGCGCGTCTAATTCGGTATTTAAGCGTAGGGGAACGTCAAGGATCTGGCCGATACGCTGGCGCGGATTGAGCGACGTAGACGGGTCTTGAAAAATCATGCGGATCCGCTGGCTGCGGTAGCGAAAATCGCCGTACTGTAGCTGCTTGTCATCAATCACGATATCGCCCGCCGTAGGCTCAATCATGCCTGACAGCATTTTTGCCAGCGTGGATTTCCCCGAGCCGTTCTCGCCAATAATCGCCAGCGTTTGTCCTTCGCGCAGCGTAAAACTCACGGGTTTAACCGCTTCAAGATTTTGGCGACGAAACAAGCCGGTGCGATAGCGGAAGGTCTTTTGTAGATTGTGCACCTCCAACAGCGTACTCATTGCGTCTCCTCCATGTTAAGCGGGAAATGACAGGCAAACTTATGCGCTTTTACGCTGCGCAGAGGCGGTGTCTCAATGCATTTTTTTTGCGCATACGGGCAACGCGGGCCTAAACGGCAGCCGATAGGCAAATGCTCTAACGAAGGAATGGCGCCCGGCAGCGTGTTTAAGCGGCTTTTATGGGGCAGTGCGCGGCCAAAGTCAGGCATCGCGCGGATCAGCGCCTGCGTGTAGGGATGATGTGGCGCAACTAAAATATCTTCGCAAGTCGCGCTTTCTACCGTTTGCCCGCAGTACATCACGTTAATGCGGTCAGCCCATTTGCTCATCATTTGCAGGTCATGGCTGATCAACAAAATCGTTGTGTTGTTGTTTTGATTCATGCGCGACAGCAGACGGAAAATTTGCGCCTGCGTGGTGGGCTCCATCGCGTTGGTCGGCTCATCCGCAATCAGCAGACGTGGCTGGTTAGCCAAGGCGATGGCAATCATCACCTTCTGGCATTCACCTTCCGTCAGCTCATACGGGAAGCTACGCATGATATCTTTATGGTCTTTAATCCCGACGCGGTGTAGCAGTTCAATGGCGCGGCGTTTACGCCAGCGAAAACGCTGCCACCAGCGGCCTTTATAGGTCCAACCGGGGATCGCCTGAATCACCTGTTTGCCAATGCTCTCAGAAGGGTCCAAACAGGACTGAGGCTCCTGAAAAATCATTGACACGTTATGACCCACCAGCCGACGCCGTTGACGCGGTGTTAAGCGCAGCAGGTCAATATCATCAAAGCGAAAACGGTCGGCGGTGACCTTCCAGTTATCTTTGGTTACGCCGCAGATCGCTTTGGCAATTAAACTTTTGCCTGAGCCAGATTCACCAACCAGTCCGCGCACTTCGCCTTCGGTGAGCGTGAGGCTGACCCGATCGACGGCTTTGACCGGCCCTTCGGCGGTCATGAATTCAATGGTGAGGTTACGAATATCAAGTAACGGCATTTTGTTTCCTATTCCACACCGGCGTTAATCGCGCGGCGCATTCCGTCGCCCAACAAATTCACCAGCAGCACGCTGACCATAATGGCAGCCCCTGGCAACATCACCGTCCACGGTGCGACATAAACCAGCTCCAAGGAATCACCCAGCATGGCTCCCCATTCTGGCGACGGCAGTTGAGCCCCCAGATCGAGAAAACCCAATGCTGCGATATCTAAAATCGCCATGGAGAGGGCGCGGGTAAATTCGCCCACCAGTACGCCTGCGATATTGGGCAACACGGAATCCCACAGGATAAACCACGTTGAAGCGCCGTCTAAACGGGCGGCAACCACATATTCTTTCTCAAGCTCTTCGTGAACCGAGGTATAAACTTCTCGCACCATATGTGGCAAAAGAGCCAACCACACGGCCAGCATAGCGTGCTCGAGGCGCGGCCCTAAAAACGCAACAACGACAATGGCTAACAGCAGAGAAGGGATAGACAGCAGCGTATCCAGAATGTGGTTCAGAATAGCTGAACGCAGACCGTGGGTAACGCCCGCTAAAATACCGATAATAACGCCAAAAACGCTGGCGGCGATGGTGACAACCAGCGCAGAACCAAACGTTGGCGCAACGCCGCTTAATAAACGGCTGAGAATATCGCGGCCCAGATCGTCGGTGCCTAGGAAGAATGACACGTTACCGTAGCGCGACCACGACGGCGGCAGCAGTTGATAGCCCAAGAACTGCTGATCCAGCGCATAAGGTGCCAGCATGGTGCCAAAAAAGCACAGGGCGATCAGCAACAGGACGCCATACAAACCAATCATGGCGAGGGTATCGGCATGGAAATGCAGCCACGTCTGACGCAGCGGGCTCGGTACGCGTTTTTCGCGGTATACGTTATCGAAGTGCATACCATTCCTTATGTTTCAGCGGATTAGTCAGCGCACCCACAACATCAGACAGCACGTTGACGACTAAAACCAACGTCCCCACCAACATGACACCGGCAGAGATAGCGGCAAAGTCCTGTTGGCGGATGGCGTTAATCAACCAACGTCCGAGCCCCGGCCAACTGAACACCACTTCGGTAATCATCGCCAGCGTCAGCATGGTTGAAAATTGCAGCCCCAGCCTTGGGATAATCGGCGGCAGCGCATTGTGTAACACATGACGGCGAATAATGGTGAAACGCGATAAGCCACGGGTGGCGGCGGCTTTAATGTAATTCTGGCTAACGACGTTATCGGTGCTGATACGCATCAGGCGGATAACTTCGGTCATCGGAACCAGCGCCAGCGCCGTCACCGGTAGGATCATATGACGTGCAACGCTCATCAGCATGGCATCACGATAAGGTGAATCCGACAGCCAAGCGTCAATCAGCGCAAAACCGGTGACGTTTTTCATCGGGTAGAGCAGGTCGTAGCGGCCTGAAACCGGCAGCCAGCCGAGATGCAGCGAGAAGAACAGCATCAGCAGAATAGCCAGCCAAAATACCGGCATGGAATAGCCAAACAGCGCCAGCGCGCTAATCGCACCATCCTGCCATTTGCCGCGCAGTAAACCGGCAATAATACCCAGCGGAATACCGACCACCAGCGCAAACACGAAGGCCAGAATGCACAGTTCCATGGTGGCGGGGAAAACTTCCTTCAGCTGTTCGATAATCAACTGCCCGTTAATGCTGGAAACGCCGAAGTCGCCTTGCAGCAGACTATGCACATAGAAACGGTAGGCGTCGAACAGCGAAGCGCCGCCCAACGGCGCATGCGGCGTGAAATAGAGCAGGCTAAAACCTACCAGCGACAGGAAAAACAGCGTCACCAGCAGCAGCAAAAGACGGCGCAATGTGAAGATAATCATGGTTTATCCTCCACGACGGCAGGGGCTTCCGCGGCTGGCGTCGGTGGCCCCGCATCAGGATCGTTGGTGGCAGCCGGTTCTGGCTGTTTTTCACGATAAACACCGGCAAACGAGGCGTTACCAAACGGGCTCAATACCAGTCCTTTGATGTCATAGCGATATGCCTGTAGGCGCAACGAGGACGCCAGAGGCAAGATAGGCAGCTGTTCTTCTAAGATCTTCTGCGCATCCTGATAATCATCAATACGCTGTGACAGTTGCTGAGACAGCAGGGCTTTATGCAGCAGCGAGTCAAAAGAAGGATCGCACCAGTGCGCCAAGTTAGTCTGTGACTGAATTGCCGCGCAGCTCAGCAACGGGCGGAAGAAACTGTCAGGGTCATTACTGTCGGTTGCCCAGCCGGAAAGCGTCATATCGTGGCTCATGTCGCTCAGGCGGGCTTCTTGGAATCGGCCTTCCACCGGAATAATGCTGACCTTAATTCCGACCTGCGCCATATCAGCCTGAATCAGCTCGGCGGTTTTCAGCGGGCTCGGGTTATAAGCCTGAGAAGCCGTTGGCACCCACAGCTGTAAGTGGAGATTGGTCACGCCGGCCTGTTTTAACAGCTCACGCGATTTCTCTGGGTTGTATTCGGTAATCTTCGCTTCGCTGTCATACGCCCACGACGCACGAGGCAGCAGAGAAGCCGCGGTTTCTGCCGTGCCGTAGTAGATAGACTGCATCAGACGCTGGTTATTGATGGAATAAGCAATGGCGCGGCGCACGTCGAGATTATCTAACGGCGGTTTGCGGGTGTTAAACGCCAAGTAGGCGACGTTCATTCCAGGACGCAGCGTTAAGCGCAAACGCGGATCGTCGCGCAGAATGCTCAACTGGCTGGCCGCAGGGTAAGCCAGCACGTCGCATTCCCCGGTCAGCAGTTTGGACAAACGCCCGGTGCCGCCTGCGCCGAGGTCAATAATAACCTGTGGCATCCGCGGTTTACCTTTCCAAAACGCATCGTTGCGATCCAAGCGAATATATTGTCCCGCGTGGTACTCATTGAGCATAAACGGACCGGTGCCCACCGGCAGACGGTCGATGTCTTCTTCTTTGCCCTTTTTCGCTAAGTTATCTGCGTATTCAGACGAGAGTATTGGCGCGTAATGCGTGGCGAGGTGCCATAAGAAAGAGGCATCCGGTTGTTTAAGCCGAATTTCAACCGTTGAGCTGTCTAATTTGCGTACACTTTGCACCGCGTCGCTAAATTGTAAACTCTCGAAATAAGGATAATGACCGCCGTTCACTTCATGATACGGATGGTTAGGATCAAACATGCGGTTGAAGCTAAACACCACATCATCGGCATTCATCTTGCGCGTCGGTTTAAACCAGTCAGTGGTTTGGAACGGAACGTCTTTCCGCAGATGCAGCACATAGGTTGCGCCACCGTCTAGCACTTCCCAGCTCTGGGCTAGTTCAGGAATGAGGCGGTAGGTATAGGGGTCAACATCTAACAGGCGGTCGTAAAGCTGCGCGGCGAGGGTATCGACCGTAAGACCGCTGCTCGCCATCTGTGGATTGAAGGTATTCAGGATCCCGCTGACGCAATAAATGAAGCCGCTCTGGCGGATATCCGGCAGCGGTTTGGTTTTGGTCACAGGGGCAATTTCGGCTGCTGTCGCAACGGCAGACAGGCAACTTAATGCCAGCATCAGGGTTTTTAGACCACGCATAAACGCTTCAAGAGGTTGTTGAGCAAAGTGTTTAGTGTAACGTACATTGGCTGGCAGCCCAATCATTCCAGTGAGATGAAGGGGTTATTTGCCTTTTGCTTAACCAATCTACTGGTAAGCATAAGTCAGAAATCACGCAGCAGTGGGGTTTTGCGCTAAATATTGCGTAATAAAGCGGCGAAGAAGATGTGAGCTGGCGCACGCTGCAAATACAAATAAGAAAAATTCGCAACAAACCACTTTACACATGGTAGTGATAACCATTATCATTCATCTCGTTCTTTAGAGAATGCCTCCTCAGGGCAATCAATTCTCTTAAGAACACGACATTGCTCACATTGCTTCCAGATCTACTTTATAGCCAGCCGGGTGCTGGCTTTTTTTTATCTGTAATTTACCGAAACCTCGTTGTTAACCTTATCCCTGAATCCCCAACTTCTTCATGATCCCACGCAGTTGGTGATAGGTCAGATTTAACAGCTCTGCGGCCTGACGTTGATTGTGTCGGCTCTCTTGCAGCGCCTGAATAATGATCTGTTTTTCGCGCTCTGCCAGCCAATCTTTAAGATCGATGGGTAAAGACGGCTGCGCCGTTTGTGCATCCAGCGGTGTTGCCGCAGGTATGCTGGTAGAAGAGGGCAAGTCGGTTGTGCGATGTTTAAACGGATTAATCACAATCGCGTCTAATAGTTCGGGTGAATCACCATGACGATAGACCGAGCGCTCCACCACGTTTTTCAATTCACGAATATTGCCGGGCCAGCCGTAATCCAGCAGCGTTTGCCGCGCGGCATCGCTAAAGCCGGGAAAGAACGCAAGCCCCAGTTCACCGCACATCTGCATGGCAAAATGCTCAGCCAATAGCATGATATCGCTGCGGCGTTCTCTTAACGGTGGTAACTGAATAACGTCAAAAGCCAAGCGATCCAGCAAATCGGCGCGGAAGGTACCCGCTTCAGCCATCGCCGGTAAATCAGCATTGGTCGCGCACACTAAGCGCACATCCACCTGTAAGGGCTGGCTGCCGCCGACGCGTTCTAAATGACCATATTCAATCACGCGCAACAGCTTTTCCTGAATTAACATTGGCGCGGTAGCCAGCTCATCCAGAAAGAGCGTACCGCCGTCGGCACGTTCGAAGCGGCCTAAATGGCGCTTCTGCGCACCGGTAAACGCACCGGCCTCATGACCAAACAGCTCGGAATCCAGCAAGTTGTCATTGAGCGCCGCGCAGTTCAGCGATACGAACGGCCCTTGCCAACGATTAGACAGATAGTGCAGACGATGAGCGATCAGCTCTTTACCTGTCCCACGTTCGCCAATAATTAATACCGGTTTATTCAACTTCGCCAGCTGCGAAGTCTGCTCCAGCACCTCAAGGAAGCTGTTGGCTTGGCCGAGCATGTTTTCAATATTATCTGACATCGCAGGGTTCCATTTAGTGAATTTCGCTATCTGTTGGCTAAATTCATCACATCATGTTTTGCCTATGGCTGGCAATGATTTTTATTGATGTCTTATAAATCAAGTGCTTATTTAAACTTTAAAAGTTGGCACGATAGTTGATTATGTATTTGCGAGACAGTAAACCATTTTAACAACGGATGTGCCGAACCAAATGCACGCCGCAACGCAAGAGTGAGGGTATTAACAATGGGTATTTTTTCTCGTTTCGCCGACATCGTAAACGCCAACATCAATACTCTGCTGGATAAAGCAGAAGATCCACAGAAGCTGGTTCGCCTGATGATTCAGGAAATGGAAGATACTTTGGTCGAAGTGCGTTCCACTTCCGCCCGCGCTTTAGCCGAGAAAAAACAGCTGATGCGCCGTATTGAGCAGGGTGAAACTCAGCTCAACGAGTGGCAGGACAAAGCCGAGTTGGCGCTGCGTAAAGATAAAGAAGATCTGGCGCGTGCGGCGTTAATTGAAAAACAGCGCGTGAGTGATTTGCTGACTACGCTGCGCCATGAAGTGAGCAACGTAGAAGAAACGTTGGATCGCATGAAGCGCGAAATCACCGAACTGGAAAGCAAACTGACGGAAACGCGTGCTCGCCAACAGGCGCTGGCGCTGCGTCAGCAGGCCGCGGCCTCATCGCGTGAAGTTCGTCGTCAGCTCGACAGCGGTAAATTAGATGAAGCGATGGCGCGTTTTGAGCAGTTTGAACGCCGTATCGACCACATGGAAGCCGAAGCTGAAACGATGGGCTTAGGCAAAAAGAAATCGCTCGACCAAGAGTTTGCTGACCTGAAAGCCGATGATGAAATTGGCCAGCAGTTGGCGGCGCTAAAAGCCAAAATGAATCGTCCTGAATAAGCGCGATTTGTAACCGAACGACCGGCGTTATGTTTGCTGCTGCATACATAACGCCGGAGAAGGGAATAGACTGTTGCTAATGGCTGTAAACCAATAATAAGGAATTCACGATGGGCTACCTTTTTCTTGCCATCCCTCTGACTATTTTTGTGCTGTTTGTATTACCCGTTTGGCTGTGGCTGCATTACAGCAATCGCCAGCAAAACGACAGCGTATTGCAAACGCAAGAAGTGCAGCGCTTAGCGCAGTTGAATGAAGAAGCACAGCGCATGCGTCAACGCATTAGCGCGCTGGAATCCATTCTGGATGCGGAGCATCCAAACTGGAGGGACGCTTAATGACAACGCCGATGAGCGGTAAAAAACTGTATCGCATTCCTGAGCGAGGCGTAGTGAAAGGCGTTTGTGCAGGGCTGGCCGAATATATGGGCGTTCCTGTTGCCTTGGTGCGCGTGATGGCGGTGCTGTCGATTTTCTGCGGCCTGTTTATCATCACCGCGATATTGTACGTGGTGTTATCCATGACGCTGCCAACCGCCCAAGTTGCGGAACTAAGCGGCGATCATCAACCGACACCGCGTCAGCAAATGCAGGTGGTGACAACCGAACTGAACGAATGCGAGCAGCGCTTGCGCCGTTTAGAACGTTATGTGACTTCGGAAACGTTTGGCGTCAATAAGCGTTTCCAGAATTTATAGTTTTATTAATGACACGCTGGGGAGAAAACGATGAGTCAATTTAAACCTGCTGATATGCTGCGTGCAGGTGGCCGCAAGGCTCGGCGTCATCTGCCTAGCCTGATTAAGAACGGTTTACTTTTGGGGCTGACGTTTGCCCCAGCCGGTATTGCCGCCGGTGTATTACGTTATGTAACGTGGCGACCCTTGCGTTGGCTGTTAATATGGGGGCTAGAGCCCTTATTACAGCGCGCAGTTCGTCAGGCAACGTCTCGTTATCGTCACGGAGCTGAAAAGCCATAACGGCTTCGTGTAAGGAGAGGAATGAAAAGGCTACAAAATGAATTAGCGTCTCTGGTTAACCGCGGTGTCGATCGCCATTTACGTTTGGCGGTGACAGGGTTAAGCCGGAGCGGAAAAACTGCATTTATCACTTCTCTGGTCAATCAACTTTTACATATTCACAGCGGCGCTCGTTTACCGCTGTTTTCTGCCGTGCGTGAAGAGCGGTTGCTCGGCGCCAAGCGCGTTCCGCAACGCGATCTGGGCGTGGCTCGTTTTACCTATGACGAAGGACTTTCACAGCTCTACGGCATGCCACCAACGTGGCCGACGCCGACGCGCGGCGTGAGTGAAATCCGTTTGGCGCTGAAGTTTCGCAGTAATGATTCACTGCTGCGCCATTTTAAAGATACCTCGACGCTGTATCTGGAGATTGTCGATTATCCCGGTGAATGGCTGCTCGACTTGCCGATGCTGGAGCAAGACTATCTGAGCTGGTCTCGCCAGATGAATGGCCTGTTGCAGGGGCAGCGCAAAGAGTGGGCCGCAGAATGGCTGGCGCTGTGTGAGCAATGCGATCCGCTGGCACCGGCAGACGAAAAACAGTTAGCGGCAATTTCACAGGCCTATACCGACTATCTGCTGCGCTGCAAAGAAGAAGGGCAGCACTTTATTCAGCCGGGGCGTTTTGTGTTACCCGGCGACTTAGCCGGTGCGCCTGCGCTGCAGTTTTTCCCTTGGCCGCAGGTCGAAAGTATGGGGGAATCGAAACTAGCTCAGGCCGATAAGCATTCCAACATCGGCATGCTGCGCTCGCGCTACAACTATTATTGCAACGAAGTGGTGAAGGGCTTCTACAAAGAGCACTTTGTCCGTTTCGATCGCCAAATTGTGCTGGTGGATTGTTTACAGCCGTTGAATAGCGGCCCGCAGGCGTTTAATGAAATGCGTCTGGCGTTAACTCAGCTGATGCAGAGTTTCCATTATGGCAAACGCACGCTGTATCGTCGGCTCTTTTCGCCGTGCATCGATCGCCTAATGTTTGCGGCTACTAAAGCTGACCATGTCACCGCCGATCAACATGCCAATCTGGTGTCCTTGCTCCAACAGTTGGTGCAGGACGCATGGCAAAATGCGGCGTTTGAAGGGATTAGCATGGACTGCGCCGGTATCGCGTCGGTGCAGGCGACGCAGAGCGGTTTGGTTGAGCATAACGGACAAAAAATCCCTGCATTAAAGGGATATCGTCTTGCCGATGAGAAACCATTGACCGTTTTTCCCGGTGAAGTGCCAGCGCGTTTGCCCAGCAACGAATTCTGGCAGAAGCAGGGTTTCCATTTTGAAGATTTCCGTCCACAAAGTATGAATGTGGACAGCCCATTACCGCATATCCGCATGGACAGCGTGATGGAGTTTTTATTGGGAGATAAGCTGCGATGAGCGAACCGATAAAACCAAGAATTGATTTTGACCAACCGCTGGCGGCCGAGCCGGAAATGGTGCTGAAAGCCAGCCAACAGTTTGCGCCACAGGACGCTGAAAATTTCCTCCCTGCCGAGCCAGAGGTCTTGACGGAAGAGCAGGAAGAAGGGCGCGCTGAAGGCATTATCAATGCGGCACTGAAACCAAAGCGCAGCCTATGGCGACGCATGGTCGGTGCCGGTTTAGCGTTATTTGGCGTGAGCGTGATTGCCCAAGGCGTGCAGTGGTTTCATCAGGCTTGGGTTCAGCAGGATTGGATTGCGTTGGGCGGAACCGTTGCCGGTGGCCTGATCGTATTGGCGGGCGTTGGCTCGTTAATCACGGAATGGCGGCGTTTGTATCGTTTACGCGAACGAGCGCAAGAGCGTGATGTTGCGCGCGATCTACTGCATAGCCACGGCATCGGGCAGGGTAAGGCGTTTTGTGAAAAGCTGATGCAGCAGGCGAATTTAGACCAGAGCCATCCGGCGGTACAGCGCTGGCAGGCGTCGCTGCATGAAACGCATAACGATCGAGAAGTGGTTGAGCTGTATTGCAAGCTGGTACAGCCGGTGCTGGACGTTCAGGCTCGGCGTGAAATCAGCCGCTACGCTGCGGAATCAACCCTTATGATCGCCGTCAGCCCGTTGGCGCTGGTGGATATGGCGTTTATCGCATGGCGAAATATCCGCCTGATTAACCGAATTGCAGCGCTGTACGGCATTGAATTAGGCTATTTCAGCCGTATCCGGTTATTCCGCTTGGTGCTGCTTAATATCGCCTTTGCCGGTGCTTCCGAGCTGGTGCGCGAAGTGGGCATGGATTGGATCTCGCAGGATCTGGCCGCACGTCTTTCAGCGCGTGCCGCGCAGGGCATCGGTGCCGGTTTACTGACTGCGCGCTTGGGAATTAAAGCGATGGAGCTATGCCGTCCGCTGCCGTGGCTGGAAAATGACAAACCGCGCTTGGGGGATTTCCGCAAGGAGCTGATTACTCAGTTGAAGCGCGTGGCGCCGAAGAAAAATACTGATAAACAGTGATATATGGGTTAAATCTCGAGCGTTTATGGGCAGAATACAACGGAGAATGATGTTGCATTCTGCCCACGTTTACTAGCGTTCAATAGGCAACTCGGGATTGGCTCCCCATTCGCTCCATGAACCATCGTAAAGCGCTACGCCGTTGACCTGTAACGTAGTCAGCGCCAGAACCACCACCGCGGCGGTGACGCCTGAGCCACAGCTGACGATAATCGGTTGTTCAAAACTCACGCCCGCAGCGGCAAAGATCGCTTTCAATTCTTCGTTTGATTTCAATGCCCCGTCTTTGACTAAGTCTCCCCACGGCACGTTATGGCTGCCTGGAATATGACCCTGACGCAATCCTGCTCGTGGCTCGGCGACTTCACCTTTAAAGCGCGCAGCCGCGCGTGCGTCAACGATTTGAGCACTGTGCGTTTGGGTTACCAGCAAAACGTCGTTGGCGTTTTTAACCACGCTTGGGTCTAGCTGAGCGCTGAAGGTGGCTGGTTTAGGCGTTGGCATCCCGCTTTCAAGCTCGTACCCCTGTGCTTTCCATTGATGAAAACCACCTGCTAAAATGGAAACCTTGTTTGCGCCAAAGGTGCGCAGCATCCACCACGCACGCGGGGCTGAGAACAGGTTTCCTTCGTCGTATACCACCAGATGTTTTTCCCGATTGACTCCCAACGCTTGCATATCAGCAGAGAATTTTTCAGCTGATGGCATCATGTGAGGGAGTGGGCTCGAGTGATCGGAGAGGGCATCAATATCAAAAAACAGCGCACCGGGGAGATGTGAAGCGATAAATTCGGCATGGATATCGCGCAGATTTTCTTGTCCAGCCGGAGGCATACGTGCGTCGATGAGCTGAATATCATCGTCGCTCAAATGAGCTGATAGCCAGTCGGCCGTAACGAAAAAGGTATTTGTCATGGGGGATAACCATCCTTTTATAACCTTCATACTTGAAGCTGCTTTGGCATGGGCTACGCTCGTGCATCCAAATCACTTACGAGGATAAGCTCATCGGGTTTACTCACTTGCCGCCATAAATCAGCGCAAATTATTTGGGGTATAGTTAAATAAAATCTCATTGAAACAATATCTAAGCTGTTATTTATACCTCAAAAGCCACAAGGTGGTAATCTTTTCCATCGAAGTGAAAGCGTGTGACATCGCTCATGCCAAGTCCTTGAATGTGGGCAACCAGCGAGTGCGGATTATCATCAGCGATAAAGGCCAAACCCGCGTCGTATTTTCCATGCATATGCGCTTTTACCGCGGCAAAAAGCTGGGAAAGCACGCCAGCACCGCGAAAACGTCGCGAGATGCATACGGGGCCATACAGAAAAGGAGTGAGTTCGGTCATCGGACGCTGATTGAGCGAATGGGTTTCGGTTTGTTCGAGCAATGCATCAATGACGGGGGGATGAGGTTTGGCGCAGGTCGCGGTCATACAGACGAATCCAGCGACGGTTTTGCCTTCAACGGCAACTAAAATGCCCAGCTTGCTGTTGATGGCTTCAAGCTGTGCTCGGCTCATTTGTGAAACGATGTATCCCTGTTGGAGGTTTTCAGCATCCAGATTTTCAGGTGTGTTCAGTCGCTGAATTTCCAAAATGCTATCATAGTCTGCAGGGACGGCCTGTCGGATGATCATATGCTGCACTTCCCCTATTTATATCTAAAATGTGTGATGAATAGGTGATAAGATTCTGCTGTCTAGATATGATGATATTTGTATGATGCCTACTTTGAAGACAATTATATAGCCTGTTGTAACAATTGTTGAGGTGTCATTGCGCTAGTTTATAGTTAGCTAAGTTGTAAATCAGAAATGACTGGCTGGATAACAATAGAAAGATCTGTCAACTTATACTGACAGTTACTGTTTCAGTTGTCGTACAATCACAATCATAGTCAGCGTGATGTAGGGCAATTGGTTTTCTCTCGTGTATCTACACGTATGTTTTACACACCGTAATATGCAGATTAAGGTCAAAACTGATGCGCCTGGAAGTTTTTTGTGAAGACCGAATCGGCTTAACCCGAGAACTGCTGGATCTGCTGGCAGCGCGTAATATTGATTTGCGCGGGATTGAGATCGATACCATCGGTCGTATCTATTTGAATTTTAATGAACTTGACTTCGAAGTCTTCCGTCAGTTAATGGCAGAGATCCGCCGCATCAGCGGTGTCACCGACGTTCGCACCGTGCCATACATGCCGTCAGAGCGTGAACACCGTGCGATGTGGGCATTGCTAGAATCGCTGCCAGAGCCCGTTTTCTCTATTGATATGAAAGGGAAGGTTGAGCTAGCTAACCAAGCGGCATTGATGCTGTTTGGCACCACGGAAGACAAGATCTGTAATCAAACCGCAGGTGGACTGATTGGCGGCTATAACTTTTTACGCTGGCTGGAGAACGAAACCGTTGCTCCGCATGCCGAAAAAGTGGTTATTCGCGGTCAGGATTATCTGATGGATATCACGCCAATCTATCTGGGTGAAGAGCAGGGCGAAATGTCTGCGCCAGTAGGGGCGGTCGTGGTGTTGAAATCGGCGGTTCGCATTGGGCGTCAGTTGCAAAACCTCACGGTGAATGACGATAGCGAATTCGAACACATTATCGGTGTTAGCCCGAAAATGCGTCAGGTACTCGAGCAGGCACGTAAGCTCGCCATGCTAGACGCACCGTTGCTGATTGTGGGCGATACCGGTACCGGTAAAGATGTGCTGGCTCGCGCCTGTCATCTGCGCAGCCCACGCGGTAAACAGCCTTTCTTGGCGTTGAACTGTGCCGCACTGCCGGACGACGTGGCCGAAAGCGAACTGTTTGGCCACGCTGCGGGCGCTTATCCGAATGCGCTGGAAGGCAAAAAAGGCTTCTTTGAACAAGCCAACGGTGGTTCGGTGTTGCTGGATGAAATTGGTGAGATGTCACCGCGCATGCAAACCAAGCTGCTACGTTTCCTCAACGACGGTACGTTCCGCCGCGTGGGTGAAGAACACGAAGTGAGCGTAGACGTTCGCGTTATCTGTGCGACGCAGAAAAACCTGATCGATCTGGTGCAGCGTGGATTGTTCCGTGAGGATCTTTATTATCGCCTTAACGTCTTGACGTTAAATCTGCCACCGTTGCGTGAACGCACGCAGGACATCATGCCGTTGACCGAGCTGTTTGTCTCGCGCTTTGCCGATGAGCAAGGGATGCCAAGACCGCGTTTGGCGCCTGAGTTGAATGCGTTCCTCAGCCAGTACGGCTGGCCGGGCAACGTTCGTCAGTTAAAGAATGCGATCTACCGTGCGTTAACCCAGCTTGAGGGATATGAACTGCGTCCACAGGACGTTGTTCTGCCGGAGTTTGAAGCTGAAATGGCGCTAGGCGATGAAGTACTGGATGGTTCGCTGGATGATATTTGCAAACGCTTTGAGCGTTCAGTGCTGACCCGTCTGTACCGCAACTATCCAAGCACGCGTAAGCTGGCTAAACGCTTGGGCGTATCGCATACCGCGATTGCTAATAAACTTCGTGAGTATGGCCTTAGCAGTCGGCGTCACGTGGAAAACCACCCAGACGCAGAAGAGAACTAAAAAAAACGCGGTGCTGAATTCAGCACCGCGTTTTTGTTTCTATCAGTGACTACACTGAATATCGCAACAGAATTACTTCAGAGAAGCTAATGCCGCATCGTAGTTTGGTTCTTCGGTGATTTCGTTCACCAGCTGGCTATAAACCACGTTGTCGTTGCCGTCTAAAACGACTACGGCACGTGCGGTTAGACCGGCCAATGGACCATCGGTAATAGCTACACCGTAATCGTGTTTGAAATCGCCGCCACGCAGGGTAGACAGCGTAATGACGTTGTTCAGACCTTCAGCGCCGCAGAAGCGAGACTGAGCGAAAGGAAGGTCGGCCGAAATGCACAGCACAACGGCGTTATCAGTCTGGCTTGCCAGCTGGTTGAATTTTCGCACTGATGCTGCGCAAACGCCGGTATCAATGCTTGGGAAGATATTCAGGATTTTACGTTTACCAGCCAGACTTGCCAGATCAACATCGGAAAGGTCTTTGGCTACCAGTTTGAAAGGTTTGGCTTTTTCGCCTGCCTGAGGGATTTTACCGGCTACGTGTACTGGGTTGCCTTGAAAATGAACTGTCTGCGTCATTATGGTATTTCCTATTACAGTTAGTTAACACGAACTAGAGTTTACGCTAACACGATAGCCTTGAATATACGAACAATTTTAAATATCTACGTATACCCTTCATATTTCATGCTGCATTTTTGTTAGCTGCATTCGCACACCCGGGTCACTTACATCAGTAAGCTCATCGGGATGCGCTCATTTGCTGCCTCAATGCAACATGAACTATTTTGGGTATAACATTATGATGTTTTTGGCTAATACTTCAGCTATCCGCATTCTGCCTTTTATTAGCGCTAAGGAATAAGCATGAAAACAATGCGTTTTTATTCAGAAGTCTGGCCTCTGCATACCCCTTTTGTAATTGCTCGGGGCAGCCGAACAGAAGCTTACGTTGTCGTCGTTGAAATTGATCAAGACGGCGTGATTGGCGTCGGGGAATGTACGCCCTATGCGCGCTATGACGAAAGCGTGGACTCTGTGCTCGCGCAGCTTGCCTCGGTGAAATCCGCTATTGAGAACGGACTTGATCGCCGTGAGTTATTAGCAAGATTACCGGCAGGCGCGGCGCGTAATGCGGTTGACTGTGCGCTATGGGATCTGGTGTGTAAGCAAACCAACACCACGCTGTGGGAACAATGCAACGTGCCACAGCCAGAACGCATTGTGATGGCGCAGACCGTGTCGATTGGATCGCCGGAACAGATGGCTTCCACCGCGCTTTCGTTGTTTCAAAAAGGTGCGACGCTGCTGAAAATCAAGCTCGACGATCATTTTATTACTGAACGATTGATGGCGATCCGTGCCGCTGTACCCGAGATGACGTTGATTGTTGATGCTAATGAGTCATGGCAGGCCGAAGGATTAGCTGCGCGTTGTCAGCTGCTGGCCGACGTTGGCGTGGTGATGCTGGAGCAGCCTTTACCTGCTAACCAAGATGAAGCGCTAGCTCATTTCATTCATCCGTTGCCGATTTGCGCGGATGAAAGCTGCCATACCCGCGATGATTTTGCCGCGCTGAAAGGGCGCTATGACATGATAAACATCAAACTGGATAAAACCGGTGGTCTGACTGAGGCTATGGCACTGCGTTCATTGGCGCAGAAAGAGGGCATGGCGATTATGCTGGGCTGCATGATTTGCACGTCGCGCGCCATTCGTGCGGCTTTGCCGCTAGCGCCCGCGGCCAAATTCGTGGATTTCGATGGCCCCACATGGCTGGCGCAGGATGCAAGCCCTGCGCTGAATTTCAGCTGTGGCGGTATTCAGCTTAAAGTGCCTGCGTAAAACGCGGGTTATAGATCGTAATCGATCAACGCCAGCAGTGCCGGAAGGTATTTTTCGCTGGCGAGGTCGGCTGAAATCGCCGGTAGCTCAAGCGTAATGCAGGGCAGGCTGAGGTCGGCACACCAGCTGCCAAAAGAGCCCGGGGTTTCGTATCCTACGTTACTCACCAAAGGCAGTTCAAAATCGGCGGAAAGTTGCTGCCCGAGCAGCGTTTGGTGTGGATCCTCCACACAGGCAAGGGGCTCATGCAACGAAACGACCCACGCCGGTTTTAAGCGGTGGATCAGCTGGCAGAGCGCTTGCGTTTCGGGTTCAGAGCCTGCGGCGTCGCCGGTGGATAGCCTAACATCTCTTTCACTGCTGGCGCTGTTCCAGCGATATACGCTATGACCGGGCAGCCAGTTAGCCGCAGGAAAATTACGATTGAGATCCACCCCAGCAGAATTTGCTCGTAATCCTAGCTGACAGCCATCGGGATTGACCGCCAAAATGACATGGTGGCGTTGCTGCATCGGCTGGAGACTGCGTAATGCGCAGGACAAGGCGATGACTGCGGTAGTTTCGTCGCCGTGGGTGCCCGCAATAATCAGCCCCGTATCACGGTCAGGTTGAACGGCGGGGAAATAGAGTAGTGGCGCGCCGAGCAACGAATGTCCGTAGGTAACCGCCGTCGCGCTAATTTGGCCGCGATCGGCACGAGGGCGGATCTGTTTTACACCATTTCCCATGCAACAGGTTTCCCGTAATAGTAGAATAACGCCGTCATACTTGAAGCTGCATCTGTGCTCGCTTTCTGCCTGGGTGCAACTCCAATTATTTGGGTCTAAGTCTGAATAATTTCCGTCTGTTAACCTTCTTATTAAGGCACACTTTTTGACCTCAGAAAACGTTCGCAACGACAAAAATAAACGAGCGTGGGGAATATTGGTGTCTGGGATTAGGGAATGCTGCCGGCCGTGCCAATGATTTTGGATATATAGGGTTCTATTTATGCATCTTTTTCGTATTACTGCATTATCCGCATTGATTGCTTCGGGGTTCGTTTCTGCGCAGGCCGCGCAGGTTCCTGCGGGAACCGTTTTGGCTGAAAAACAAGAGATTGTGCGTCATATTAAAGATGAGCCAGCGTCGTTAGATCCGGCAAAGGTGGTGGGACTCCCCGAGGCGCAGGTGGCGCGAGATTTGTTTGAAGGGCTGGTTAATCAGGGCGCAGACGGCAAGCCAACGCCGGGCGTGGCGCAGAGCTGGCAAACGACTGATAACAAACGCTATGTGTTTAAGCTCCGCGAGAACGCTAAGTGGTCGAACGGTGATCCGGTTACGGCCTATGATTTCGTCTATAGCTGGCAGCGCTTGGTGAATCCTAAAACGCTGTCGCCGTTTGCTTGGTTTGCGCAAATGGCGGGTATCGCCAATGCCGAAGGTATTATTAACGGCCAAGTGCCGGTGCAAAAATTGGGTGTTGCTGCGCCCGATTCGCATACGCTAGTGGTTCAGCTGAATAAACCCGTCCCGTTTTTTGTCAACCTATTGGCTAATTTTAGCCTGTTCCCCGTACCGCAAAAAACCATCGAAAGATACGGTAACGATTGGACTAAGCCAGAGAATTTGGTGGGTAACGGCGCATACGCCATGCAGGAGCGAGTAGTTAACGAAAAAATCGTGTTAAAACCTAATCCGTATTATTGGGATCATAAAAATACCGTCATCACTAAAGTGACGTTTATCCCGATTAATCAAGAGTCTGCGGCAACCAAACGCTATCTGGCAGGGGACATTGATATCACGGAATCCTTCCCTAAAAACATGTACCACAAATTAATGAAGGACATTCCCGAACAGGTCTATACGCCGGACCAGCTAGGCACCTATTACTACGCTTTTAATACGCAAAAAGCACCGCTCAATGATGCTCGCGTGCGCAGAGCGCTCTCGTATGCCATCGACAGACAGATCATTGCCGAGAAAGTATTAGGTACCGGCGAGAAGCCCGCCTATCACCTAACGCCAGATGTGACCGCCGGATTCGAGCCTGTACCGCTGGCTATTCAGAAAATGACGCAGGCTGAACGCAACAAACAGGCGAAAGCATGGCTGAAAGCAGCGGGCTATGGGCCAAATAAGCCGCTGAAACTCACTTTGCTGTACAACACCTCAGAGAACCACCAGAAAATTGCGATTGCGGTGGCCTCAATGTGGAAAAAATCGTTGGGTGCACAGGTCAAACTGACGAATCAGGAATGGAAAACCTATATCGATAGCCGCAACACCGGCAAGTTTGATGTAGTTCGTGCGTCTTGGGTGGGAGACTACAATGAAGCATCGACGTTTTTGACGCTGTTGACGTCGACCCATAGCGGCAATATCGCTAAATTTAACAGCCCGGGATACGACAAACTGTTAAAACAGGCCAGCGAGGAAACCGACGCGGGCAAGCGTAACGCCGATTATGCGCAGGCCGAGCAAATTTTGGCCGATCAGGCACCGATTGCGCCTATCTATCAATATACCAATGGCCGCTTAATTAAGCCTTGGGTAAAGGGTTATCCGATTACTAACCCTGAAGATGTGGCCTATAGCCAAACGATGTACATTATTAAGCACTAGGTTGGCTGGGAGCAGGCGGAACGGCCTGCTCTTTCTTCTGTTGCTGCTGCTTGATGAGGGTATAAGCAACGTAATATTTGAAAATATTACTGACGTACTGCACCGTTTCATTGCCTATTTTCAATTGCGCCACGCGCTCCACGTTATTAAACCAGCGGTTAGGATCAAGCCCCATCAGCTTGGCCTGCTTTCTCAGTCTTTCTATTTTCGCAGGGCCTGCATTGTAAGCTGCAAAGGTGAAGAGCATTTTATTGAGCTCATCCATCGGCTGATCGGCAAAATAGCGATCTTGCATAAACCGAATATATTTAATTCCTGCATTCACATTCGGTTCTGCCTGCGAAATATCGCCAACCTTAAGATCTTTTCCAGTGCTGGGAAGTATCTGCATGATGCCAATAGCACCGCTGTGGCTACGTTTGCGCTGGTCGAGCTGTGACTCTTGATACCCCTGCGACACCATCAGCAGCCAGTCTACGCTGTATTCCTGCCCGTACTTTTGGAAAATAGTTGTGAGCTGGTTGAATTTGTCGATCTCTTTTTCTGACGTGGCGCTTTTTACCCACTTAACGTTGCGCAAGTATTTATAAACCTGCTGGTTGCCAAACGACGTACCTAACTTGTGTGCTTTACAAAATGGATTGAGAACGGCGAGCAGCTGCGGTGAGTTTTTCCGCACGGCTAAGGCAATATTGGCATCGCTTCGCAGTGCAAATTGGTCATAGGTGACCAGATTGGGATAGATCTTCTGCCAGAGCAAAGCGAGATAGCGGTCGACGACGGTGTAACCCGCCAGATTCGCATTCACCATTTCTAAAATATCTTCGGGCTCTAGATTGCCCGGTGCGCTGATGACTTCAACCGGCGCCAGCTTGTTGCGAGCTAAATGTTGATTAAGCTGTGCAATGCTCTGTACGTAGCTGGTGGACGGATTGATAAAGACGCTTTTCCCCGCCAAATCATCTAGCGTGGTGAGTGTCGGTTGGCGTTTATTGGCCACAACCACTTCGCGCACGCCGCTGGCTAATGGGATAGTGAAATCAACCTGCCGCTGGCGTTCTGGTGTAATGGTGAGGTTTGCGGCAATCAGATCGCCTTTTCCGGCCAATAAATCAGGAATAAGCCTATCGCGTGAGGTGGGGATGATGACGACGTGGATTTTTTTATCAGGCTTGATGCCGTTATTCAGCGTTTTATCAAACTGCTGCATTAGTTCAACCATCAGCCCACGCGGGGTGCCACGGTTATCCAAAAAATAGAAGGTTTTGCTGTAGGGGATCAAAACGCGAATGATCCTGCGCTGCTGCATGGCATCGAAATCGCCATAGACGGAATTGATGGTGGTAGGAAGCGCAAGGGTTTTACTCGGCGCTGCGTGGCTCGCGGTGCCAATGAAAAACAGGCTGATGAGTAAAAATAGGCAGCGCACCATGTTTCCACCGAAATGTTTCCACCTAAATATTCTCATCCGAATTGGGGACGTGAAAGAAGGATGGGCGAGAAGTCACGCAACTTGATTAATTATAGTTGCTGGCAACTGAGGTGCGGTTTTTTTGTGCAGTCGACATCACGAGTGTGCAGCGAAGAACAGATCAATCTTATTCACGGTGGTTAATTTTTTGTGCATATTAGCAGCGGAACCGTTAACAAACTGAAATATATAGTAAAAGTATTTTAGTAACGCATTGATTTACTGGCATTTAAATTGCCTTTTCCTTTCTGGCTGTTAGTATAACTGGTGTTTATAAAACGGGCAGTTCTACAGCCTTGTACAATTAATTAATTATCCTTCGTCCTGAAGGATAACTGATAAGACTGGGAATCAAGCATGAAGCGTGCACTACCTCTTGTAACTATGTTGCTTTCGGTATGGATGGCAGGGACGTCTGTCGCCAATGCAACCGAATATCCTTTGCCGCCGCCAGACAGCCGTTTGATTGGTGAAAATACTACCTTTACCGTACAGAATAATGGCAAACCGCTAGAGGATGTTGCCGCGCGCTTCCAAATCGGGTTGCTAGGGATGTTGGAAGCTAACCCTGGCGTAGATCCTTACTTGCCGAAACCGGGCACCGTTCTGACGATTCCGACTCAGATGTTGCTACCGGATGCCCCTCGTGAGGGTATCGTCATCAATTTGGCTGAAATGCGTTTGTTCTACTATCCGAAAGGACAGAGCAAAGTGGTGGTCTACCCGATTGGTATTGGTCAGTTAGGGCGAAATACGCCAGAAATGGTAACCAGCGTTTCTCAGCCGATTGCTAACCCAACGTGGACGCCAACGGCGAATATCCGCAAACATTACAAAGCCGAGGGCATCACGCTGCCTGCGGTGGTCCCTGCGGGCCCTGAAAACCCAATGGGGCTGTTCGCCCTGCGTTTATCCGCACAGGGTGGGGTTTATCTGATTCACGGCACTAACGCTAATTTCGGCATTGGAATGCGCGTCAGCTCCGGTTGCATCCGCCTGCGTCCTGACGATATTGAGGCATTATTCAAGACCGTACCGAAAGGAACCCGCGTGCAGATTGTGAATGCGCCGGTGAAAGTGTCGGTTGAACCTGATGGCAAGCGCTATGTAGAAGTGCACCAGCCGCTATCACGTACCGAGAAAGACGATCCACAAACGATGCATATTGCGTTAAAACCCGCGGCGAAGAAGTTTGCTGACAGCCAGTTAACCGATAAGTTGGTGTTTGACGAAGCGGTGAAGCGCCGTTCAGGTATGCCGGTGATCGTGAATCATGGTCAGGAAGTGAAATCAGAGCCTGAAACGAACGCAGTAAAGATTACGCAAGCTAAGGCGACTTCGACTAGCGCAACTGAGTAAAAACGCTCAGCGAGCGTTGAGCGCAGCCTCACGTTAGTTAAAAGGGATACCGCAAGGTGTCCTTTTTTTATGGCTGTGTTGTGGGAATGTTCTGGGCTGGACTGGGCTTAAGAAAACGGGCTAAACGCAAGCTGGTGAGTGGGGAGGAGGAGAAGGGTGGGAAAGTGCAAAATAGAGAGATAAAAAAAGGCGCACCGAAGTGCGCCTTTATTACATGACTCAAGAAATATTATTTCTTGTATTTAGTAGCCATGTTGTCCAGACGCTGGTTAGCGCGTGCTGCGTCGTCTTTAGCAGTCTGAACGTCAGCGCGCATTGCGTTAACGTCGTTGCTCAGCTGATCAACTTTGGTGTTCAGAGTCTGAACATCAGTAGACAGTTGGTCGATTTTAGCATTGCTTGAACAACCAGCCAGCATAGTAGAAGCCAGGATTACTGCGCCCAGTACCAGTTTAGTACGATTCATTATAAAACCCTCTAGATTGAGTTAATCTCCATGTAGCGTTACAAGTGTTACACAAACTATTTTCTAAAGAGAATAAATTTTTCGTACTAAATCGCTTTATTTTGATCGTTCGCTCAAAGAAACGCCTTCTTTTGCCAAAAGGTTAAAAAAAGGAGAGAAAACAGGTCATTTCTATTGGATTCATCTTATTTGATTTGAAAATTAATTATATTAATAATACGAATTCAAGAGGAAAAAATGCTGTACAAATGTAAAAAAAAGCGCCGGAAACCGGCGCTTGATATATTGAGAATAAATGCTATTACAGAACGTGCACGGAAGCCGTGTTGGTTGTGCCGCTGGAAACCAGTGCGCCAGAAACCATAACCACGATGTCGCCTTTCTGAGCCAGACCACTTTCAACCGCAACTTCTTTACCAATACGGTAGAAATCGTCAGTAGAAGCGATCTCTTTAACCAGCATAGGAACCACGCCTTTGCTCAGGATCAGCTGGCGAGCGGTGACTGGGTTAGTGGTCAGAGCCAGGATCATGGCATCTGGGAAGTATTTACGAACGGCTTTCGCAGATTTACCACCGGCAGTCGCAACCACGATCAGTGGAGCGTCCAGTTTTTCAGCAGTTTCTACAGCGCCACGGCAAACCGCTTCGGTGATGCGCAGTTTACGGCTGTCGTGCAGAGTATCAATACGGCTCTGCATCACGCGGTCAGTACGCTCACAGATGGTTGCCATGATGCTAACGGCTTCAAGAGGGTATTTACCCTTAGCACTTTCGCCAGACAGCATAACTGCGTCAGTACCGTCCAGAATGGCGTTAGCTACGTCGCCTGCTTCTGCGCGGGTTGGACGTGGGTTTTTGATCATGGAATCGAGCATCTGAGTTGCAGTGATAACAACTTTACGTGCACGGTTACATTTTTCGATCATCATTTTCTGAGCGAAAATAACTTCTTCAACTGGGATTTCAACGCCCAGGTCACCACGAGCAACCATGATGCCGTCAGAAGCTTCCAGAATTTCGTCGAAGTTGTTCAGACCTTCCTGGTTTTCGATCTTAGAAATGATCTGAATGTTTTCGCCGCCGTGGGCTTTCAGATGCTCACGGATTTCCATCACGTCAGAACGTTTACGGATGAATGAAGCCGCAACGAAATCAACGCCTTGCTCGCAACCGAATACCAGGTCACGTTTGTCTTTTTCAGCCAGCGCTGGCAGTTGGATAGAAACGCCTGGCAGGTTAACGCCTTTGTTTTCGCCCAGATCGCCCGCGTTCAGAACTTTACATACCACTTCAGTTTCTGAAACTTCGATAACTTCCATACCGATCAAGCCATCGTCAACCAGAACGGTGTTGCCGATTTTCAGGTCAGCAGCGAAGCCAGGGTAGGTAACAGCAACACGGCTGGTGTTGCCGATAACGCTCTGGTCAGTGGTGAAAGTGAAAGTCTGACCAGCGGTCAGCGCAGCGTCTTTGCCGCCTTCCAGTTTCATAGTACGGATTTCTGGACCTTTAGTGTCCAGCAGGATTGCGGCTTTCTTACCGGTTTTTTCCATAACAGCGCGAATGTTTTTGATGCGCTGTCCGTGCTCTTCATAATCACCGTGGGAGAAGTTAAGACGCATAACGTTCATGCCTGCGGTCAGCATGTTGTTCAGCATTTCTTCGGATTCGGTCTTAGGACCGATGGTGCATACAATTTTGGTCTTTTTCATGAAGTTTAATTTCTGCAAGTTGTGATGGATTGAAAAAACAGAGTGCTCAAGGCATTGCCGTGAGCAAGAGATGAAGCCGATAAAACGATGTTGCTTAAAAGGTTAACGTTGCCTAAAAATTTGAACGTCGGTAATCGGGATGTAGAAACACTACTAAGAATAGATGACAGCTGAGGGATGGATGCGGAAAAGTGTTCTCCGCGTTTAAGAATTGATAAGCGCGAAAGCATATATGAGTTGTAATTTGCGTAGCGACAGATCAAGGGCTGAAACCATTCAATTGAAATGACGTTTCGTATTATACGGTCTTAGTGTCGGAAATGACAACGAATTTGCCTAAATCTAAACGTGATTAGTCAAAAAAACGACGATTGCTGCGCAAATGTAGCGCTGATGAAAAACTTGTTGCGCAATAAACGACAACGCACGCTGAAAAGTATCGACAGTCTCTATCCACCTCGTGTCACTTGCTGCGATTTATTAATGTTCTATGCTTATTTTCACCATTGAGTGCAATGTTATTTTGCGCAAATGGCTTTTATCGCTTTTAAATCAGAATATTATTCTTTTTGCTCAAAATCCTACTGTTAAGGATATTTAATATGAGTAAGCGTGAATCACCTTTTAGTCTTAATCGTCGTCGCTTAATTATTGCCACGGCGCTCACTACACTAGCAACCGCACTTCCGTTTCAATCCGTGTTTTCAGCCTCTACGCCGACAGCAACAAAGCGGCGTTATACCCGCGTAAATCTCAGCAGCAAAGAAGGGCAGCGAATGCTCGCCAGCTATCAAAAAGGGATTAAGGCAATGCTGGAGCTACCGCCTTCAGATCCGCTGAATTGGTATCGACATACGTTAATTCATACGCTTGATTGCCCACATGGCAACTGGTGGTTTTTACCCTGGCATCGCGGGTATGTCGGATGGTTTGAAAAGATCATTCGTAAATTGAGCGGTGATGCCGATTTCGCGATGCCGTTCTGGGACTGGACGGCGGAACCACGCGTGCCTGATGCGTTTTTTGACGGTGTGCTTAATCCAGAAAATCAGGCGTTTATTGATAGCTATACGAAGTTCCGTGAGGCGCTATTCAATCCCGTTGAGGCTCAGTGGGGGACATTTACCCTCCAGCAGTTACATGAGCTACAGCTGCGTGACTATCCTTATCCTTCCGATCTTTGGAAAGGTATCGAGGGGGATGGCCAGCCGGATAATGCGATGTTTTTTGCGCATGGGAAAACACGTGACCTAACGAGAGCCAAGCCTAATTTCGACTGTACAACCCAGAATGCGGTTTCGCTCGATACCATTTTAGATGCATTAGCGCCAACTTCGTTTGAGATGTTTGGCAGCGAGTCCGCGCCGAATCATAGTAACAGTCACCAGCATGGATTTGGGATCCTCGAAGGTTTTCCACATAATAAAGTGCATAACGACATCGGTGGCTTTATGGGGAATTTTTTATCGCCGGTTGATCCGATCTTCTTTATGCATCACGCCAATCTCGATCGCTTATGGGAAGTATGGCAAGCGAAGCAAATTCGGGACAATTTACCTACCGAACCACAAGAAGGGCTGGATAAGTGGAAAAGCGAACCTTTCCTGTTTTATGTCGATGAAAATGGTCGGCCCGTGGAGAACAATCGTGCAGGAGACTATATCCAAGTTGGCGATTTCGATTATGGCTATCAAACGGGAAGTGGGGATAGCACCGCTCATTTCACGCTTGGAAAAGCACGGGCAATGCCTGAATTACGGTTAGACGCCACGCTTGATCAAGCTGATTTGAACGACGGAAAAATAGTGAATGCGCGCGTTGTTTTGCCGAAGCCCCTGGCAAATTCAGCTGCGCTGTTTGGTGACGAACAGCAGCGCTACTATGTTTTGATTGAGATAATGCCGATGTCTTCGGTGCAGGGCGTGAGTTTCAATGTCGCGCTTGATAAGCCGAGTTTGTTGCACAAAGGACAGCAAGCCAGCACGGAGGGCTCTTGCCAAGATAGCGTGAATAGCTTCACCTTTTTTGGCAGCATGGATATGACGAATATGAAAACGACCTTTATGGCACCTATGACGGCAGCATTACGAAGCCTGAGCAGCAGTGAAAAAAGCGCCGGTGCTATTAACATATACATTTCGGCTAGCACGTCGGGCGATGCCAAAATAAAGGTTAATGCAACAGTCTCTTCTGTGACATTGAGAGCATTCTAAACGAATCCCGCAGAGGGTAGATGTGTATAGGGAGCTGTCTTCTGTGGGATTTTTTATGAAAGGAAGTAAAGCGTATCTAAGAGATTGAATGGTGCGTCCGAGTGAACTCGAATCACCGACCCCCACCATGTCAAGGTGGTGCTCTAACCAACTGAGCTACGGACGCATCGAAGAATCTCTTAAGAATGGTGCGTCCGAGTGAACTCGAATCACCGACCCCCACCATGTCAAGGTGGTGCTCTAACCAACTGAGCTACGGACGCAACGAAGAATTTCTTAAGAATGGTGCGTCCGAGTGAACTCGAATCACCGACCCCCACCATGTCAAGGTGGTGCTCTAACCAACTGAGCTACGGACGCATCCTGAACTGCTTTGTTAGCACGTTAGCCGTGCCAGACAACGGGGACGAATATTAACGGCACATGACACGGCTGGCAAGGGGGATTGCCAAAAATTCCTCTTAAATTCACACGATTGCTGATGATATGCGCATCTGGGTGAAAAAAACGGCATCTAGGATGCCGTTGAATAACCGAGATTAACGCGCAGCGCGCTGTAAGATCCACGCGGCAGGCTGATTTTGTAGCCAGCGAATACGCAGCGCCATCATAATGGCGGCCGAGGTTAGGCCGATGATAAAGCCTGTCCAGAAGCCGCTTGGCCCCATCGCAGGAACAATATAGTCGGTCAGCGCCAGCACATAGCCGGTTGGCAGCCCCAAAATCCAGTACGCCGTGAAAGTAATAAAGAAAATTGAACGGGTATCTTTATAACCACGCAGTACGCCGCTGCCGATAACCTGTACCGAATCGGAAATCTGATAAATTGCCGCCAGCAACATGAGGTGCGATGCCATGGTGATAACTTCAGGGTTATCGTTGTAGAGCAGGGCAATAGGCTCGCGGAAGATAACGGTGAAAATAGCGGTACACGCCGCCATCGACATGCCCACGGCAATACTGGTTCGTGCCGCGACTTTTGCATTTTCCGCCGAGCCTTCGCCCAAACGGTAACCCACGCGAATGGTTGCCGCTACGCCAAGAGACATCGGTAGTACAAACATCAGCGAGCTAAAGTTCAGCGCAATTTGGTTACCCGCGACGGAAACTATACCCAACGGTGACACCAGCAAAGCGACAACGGCAAACAGCGTGACTTCGAAAAACAGCGCTAAAGCAACCGGCATACCGATATTGATCAAGCGATGGATCGTTGCCCACTGTGGTGCTTCCATGCCTTTTTGGCGCAGATCGCGCAGGCTGGATGAGTGGCGAACGTACCAACGCATGATGAAATACATCACCCAATACACGCTGCCCGTGGCCACGCCGCAGCCGACGCCGCCCAGCGCTGGGGCACCTAATTTCCCATAGATGAAAATGTAGTTAATCGGAATGTTGACCAACAGACCGATGAAACCAATGACCATCCCCGGTTTGGTTTTCGATAGGCCTTCGCACTGATTACGCAGCACTTGGAAGAACAAATACCCCGGCGCACCCCACATAATGGCGTGCAGGTAGCCAATGGCTTTGCTCGACAAATCATGATCGATGTTATGCATCATATCGATGATATGTTTTGAGTTATAAAGCACTACGATGATTAAAACCGACACGCCAAACGCCAGCCAGAAGCCTTGTCGTACCTGATGCTCGATTTTATCGCGCCGACCCGCGCCGTTTAGCTGAGCAATGACCGGTGTTAAAGCCAGCAGCAAACCGTGGCCAAACAGAATAGCCGGTAGCCAAATGGAGGTCCCAACGGCAACGGCCGCCATATCTGTGGCGCTAACGCCGCCTGCCATGATGGTGTCAACAAAACCCATGGCCGTTTGTGAAACCTGCGCAATGATAACGGGAATAGCCAGAGCTAATAAGCTACGCGCTTCTATCCAATACTTCTGCACGTATACACCTTTTTATTTTAAATGAGAGAGAAAACAGACAAGTAAACGCCTCTTCGCGGAAAGTCTTAAAGAGGGTAACGCGATACTCAGCAATCCGATCGCCGATGCGGCGTCAAACGTGATGAGTATAAACAGTGAGTGAACGATTCTACCTGCAGATACAGCACAAGAGAATGAAAAGTGTAGCTGATGAGTTGGTTATAGGCTGTTTTTTAACGGCTGGATTTGGTTTTATCTAGGGTTTGCGGCAAACTGCTAGATAATTGTTTTCGAAAAGACATTATTGCAGAGGCATCATTTATGTTTACCGGCATTGTTCAGGGCACCGCTCCCGTTGTGTCCATTGATGAAAAATCAAATTTTCGTACTCATATCGTTAAATTTCCGCAGGAGTTATTGCCCGATCTTGAGCTCGGCGCGTCCGTTGCTCACAACGGTTGTTGTTTGACCGTGACCAAAGTGGAAGGCGACCTGGTTAGCTTCGATTTGATGAAAGAAACGCTGCGCATCACCAATCTGGGCGATGTAACGGTAGGTAGCGTGGTAAATCTGGAGCGAGCAGCGAAGTTTAATGATGAAATCGGTGGGCATTTAATGTCTGGCCATATCATCTGTACCGCTGAAATCGTTAAAATCCTGACCTCAGAGAACAATCGCCAGATTTGGTTCAAAATGCCGAATCCTGAGCTGATGAAGTATGTATTACATAAAGGTTTTATCGGTATCGACGGTATTAGTTTGACCATCGGAGAAGTCACCAAGAGCCGTTTTTGCGTACATTTGATCCCAGAAACGCTGCAACGTACCACGCTTGGCGTGAAACGTTTGGGCGATAAAGTGAATATTGAGATCGATCCACAAACTCAGGCCGTAGTGGATACGGTGGAACGCGTATTAGCCAGCCGTGACGCGATATTGCAAGCCGCTATGAAAGCTGATTCTGTGGCTTAATCATGTAAAAATACGTAGCCGGATGCCGTTTTCATCACATCCGGCTTTTAAGCTTATTTCAAATAGCCTTTAAACTGACGATTCTCCATCAGCGCCACTTTTCCCTTGGTATAAAAAATCACCTGATAATTTCCCTGTGAATACACCGACGCATCGGCATTTTTTTCATCTAATGCCGCAGGCTTACCATCAACGGTGACAATTCCATCCGCGCCGCGCTTAACCGTTACGCCAAAGCCAGTTTTAACCACCGGTTTATGCGTTGCTTGAGCATACTGCTTCTGCGCGTTTTCTAGCGCCTGTTTTTCTGCCGCCGAGTTGATTGCATTTTCTCTGCTTTGCTCTGCAATATAGCAAGCGTCTTTGCTGATCCCTTGAGACTCACATTTGGCCATGCGGTCGGCTGGGGATGAGCAACCCGCTAGCAGCCCCGCGACGATGCCAACCAGCAATAATTTTTGTGCTTTCATCATTTCTCTCCACTTATCGGTGATAGATATCCCCCATACTTATCATTATAACCTATGGCTGTTTACCAGCCGACGGACACGCCAGCACCGTAGCCAACGTTATCTTGCGAATCATCAGAGACAGTTAGTTTAACCACGCTATTTGAGGTGGCATGAAACGATGCACCCACCGCAATTGCGTTCTCATCGTCATAACCGCCAACGCCTGCGCCCACGGCAAATGTCTGGTTCTCTGTTACCTGAGGAATATTGGCCTGAGCAAAGGCGGCACTAACACCTGCTGAAGCTTGTTTTTTGTTCTCATCAATACGTGAATCTTGTGATGACTGATGCTGCTCAACCGAGTCTAAACGCTGTGAGTTTGCTCTAATCGCGGCGCTGTTTTCGGCACTATGACGATGATTTTCAGCAATGTTGATATTGTCAGCATTAAACTGCTGCGCGTTGTAGTGTGCTATGTCTGCCATAGTGTTAAGAATGAAAAGCTGTTTTTTATTGAGCTGTTTATCCTGTGATGTATCAGACTCAGTGTTCGTCGTTGTTGTGATTGGGGCGGCAGTTGTATTCCTGCCAACAACCGTTGTCGTCGATGTATTTGGCCGATGTGTTTCGCCGTAATAAACCGGTTTAGACGTATCGGTGTTAACGACGTATTGCGGCGTGCCGGTATGTTTATTCGCATAGTTAACGTCTGGGGTTGTATTCGGCCGATGTGTTTCACCGTAATAAACCGGTTTAGACGTATCGGCGTTAACGACGTATTGCGGCGTACCGGTATGTTTATTCGCATAGTTAACGTCTGGCGAGGTATTCGGCCGATGTGTTTCGCCGTAATAAACCGGTTTAGACGTATCGGTGTTAACGACGTATTGCGGCGTGCCGGTATGTTTATTCGCATAGTTAACGTCTGGCGAGGTATTCGGCCGGTGCGTTTCACCGTAATAAACCGGTTTAGACGTATCGGTGTTAACGACATATTGCGGCGTGCCGGTATGTTTGTTCGCATAACTTTGATCGGGTTGCGTGACAGTTTGCTTAGCTATTTCTGCCTCATAAGACTCAAACTCCGGGATCCATGAAGTTTGTAAATCATAGTTGTGGTTATCTAGCAGATTATGCGCAGTCTGATTGCTGTTTCCTATGTTGGTCGTCGGTGAGTCAACAAATGTGATTTCAGATGGCTTGGAATAATCAAAGACGGAATTATCAATCTTATGATTGTCGAGCACCCATTGTCTGAAGGCGATAGCCTCTGATGATGAACCGCCTAGTGCGTCAGCTAAGCTTAAACTGGCATGTGCTGATCCAACGATGGAACAGGCGATAGCCGCAGCAATTAAAGTTATTTTGCGATTCATAGATAGATTGACCTAAAAATTAATATGTTCGGTATCGTGTTTAAGTAGGCGTTATACTGTTCCTGTTAGAGTGAAATTTAGGTGCATATAAAAATCCTATCAATACTTATTTTGCATTCAACAAAAAGATAACAATGATTTTTGTTCCTGTTGAGTACAAATAATTGCTTTTAATGAGTGGTAATGAGGTTCTTGATATTGGCAAGTTGTTGTATCGATAAGATTCGTTAAGATGAAAAACTTTCAGGATCATCAAGGGTTTGATAAAATAATAAAACCAGATTTTTAACCTATTAGGAACAAATTTAGTGAATGAATTCACTCGAATTTTTAACGATTTAGACATAGATAAGACCGAACTGACTATGTTGCTTAATACGCCCCGGAATACAATTTTCAATTATCTGAAGGGATCGGTAACCAATATGCCGGCCAGCGCGGTGACGCTGATTACGCTTTTGGCATTTATTAAGCAGCATCACCCAAGGGCATTTGAGGAGTGGGGAGAGATAACGCGCTATAACAAGAATCAGGAAAAAAGAGACGGTAATACGCTGTCACTGTTCGATATCATCAATGACGATGTTCTTTTGCAGGGTATCGTTCGCCACGGTGAACTGAGAGGTTTTATCAAGTAAAGTAATAACCGAGCTGATAAGCATCAAAGCACCCCATTGTGTTGTTTGGCGATGATTCTTATCATTTTGGTAGGGAACCCGGATGGGTTCCCTTTTTTATGTCTATTTTACTGCGCAGCTGGCTTAGGTTGACGAATGCGTAGGCTGCTGACAATCGCGGCACAGAGGGCAAATAGGGCACCCAGCAGTAACGATGAATGCGTACCGAGATCGCCAAACAGGTTAAACATCAGCGCCACCAGCGCGGCTCCGCTGGTTTGCCCCAGTAGACGCGCAGTGCCTAGCATGCCACTGGCACCGCCGCTGCGATGGCGCGGCGCAGAAGAAATCATGGTGTGATTGTTAGGGGATTGGAAAATACCAAAACCAGCACCGCAGAGCGCCATCCGCCAGATAATATCAATGTCTGTTGGGTTTGAAGGGAGCAGCGCCAGCGACAGCAACCCGATGGCAAACAGCATCAGCCCAATACTTCCCAGTAGCCCAGCGTTAAAGCGCTCAAGCAAACGCCCAGCAATCGGGGCCATTATCATAGTGGCGATAGGCCACGGTGTTAGCAGAAGACCGGTCATCACTTCCGTTTTGCCAAGCACCGTTTGCAGGAAAAATGGCAACGAAACGAATGCCAGCATCTGCGCGCTGAATGAACATATCGATGTTCCTACTGAGAGCGAAAAGATTGGAATACGCAGCAGATCTACAGGCAACAGTGGAAATTCTTGGTTGAGCTGACGGCGCACGAAAAGGGTACCCACAATCAGCATAACCACCAGTTCACCCAGCAGTAGAAGGTTGTTTTGGCGCTGAGCAAAGCCGCTAATGGCAGAAATCAGTAGGCCGAAGGTGAGGGCGTTAAGCAACGCGCTGTAACCATCGAATTTTGGCTTACCCACTTTGGGCGGATTCTCTGGCAGAAATTTCATGCCGCAAATAAAGGCGGCAATGCCAATTGGCACGTTAACGGCAAATAACCATGGCCAGCTGCTGACGGAGAGAATTGCCGCCGCGACCGATGGCCCCGCCGCCGCAGAAACGGCAACGATTAATGCGTTAATGCCCATTCCTCGTCCGAGATAACGCTGAGGATAGATTAAACGCACCAGCGCGACGTTCACGCTCATCACCGCCGCTGCGCCAAAGCCTTGCAACACCCTGGCGAGGGTAAGCGTCCAGAGTGAATCGGACATCGCGCAACCCAATGACGTTACGCTAAATACCAGTAATCCGGTGAGGTAAATTTTGCGGTAGCCGATGATATCGCCCAAGGACGCCAGCGACAGCAACGAAATGGTAATGGCGAGCTGGTAGGCGTTAACAATCCACACCGACGTTGCGGCAGTGGCGTTAAGATCGCGGGCAATAGTGGGAAGGGCGACGTTAGCAATCGCACCATCAAGTACCGCGACGGTGATACCCGGTGCAATGGCTAAAATTGCGCCGTATCGTTGAGGTAGTGGAACACCATCATTTATGGTTGATTTCATTCGGCAACAATCGTTAAGAGTTTATTAGTCAGTTGCGGAACTATAACTTTTATTACCACTTGAGACTACCGTCACATTTGGCTTTGTTTGTAACAAAGGTTCTAGTGTGCGGAAACGGTTAACCACCTGATTAACCTGTTTAACAGGCTGTATTTCGGTAGCTGTTCCTTTTATAATGAAACACAGGTTCGATTTAACCATCTGATAGGGTAAAGAAATACAATGTCAACAGATATAGATAAACAACCCGACTCGGTCTCTTCTGTACTTAAAGTGTTTGGGATTTTACAAGCGCTCACCGAAGAGCGCGAAATCGGCATCACCGAACTGTCCCAGCGCGTCATGATGTCGAAAAGCACCGTCTATCGCTTTCTACAAACCATGAAGTCTCTTGGTTATGTTTCGCAGGAGAGTGAGTCAGAGAAATATTCGCTGACGCTCAAACTGTTCGAACTGGGCGCGCATGCGCTACAAAATGTCGATTTGATTCGTAGTGCCGATATTGAAATGCGTGAGCTTTCACGCTTAACCCGTGAAACTATTCACCTTGGCGCTTTGGATGAAGATGGGATCGTCTACATTCATAAAATTGACTCAATGTATAACCTGCGTATGTATTCGCGCATTGGTCGCCGTAATCCGCTGCACACCACCGCCATTGGTAAAGTGTTGTTGGCTTGGCGCGATCGTAGCGAAGCAGAAGAAATTATCAGCCAGATTGAGTTCAAGCGTAGCACCGAAAAAACTATCCTTACCCCTGAAGCGTTGCTGGCGGCGCTCGATGAGGTGAAAGAGCAAGGTTTTGGTGAAGATATTGAAGAACAGGAAGAAGGGCTGCGCTGCATCGCGGTGCCTGTTTTCGATCGCTTTGGCGTGGTGATTGCGGGGCTGAGTATTTCGTTCCCAACAATCCGCTTCTCAGAAGATGCTAAACACGAATACGTTAAAATGCTGCATACCGCAGCGCGCAATATTTCTGAACAGCTGGGTTATCACGACTATCCGTTCTAGTGAATGGCGTTCTAATTTATTGCGATAGATAAATATCAAAAGGGAGCCATCGGCTCCCTTTTTCGTATATTAAACTCGCTTAATTACTGATGCGCCAGCTCGGCTTCTTCTTCAGAATCAAATACGCTCTTATCGGTTTGACGTAGGATCTGGCTGGTGATGGTGCCTGCCGCCATTGAACCATTCACGTTCAACGCGGTACGTCCCATATCAATCAGCGGTTCCACGGAGATAAGCAGCGCCACTAACGTCACCGGTAAGCCCATCGCCGGTAAAACGATTAGCGCAGCGAAGGTTGCGCCACCGCCCACGCCAGCAACGCCTGCGGAACTCACGGTGACAATACCGACCAGCGTTGCAATCCACAGCGGATCGAGCGGGTTAATCCCGACGGTGGGTGCAACCATCACCGCTAACATCGCGGGATAAAGCCCTGCACAGCCGTTCTGGCCAATCGTAGCACCGAAAGAAGCTGAGAAACTGGCGATAGATTCAGGCACACCAATACGGCGGGTTTGTGCTTCCACGTTTAATGGAATACTGGCGGCGCTAGAACGGCTGGTGAAGGCGAATGTCAGAACCGGCCAGACTTTGCGGAAGAATTTTATTGGGTTAATGCCGGTAAACGACAGCAGTAAACCGTGTACCACAAACATGATTGCCAAGCCAAGATAGGACGCAACCACGAAGCTACCCAGTTTGACGATGTCGTGCATATTAGAACCCGCAACGACTTTGGTCATCAGCGCCAGTACGCCGTATGGCGTTAGCTTCATGATTTGGCGAACCAGCTTCATGACCAGCGATTGCAGAGTATCGATAGCGGTAAGAACGCGTTTACCTTTAACTTCATCGTCTTTCAGCAGTTGCAGCGCCGCGGTTCCCAAGATTGCTGCAAAGATAACCACGCTGATAATAGACGTTGGGCTTGCACCGGTCAGGTCGGCAAACGGGTTTTTAGGAATAAATGACAGCACCAGCTGCGGAACACTCAGGTCTGAAACTTTACCGGCATAGTTGGTATTGATGGCGGCCAGACGCGCGGTTTCTTGCACGCCCTGAACCAAACCTTCTGCCGTTAAGCCAAACAGGTTGGTCACTAACACCCCGACCAATGCTGCGATCATCGTGGTGAAGAGGAGAGTACCAATAGAAAGGAAGCTGATTTTGCCCAGCGATGACGCATTGTGCAGTTTAGCCACGGCGCTCAGGATAGACACTAATACCAGCGGCATCACGATCATTTGCAGCAGCTGTACATAGCCGTTACCGACGATATTAAACCAGCTGATTGAATCTTTGAGGACTGGGTTGTCTGAACCGTAAACCAGCTGTAGCCCTAAACCAAACAGGACCCCCATAAATAAGCCGACTAAAACTTTTTTAGCCAAGCTCCATTTTGTACGACGTGTCTGTGCCAGCAGCAATAATAGCGCCACAAACACCAGCACGTTAATCACGAGCGGTAGGTTCATCCCAATCTCCATCCAATTTCTAATATATGTTTTTATACGTTTTTACGTGCCCTAAGGACGCCGAAGCCTCGTTGGGCGACGTGCTACCTACGTAAAAGCGTGATTGTCTTACTCAATGCTATATATGCTAACAGCACCATACACGTGATGCTTATATCCAAAATGAATTTATTATAATTTTTGCATCGAGTTTGTGTGCTAAACAGTCAAAACGAAGGGTTTATAACCAGTGTAGTGTGATTTGCGTCATAATTTATGACTTACATATCTGAGCAAATCGTAAAAAGGCATTAAATCGCCGCCCCAATAGAGGGCATAGCCGACAAGAGACATGCACAAAATCCGCTCTAGCTGATTGCCTTTCTGCGAATTGAGTATCGGTAGACGGAAGCGCCAGCGAATCGGCCACAGCAAAGGAACACCGGCGGGGGTTAGCATATCGGCAAGCAGATGGCTTAGGTATCCGATCACCATGGCGTGCATGGCATCAACGGGTATTCCCATATAGCTCGGCATTTCGCAGTTCAGCAGAAAAACACCGCCGATAACCGCCAGCAGGCTATGTGTAAAACCGCGATGGCCAAACATGCGGGCAATGGGCGACGACAGCCACTTAAGACGCTGGCCAAGCACCGATTTTGGGTGGTCGATATCTGGCCACAAGCAGGTGAGTAACGCGCCGGGTATGATATGCCACCAGTCGCCATGGGCGAGCGCAGGCGTCAATTCCGCTTTTTTAGCGAAAATGGTACAAGCGACAGAAAAAATAAGATGGCCTTCCGCCGTCATGATAAAACTCGCCGAGGGTACTGGTAATTTATCCAGCATATCGGAGTTTTCGCAGGAAGCAAGAGGTGACAGCGTAACAGATGGTTGTTTGCTGTATAAATATACATAAAACGGAGCCTAAGGCAGGCTCCGCAGGGTTTGAGCATTAACTACGGTTGAATATTCGCCACGGTGAGCTCGTTAAGATTGTTTAATTTCACATCGGCCAGTGCCCAGCGAGGATCGTTAATATTCTCTGGCGCGGGTACAACAATAGAGCGCATGCGGGCGGCTTTGGTGGCGATCATGCCGTTGAACGAATCTTCGAGCGTTACGCAGTTGAGGGGATCGACGCCCAGTTGCTGAGCGGCGTTCAGATAAACTTCAGGATGCGGCTTGCTATACGGCAACGCTTCGGCCGAAACCACGGCGTCGAAATAGTGGCTGATGCTAAACATCTCTAGCACTTCGTTGAGCATATAAAGTGGAGACGCCGAGGCTAAACCGATTTTCATTCCCTGCTGACGGCAGAGTTTTAGCGCATGTTCAACGCCGGGTAACAGAGGTTTGGTTTCACGAACCAGCTCAATGACGCGGCGAATAATACGCTCTGTCACTTCTTCTTGGCTTGCGCCTTGCCACGGCGTGCGCTGATACCACAGCTTCACCACTAAATCGATGCGCAGGCCTAAGGTTTCAGGAACGTCTGCCGCCTCAACGTCGATGCCTAAGGAGGAAAACACATCGTGTTCTCCTTGAGTCCACAATGGTTCAGAATCTATCAGTAACCCATCCATATCGAAAATTACGGCTTCAATGCGACTCACAGGCATTCCCTCATCTATGTGGTTTAAGACCGTCTGAACTGATGTTCAGCGTCATAACTTTATTTGCTGCGGGTACTCTAACATTCACGCTGCTTTTGGTTAAGCCAGTTATACTAAACTAGCCTAAAGTATCAGCAAACCTGACCAATCAATTCAATCAGTTGAGATTGCGGTAAGGGAAACAGCCACGTAAACTGCCGTTATTCAAGGCGATGATTACGCATATATACCCGCCATATTTCAAGAGGCTTGAAGTATGACGGGTATTTCAAATTAAGGGGATGGCATGACCTACCAACAAGCCGGTTGGGTTGCGGTGGCAAAACGGATATTCGGCTGGATAGTTTTTATTCCAGCGCTGCTTTCAACCACGGTATCGATACTTAACTTTCTCTATCAGCATAGCCAAAAGCAAGAAGGGCTTAATGCCGTGATGCTCGATTTTGTGCATGTGATGATCGATATGGTGAAGTTTAATACTCACTTTCTGGATGTGTTCTGGTTCAATTCACCGCAGCCGGTATTAGGGCAGGGATTCACCGGTGGCAATATCATGTTTTGGATTATTTACTGGCTGATTTTCGTGGGGATGGCACTGCAAGCCTCGGGGGCTCGCATGTCGCGACAGGTGCGCCATATTCGCGAAGGGATTGAAGACCAACTGATTCTGGAACAGATGAAAGGGGCAGAAGGGCATTCGCGTGAAGCGTTAGAGAAACGCATTGTGTTGCCGCGTCATACCATTTTCCTCCAGTTTTTCCCTCTGTACATCTTGCCAATTATCGTGGCGGTGATTGGGTACTTTATTTTGAAGCTGCTCGGGTTGGTGTAACAGCAAGCGTTATTAAATATAAAAAACTCGCCAAATGGCGAGTTTTTTATTGTGCATGATATTTAAAGGTATTTGATTTCCAGCGTGGCTGAACCGGCGAAATCAATTTCGCTGCTGGTATCTAAATCTTTAATGGGGGCGAGAGCGACGGCAGCATCGGCCTGAATGGAAAAAATCTCTCCCACTGCAAAAGCATTGTTTATCACCCAACTGATGACTTTGTTGTTATTACGCATGGTGGGTGTGGTATCGCTGGTATCGAGGATGCCATTATTTGCAATACCGATATCTGCTGACGCACCATCCACCTTCGCAGAATGAAACACCACGTTCCACACGCCGATAGGTTTTCCTCCCGCGGTCATTCCCAGCCCAAAACGCTGATCGGTCTGGGTGGGACTTATCGTAGTCGCGGGTGTATCCCAGTGGAGATTACCCACGGTAATGGCGCTACCGCTGCTATTATCCACCGAGCTTAGCCCGATACTGGTTGGCCCTTCGCAGCTTATCGTTATCCCTCCTGCAAATGCCCTGACAGGCAACTGAGTTGCGGTATCAGCCGACAGCTGGTTACGATGGATATTGCCAAAATCGATGACGGGCGGTGAGCTTTGAATATGGCAAGGAGGAGGCTCCGCGGTGGCGGTAAAGGAGAGCTGAACCTCTGATGAGGCTAGGGCAATGTTGCTGACCATCAACGTCATTATTGTGCAGCCGAGTGTTAATTTATTCACTGACGACCTCCAGTGTGCCGCTACCGTTCAGCGTTTTCTGTTCTTTTACATGCTGGTTGATGTCATTAACCGCGGCTATTGACGTAAGTTGCAGGGTTAAGCGGGTGATGGGTTCATCACTGACGGGCGCGATGCCGATATTGGGCAGTATTGCCAGCGTGTTGGCGTTCCCCGCAGGTGCGCTTCCTCCCTGTTGGTGATAAGCCAGAGCGACAGATTTGCCGTCAGCCTGTGCATCGCTGGCAACCAGCGTCACATGGGCAATATCACCCAACTGATAACCTTCGCCAGCGCCACTAGACGCTGCACGGTAATACAACGCGATACGTTCAGGGCGCGGGCAAATAACCGTTACCATCGTGCTTTTTTTGCCAATAACATCAGTTTGCGAGCCATTTGCTGCCTGCGACAAGGTTCCGCGATTAAAGGTACCGAAATTAGTCTGTGTCAGGCTAACCGTAAGGTCGCAATCGCCGGCACGGGTAGCGCCTGCATATAACACCAGCAGGCAAACCAGCAAATTAGTTTTTACATTGTGCGTCATAGCTTTCATATAGTTTGTCTGCATCCGGTTGTTTATTAAGGCTAAAGACTACATGGCAGCGCGCAGTACCCAGTGGTTTGAGCCATAGGTTCTGATTAAGCTGTCCGTCAATCAGGAACACCGTGCCATCTCCAGCAACAGTGGTGATGTAATTGTCTTTTGCGTCAGAAATAATGTCGCCTTTACTCGCAAGCTTTCCATCTGGCATGTGAATCGTGATGAGCGCGCGGCGAGTCAGCACGGTACCGAAGGTATAGTCAGTGACGGAGCCGCGAGCGACATGAGCAACCTGGATACCGTTATTAATATCTACATTTTTCGGCAAACTTTTTGTCACCATCGTCAAGCGTGACTCACCATACGGACTCATACTTGAGGAAACTGCGTAGCCTTTACTGTTGGTCCAAACAGGGCCTTGTGGGGTGTCAATTTCCGCGCCGTTAATATCTGGGATTTGTACGACGGCGAAGGTGTCTTGAACCGGATATGGGCTGAACAAAACGCCCTGTTTTGTGGCAACTACGCCACCGGTGGCGGCAACGGAGTATGTGTTGTTGTCCGAGCCATAACGCGAGTAGCCAAGATTCATTTGAGAGTATTTAGGTATTGCACGAACGTTGGCGCTAAAAGATCCGACGTTGTCTTGGCTGTCTTTATTTGCCGAGAGCGAATAACCAAAACGTTCATTAACGGTTTGATCAAGCGTCACACCTTGATTGGTATGGTCGCCGTTATGTGACATGTTGTAGCCCACGCGGGTAGTACCAAAAGGTATACTGATGTTGGCATACACCAGTGAATCGCCGTCTTTCCCTATGTCCTGCTCTGCGTTCACCGAAATAGACGTTCCACCGACAAACGTTTTTGACCAGCTGGCAGTCCAGCGCGTGGTGGTTTCTGCTGGATCGAACATGGTGGCCCGTGACCAAGCGAGGTTAACTGAGCCCATATCTCCAAGTAGATAGCCTAGCCCTAGGTTGTACTGAGATTTATAACGCGCACCGATATATTTTCCGGTGTCTGGGTCAGTGGTGTTTTCACCATCAGTCAGGCTACGGAACCCATCATTTTGCAGAGTCACCGAGCTGTTAATATTTGCCAGCTGGCTTACCTGCATGCTGACATTGATAGTGCCTTGCACACCGTTGGTTTGACTGCGAGCATCGTTTGAAATAACGGTAGTGCCGCTGATATTTAGACCATTGGCAAATCCTGTGCTAAGCCGTCCAGCCATGCTCTGGTATTTTTGTGCGAGCATGGCGCCACCGTTCATCATTGCCCGTTTTCCAACCGGAGTAGACATACTCAGCGTCATTAACTCTGATGAGTCAATATCTTCGTTATCACTCTTGTCGATAGCACCAATGGCGCCGGAAAAACTGGTTTCTTGCTGCGTGTAGCTATGTGCAAACGAAGAGGCGGGCACAACAAAACTGCGGTTGGTGCCGTCCTGCCCAATAATATTAACGTTTAGATCAGCGGTGTTATTCAGCGTAGGGATACGGTCAAGGGTAAACGCACCGGCCGGAACCTGCGTGGAATAGACCAGCGCACCGGCCTGTCGAACTTCCACACGCGACTGGCTCTGGGCTATACCCGTCACCGTCGCGCCACTGTTTTTATTATTCATCAGCGCGCTTTCAGGTGAAAACTGTACGCCGTAGATTTGTGGACTGGAAAATAGCGAACTAGCAATGCTGATTTTTCCCGCCTGCATCACGGTTTTATAGTCGGTCAACGTCCGTTGTGCATAGGTATAAAGCTGATCAAAACTGTGCGAATTATCACTGGAGCTGAAAGATTGTCGGCTACGTATAATCCAGTCATTGTAATTAAAACCTTCTTCAGTGTTAGACTGAAAGGTGTTTAAATCATTATTGTTATTATCGCCCTCAGATTTATTATTACTTTTCATCATCAGCAAGTCGTAATTAACCATTGCCCCTGTTCCGCCCGCTGTATACTGGCTGACATCCAGATTGTTACTGTCTGCAATAGCTTCAGCTGGTAATACAAACAACAGTTTATTATTACCGGGATCGGTGGTAATTGTTGCCTGTGGGTAAGTAGTTATTAAGTTAATACACTGTGCGTCCGTATTTTTCACGGCCACAATGCCTAATGTCGTAAGATCATTAAGGCTTAAACAGGGCTGGCCATTATCATCAAAGGTGACAGCATGGGAAGGTTTTTCCACGCCATTAATTACCGGAACTATTTTAGTGATGCCAGGGGTAAATTTCTTTCCGTCACGAAAATATTTGTTTAAGGACGATGGTAGTCCGCGCGCTTGTAGGGTGGTGGTGTCAAAATCAACGGCATCATCGGCCAGAGTCACTCCTGATGCGCAGCTTAATAATAAAAAGAAGGTTGTTTTATTTAAGTTAAATAAAAATCGGACAGTCATTTAAATTCTCATTAATTTCAAGTCAAACGGAAATAAACTCTGTCCGTAGTAAAGTTTTTAATTATGAAACTGTGTGGCGAATATTACAGATAGTTAATTTGCACCGTGACAGAACCATCTAAATGCCAGCCATTAGGATCAAGGGTTGATAACTTCTGAGTATAAGAATCAATAATGTAATCCCAAACAAAGGTATTACCCGTGAGGCTGGCGTTATTTGTATCCAGAACTTGATGCGACTGACCCGCTGGACATGCTCCCACAACCAGAGCACCACCTTGTTCAATGTTTGCTCCCGTAAACACTGTCTCGTCCATACAGGTAGAAAATCTCGCCGGTATACCATCGACTTTAAGGTTAATAAAAGTCCCTGCATAAGCACCGAGGGTCGCATTGTTGCTATCCAGTCCAAGGCCGAGCAGGTGAGTTGTATAACCAGACTCAGCGCCAGTGTTAGTATACGTTTTGGCATCTGGGACTGCTGCACTAATGGTAGCGCTACGATTATCGGTGGTCGTAACGCCAATCAGCGTAGCGCCTTCACAGTTTACGGTAACGGCGTTAGGCAGTGTCAATGTGCCCAGTGCTGCATACGGAAACGTAGGAGTTGCGCTTGATACACTGGTTCTAACATTGTCATAATTTAGTACCCCTGCAAGAGAAGACCCTGTGCCTAACGTTAGCGTACAGCTGGATGGCGTAATTTTACCGGTTACTTTTAATTCAGCGGTATCACCTACGTTGGCCGCAAAGCAGGGCTGTATTGTCGATAATAACAATGGAATTAGCAGGTGTGTTTGATTAAGTTTTGAAAAAATATTCATCATTTTAAAGTCCATCGAAAATGAATTATAAATAATAGAAACTGACAGTTATTGATCCATCAAGTACCACGTCTCTACTTATATTAAGGCTGGATGTAGGGGCTATGACAGGGCTCACGGTATAATCCATGGTGTATAGTTTTGCGCTGAGAATAGTACCGGTGCTATCATAGAAGTTATATATAAAACCACCATACGGGGTATTTCCCAAACCCTGCGCTGGGCTAAGGCCTTGAGGGGCAGTTGATGAAAATGGGGTCGAAGGAAAACTACCGCCGAAATACCCGCTGACACCATCAGCTTTTAAATTCTGAAATTGACTCATATAGATGCCGATTTTATTTGAAGCACTATCTACACCTAAACCAAAATAATCTAGCCCGTAGCCATTACCATAAGGCATAGTATTAGGCATGGGCATCGTCTGATCAATGATCACCGAGGCAACCCTGTTATCCTGTGATGTTATCCCTACCGATGTCATGCTAGGGCAGCTAATCGTAACTGCATTGGTCAGTGTTTTTATTGGTAACTTCGTATAAGCTGTTGAGTTTAAACTGGAGGCTGGGATGCGCCCGAAATCAATAGTGCCATTGTTTGCCAACGTAACGTCACACGGCGGTGGTAAATAAGTCCCCGTAACAGTGAGTTCACCACTTGGCCCTGCCAGTGAGTCGGCCATGGCATTGGATATACAACCAAGCAATAATGGTGAAGCCATTAGCATCCATTTTGCGTTATTGCGTAAAATCATATTCTTTTTTCCTTATTAGAATATAGATCATTGGGTTATAGAGAGTTTGGCCGTTGTTAATAAGCCAGACTTGTTTGATACGGTTTTACAAAATATCCGTATAAATTCGCGGGAATGATTTGTACTTTTTGCCCCTCAGCGATCGCATTGTTGAGTTTTACGCTCACCACGTCACCTGGCAGCAAATAAGCTCGCTGCATTGAGCCTCTGGCGTTTTGTGGCAGCAGGGCAATAGAAGAATTCATGCGGACAACATAGGCACCACTGTTGGTAATTTGTACGGTATCAGCACCGATTTGTTTAAATTGCAGCAGCGTCCATGGTTCAGGGTTGTCTTTTAAGCTGGATGGATGAATGATCAACGGCACATTCTGGCGAATGGTAATTTGCAGCTTGTCTGACACCTTATCCGTTGCTGGAATGCCTTCAAAAATGGCGCGTTTAAACTGTTCTACCGCTTTCGGCGGGGTTTTCAGCATAAAGCGCACGGTTTGGTTATCGCCAGGATTCACGCGTACAACAGGCGGTGTAACAACCAGTGACTCTTCTTTGTCACCGGGTAAATTTTCAACCGATGAATAGAGCAAAACGGGTTTTGCATCCGTGTTTTTCAGTGTCATCACACCTTCACCATCGTCGGTATTGACGATGACCACGGAGGTTTCTAACTTCATGCCAGAAGCATTAGCTGTCGAGATAAATGCAATTGAACTAATAATTGCGGCTGATAATAAAGCGCAATGTGTTAGGCGACTCTGTTTTATAACGTTCATACTAAAGTTGACTCGTGAGAAAGAATGAGATGAAAGTATTTAAATAATTTAAATCTGAATGCGAGCATCATATATTTTTTTTCTAAATAAAATAGAAAGATTATTTTTGCTTGTATTACGTGAATTTGTTTTATTTTTTACAATGGTCTTAGTGCGCAGCACCATAACCCTATGAATAAATAGTGTTTGTGCGTTTTTTATGTGTGCGTTATATGTGAAATTCTTATTAAAGAATAAAGATTAATTCATTAAATTAGTACTGCTAATAAATGAATTTCGCGATTCTTAATAATTTCCATCCTGAATAATTCATGCGTCTTGTGGTTTATTTAGAAATATTCATATGGATGAATTATTTGATTTTTATGAGGGGCTAAAGCTTAATTAAAAGCTTGGAGGGCTATGAATGCGATTCATTTTAAAAAAAGAGCCGCAGTGAACAACCGCGGCTTTTTCCACAAATATTAAGCGACATCTTTCTCTAACAGGCGATCAATAGCCTGAATAGCAGTTTCCAAATGTGGCCCCGCGAACAGGTTGCACATGTTTAACTGATGATAGAGCTGGTAAACGGGCTGACGTTCTATAAATGTCGTCGGTAGAGGCCATACGCTTTGGTAGCCGTCATAAATCTGGGCGGGCAGCAACGAAAACAGCGGCAGCATGGCCAAATCACATTCGCGATCGCCCCAATAGCAGGCAGGATCGAAAATCACCGGCCCTTGCGCACTGAGCCCCATATTCGCTGGCCAGAGATCGCCGTGCAGCAGTGAAGGCTGCGGCTGGTGGTTGTGTAAACGTTGTTCCACGGCGCTGACGATGCTGTCGATCTCACCAAAGTGAATGCCTTTTTCCGCTGCGAGCTGTAGCTGCCAGCCAATACGCTGTTCAGAAAAGAATTTAGCCCAGCGGCGCTGCCAAGTATTCGGCTGTGGGGAAGTGGAAAGGTGGTTGTCGTAATCAAAACCAAACTGGGGCTGCTCGCTCCACTGATGCAAACGTGCGAGCTGCTGACCGAATAGATAGGCATTGTGCGCATCAAGCGGACGCACCGGCAAATATTCCAGAAGCAAAAAACTGGCCTCACGCGTAGCACCAACGCCATAAACCTGCGGCGTTTTGACCGTATGGCTGCGCGCCAAGCACGCCAACTGATCGGCCTCAGCCTTAAAATCTTGTAGGAAGTCGGGGGTATCACATTTGATAAAGACCTGACGCTCGCCGTCGCTAACACACCACGCCTGATGCACTTCGCCGCCAGGAAGTTCACGTTTTTTGCGGATGGTAAAGGTTTGGTCAAAATGTCCGCTCAATAACTGACTTACAGCTTGCCACATGGTGTACCCCCTATATACCCGCCGTATTTCAAGTTGCTGAGTTAGCTTATCGAGGGTTACTCAAGTTTGCCGCCTCACTGCAATTCGAACTATGTTGGGTAGCGTTCGTGAATAGTCTATTTCCCTTTAAATCATTCATGGACTCGAATGTTCTAGGGCATATATATAGGTGAACATGGTTATGTGATGCTATTTTGACCGTAACCGTTGCGCTGATGAACGTAAAGTATAAAAAAGAGCAAACCGCTAATTTCTGTTAATTACTTGATCTAAAATAAAATAGGCAGCTAATGCTGCCCTTTAGATGGATTCCTTGTTGCCCAAAGCTGGGTGAAATAGTCGTCGCGTAAAACGGCTTCCACCTCGGGCTCTTGGCCTAGCGCCACTTTCCCTAACGCCTGAGCAAGACGCTCAACGTCGCTTTTATCCTGTAGGCTGGTAATGGCATAGCTATTTGGCCCCAGTTCATGGGGAATTCCGTCAGAATCAGCGACGGTAGTGGCAAACCCCTCCAGCATGAGTTGGTTGTTAAGCTTGGCTGTTTCCGCAAGATCGGCCTGCGGATAACTAAAGGTCACTACATAGCAAGCAATAGCCGATTGACTCATGGAGTACCTCAATTAGTGCATTTAACTGAATAATAATAGCCTATAAATAGACGAAAAATGTGTGTAAAAGGGTGAATTGAGCAACAAATCGTAAAAATCAACTAGCCAAAGACCTTTTTTTTCTGGCAACATCCACCACGGACCAACATACGCAGAGGATCTCGCAACGGTGAAGAAACGAATCAGTTGCATGTTGGCGGTATTGCTTTTGGCTGGGTGTGCGAAAGAGCAAACACCGCCTCAAACAGTAAAGTTAAACGTCAACAACAATGCTCGCGGTAGTTTTTTAGATGCACGAACGCCACCTGATGGAGAGTTTGGAACCTATATCCGAACGGCCTCAAACAGCTATGGCATTGATGAAACCTTAATAAAGGCCATTATTCAGGTGGAGTCAGGAGGAAATCCTCACGCAGTCAGTACATCTAATGCCATTGGGCTGATGCAGTTAAAGGCTTCAACGGCAGGTAAGGATGCTTACCGTAAGAAAGGACGAGGCGGGCAACCCACGTCGCGTGAGTTAAAAGATCCTGCGGTTAATATTGATTTAGGCACCGCCTATCTCAATATCTTGCAGAATCAGCAGTTAGCCGGGATCTCAAACCCTAAGACCATGCGCTATGCGATGATCGTATCGTATGCCAACGGAGCAGGGGCCATGTTGAGGACGTTCTCGCCAAATCGTAAAGTGGCGATCGACAAAATTAACAGCATGACACCGGAAGCGTTTTATCAGCATATCCAGAAACGACACCCGGCAGCGCAGGCTCCGCGTTATCTGTGGAAGGTAAACACCGCGTATCTCGCGATGGTGCAATAAAAGCGTTCAAGCAGTACCTCAGGCCATGTCCTGACTGTGGTTAGCCCTTATAAGGCTGTAGGTTAACCACAGTCATCTCCCTCTTCCCTCTGCGCCATTGAAACCACAGCTGTGTTGGCTGCATTCACTCGCCCAAATCACTGACTAATGTCAGCTCATTGGGACTCGCTCATTTGCCGCCTTGCTGTGATTCCAATGGCTTTGAGGGCTTTCATATTGAAACCACACCTGTGTTGGCTGCACTCGTTCGCCCAACAAATCTGCCTGGAGCAGATTTGAACGCAGTTTACTGCGGCCCGAAGGGTGAAGCCCATGGATGAGCTGAATAATCACTGACTAATGTCAGCTCATTGGGACTCGCTTATTTGCCGCCTTGCTGTGATTCCAATGGCTTTGAGGGCTTTGTCATGAATGCGACTAGCCGCGATTTCTGCGGTTTTTTGTGCTGTAAAATTCAACTTTTGTGACTTTTTTATCAAAATTCTTTATCCTTCTCTCCGCACTTATTCCGCAATCGTTTTGCTAATTTGATAACTCATTGTTTTTAAACGTTCTTAGAACTAATGAGTGTCGTATGCGGAATTGAACTCTGTGCTTCCTGCGCGATATGGCCTTTGGCCAGCTCATAACAGCGATCTACAAAAGTGCAGGACACATTTGGGCAGAACAGGATGTCTGCGTTGGCCCACGTTTCACAAAGAAGGTAAGTGAATTAATGAGTATTATTTCCCCTGATGCTGGTCGGGTAGCGACAGATCGCCCGTCCAAGTGGAATAAAACAGACACAGTCTGGATGTTTGGGCTTTATGCCACGGCGGTTGGCGCGGGTACGCTATTTTTACCTATCAACGCCGGTTTGAACGGCCCGTTAGTCTTGATCTTGATGGCGATTTTGGCTTATCCGTTAACCTATTTGCCGCATCGCGCACTCAGTCGTTTTGTATTATCAGGCTCCAGCCGCGACGGTGATATTACCGACGTGGTTGAAGAGCATTTCGGCATTTTGGCGGGCAAAGCCATCATGGTGCTGTATTTGCTGGCCTTTTTCCCAATAGTTTTGGTATACAGCATCTCCATTACCAATGCGCTGGATAGCTTTTTGATAAACCAGTTCCAGGTTACGCCGCCGCCCAGAATCTGGTTGAGCTTAGGTGTAGTGGCGGCGCTGAGTTTGATCCTGCGCACCGGTAAAGAGACGATTGTCGCGGCAATGGGGATTTTGGTTTTCCCATTGATTGTGTTCCTGCTGGGTATTTCTCTCTATCTGATCCCGTATTGGAATGTGTCCGCATTTTTCTCCGGCCTACAGCAGACGTCGGTGAGCGATCCTCAGCTATGGCGTTCACTCTGGCTGGCGGTTCCGGTGATGGTGTTCTCATTTAGCCATGCGCCGATCATCTCCTCGTTCTCATCCACCCAAAAAGGGTTGTACGGCGAGGGCGCAGAGCGTCGCTGTGCGCGCATCATGCGCTATAGCTATATGATGATTTGCGTCAGCATTTTGTTCTTTGTCTTTAGCTGCGTGATGAGCCTGTCCCATGCTGAAATGCTGGCGGCACGCGATGAAAATATTACCGTGCTGTCGAGCTTGGCGAATAAATTCTCCAACCCATTAATCGCCTATTTAGGGCCGGTGATGGCGATTTTAGCCATGTCGAAATCCTATTTGGGAACCTCGCTGGGTGTGACCGAAGGGGCTACCAGCTTGATTGACGGCGCGTTCCGTACCGTGGGTAAGAAAGTGTCGTCCAACGTAACTCACAAGATTTCTGCGGTGCTGCTGTTTGCGGTGACGTGGTTGGTGACGTTCTTGAACCCAAGCGCGCTGCATATCATTGAAACCATCAGTGGGCCACTGATTGCGGTTATCCTGTTCATTCTGCCCATTTATGCCATTCATAAAGTGCCAGCGATGAAAAAATACCGTTCAATCACCAATCCCTTTGTGTTGATTATGGGGCTGATCGCATTGTCGGCGCTGGTCTACAGCCTGATCTGATAATACGAAAATGCTAAAACGAAAAGCCGTGCTGTGAAGCGCGGCTTTTTTGTTTTTATCGAGCCTATTCATACTTAGAAAAGCATTTCGTTTGTAATTGCGGGCAAGATTCTTTATTTTTACGTGCAAATAAAACTTATTATCATTACCAATTGGCCGTTTTGGTCACATAAGGAGAGCTTTATGGCACGTTCTTTCAATCGGTTAGCGCTGGTATGCGCGCTGGCGGTATCGGCCCCCGTTATTGCAACGACCTATCCTCTGACCATTACCGATACATCCGGCCAGCGTATTACCTTACAGCATGAACCGAAGCGTATCGTGGTGCAGGACGGACGTGACATCATGACGTTGGCGCTGCTCGATCGTGCCGATCCCTTTAGCCGCATAGTGGCGTGGAATAACCTGCTGAAAAAAAGCGATCCTGAAACGCTAGCGGTGCTGAACCAAAAGTGGCCAGGAGAAGCAGATAAAATTCCTGATATGGGCTTTAGCGACAAGGGTGAGGTGAATTTAGAAAGCGTGATTGCGCGTAAACCTGACCTAATGATAGCTCAACTGCGTGCCAAGCCTGCGCTGGCCGATACCGGCGTGTTGAAGCAGCTGGCGGCGTTAAACGTTCCCGTGGTGTTCGTGGATACCTTTTTACAGCCTATCGCCAATACACCTAAAAGCATTCAGCTGTTAGGTGAAGTGCTTAACCGCGAACAGGAAGCGAAAGAGTACACCGATTTTTATCAGCAGCATTTGCAGGCGATCACCTCGATAACCGCCAAGGTCACGCCAAAACCACGCGTATTTGTTGAAGCGAAAGCGGGCGTAGGCGGGGCGGAGGCGTGCTGCTTTACCCATGCGCACGTTGGGTTTGGTGGAATGGTTGAGGCGATTGGCGCGGAGAACCTTGGGTCTGGATTATTACCGGGCGCAACCGGTGAAATCTCCATGGAGAAGGTGATCAGCCTGAAACCAGATGTTTACGTGGTTTCCGGTGCTCGCTGGAAAAATAAAGACAGCATTGCCATTCCATTCGGTTACGGTGTCACGCAGCAGCAGGTGGATGAACGTTTTGGCCAGTTGAAAGCGCGCAACGGTTTCAATCAAATAAAAGCGGTGCAGGAAAACCATCTGTATGGCTTGTACCACAACTTCTATAACCATCCTTACAACATCGTAGGATTGGATTATTTAGCCAAGTTTATTTATCCGCAGCAGTTTGCTGACCTTGAGCCTGCGCAAACCTACCGTACCATCATTGCGAAATTCACGCAGATCCCACAGGCCGACGCCGTTTTCGGTGCACAGGCTCCAGTGAATAAAAAATAAGTTGTAGGGTTCATGGTGTTGTTTACCGGAGTCTTATTTTAGGGAGAGCACACCGATGGGGGCGTAGCGGCGTAAGCCGCCGACAACTTTGCCATGAGCAAAGTTGAACAACGCTTTAGCGTTGGCCCTTGAGGTGGAACACAGGGATGTGTTCCATAACGGCCCCGCGGTGTGCTAGGCCCGTGTATCTCGGTCGTATAAGCCAACGATATTGGTCGAGTTTTGGTGTTTTTATCCATAACCCAATAACTACGCTATCACCTCAACCCGCGTACAAACCTGTTCCAACAACGCACGCTGATGGCTAAAAATAATTATGCTCAGCGGGCGCTGTTGCGATTCAACGATCAGCTGTTGCCAGATATCCCGCTGGATATGAGGATCGAGCTGCGCGGTAACCTCATCGGCAATTAATACCCGCGTGCGCGGATCTAACGCTCTTAACAGCGCGATACGCGCCAGTTCACCGCCAGATAGTTGGTTTGGCTTGCGGGTTAACCATTCAGCTTTAACGTGAAACCGCGCCAGTTGTTCTGCGTCTGGGCTCCAAGCATCGCGCAAGGCTTGCCCCGTGGTGCGATAAGGGTTGAACGTCAGTTCAGGATGCTGGGGAACGAGCTGAACAGGGCAATATCCACTGAGCGGTAATGCCGCATCATCAAGCGTAATACTCCCTTGCTGATAAGGCTGCCAGCCAGCTAAAACGCGCCCTAATGTCGTTTTCCCGTAGCCGCTTGGGGCTGAAATTCCAACCCGTTCACCGCGAGATACGTTAAGCGAAAAGTTATGCCATAGCTGGCGCTTATCTTGTTCTATGTCGAGTGCTGAAATACGAAACATCAAACGTGCCTCATTTGGCAGGCTGTGAGCTCATCAGCGGCTATGTGAGTAAATAACGGATGGTGTTCCGGCTGGGCGAGCCAGTGCTTTTGCAGCGTAGGGCTGCCGAGCCCGTTTTTTAGGTCGGCAACCGTGATGTCGTCGCTGATCCGTCCTTCGTTGAGGGCAACGATACGATCGGCGAAGCGAGCGGCTAACGACAAGTCGTGAGTCACCCATAACACACCGGCGCCTTGCGCACTCAGATCGCGTAGCTGCTCCAGCAGTTGACAGGCCAGCGGCTCATCGAGCCACGCGGTGATTTCATCGGCCAAAATATAGTGAGCGCCACCCAATGCGGCGTTGCAGGCAAGGACGCGCTTGGCCATTCCGCCGGACAGCTGGCGAGGATATTTCAGCAAAACGTCGGCTTGCAGCTGGTAATGTTTAATTTGCTGCTCGAGAGCCAGCGCGCAGGTATGGCTGCCGCTCAGATGCAAACTGCGAGAGAGTTGAGTGCCAACGTTAAGCAGCGGATTGAGAGAACTCACGCCCTGTGGCACGTAACACAAAGTGTTACCGCGTAACTTTTGGCATTGCTGCGCATTCAGCACGTCGCCGTTTAAGCGAATATCACCGCGTTTGCGTAGGTTCTGCGGCAGTAAGGCCAAGGCACTTTGCAGCAATAAACTTTTTCCTTCGCCGCTGCCGCCGACCAGCGCGACGATTTCACCACGGCGTAGCGTAAGATTAATATCGCTCAGGATAGGTGACCACTTTTTACGTCCTAGCCAGCTATAGCGAGCGCTCTCGATAGTCACGTTGTCGAAATTCAGCATCATTGATTCCTTAGCCATAGCTGTTGAATCGCTCGGGCGCATTGATCGAACAATAATACAATCAGCAGCAGAATTAGCCCCGGAAACACCGCCAGCCACCAGCAACCGTTGCTGAGAAAACGCAGTGCGTCGGAGAGCAAAATGCCTAATGAAGGTTCGTGCGGCGCTAGGCCGAAGCCGAGAAAGCTCAGCGCCGCGCTGTGTAACACCGCATGAGGGAACATCAATAGCGTGCCGACAAACCATTGAGGTGCCAGAGCAGGTAAATAGTGGGCTCGCCAGCAATACCCGCGGCTATTTCCCAACCGCTGGGCAAGCGTCATATAGTCGCTGGTGCGGATGCGCTGTGCTTCGGCGCGCAGAATTAATGACAGCTTCGGCCAATGGGTTAATGCCACGGCCAAAATAACGCCATGTTTACCGCCGCCAACGGTAAAGCAGATGAGTATTAATAACAGCAAATGCGGTAGCGACAGCAGGGTATCGACGATCAGCCGCAGCATATGATCGAGCGCGGGATGCAGCAGTGTCAGGCTGGCAACCAGCATGGCGATGATGCCGCTGCATAGCGCAGCGCCGATGCCTATTTGTAGGCTAGTTAAAGCCCCCTGAAAACAGCGCAGCCACAGATCGCGCCCCAAATTATCCGTGCCAAACCAGTGCGCGGCGCTAGGCGCCTGATAGCGAGCGAGCAGATCCAACGGAATATCCGACGAGAGCAATGAAATTCCGTACACCGTGAGCGTGACCAGCACAAGGGCTGAAAGCACAAAGCGTAACAGCGACGGAGCGGGGTTATGCAGCATCATTGTCGCTCCAAAATGCGGTTCATTCTTGCCAATAGCATTGCGGCTAACGTATTTCCGCCAAAGACCAATAAAGTGCTGAACAATACGATGCCCATCAGCAAAGGAATATCTCCGCGCAGCCCCGCATCAATCGTGGCTTGCCCCAGCCCGGGGTAGGCGAATATTTTTTCTGCCAGCAGAGAACCGCCGAGCAGTTCACCTACCGAGGCAAATTGGAGACACAGCGCAGGCGTCAATGCATGACGAAATACCTGAATACGTAACAGCGACCAACCTGAATCACCTTGCGCCTGAGCGTAGCGCACGAAGTCGCTGTGCATCACTTCGGCGACCTTCTCGCGGGTATGTAATGCGATCTGCCCTAAGCCCATCAGACTGAGGGCAATCATTGGCAAAATTAGGTGGCGGATGCGTTCAACGATCGTTGCATCCTGCGCGCTGCTGCCCGGCTCCCAAGCGCAACAGACCGGAAACCACGGCCAGTGGACGGCGAAAACAACCAACAGCAAAAGCCCAACCCAAAAGGTGGGTAGCGATGACAATAGATAGCTGATGCGGCAAATCAAGCGGTCGGGCCAACGGTTGAGATAACGACCCGCGCTAAAGCCCAGCAGCATGCCTAAAACACCGGATAACAGCCACGCGCTGGCCAATAAAGCAAAAGAGGTGGCGAATCGTTCACCGATTACGTCGGCTACCGGCGTGTTATACAGCATCGAATAGCCAAGATCGCCGTGTAGCACCTGCGAGAACCAGTGCCAAAAGCGCAGCCACAGCGGTTGGTCTAACCCCCAACGGGCGGCAATCAGCGGATATTGCTGCGGGGGAACATGCAACAAATCATTGCCGATATAGGCACGAATGGGATCGATAGGAGAAAAACTGAGCAGCGTGAACGTGCCCGCTGACACCAGCGTCAGCAGGCAAGCTAAACGAAATAGGGTATAAGCAGCCTGACGCAAACCGCGTGAGCGAGTAAGTGTCAGGCTGAGATCGGTCAAACGTCTTAGTGGCACGTCCACTTCCAATCTTGCAGGTTATTGAGAACAGACCAGCTACCGTGAATTTCAGGTGCCGCTTTACCTAAATCAACGCAGGGGTTTGCCAAGTAAGTATGCTGCACGTTCAGCAACCAAGCCCAAGCCGCATCGCCTTGTACGCCCGCGCCGGTTTTGCCATCCCATTCGACCTGTTGCCAGAACGGTACTGCTTTTTGCCACGTTGGCGCATCGAGCGCTTGTTGAAGGTGCTGATCGACGATCTTGTTACTGTAATAGCCTGGATTGTAGTACTCCACGCCGGCCGCTTTGCTGCTGTAATGGTGATACAGCTCCATCGGATCTAAGCTTCCCCAGCCAAACAGCGTTGGGTTTGCGTGCATATTACGTTCGACGGTTTCCCAACTGCCGGACTGCAAATCCATCTTAATGCCGAGCGGTTGAAGCATAGAGCGAACGGCCTGCGCCAGATCGCGGCGGGTGCTGTCGCCGCTGGTATACCACAGGGTTAATTCGGCTTTTAGACCATTTTTCACCCGCACGCCGTCACTGCCGACTTTCCAGCCCGCGTCGTCTAAAATTTGTTTGGCTTTGGCAATATCACCGTCTTTAAACGCTGCGGCGTTGCTGTCCCACGGTAATCCTTGAACCGCACTGTAGGCAGGGATGGCATGGCCTTCCATCAGTTGGTCAGCGAGCAGTTGGCGGTTAATGGCGTAGTTGATGGCACGACGAATGGCGACATCGGCGGTGATGTTATTGCCAATCGGATACCCGTTGGCATCTTTTTTCCCCGCTGGCGTGGTAGGGAATACGATGCCACGGTTTTCTACGCTTGGTCGAACCCACAGCTTCAGACCGTTTTGCCCGCTAACGGACATCGACGGTGCAATACGTACCAAGCCGAGCTGACCGCTTTGCGCTGCCGCATAGGCGCTGTCTTCATCTAAAAAGACAAAAACTAATTTATTGAAATCATTTTTGTGACCAGCGTAATACGGGTTCGCTTCAACGATCAGCTGTTGACCCGGTTCAAAGCTAACCAGTCGATAAGGCCCTGCACCGATAGGCTTTTGTGCGTAGGTTTTAGCGTCGTATTTTTCTGCGGAAACAATGCCCAGTGAACCTAATACGTTAACGAAAGTGCTTTGCGGTGCAGAGAGCGTAATTTCTACGCGGTGTGAGTCTAAGGCTTTTGCCGAAGCAAAGTTGCCCATATCGATCTTACCGCCGCCGCGTGCGGCTTGGTTGTAGGTGAAGGCGACGTCTTTGGCCGTGAGCGGCGAGCCGTCGGAGAATTTTAAGTCCGGCTTTAGCGTTAGCGTCCATGTTTTGCCATCCTCGCTGTTGGTGACTTTTTCGGTCAGCAAGTTATCCCAGCTAAGATCGGCTTTTTGTTTTAGCAGCGGGCTATGTAACAGCAGGTAGCTTCCGTGGCTCCAGCCAAGTAGCGGATCAAAACCTTCAGTAGGTTCTTCGCCAATCGCCAATTTAAGCGTGTGTTGCGCGGCTGGCTGAGCGTCGGCGTGAGAGAGAAGTGGCAGTGCGCCAAAAATGAAGGCGAGTGCGTAGGGTAGCGCTTTGGGTTTTAGTGACATGTGGATTCCTGATCGTCCCATTATTTTTTGTATGACATAAAACGCAGGGATTTATAGCAGACGCCTATCAGCGCAAACATGATTTGTGTCAAACCGATCCGGCAAAGTATGCACTTTTTGTCTTTTTTGCATACTTTACGCAGGTCAGGAATTTTTTGCGTTCATTTAGGCTGCATTTCTGGCTGAAATCTGTGGGACGAGACATAATTGATTGTTATCAATATACGGAATTATCACTTGGTGGCATGAATACAATCAGGTGAGGTTTATGGCTCTGGATCATCTGGATAAAAGGAAGAACGATGGATTGGTATCTTAAGGTTCTGAAGAACTATTTCAATTTTCGTGACCGCGCTAGACGTAGAGAATATTGGTGGTTCGTACTGATAAACGCCATCATTACTGTTCTGTTGGGGTTCGTACAGGATGCATTAGGCTGGAGCAATGAGAGTGGCGAAGGCGTGCTGACCGTGGTGTATGGTCTGCTGCTCATTATTCCTTCCATTGCAGTGATGGTTCGCCGTCTGCACGATACCGACCGCAGCGGCTGGTGGGTGTTGATCGGTCTTATCCCGATTGTGGGCTGGTTTGTGCTGTTTATCTTCGCCGTCTTCGATAGCCAACCAGGCAGCAACCGTTTCGGTGCTAACCCAAAAGATGTTGCTGCGCCGACATCGTCGATTATTAGCTAGTTTTTAGGAAGTAATAACGTTGGTTTAAGAGATCGAGATACACGGGTCTACCACACCGCGGGGCGCTCCGGCGGCTAACGCCGCTACGACCCCATCGGTGTGGTCCCCCTAAAATGGGACTTCAGTGACGCGTATGACCCATCAGTTGGTATTTTTTCTCTTAATTGCACTTGTCTTGTCACATCTCACGAATATATTCACATTCTGAAACAATGATGATGACTCATTAGCATCACCGTGGTTTCACTCGCTTCCGATTGCGTTTAGCCTTAGCGTCCCTTTAATTATTGAGTGAATCCGACAGGCCGCTATGCGCCTGTATGCCTGCCATGAGCCGTTTGCTAGAGCCATTTCGCGATCACAGTGCTGAAGAGACGCTGTTTATCCGCCGTTCCATTATTGCCGCGGTGATGGTTGTGCTGCTATTTGGCGTATTGGTGTTTAATCTGTATCACCTGCAGGTGGAAGAGCACGATCAGTACCAAACTCGCTCGAACGCCAACGACATTAAAACTCTGCCCATCGCGCCGGTTCGCGGGTTGATTTATGACCGTAACGGAACGCCTTTAGTTGCAAACCAAACGCTGTATCAAATTGAACTGATCCCGGGGAAAGTCGCTAACTTAGACCAAACGATCAAAGCGCTGACGCCGATAGTGGATTTAACGCCGGATGACATTAACAATTTCCATGAGGCGATGAAGTCCTCGCGGCGTTTTGCTGAAGTACCTCTTAAAGAAGCGCTGACCGACGTTGAAGTCGCGCGTTTTTCTGTCAATGAATTTGAGTTTCCCGGCGTGTCGATTAGCAGTTATCAGCAGCGTTACTATCCTTACGGCGCTGAGCTGGCACACGTTGTTGGCTATGTTTCAAAGATTAACGACCGCGACGCCAAACGCTTGAATGAGGCCGGTGAAGGTGAAAACTATGCGGCCGATCATGACATCGGCAAGCAGGGGATCGAACGTTATTACGAGAGACAACTGCACGGTACCACGGGCTCGCAGGAAGTTGAGGTTGATAGCCATGGCCGCGTGGTGCGCGAGCTCACCGAAACCCCGCCGCAGGCCGGAAAGAATATATATCTGACGATAGATCTTCCTCTCCAGCAATATATTGAGAAACTTCTGAAAGGGCAGCGCGCCGCCGTGGTGGTGATGGATCCGCGTGATGGCGGTATTTTGGCGATGGTTTCTAGCCCAAGCTATGACCCGAATCCGTTTGTGAACGGCATATCGTATAAGTCCTATCAGGCTTTGCTTGATAATCCTAACCTGCCATTGATTAACCGTGTAACCCAAGGGATTTATCCGCCCGCATCAACGGTGAAACCGTTTATGGCTACATCGGCGCTGTTCGCCGGTGTTATCACGCCGCAGACCACGTTTTTTGGTCAGCCTACGTGGGTGCTTCCCGGTACCAATCGCCATTATCGAGACTGGCTGAAAACCGGTCATGGCATGTTAAACGTGACCAAGGCGATTGAAGAATCAGCGGATACGTTTTTCTATCAGGTGGCCTATGAGATGGGGATCGATCGTATTCATGAATGGCTGAGCAAATTTGGCTACGGGCAATATTCCGGCATCGATTTAATGGAACAGGCAAAAGGCGTTCTGCCCGATCGAGCGTGGAAACAGAAAGTTCATAAGAAAGTGTGGTATCAGGGCGATACAATTTCTGTGGGCATTGGGCAAGGATATTGGACTGCAACGCCGATTCAGATGGTTAAGGCGTTAAGCACGCTTATCAACGATGGTACAACGAAAACGCCGCATTTGATGTATTCGATGAAACAAGGCAACCACGTTGAGCGCTATCAGCAAGAAGAGCACACGCAGGTCGCCGATCCGAAATCGCCGATCTGGGGGATTGTGAAAAAAGGCATGTTTGGTATGGCTAACTATCCTAATGGCACCGGCTACAAGTATTTCCACACTGCGCCTTATGAAATTGCGGCGAAGTCAGGCACGTCTCAGGTATTTGGACTGAAACAAGATCAGGTTTATAACGCCAAGATGATCCCCGTGAAGCTGCGCGATCATATTTTCTACACGGCGTTTGCGCCGTATTCAAACCCTAAGGTCGCGATTGCCGTTATTTTGGAAAATGGTGGGGGAGATGGTGTCTCGGCAGCGCCGACAACGCGTGCCATTCTGGATTATATCTTTGCTAAAACCAAACCCGTTGAGCCGCCGGTGTTGCCTACGCTTGATGCTTCTCAACTGCGTGACGCGCATTAACGCGTTAGGCATCTACTATCTAAAATGGACTGCATTTCCAATTTTCTTCTCGTTCGCTGTTACGCCTAGACAAGGTTATCGAATGATCCTTGTCTAGGGCTTCCCCATTATGCAAAACGCATGACCCAAGCGTCACTCTGGCGATCGTAATGGTTGCGGTATAGCAACGCGTTTTTGCCATCTAACAGCGCAGGAACGGTAGTTTGCTCATCCCAGCCGTCCAACTGCATGCAAAGGTCTGTATTCGACTTGCAGGGAATACTCAGCGTGTGGCTCTTCAATTGGCTATCTGGCGTTTTTGACAGTTCAGCATCTTCCACTTCAAAAATCCCGATTCGAACGAATGATTTTCCCATAACTTCTCTCCTGATTGATTCATATACGTGTGCGGGTACCAGATGGCCCGTTATTTAGCATAGAAGGGGATACGTTTTTTTCCACACTAAAACGGAATTCATTTCCATTTTAATTTTTTACATTGCATTAACCCTTTATTTTTACTCGCTTTATACGTCACATAAAAAATACAAAATTTTTACCAAAACATAATAACCATAAATTTTGAGTGGCTTATGCCGATAACGCTATATGCCATGCAGTTCGGCTCAGTGTTATTGAATTGCCATGCCAGGTGGCTTGGTATATCAAAGGTAAGGAGAGGGTTTAGGCAATGTATACGCAATTAAAGCGATGGTTTGGGTATAAACAGGAACGGCTCTTAACGCAGAAACCAGCCGTATTGGCGACAACGGCGAAACTTGTGGCAATTGACTCTCAGGAGCCCGTGCAGAAGTCATATGGCGAATTGCTATGTCATAGTTTTCTGTCGGGTATTGGCGCAATAGAAATTATTCGAGATTCGTTGCTGCACTCCAGCCAAAGCTTAATGCAAGAATTAGTGACGGTTGATGAGCTTAACCATAAGAATGAACAGGCACGCGAGGGAATGGGGCGGCTTTCTGAATTGGTGAACCTCATTGAGCAGCATTCTGGTGAGAGTATCGGCTACATTGACGAACTGATTGCGGTGCTCAAGGGAATTAATAACAATATTGATGCCATTAATAAGCTCTCGAAACAGACCAATCTGTTGGCGATCAACTCAGCCATCGAGGCTGCCCACGTTGGCGGGCGAGGGGCTGGATTCTCTGTGATTGCAAAAGAAATCAAACAACTCTCTTCGGAAATTCAACTTCAGGCGGGAAATATAACCGCTCTGACTCAGGATATTAATCAGCATGCGAAAAGCGTGAGCGCAAGCGTTGGGGAAAATAATCAGTCCACTCATGATATTCGCCACGCAACGGAACAGGCTTGCCAGATGTTGCAGCAGGTTATTGAGCTTTCAGCCCACATGCAGGAAATCATTCGCTTTATTGCGACCCAACAGTTTCTGAATACGGTTAAGCTCGATCACGTCATTTGGAAAGTTAAAGTGTATGAACTGATTTTGCAGCACGATGAGGTTGCAGAAGTTAACAGCCATACAGATTGCCGCTTAGGAAAATGGTTCTATGGCGATGCGGGGCGGGAGTTTTCTCACCTTAGCAGCTTTGCACAGCTCGAAGCGCCGCACACTGAGGTGCATCATTCAGGGCGAGAAGCATTAGTGGCATTTAGGGCGGGCGATGATGAACGTTTGAAGATAAGTTTAGCTACCATGGAACACGCCAGCACGTTAGTCATTAAGCGTATAGATGAACTTTTGCTGCAAATCGGCCCACATTAGAATAGGCGAGGGAAGTCAGCAGCGCGGGTTGCTGGCTGCCAAAAATCGTCCAGTACATTTTCAAGCGGGATACATCCGCCGCGTTGAATGCGCTGCACATTCATTTCGCGCACACATTGTTCTTCAGTATCAAAACCACCAAGATACAAATTTTCACAGGGACCGTTGAGATAGCAGACCATCATCACGAGTGCGTACATAACAAACCTTAATTCATTCCGTAGTATTCATTTAGGTATTTTTTAATTCTACCCAACGAGTTTTTTATTTTCTCGTTCGAACGCTAATCTGAGATAAATCTTATAAAACCGAGGTAATTGCGCTCCGAAATTATTTATCTCGCCGCTGCAATGATAAATAGCGGTATTCCAAACCTACATAAATGCCCAAAATAGCAGCACGATGGGAAAGCTCATGGGCCATGTTAGCCCAATCAGTATCGCGGTAAAGATCCTGATTTTAAGCGAGGGATCAGCGCAGGCTTTGAACGTGAGCAATGCGGAAATGACTGAGCCGATCAAATACACCGTTTTTATAAAGGCCCATGCTGCTGGATACATCTAATTACCTTGGTTTGTGAAGTTAGGCTATTGAACTCAAGAAAACAACTTGCTACGAATGGGGCAAAATGCCTCAGCCGGAACATAAAAGGAGTGCTGATATATCGAAAACTAACGTGAGCTAGTGTAACAAATTATGACTAGAAAAACATCGAGTTCTAAACTGAAACATAAAAACGAAACTTAACGGTGCTGTTCATTTATTTATACACGTAATCGCTAAAAAAGATTTTGATTTTATTTCAATTATCATGCAGTAAAAATGAATATACATGCGAAAGGTTTTATTAAAACCACTTATTACCTGTGGTTTATTATAGTAAAGAAAAGCCTAGGCATTGATGTTGATATTGCTTTTCCTCTGCAACGCTTTTTCTGCATGTATACGGATGCTGGTTTTGTTTTTGTGATGAAAACAGTGTGCTTTTAAATTCTATTTCTCCTCGCGATAACATAAAAAAAGCCCAGCATAATGCTGGGCTAGAGGCCGTTAATAACGAATGTGTTATTCTTTATTGATCATGCTGCTGTGTTTAGAACTGGTACACAATGCCCAATGCAACGGTATCGTCGGTATCAATACCCGCTGAACGCGTAAAGTCGTTATCGTCGATCATGTTAATTTTATAATCGACATACGTAGACATGTTTTTATTAAAGAAGTAGGTGGCACCGATATCGATAAAGTTAACCAATTTCTGATCGCCATAGTCGCGGGATGCGCCATTGCTGCCTAAGTCTTTACCTTGAACATAGTTCCAGCCAACGAAAGGTTGTAAGCCGAAGTCAAAGGTATAGCCGGTATACATTTCTACGCCTTGCGCTTTGTTTGCGTAACCGTAGGCTTCGTTATGGTCGTTAGAGTTACCAAAACGAATGGCGTTATAGGATTGCGTATAGTTTGCCGCTGCGTAATAACCACTGTTTTCGTATTTCACGCCCACGGTATAAGCTTCGGCTTTATCACCATTGCCCATAATATCATTATAGCGACCACCTTTACCGCCGCTGTTCTGATCGTTAGTGCGGTCAGATTGGAAGTAGGCGCCACCGAGGCTAAAGCCATAGCCGAGATCGTAAGAGAGTGATAAACCGTAGCCATCGCCATTTTGGCTTAATACATCGCGGCCATCTTTATTTTCGGTTGGATCGTCATTTTTACCTTGATACTGAATACCAAAGTTTAGGCCATCGACCAAGCCGAAGAAATCGCGGTTATGGTAGGTTAATACGCCGCCAGCACGTTGGAACATGAAGTTATCCGCGCCAACGGTGCTGCCGTCGAACTCAGGCTGCATGTCAGTCCAAGCCATAATGTCGTACATAATCCCTGAATTACGGCCGTAGTCTAAAGAGCCATAATCGCCAAATTTAAGGCCAGCAAAACCGAAACGGCTAAAGTTTCTATTATCTTCGCCTTCAGTATGGTTGAGGTTCGCTTGATATTCCCACATGCCATAGCCGGTCAGCATATCGGTAATTTGTGTTTCACCACTGAAGCCACCACGAACATAGGAATGATCGCCATCGGCATTATCGTTATCTGAAATATAATGAAGGCCATCGACCTTGAAATGTAAATCGAGTTTATTACCATCTTTATTATAAATTTCGGCGGCATGGGCGGTTCCTGCTAATGCCATTAATGTTGGTATTACCACTGCGAGAACTTTGCGTTTCATTTTATTTTCCTTAATCTTTTTTATTGCATTGATGCCAATTGCTTTTTTTATACTCAACAATATTCGAACATTTTAATGAACTAAATAAGCCAAGTGCTGTCGATATTGTCGGCTTTACTGAAAGAGTAAAAGCGCAAAAATGCGAAATTAAATAAAAATATAAATATGATAACTCTCGCGTGATTGATTTACTTACGTAAAGATCTAGCTTTTGAACTATACCGTTAATCACCGTTAATAGTTTTATTGGCATAAGCACATTTTGTTAATTTGATTTCTAATCTTAGGAATACTATTTTTAGGCCACTGCATGCCAATGCAGATTACGTAATATGTTTTACTATCGATATTCATTCTTTGTATTATTTCTTATTGCCGGGATGCCTCCCGGCGCTTTATTTTAAGATTAAGAAATATACAGCTTCCACCGTATTATTCCCTCATCTAGATTAATAGCCCGTCAGTTATATTTATTCGGCAGCATAACTATGCATCTATGACTATCAGTGTTTAGCCCGTTTTCGATTCCTGTTCCACGAGCACAATGAAATCACAATGAAATAAAAGTATGGCCGAACAAGAGCAGTTGAAGGGGCGTTATCTCTGTGAGCTATCACGTGATGTGATCTGTTTGAAAAATTTGGAAATGTCTTTTCTTTAACTGTCTGTTATTTGATCTAACGTAACATTTTACGGGGGGAGAGCAGGTAAGAATCGTTGTGTAGCCGTGTTTTTGTTTAACCCATTCTCTGTGGGTGTTAATATCGGCGGTAGTGGGTGTGAGTATTCAGGGGTGCATAGCGTTTTATGTACCACGCTGCGTACAGATCTTGCAAAGTACAGCAGGATGGCGCCCATAAATCGATGATTTTAAATACAAATTGTTTTCTATATGTGGCCTGTCGTGTGGGTCACCACTGTAGATAAGGAATATAAATGCCTGTTATTACACTTCCTGACGGTAGTCAGCGCCAGTTCGACAAACCTGTATCCGTAATGGATATTGCTATGGACATCGGACCTGGCTTGGCGAAAGCTTGCATTGCGGGTCGCGTTAACGGTGAGCTGGTTGATGCTTGCGATCCGATTACACAAGACGCCAGTGTTTCCATCATTACCGCAAAAGATCAGGAAGGCTTGGAAATTATCCGCCATTCCTGCGCGCATCTTTTGGGTCATGCGATCAAACAGCTGTGGCCGAACACTAAAATGGCCATTGGCCCAGTGATCGACAACGGTTTCTACTACGATGTAGACCTTGACCATACCCTGACGCAGGAAGATCTTGAGCTGCTCGACAAGCGTATGCATGAGCTGGCAGATAAAGATTACGACGTGATTAAGAAAAAAGTGAGCTGGCAAGAAGCCCGTGACGCTTTTGAAGCACGTCAAGAACCGTATAAAGTGGCGATTCTGGATGAGAATATCAGTCGCGATGATCAGCCAGGTCTGTATCACCACGAAGAATATATCGACATGTGCCGTGGACCGCATGTGCCGAATATGCGTTTCTGCCATCATTTCAAACTGCAGAAGTCGTCTGGTGCCTACTGGCGCGGCGATAGCAATAATACCGTTTTACAGCGTATCTACGGCACCGCGTGGGCAGATAAAAAGCAGTTAAATGCCTATCTGCAACGTCTGGAAGAAGCCGCAAAACGCGACCACCGTAAGATCGGTAAGCAGCTCGACCTGTACCATATGCAGGAAGAAGCGCCGGGTATGGTGTTCTGGCATAACGACGGCTGGACTATCTTCCGTGAGTTGGAAGCGTTCGTGCGCGTGAAGCTGAAAGAATACGATTATCAGGAAGTAAAAGGTCCGTTCATGATGGACCGCGTACTGTGGGAAAAAACAGGACACTGGGAGAACTATAAAGATGCCATGTTCACCACGTCTTCTGAAAACCGCGAGTACTGCATCAAACCAATGAACTGCCCAGGTCACGTTCAGATCTTTAACCAAGGTCTGAAATCTTATCGTGATTTGCCACTGCGTATGGGTGAGTTCGGTAGCTGTCATCGTAATGAGCCTTCGGGTTCACTGCATGGCCTGATGCGCGTGCGTGGATTCACTCAGGATGATGCGCATATTTTCTGTACCGAAGAGCAGATCCGCGATGAAGTAAACAGCTGTATCAAGATGGTATACGACATGTATAGCATCTTCGGCTTTGAAAAAATTGTGGTGAAACTGTCTACTCGTCCAGAAAAACGTATCGGCAGTGATGAAGTCTGGGATCGTGCGGAAGAAGACTTGGCCGAAGCGCTGAAAGAAAACGGCATTCCGTTTGAATATCAGCCGGGTGAGGGTGCTTTCTACGGACCTAAGATTGAGTTTACTCTGCATGACTGTTTGGATCGTGCATGGCAATGTGGTACTGTGCAGCTCGACTTCTCGTTACCAGGCCGTTTAAACGCGTCCTACGTGGGTGAAAACAACGAACGTTTAGTTCCGGTGATGATTCACCGTGCTATTCTAGGTTCGATGGAACGCTTCATCGGTATCCTGACTGAAGAGTACGCTGGGTTCTACCCAACTTGGCTCGCACCGGTACAGGTACAGGTGATGAATATCACCGACGCACAGGCTGATTATGTCGATGAATTAACCAAAAAGCTGCAAGCTGCTGGTATTCGTGCGAAATCAGACTTGAGAAACGAGAAGATAGGCTTTAAAATCCGCGAACACACTTTACGTCGTGTCCCATACATGTTGGTTTGTGGCGACAAAGAGGTCGAATCTGGCAAAGTAGCCGTTCGTACCCGCCGCGGCAAAGACCTGGGAACCATGGACGTAAATGAAGTGATCGAAAAGCTGCAAAAAGAGATTCGCAGCCGTAGTCTTCACCAATTAGAGGAATCGAGTTATTAAAGGCGGAAAAAGAGTTCAACCGGCGCGTCCTAATCGCATCAACAGAGAAATTCGCGCCCAAGAGGTTCGCTTAACAGGCGTTGATGGCGAGCAGATTGGTATTGTCAGTCTGAATGAAGCTTTGGAAAAGGCTGAGGAAGCGGGTGTTGATTTAGTAGAAATCAGCCCAAATGCCGAGCCGCCAGTTTGTCGAATCATGGATTACGGCAAATTCCTCTATGAGAAGAGTAGGGCCACCAAAGAACAGAAGAAGAAGCAAAAGATTGTTCAGGTTAAGGAAATCAAATTCCGACCTGGAACCGACGATGGCGACTACCAGGTAAAACTCCGCAGCCTGGTTCGCTTTCTGGAAGATGGCGATAAAGCCAAAATCACTCTGCGTTTCCGTGGACGTGAAATGGCGCACCAACAGATCGGTATGGAAGTGCTTAACCGCGTGAAAGAAGATCTGAGTGAACTGGCAGTAGTCGAATCCTTCCCTACGAAGATCGAAGGCCGTCAGATGATCATGGTGCTCGCACCTAAGAAGAAACAGTAAGGCTCTCAAGTAATACTGCCAGCGACGGATTTCGGTCTGTCGCTGGTGTTATTCGCCTCACTGATTCATGTAATTAACAATGCGAAGTGGAAATCGAAATGCCAAAGATTAAAACTGTGCGTGGCGCTGCTAAGCGCTTCAAAAAAACCGCCGGTGGTGGTTTTAAGCGTAAACATGCTAACCTGCGTCATATTTTGACCAAAAAATCTACTAAGCGTAAGCGTCATCTGCGTCCAAAAGGTCAGGTTTCCAAAGGGGATCTGGGCTTGGTCGTAGCGTGCTTGCCGTACGCATAAGTAAACATTTTTTGAATCAAGAATAAGACTTAAGGAGAGCATATGGCTCGCGTAAAACGTGGTGTAATTGCACGCGCACGTCACAAAAAAGTAATGAAGCAGGCGAAAGGTTACTACGGTGCCCGTTCGCGCGTCTATCGTGTTGCCTTCCAGGCAGTAATCAAAGCAGGCCAGTACGCTTACCGTGACCGTCGTCAACGTAAACGTCAGTTCCGTCAGCTGTGGATTGCACGTATTAACGCTGCTGCACGTCAGAACGGTATCTCTTACAGCCGTTTCATCAATGGTCTGAAAAAGGCTTCTGTTGAAATCGACCGTAAGATCCTGGCTGACATCGCTGTATTCGACAAAGTAGCATTTGCTGCTCTGGTAGAAAAAGCGAAATCTGCTCTGGCGTAAGCCATCAGATGAAAGAGGGAGCTTGCTCCCTCTTTTGCTTTTTGTTGTTTGACTTGTGTTTGGCTTGACATTCAGCCCGCTAAGTTTTTCAATAGAATCAGTTTTTTCACTTATTTAAGGTAATGCAAGCATGCACGCTGCTATTTTCCGTTTCTTTTTTTACTTTAGCGCCTGAATTCAGGAGGCTTTGCGCGTAAGAAAAGAAACGAAAAATAGCGCTGAAAGCCTCCCTCGTGGAGGCTTTTTTTTTGCTTTAACATGATTTGCCGATTCAGGTTTATTCATGAGCGCACTTAAGAAGATCGATACCCCAATGAGTGACCTTGCGCCAGGGCAGCGTCAAACATGAAGGGTATACCCCCTGAGTATTTGAAGTAGCGGTTTCTATAGCAGCAACTTCAAGTGCGAAGGGGAGACTCTCACCATCGACAATCGGGCCTAACAGGCTGGAAGAAGAGGAAAGCAATGCCACATCTCGCAGAGTTGGTTGCCCAAGCAAAGGCAGCCGTAGAGAATGCTCAGGATATTGCCACGCTAGATAATGTGCGTGTTGAATATTTGGGTAAGAAAGGCCATTTGACGCTGCAGATGACGTCACTGCGCGAACTGCCAGCAGAAGAGCGTCCCGCTGCGGGTGCTGTGATTAACCAGGCTAAACAGGAAGTTCAGGAAGCTCTGAATGCCCGTAAATCAGATCTGGAATTAGCAGCGCTCAATGCCCGTCTGGCCGAAGAAACCATCGATGTATCTATGCCAGGACGTCGTATGGAAAACGGTGGACTTCACCCAGTGACCCGTACTATTGAACGTATTGAAACGTTCTTTGGCGAGTTGGGTTTTGCCGTTGAAACCGGCCCAGAAATCGAAGATGACTATCATAACTTTGATGCCTTAAATATTCCTGCTCATCACCCTGCACGCGCAGACCACGATACTTTCTGGTTTGATGCTAAGCGCCTGCTGCGTACCCAGACTTCAGGTGTGCAGATCCGCACCATGAAAGAGCAGCAGCCGCCAATCCGCATCATTGCGCCGGGCCGTGTATACCGTAACGACTACGATCAGACCCACACGCCAATGTTCCATCAAATGGAAGGCCTGATTGTTGATAAAGATATTAGCTTTACCAACTTGAAAGGCACGCTGCACGATTTCCTGAATAACTTCTTTGAAGAAGACTTGCAGATTCGTTTCCGTCCTTCTTACTTCCCGTTCACTGAGCCTTCCGCCGAAGTTGACGTAATGGGCAAAAACGGTAAATGGCTGGAAGTTTTGGGCTGCGGTATGGTGCATCCAAACGTGCTGCGTAACGTAGGTATCGATCCAGAAGTTTACTCTGGCTTCGCATTCGGGATGGGCATGGAGCGTTTAACCATGCTGCGCTATGGCGTAACCGATCTGCGTGCATTCTTCGAAAACGATCTGCGTTTCCTCAAACAGTTTAAGTAAGGCGGGATTATCACATGAAATTCAGTGAACTCTGGTTGCGTGAGTGGGTAAATCCTGCCATTAGCAGCGAAGAATTATCAGAACAAATTACTATGGCCGGTCTGGAAGTTGACGGCGTAGAACCGGTAGCTGGCGAATTTAACGGCGTTTTCGTGGGTGAAGTGGTTGAGTGCGGCCAACATCCAAACGCCGACAAGTTGCGTGTCACTAAGGTTAACGTGGGCGGCGAGCGTCTGTTAGACATCGTTTGTGGCGCACCAAACTGTCGTAAAGGCCTGAAAGTCGCCGTGGCGACTATTGGCGCTGTATTGCCGGGTGATTTTAAAATCAAAGCGGCGAAACTGCGCGGTGAGCCTTCCGAAGGGATGCTGTGCTCGTTCTCTGAGCTGGGTATTTCCGAAGATCACGACGGCATCATTGAATTGCCAGCAGATGCTCCTATCGGCACCGATATCCGTGAATACCTGAAGCTGAATGATAACGCGATTGAAATCAGCGTAACGCCTAACCGTGCAGACTGCTTAGGGATTATTGGCGTTGCACGTGACGTTGCGGTGCTGAACAAGCTGACTCTGAACGTACCTGCGATGGATGCGGTTCCTGCGGCAATTCATGACACCTTCCCAATTACGGTTGAAGCAACCGACGCTTGCCCACGCTATTTGGGCCGTGTGGTGAAAGGGATCAACGTTAAAGCCGCAACGCCATTGTGGATGCGTGAAAAACTGCGTCGCTGCGGTATTCGTTCTATCGACCCCGTCGTTGACGTGACCAACTATGTTCTGTTGGAACTGGGCCAGCCGATGCATGCGTTCGATCTGAACCGCCTCGAAGGTGGCATCGTTGTGCGTATGGCGAAAGAGGGCGAAAAGCTGACTCTGCTGGACGGCAATGAAGCCACGCTTGCGGCTGATACCTTAGTGATTGCCGATCAGCAAAAAGCGCTGGCGATGGGCGGTATTTTCGGTGGTGAACACTCTGGCGTGAACGAAGAGACGCAAGACGTTCTGCTGGAATGTGCGTACTTCAACCCGCTGTCCATCACCGGTCGTGCACGCCGTCAGGGTCTGCATACCGATGCTTCTCACCGCTACGAACGCGGCGTGGATCCGGCATTGCAGGCTGCGGCGATGGAGCGTGCAACGCGTTTGCTGATTGATATCTGCGGTGGTCAAGCAGGCCCAGTCATTGATGTCACCAACGAAGCAACGCTGCCTAAGCGCGCCACGATCACGCTGCGTCGTGAAAAACTGGATCGCTTAATCGGCCATCACGTTGAAGATGCACAGGTTACCGATATCCTTGAGCGTTTAGGTTGTAAGGTTAGCTTTGCCAATGATACTTGGCAGGCTGTCGCGCCAAGCTGGCGTTTCGATATGGAAATCGAAGAAGACTTAGTGGAAGAAGTGGCCCGTGTTTACGGCTACAACAATATTCCAAATGTGCCGGTAAAAGCTGACCTGATCATGACTTCACACCGTGAAGCGAATTTGCCGCTGAAACGTGTGAAAACCATGCTGGTCGATCGTGGCTATCAAGAAGCGATCACCTATAGCTTTGTTGATCCTAAGGTTCAGGCGCTGTTGCACCCGGCAGAAGAAGCACTGATTTTGCCAAGCCCAATCTCGGTAGAAATGTCAGCGATGCGTCTGTCTCTGTGGAGCGGCTTGCTGTCTGCGGTGGTCTATAATCAGAACCGTCAGCAGTCTCGTGTACGTTTGTTCGAAACGGGTCTACGCTTTGTTCCTGATACTGCTGCTAATCTGGGTATCCGTCAGGATGTCATGCTAGCCGGTGTGATCGCGGGTAACCGTTACGAAGAGCACTGGAATTTGGAACGTCAGGTTGTTGATTTCTACGATCTGAAAGGTGATTTAGAAGCTATTTTAGATTTGACCGGTAAATTGGATGACGTCCAATTTAAAGCAGAAACTAACCCTGCCTTACATCCGGGGCAGAGTGCGGCAATTTATTTAGCAGGCAAACGCGTTGGTTTCATTGGTGTTGTTCACCCCGATCTGGAACGTAAACTGGATCTGAACGGTCGCACCGTGGTATTTGAAATCGAGTGGGAAGCCCTTGCAGAGCGCCGTATTCCGCAGGCTCGCGAGGTTTCACGCTATCCTGCAAACCGCCGTGATATCGCCGTTGTGGTGGCTGAAAATGTCCCTGCAGAAGATATTTTGGCAGAGTGTAAGAAAGTTGGCGTAAATCAGGTAGTTGGCGTAAACTTGTTTGACGTGTACCGTGGTAAGGGTGTTGCCGAGGGTTATAAGAGCCTCGCTATCAGTCTGGTATTGCAAGATACCACCCGTACACTGGAAGAAGAGGAGATTGCCGCTACCGTCGCAAAATGTGTAGAGGCATTAAAACAGCGATTCCAAGCATCCTTGAGGGATTGAACTTATGGCGCTTACTAAAGCTGAAATGTCTGAACACCTGTTTGAGAAGCTTGGGCTTAGCAAACGGGATGCCAAAGACCTCGTAGAAATATTTTTCGAAGAGGTTCGCCGCGCTCTGGAAAATGGTGAACAGGTTAAGTTGTCCGGTTTCGGTAACTTTGATCTGCGCGACAAAAACCAGAGACCGGGACGTAACCCGAAAACCGGGGAAGATATCCCGATTACGGCGCGCCGTGTTGTTACTTTCCGTCCGGGGCAGAAGCTCAAGAGCCGGGTCGAGAACGCGACACCGAAAGAGTAATACGCAAAACAAAAAGGCCGCCTGCGGGTGGCCTTTTTCTTATCTAACGTCCATCAACCCAAATATCGCGAGACAATGCATAGATGAAAGTGAATGACCTCGTTAGTGTTAAAACCGATGGTGGCCCGCGCCGAATTGGTAAAATTGTTGAAGTTGAAGAATTTAGTGAAGGGGTGATGTATTTAGTCACGCTGGATGATTATCCTAATGGCGTATGGTTTTTTAACGAAATAGATAGCCATGATGGTACATTTGTTGAGCCTTATCACGGCGATGAATAGCCAAGCTTTATTATTGTACCCACACCTAACCTCTTATTAGATCTCTTTAATGAGTCCTATGCCAAACGCTGACACGCCAATACTTTCACATTTTTCCCTTTTACAGCAGCGCCAGAAACAGCACGATCGCCGACGATTGTGGTGCCTGACGCTATTTTTGCTGTTCGCGGTGATGGTGAGCCTGTGTGCGGGCGATCTCTGGATGTGGCCCACGCAGTGGTTAAGCGAAAGTGCCCAGCTTTTCGTGTGGCAGCTCCGTTTGCCTCGGGTGCTAGCGGTGATGGCCGTCGGTGCTGCGCTGGCAATATCCGGCGCGGTGATGCAGGCGCTGTTTGATAACCCACTGGCTGAACCGGGGCTTTTAGGAGTTTCTAACGGCGCGGGCGTGGCGCTAGTATTAGCGGTATTACTCGGCCAAAGTATGCTCCCCGTGTGGGTTCTCAGTACCTGTGCGATTATTGGCGCGCTGGCGATTACCGCTTTGCTGATGGTGTTTGCACACCGTAAATCGCTGACAAATTCGCGGCTGTTGTTAATTGGCGTTGCTCTCGGTATTGCCTGTAGCGCGGTGATGACGTGGGCGGTCTATTTTAGCTCCAGCTTAGATTTACGCCAGCTGATGTATTGGCTGATGGGCGGATTCAGCGGCGTGGATTGGCGTCAAAAATGGCTGGTGTTAGCGCTCATTCCGGTATTCGTTTGGCTGCTGTATCAAGGCAAAGTGCTAAACCTGATGTCTTTGGGCGATATCCAAGCGCGCCAGCTCGGGCTTTCACTGGTGGTGTGGCGTAATTTACTCGTGGTGGCGATTGGCTGGTTAGTTGGCGTTAGCGTTGCTCTCGCGGGCGTGATTGGTTTTGTCGGATTAGTGGTACCGCATATGCTGCGGCTGATGGGGATCACCGATCATCGTGCACTTTTGCCTGCCTGTGCGCTGGGCGGTGCCGGTGTGTTGCTGTTTGCCGATGTGGTGGCGCGTGTTGCACTTTTCTCCGCCGAGCTGCCGATTGGGGTAGTGACATCTTCTCTCGGCGCACCTGTTTTTATCTGGATGCTGTTACGACCACGGAGTGTCAAAGCCTAATGATGAACCAAAACAGAGATCTGCTTTCGCTGAACTGCCTTTCTCTACACAATGTTTCCGCAGGGAGCCGTTTGCTACCTTTTAGCGCACAGGTAAATCGTGGGGCGCTTATTCACATCATTGGGCCGAATGGCGCAGGTAAAAGCACGTTGCTATCGCGCATCGCCGGTATCTTACCCGGTGAAGGCACGATCATGCTTAATCAGATCGATATTGAAAAACTCACCGCGACCGAGCTGGCCCGCTATCGCGCCTATCTACATCAGCAACAACAACCCAGCGCAGTGATGCCTGTTTTTCAGTTTCTGGCGCTGCACCAGCCCGCAGGCTGTGACGCTGAGCTTGCTGATGGCGTGGTCGGCTATCTGGCAGAAACGCTCAACTTAAGTGATAAACTTGCCCGACCATTGACCCATCTCTCCGGTGGCGAGTGGCAGAGGGTGCGAATTGCCGCGGTGTGTTTGCAAATCTGGCCAACGCTCAATCCCCAAGCATCGCTTTTGTTGCTGGATGAGCCAATGAATAGCTTGGACATCAGCCAGCAGGCAGCGGTAGATCAGTTGCTCGTACAGCTGACGCAGCTTGGGATTAGTGTCATCGTCAGTGCGCATGATTTGAATCATACCCAGAGACACGCACAGCAGGTGTGGATGCTCAAGTCTGGCGTCGTTTCGAGCCAAGGGGCCGCAAAGGACGTGATGACGGTGCAAAATCTTTCTGCGTTGTTTGAAATAGACTTTCGTGAGTTGGAGAGTGAGGGGCAACGCTGGTTTGTTTATACCCTTCATACTTGAAGCTGCCTCGCCCCGTAGTGGCCAGCGCAAGCATTGTTCAAAGTCTGAGGCCTTATGTGAAGCAACGCCTATTATTTAGGGTACTAGACCCAATATTAAATATAGTTAAGAAAATTAATAGCAGGATAAGTAAATATTTAATAAACCATTTCGTTAAATTTTCGATTTAATTCACTTAAATCAATATTCCCTCAACCAATTCCATACTTTTTCCCCATCATCCGCTATGTTTAGTCTGCGTTTATCTTAATGTTAATCTAAGCTTTTATACTTATTCTTAACATAGACAAGCGCTAAGACACGCTTTGGTATTTGTTGTAGCTTTGATTAAGTGCTTCAAATTGAGTCCTCGGCATAGAATAAATATAAGGTAACGGATGAAAGAGTTTCTCCCATTTTCAGTCCCCTCAATGGGGGAGGATGAAATCGCTGCGGTTGCTGAGGTATTACGTTCAGGTTGGATCACCACAGGGCCGAAATGCCAGCAGCTCGAATCTGCTTTTAGTCAGTACGTTGGTGCGAAACACGCCATTGCCGTGAGCTCTGCCACCGGCGGAATGCACGTGACGTTGATGGCGCTGGGCATTGGCGCAGGCGATGAGGTGATCACCCCATCCCAAACATGGGTGTCGACGATTAATATCATTACTCTGCTGGGCGCAGAGCCGGTGATGGTTGACGTTGACAGGGATACCTTGATGGTTCAGCCCGCTCAGATTGAAGCGGCCATTACCGAAAAAACCAAGGCAATTATTCCGGTTCACTATGCGGGTGCTCCTGCGGATTTAACGGCGTTAAGAGAGATTGCGGCACGACACAATATTCCACTGATTGAAGATGCGGCCCATGCGGTCGGCACACGTTTTGGTGATGAAATGATTGGCTCACAGGGAACCGCGATTTTCTCGTTCCACGCCATCAAAAATATGACCTGTGCCGAAGGTGGCATGGTGGTCACTGATGATGATGAACTGGCGGATAAAGTTCGTTGCTTCAAGTTTCACGGGCTCGCGGTGGATGCCTTCGATCGCCAAGCGCTGGGGCGCAAACCGCAGGCCGAAGTTGTCGCACCGGGCTATAAATACAATTTAGCGGATATCAATGCGGCGATTGCGTTAGTTCAGTTGGAAAAACTGCCTGCGATGAATGCGCGTCGCCAAGCGCTGGCTGCTCGTTATAGCAAGGCGCTGCAAGGTTCACCTTTGTTGCCGCTCACCGTTCCAGAATACCCACATCATCATGCATGGCACCTGTTTATGGTGCGTGTGGATAAAGATTTATGCGGTATCGATCGCAATACCATGATGGAAAAGCTGAAAGAGCATGGCATCGGCACCGGCCTGCATTTCCGCGCTGCGCACACCCAAAAATATTATCGGGAAAAATACCCTGAGCTTAGTTTACCTAATACCGAATGGAACTCGGCGAGTTTGATGACCTTACCTCTGTTCCCTGATATGCAAGACAGCGATGTGGATCGCGTCGTTCAGGCAATATCTGACATTCTGGAGTCCTGTAGTGAGTAATAGTGAAGTTAATAAAAGTACGGATAACACGATAAAAAAAGTGTCCGTGGTTATTCCTGTTTTTAACGAGCAGGAAAGTTTGCCTATTTTAATTAAGCGTACCCATGCGGCATGTGAACTGTTAAATAAGCCGTATGAAATTATTTTGATTGATGACGGTAGCCATGATGCTTCTGCGGAAATATTAACTCAGGCGGCTGAGATCCCAGAAAACCATATTGTTGCTGTGCTTTTAAACCGTAATTATGGTCAACATTCGGCCATCATGGCGGGGTTCAATCAGGTTTCTGGCGATTTAATTATTACCCTCGATGCGGATTTACAAAATCCACCGGAAGAGATCCCTCGCTTGGTTGAAACGGCAGAGCAGGGCTATGACGTGGTGGGCACCGTTCGTGCCAAACGCAAAGACACGTGGTTCCGCAAAACGGCCTCTAAGATGATCAATATGATGATCCAAAAAGCCACCGGCAAATCTATGGGAGATTACGGTTGTATGCTGCGTGCCTACCGCCGTCCCATCATTGAAGCCATGTTGCATTGCCACGAACGCAGCACCTTTATTCCTATTCTGGCCAATACCTTTGCGCGTCGAACCATTGAAATCGATGTTCGCCACGATGAGCGTGAGTTTGGGGAATCAAAGTACAGCTTCTTAAAGCTTATCAATCTGATGTATGACCTCGTGACCTGTTTGACCACCACGCCTTTGCGTCTTTTGAGTATTGTCGGCAGCGTCATTGCGCTTTCCGGCTTCACTCTGGCGGTCTTACTTATCGCGATGCGTTTGATTTTTGGACCAACATGGGCCGCCGAAGGGGTATTCACGCTGTTTGCCGTGCTGTTTACCTTTATCGGTGCTCAGTTCGTTGGGCTGGGGTTATTGGGCGAGTACATCGGACGTATCTATAACGATGTGCGTGCACGTCCACGTTATTTTGTGCAAAAAATTGTCTCCGCAGACGCGTTGAAGACCCATGAATCTGTTGATCAACAGGAAGAAGAGTAATGAAAGCCATTGTATTTGCTTACCATGATATCGGCTGTGCAGGACTGAAAGCGCTGAAAGATGCGGGTTATGAAATCTCTGCCGTATTTACCCACACGGACGAACCGGGTGAGAACCATTTCTATGGTTCAGTTGCGCGTGTTGCAGCCGAAATGGAGCTGCCTGTTTACGCACCAGATAATGTGAATCATCCGCTGTGGATCGATCGCATTAAGGCGCTGAAGCCAGACGTTATTTTCTCATTCTACTACCGCAATATGCTGTGCCAGGACATTCTGGATATCGCGCCTCGCGGTAGTTGGAATCTGCATGGCTCACTGTTGCCTAAATATCGTGGCCGCGCACCGGTTAACTGGGCGCTGGTACAGGGTGAAACACAAACCGGCGTTACGCTGCATCAAATGACGCGTAAAGCGGATGCCGGCGATATCGCAGGGCAATTAGCGGTAGATATTGCTGCCGACGACACGGCACTGACGCTGCACAGCAAAATTCGCGATGCGGCGGTTGCTCTGTTAGGTCAGCAGCTACCGTTAATCAAAAATGGCGACGTGAAAACCACGGCTCAAGACGAATCTCAGGCGACTTACTTTGGCCGTCGTACCGCAGCTGATGGCCTGATTGACTGGCGCAAACCAGCGGCAGTGATTCACAACTTGGTTCGTGCCGTGACCGAACCTTATCCGGGTGCATTCAGCTATTTAGGTGATAGAAAAATCACCGTATGGCGTAGCCGTGTGGTTGAAGACAAATCTGGCAGCAAGCCGGGTACAGTGCTGTCGGCTAAACCGCTGGTTATCGCCTGCGGTGAAAATGCGCTGGAGATCGTCACCGGACAAAGCGATGCCGGTTTATATGCGCAGGGCTCTCAGCTGGCTAACGAGATGGGCATTGTGGCGAAAGTTCGCCTGTGGGATAAGCCGAACAGCCTGATCAAACGCCGCACGCGTGTACTGATTCTGGGCGTAAACGGCTTTATCGGTAACCATCTGACAGAACGTCTGTTGCAAGATGATAATTTTGATATCTACGGTTTGGATATCGGCTCTGATGCTATTGAGCGCTTTATCGGCAACCCGCGTTTCCACTTCGTTGAGGGCGATATCAGCATCCACAATGAGTGGATCGAATATCACATCAAAAAATGTGACGTGATCCTGCCGCTGGTTGCGATTGCTACGCCGATTGAATATACCCGCAATCCATTGAAAGTGTTCGAGTTAGACTTTGAACAAAACCTGAAGATTGTGCGTGACTGCGTGAAATATCAAAAACGTATCGTGTTCCCATCCACGTCAGAAGTGTATGGCATGTGCAACGATAAAGACTTTGATGAAGATACTTCTAACCTGATTGTTGGCCCAATCAACAAACAGCGCTGGATTTACTCGGTATCTAAGCAGCTGTTAGACCGCGTTATTTGGGCTTACGGTGCTAAGAACGAGCTTAACTTTACGCTGTTCCGTCCGTTTAACTGGATGGGGCCACGTTTGGATAACCTGAATGCGGCGCGTATCGGCAGCTCTCGTGCGATCACTCAGTTGATCCTGAATCTGGTTGAAGGTTCTCCGATTAAGCTGGTGGACGGCGGTGCGCAGAAACGCTGCTTCACCGATATCAGCGACGGTATCGAAGCGCTGTTCCGAATTATTGAGAACAAAGACGACAACTGTAACGGGCAAATTATCAACATCGGTAATCCAGATAACGAAGCCAGCATTCGTGAACTGGGTGAGATGCTGTTGGATTGTTTTGAAAATCATCCACTGCGTTCCCACTTCCCGCCGTTTGCCGGTTTCAAAGAAATTGAAAGCAGCAGCTACTACGGTAAAGGCTATCAGGACGTTGAGCATCGTAAACCAAGCATCACCAACGCTAAGCGCCTGTTAAATTGGGCTCCAACGGTAGAAATGAAACAGACCGTTGAAGAAACGCTGGATTACTTCCTGCGTACGGTGGATCTCAGCGGTGAGGCACAATGAAACGGGTTGGCCTGAGAATTGACGTTGATACGTTTCGCGGTACCCGTGATGGGGTGCCGCAGTTATTAACCATGCTACAAAAGCATGAAGTCTTAGGGAGCTTTTTCTTTAGCGTGGGACCAGACAATATGGGACGTCATTTATGGCGTCTGCTGAAACCGCGCTTTTTGTGGAAGATGCTTCGTTCTCAGGCCGCTTCGCTGTATGGATGGGATATTTTACTGGCCGGCACCTGCTGGCCAGGCAAATTAATTGGTAAACCTCACGAGCTTATCATTCGTCATACCGCGACGTCGGGGCATGAAGTGGGGCTGCACTCCTGGGATCATCACGGCTGGCAAAAGAACGTAGGCAGCTGGTCTGATGCGCGGCTCAAGCGTGAGTTTGAACGCGGTCTAGCGGAAATGCAGCGCATTTTAGGCTATGCGGTGGATTGTTCAGCGGTAGCGGGCTGGCGTGCCGATCAGCGCGTTGTCGATATGAAGCAATCCTACGGCATGCGCTACAACAGCGATTGCCGAGGGACGCAGCCGTTCATTCCTCAACTGAGTAACGGCCAACACGGCACGGTGCAAATCCCCGTTACGCTGCCAACCTACGATGAAGCGGTAGGGACGGTAACGACCGACGCTCAGTTTAATGATTTCATCATCGATGCGATCAAAAACGACAAAGGGACTCCCGTCTATACCATTCATGCCGAAGTTGAAGGGATCGTAAAAGCTGACATGTTTGAGCAGTTACTGATCCGATTAAAAGCCGAAAACATCGAATTTTGCCCGTTGTCTGCGCTGTTGCCAAACGATAGGGCGCAGCTCCCAACGGGACGTATCGTTCGTTCATCATTTGAAGGGCGGGAGGGCTGGCTCGGTTGTCAGGCTCCTGCTGTAGAAAACCCAGCGGAGACGTCTTTGTGAGAGTGATTAAAACACTGTCCGGCTTATTGTTCGCCTTGCTGTACCTGTTACCTCTGAATTGGCGTCCACTTTGGCAGCCAGATGAAACCCGTTATGCAGAAATAAGTCGCGAGATGCTTGCTCGCGGCGATTGGACCGTGCCCCATTTACTGGGGCTTCGCTATTTTGAAAAGCCAGTCGCTGGGTATTGGATTAACAATATTAGCCAATGGTTATTTGGTGACAACAACTTTGCGGTGCGTTTCGGTTCAGTATTCTGTACCGCGCTCAGCACGCTGCTAGTCTATTGGCTGGCCATGCTGATTTGGAAAAACAGCCGCACGGCGATTTTGGCGGCGGTCATCTATTTCAGCATGTTCTTGGTATATGCGGTTGGCACCTATAGCGTGCTTGACCCGATGATCACGCTGTGGATGTCGGCGGCGATGGTGAGTTTCTATCTCACCTTAAAAGCAACCACGCCGAAAGCCAAAATCGGTGCCTATGCACTGCTCGGCATCGCCTGTGGCATGGGCTTTATGACCAAAGGGTTCTTAGCCTTAGCGTTGCCGGTTATCAGCGTTCTGCCGATTGTGATCCAACAGAAACGGGTTAAAGAGCTGTTTTTGTTTGGGCCCATCGCGGTGGTGGTGGCTGCGATCCTGAGTGCTCCGTGGGCGTGGAGTATTTATCTGCGCGAGCCTGATTTCTGGAATTATTTCTTCTGGGTTGAGCATATCCAGCGTTTCGCCGAGTCTGATGCTCAGCACAAAGCGCCGTTCTGGTACTATTTACCGGTGCTGGTTGCCGGTGTGATGCCGTGGTTAGCGCTATTGCCGGGGGCTATTCGTCACGGCTGGCGTGGTTTCCATCCAGACAGATTCTTCCTGCTCAGTTGGCTGGTGATGCCGTTCCTGTTCTTTAGCATCGCGAAAGGCAAACTGCCGACGTACATTTTGCCTTGTATGGCACCGCTGGCGTTGCTGATGGCGCACTATGCTTCCGAGCTGGTAGCGAAAGGGCAATGGCGCACGTTTAAAGTCAACGCGGTGATTAACATCCTGTTTGGCGTGGTGGGAGCAACTGCCGTCTCGGTGATGGCGTTAGGCCACTTTGAATCGCCATTGTATGGAACCGGCGAGCAGGGTGAGTTAAGCACTATCCTTATAGGCGTGGTTTGCTTTGCAGGCTGGTCGCTCTTCGGCGTGATTGCGCTGGTACGAGGCGGCAAAAACTGGCTATGGTCGGCGGTATGCCCGCTGGTGTTAGGCTTGCTCATCGCGCAGGCGATTCCGCAGAAGATCGAGAACAGCAAAAACCCTCAGGCTTTTATTGACGACATGATGCCGCAGTTAGCCAACAGTCGCTTTGTATTAAGCGATGAGGTAGGGATTGCCGCTGGGCTCGCGTGGGAACTCAAACGCAGCGATATTCTGATGTTTGATTATTCGGGTGAGTTGAGATATGGCTTGGGGTATCCTGATGCCAAAGGCCATCGCATCAATAAAGACGAATTTGCAGGATGGTTAGCCAACGCACGCAAAGAGGGCAACGTGAGCCTGATGATCCATCTCTCTCGAGATGAAACACTCGATCACGAAGGCTTACCTAAGGCCGATAGCGTTGAACAACGAGGTCGTTACGTCGTGCTGTTCTACAAGAAAAGCGAATAATGAGTTACTTGCTCCTTCTGCTCGCCAGCGTTTTTACCTGCGGCGGGCAACTTTGCCAAAAACAAGCGGTGGTGTGCTGGCAACAGCGCCCACCGTCTTCACGCTTAGCCACAACGTTACGCTGGTTACTCGCTGCCTGTTGCTCGCTCGGCATCGCCATGCTGCTCTGGCTGCTGGTGTTGCAGCGTCTGCCGCTGGGCATTGCCTATCCGATGCTGAGTATTAACTTTGTTCTGATCACGCTGTGCGCTCACTATTGGTTTGGTGAGAAAGCCGGTGTGCGGCATTGGTGTGGGGTGGCGTTAATTATGCTGGGTATCTATCTAATGAGTCGTGGACTGTGATGAAAAAAGGCTATGTTTGGGCCGCGTGCAGCATTGTTTTGGTGAGTGTGGCGCAGGTGCTGATGAAGTCTGGTATGGCGGATATACCGATTATTTCGTCGCTAGAGATTGAGCCGCTGACTTTTCTTCTTGCCTACGCGACACCGTTGCTGGTGGTAAGCCTAGGGATCTTGGGCTATGTGCTGTCGATGGTGTGCTGGTTTTGTGCTCTGCGCTATTTACCGCTCAGCCGAGCGTATCCGCTGTTAAGTTTAAGCTATGCCTTGGTTTACGTGGCGGCGATTGCGTTACCTTGGCTGAATGAAACGGTGAGCTGGACTAAAACGGCAGGCGTAATCGCCATATTAGCAGGCGTTTGGTTAATTACGAGCGGCAAACAGGATACTCCCCACCCGCATGAGCAGGGAGCCGGATCGAAAGGAGATTAGCGTAAACCACGCGTGTGGTTGTTTTTAGACCAGCTAAAGGTTTCATCGCTAGGAACCACTTTTTGCTTTTTCTTCTCAGCGCGCACTTTCTTGGCTTCTTTATCCATCTCTAACGCAATTTCTTTCAACATCTCATCTTTGATTTTGCCTTTTTCGGCATTGGTTAGCGGGCGATCTAAACTTTTTCTGGCCTGAGCCTGTCTTACTTGTACTCGCTGTAGCTGGCTTTCATTCAGGTCTTTTAAAGTCAGTTTTTTCATCGTGCGCACCTTGAGTCAGATTTCATTAGCGTCAGTATTACACAGACATGCTCATTTACAGTTAATAAATGCGGATATTCTAAAATTCCCGCTGACGTAGCAAAAAAATCACGCTAAATTTGCATAATTCTGACTTAGCACGTAAATATGTAGATAATTCGTACAATTTACCAATGAGAAAGAACCTAGGTTATGGCTAGGTAAATAAGATAAGCAAAAGGGAAATTATGCGTCTTGGTTTTTTAGTGGTAGTGGCAAGTTTGGTGTTGGCAGGCTGTAGCCATAATGCGCCGCCACCAAGCGGAAAATTATCTGATTCAATCGCCGTGGTGGCGCAGTTGAACGATCAGCTACGCCAATGGCACGGTGCGCCTTATCGATACGGTGGCTTAGAGCGTAACGGCGTTGACTGCTCAGGATTTGTCTATCGCACTTTCCGCGACCGTTTTGAAATGCAGCTGCCTCGTACCACCAAGCAACAAACGTCGCTGGGTACGAAAGTTGACCGTGACGAACTGATGCCGGGCGATCTGGTCTTTTTCAAAACCGGCGGTGGTGAAAACGGTTTACATGTGGGTATTTACGATACCGATGAAACCTTTATTCACGCCTCAACCAGTAAGGGCGTTACCCGTTCTTCATTAGATAATGTTTATTGGCGCAAAGTCTATTGGCAGGCAAGACGCTTATAGTTTTGCAGTCATATAGTTTTTTAGTCATATAGTTTTTTAGTTATAATCCTAATTATTCAAAACGCCCTTAATTTGGGCGTTTTTTTATACGGATATAACGCCAAGATAGCCCATTCTTGCCGCAGTTAGCGCGGCGAAATGTTATTATATTCTCTATGCAAAGAATAACCGGAATTGACGGATGACCACTTTACGCTTATTGATTTCAGACTCTTATGATCCTTGGTTTAATTTGGCGGTGGAGGAGTGCATATTTCGTCAAATGGCGCCCACGCAGCGGGTGTTATTTTTGTGGCGCAATAACGATACAGTGGTGATTGGGCGAGCGCAAAATCCGTGGAAAGAGTGTAATACTCGACGCATGAGCGAGGATGGCGTGAAATTAGCCCGCCGAAGCAGCGGTGGCGGCGCGGTATTCCACGATTTAGGTAATACCTGCTTTACCTTTATGGCCGGTAAGCCTGAATACGATAAAACAATTTCAACCGGCATTATTCTTACTGCCTTACGCAGTCTAGGTCTTGTTGCCGATGCCTCGGGTCGCAATGACTTAGTGGTCACTACCGCGGATGGCGAGCGCAAAGTTTCCGGTTCAGCGTATCGTGAAACCATGGATCGCGGTTTTCATCATGGCACGCTGCTGCTGAATGCCGATCTAAGTCGTTTGGCTAATTACCTGCATCCCGATCCGAAAAAACTACAGGCGAAAGGGATTACGTCAGTGCGTTCCCGTGTGGCAAATCTGGTGGAATTGATGCCTGATATTACCCATGAGAAAATCTGCACGGCGATCGCGGAAGCATTCTTCGAACACTATGGTGAGCGCGTTGAAGCTGAACATATTTCACCGCGCTATGAGCCTGATTTGCCTAATTTCAGCGAGCAGTTCCTAAAGCAAAGCAGTTGGGCATGGAACTTTGGTCAAGCGCCATCGTTCACGCATCAGTTAGATGAACGCTTTGTGTGGGGCGGCGTTGAACTGCACTTTGACATTGAACGTGGACTCATTACGCGGGCACAGATGTTTACCGACAGCTTAAATCCCGCACCGCTAGAAATGCTTGCCGAGCGTTTGCATCAGGTGGCTTATCGTAGCGATGAAATTGGTGCCATTGTGGAACAGCTAGCGCAGGAATTCCCTGAACAACAGGCTGAGCTGCGTGAACTGAAGCAGTGGCTATCGCAGCAAGTGAAATAAACCCGCCATACCCACACAGAGTACCGGTGTTTATATCGAGTCATGCCCTCTACACTGTAATCAAATGCGGTGAAAACAAGAGGGCACATGACTCAGTTTATTAATAGCTACCACGATGAGCTTGCGGGTTTTTATACCGAGCTAAAGCCAACGCCGCTTAAAGATGCGCGTTTACTGTATTACAGCCAGCCTTTAGCCGATGATTTAGGTCTGAGCCCCGATTTTTTTACCAGTGAATCGGCCGCAGTTTTGCGCGGAGAAGCGCTATTACCGGGAATGAATCCTCTCGCTCAGGTTTACAGTGGGCACCAATTTGGAGTGTGGGCGGGGCAATTGGGCGATGGTCGCGGTATTTTGCTCGGCGAACAACAGCTACCCGACGGGCGCAAATACGATTGGCATCTCAAAGGTGCGGGTCTAACGCCTTATTCAAGAATGGGTGACGGCCGCGCGGTATTGCGATCGGTGATCCGCGAATTCCTCGCTTCCGAAGCACTGCACCATCTCGGCATTCCGACGACCAGAGCCCTGAGTATTGTCACCAGCCAGCAGCCTGTTTTCCGTGAGCAGCCAGAACGCGGTGCCATGCTGATGCGCATCGCGGAAAGCCATCTGCGTTTTGGTCATTTTGAGCACTTCTATTATCGCGAACAGCCTGATGAAGTACGAAAGCTGGCAGATTACGCGATTCGCCATCATTGGCCGCATCTGGTTGATGAAAAAGATCGCTATGTACTTTGGCTGCGTGATATCGCCGAGCGAACGGCGCGCCTGATCGCGCTGTGGCAAGCGCAAGGGTTTGCACACGGAGTGATGAATACCGACAATATGTCGATTCTGGGACTGACCATTGATTTTGGCCCCTATGCCTTCCTCGACGATTACCAACCCGGCTTTATCTGCAACCACTCTGACTATCAGGGACGCTATGCGTTTGATAATCAGCCTGCGGTGGCTTATTGGAATCTACATCGTTTGGGGCAGGCGCTTTCTGGCCTGATGACTGCCGACCAAATTCGTGGTGCACTTGATGCTTATGAGCCTGCGCTGATGGTGGCTTTTGGCGAACAAATGCGTAAGAAACTGGGTTTCTTTAGCCGAGACAATCAAGATAACGATTTGCTGACCGAACTTCTCAGCCTGATGGCCAAAGAAGGGCGGGACTATACGCGCACTTTCCGCCAGTTAAGCCACGTAGAAGTGGCTGAAAACCAAATGGCCCTGCGCGATGATTTCCTCGATCGTGACGCTTTTGATGCATGGCACCGCAAGTGGCGCTTACGTTTGCAACAGGACAGCGTGGACGACGCAACGCGCCAAACGCAAATGAAATCGGTAAACCCTAAACGGATCTTACGCAACTATTTGGCGCAAAATGCGATTGAAGCGGCGGAAAAGGATGACATTAGCGTGCTCACCCGCCTGCATCAGGGGCTATTAAATCCTTATGAAGACGATGCCGCTTTCGATGATTTAAGCGCGTTGCCGCCGGAATGGGGTAAGACGTTGGAGATATCGTGTTCGAGTTAGGGCGATAGGATTAAAATCCCGAGCACATAACGATATGCTCATTTAGTGTAAGGTTTCGTTCGCCCGCTAGCCGTTGTGTTTTTATAATATCGCTGGGGGAGGCGACCGATGAGGGGCGCCAGCGCGCGGCCCTTCAATCCTCGCGCTTTTATCCGAGATGCCATCTCCACTCCGGTTTGGTATCGCCCGTCCAGGGCGCCCCAAACTCCGCCGGTACATCCTTGTACCGGCGGCTCTCTCAGCCAAGACTTAAACAATCAATAAGACAAGATTATATTTTGTCTTTTCTGTGTTAGATGAAATGCATTTTAGAGCCGCCAGCAGGGACGCTGGTGGCAGGTTGAGGGCGTACAGGATGTACGCTCCGAGGCCGGTCGGCCAAACGGCTCAGTCAAAAGCGCGAGAGTGTAGAGGTTGCGCGCTGGCAACCTCTACTCGGACGCCTACGCCAACCGTTTTATAGAAACGTGTTTGTTGATTGGCGGACGAAAACCTTCACCGTCCTAATATGAAGGTTTCAGATGAAGGCGATGTCGCCTGCGCAGGGTTAATGTAGCGCGCTAGCGCCTTAAGTATACCTGCGGTTCCCCGCACTCAGGATGCGGCATAACACCCAAATCAGCATGATACCAACGAGTTAGCGTTTCACCGTTTAACACCTCTTGCGGTGTACCTTGTGCCACCAGTTGGCCTTGGTGCAGTAGCAGAATTCTATCGGCGTACAGCGCGGCCAAATTTAAATCGTGCAGAATACAACAAACGCCGAGCGGTTCGCTGCGGGTCAGCGATTTCAGCAATCTCAGCGTTTGCTGTTGATGATAGAGATCGAGCGCCGAGGTGGGTTCATCTAAGAACAGCCAACGCGGTTGTGGCTCAGGCTGCCAAAGCTGGGCTAACACGCGAGCCAGTTGAACGCGCTGCTGTTCGCCGCCGGAGAGTGCGCGATAATCGCGGTCAGCGAGAACATCACAGCCGGTTTGCGCCATCACATGTTCAACCGCACGCTGATTGTGCTCGCCTTCGCGCCCTTGGTTTGGATAGGGGGAACGGCCCATCGCAACTACTTCTCGCACGCTAAAAGCAAAAGCGAGATCGCTATGCTGGCGCATAACGGCGCGGGTGCGCGCTAACTGGCGCGGACTCCATTCTACCAACGGCTGACCCTGCAATTCACAGTGGCCTTCGCTCGGTGGTAAAAAACCGGTCAGCAAGCGCATCAGCGTCGATTTTCCTGCGCCGTTAGGGCCGATAATCGCCACCATTTCACCGCTCTGTAAAGAGAGCGAAACCTGCTTTATCAGCCGATGCTGACCCAGATGGTAACTTATGTTGTGCGCCTGTAGCGCTGCGGGGGTAAGACGGATTTCAGATTGCTTATCCAACGCTAAACTCCTTTTGACGTAGAATCAGCCACAAAAAGTAAGGGCCGCCGATCAAGCTGGTCAGCATGCCAACGGGCATTTCCGCTGGAGATATCAATGTACGGGCCAGCGTATCTGCGGTTAATAATAAACAGGCTCCACCCAATGCCGAGCAGGGAAGCAGCCAACGGTGGTCTGCGCCTAAACGCATACGCACCAAGTGGGGGATCACCAAGCCAATAAAGCCAATCACGCCGCTGACCGCCACGGCTGCGCCCACTAAGACTGCGCTCAATAGCAGAAGCTGGCGCTTGGTTTTAGGCACGTTAATCCCTAAGTAATGAGCTTCTTCGTCGCCAAGCTGTAAAAGATTTAGGCGGCGGGCCATCAGCAGGGCCGCTACGCTGGCAGGAATGATCAACGAGGAGGCCGCGAGCAGCGTTCCCCATTGCGCTTGCCCTAAACTGCCCATGCTCCAGAGAGAGAACTGACGCAGTTGCTGGTCATTGCTGATGTAGCTAAGAACGCCCACCAAGGCAAAGCACAGCGCATTGATGGCAATACCGGCTAACAATAAACGAGACAGCGAACCGTGCCCGCCACGGCTGAGGCCGTAAATGAGCAGGGAGATAAACAGGCTGCCGCCAAAGGCCGCCAGCATGTGGCTATAAAGTGCCAACGTAGGTGCCAGCGTCATTGGCATCACAATCACTAGCGCAACGCACAGTGATGCGCCGCTGCTGATGCCTAATAAGGTCGGATCGGCCAGCGGGTTGCGAAACAGGCCTTGCATGATGGCACCGGACACCGCCAACGCAATGCCGACTACCGTGGCGAGTAAAACGCGCGGCAGACGAATATTCAGCCAAACCTGCCACATCGCATCATCTAGCGGTGTTTCCCACAGAGTATGAAATGAAAGGCGTAGGGCACCTAAATTGGCGGAACCTAAACCCAGCGCCACCAGCAGGACGATGAGTACGCTGAATGCAATGCGTGGCGATACTTTTGTCATCTCTGTGCTCGCTCCGCCGCTTCACGCAGCGCCGCTAGTGCAGCCGGTGTCTCTAAGCTAAATCCAAGCAGCGCCATATCGTCAACCACCAGAATCTGTTTGTTTTTAGCCGCAGGGGTTAATGCCATACCTGGTAACGCCCAAACTTTATCCACGGTGCCCAAGGTTTTGAAACCATCGCTGGTGATCAGAACAAGGTCCGGGGCACTGGCCACGACACCTTCTTGCGACAGTGGACGATAGCGAGAGAAACCTTGCATCGCGTTTTGCGCGCCGCTGGCTTTGATGATTGAATCGGCAGCGGTATCTTGACCAGCCGCCATTGGCGTCATGCCGCCGTGGCTAAGGATAAACAGCACCTTAGTTTTGAGCGGGGTACGTGGCACGGCGGCCAGCTGCTGCTCATATTTTTGCGTGACCGCTGCGCCTTGCTTTTCTAGATTAAGTGCGCTGGCGACCTGCTGAATTTTGTGCGGTACGTTGTCGAGCGAGGCTTCACCGCTGACGGGAACGACTTTCACACCCACATCCGCGATTTGACGCAGCACCAGAGAAGGCTCCGCCAGTTCGCTGGCTAACACCATGGTTGGTTTTAGGGAAAGAATGCCTTCAGCGTTGAGCTGGCGCATATAGCCTACGTCAGGCAGATTTTTGGCAGCGGGAAGGGTACTTGTTGTATCTCTGGCAACCAGACGATCGCCTGCGCCCAGCGCATAAACAATTTCAGTGACGTCACCGCCGACGCTAACGATGCGGTCGGCTGCGACGGCGTTCAGAGAGAATACAACCATCAGCGGTGCAGAAAGCACCGCCGCAAAGCGGCGGGCTAATGTCATGCGGCAACTCCATTCAGACGTGGCAGGCCATCAATCTGGGTGCGCCACTGTTCTTGTTCTGGCTGGCCTTCGGTACGTTGGCCGAACAGTTGGGCGATCTGGGTGCCATCTTCGGCAAACAGTTCCAGACTGGTAACAAAACCGTCTTTGGTTGGTTTACGGGTGATCCAGCTTTCTGCAATCGCGGTTTCGATTAAGTGCAGAGTGAAGCGGGAGTTGAAGATATTGATCCATTCGTGGTGTGGAACCACGCGTTCGATTTTGCCGGTGAAAATCTGTACACAGCCACGGTTGCCGACGAAAACCATAATTTCGTTTTGGTCTGCTTTAGCGGTGTTCAGTAGGTGGGTCAGCGCGCTGTTATCCACGCGATATGCGAGGTCATCGCCCACGGCGGCAAAAGCCTGCTGGCGAGACAGATTATGGCGTCCCAGCAGCTGGAAGAATTGGTGAACATCGGTCATGGCGCGCCATTCAGCGTCGATAACCTGATTATCCACGTTGCTATTTTTCACGTCGGAGGACGCTGGTGCGATCTCTAACGCAGGATTTTCATCACTGACAAAACGGCCAATCAGATCGTTCCAAGCGGCAATATCGGTGTTCGGCGTGGTATAGACTTTATGCAGCGCATCGCCCTGAGCATCAAAGAACTGAATGCAGTGGCGCTCGCCGTTGCGGCTCTCTTCGGTCAGTGTAAAGGCGCTGGTCCAATGCTGTAAGAATAAGCGCAGATCGATGCTGCCCGGATTGAGGATCAAACCCGCATGGCCGTGCAGATGCTGGTTTTCGTAGCTGCCCAGCTGTTCGTGAACGACATATTCGTTACGCGTAATCGCTTTAACTTCGTCCACGGCTTCAAGCGCCGCCAGCAAAGTACGAGCATCCGCATTTAAGCGACGTGCATCATGGCCCACGCGGGCATGAGTTAATTCGGCTTCGCTCACGTTCAGGATAGCAGCCAGATCGCGGGCATATTTTCCACTGTTCTGCTCTTTGGCAGTCAGGTATTGCTCATATAGTGCAGGTTTCATCTTCTCTTCCTTTATAGGGATAGGGTGCTTAAATAAATCAATCAAACGGGTAGTGCCTATTTTATATGTGCTAAACCTCCCCCAAATTGGGGGAGGTTTTTATCGCTGCGATGCGTTCATTACCACTGATAGCTAACCAGTACCTTGCCGTTGATACCGTCCTGAATCACGCCTTGTGATGTGTAATATTCTTTGTCGAAGGCGTTGCCCAGCACGACGCTGGTAGTCATACCGTTGAACGAATCTTTGCCTTTGTAGCTAACGTAGAAATCATTCACGCCATAGCCAGCCTGTGGTGCAGTACCCGCGTTGACCTGATTGTTACGATCGGCGAAGGTGCCGACCCAGCCCACTGAGAAACCAGTATTGCTGATAGGTACATTCAGCTGGCTGGTGACGGTGTCTGGGTTGATGTTGTCGAGCCATTCGCCGGTTTTCTGATCTTTACCGCGAGTACGGTTGTAGGCCAGATTCCAACCGAACCAATCGGTTTGGTATTCCAAGGCGGCATCCCAACCCCAGATTTTGGCGCGGTCGATGTTGGTTGACGTGGTGCTACAGTCGATACAACCAAATCCACCGTTGACGAAGCCCATATCCATGGTGACCTGCGTTTTGATGTAGTCTTTGGCTTTGGTGCCGAAGTAGCTGGATTTGAATTTCAGGGAGTCATTCGCCATCAGCACGTCATCAAAACGCAGACCGAAACCAACTTCTTGGGTTTCATTCGTTTCTGGCTTCAGATTCGGGTTTGGCTTCCAGTAGTTCGCCATACCTGGGCCCATCTGGAAGTGCAGGGAGTCGTTATACATCTCGCCCATGGTTGGGGCGCGGAACGCCTGCGCATAGCTACCAAATACCATCAGCCAATCAGTTGGATTAATGGTCATGGCCGCACGGGATGACCATTTGTCAGCGTTGACGTCGTCGTAGCCGTCGCTGCTGCCTTTGTAGTTGTCGTAACGTGTACCGGCAACGATATCGACAGGCAGATCGCGCAGGGTGATTTCATCCTGTAACCAGCCTGAGGCGAATTTGATGTCAGCCTGTGGGAAACCGGTGGTCGCGCCGCCTGGGGTTTGTTTTTGCTTGTACGCTTCGGTGCCGTAAGTCAGCAGGTGAGAAGCAAAGCTGTCAGCAAACAAACGGCTGCGGTTTTCTAATTTGGCACCGTTGGTGGTTTGCTTACGTTTCTCATAAGACGTGCCGGTTGGGCTGGCGTTGATTTTGACTTCGGATGTATAGCCGGTCAGTTTGGCATCTAGCCAATCCTGTCCAACCGGTTTTAAGCTGTAGCTGGCCTGCGCATCACGCTGAATGGTGGAGCGATCGGTCATGACGTTACCGGTGCCTGCGTCTTCGGTCTGCGGGTTTTTAGGCTCGCGTGCGGCGTTGTTGTAGTAACGCAGATCGCCAGACAATGACTGGTTTTCATCAATGGTCCACGTGCCTTTGGTCAGCACGTTACTGATGGTTTCATCGTTAGGAGAGTCAAAACCGTTGCTCATGCGCAGATTACCGCGATCGCGGGTGCTGAATGAGATGATGCCGTCTAAGTCATCGGTTTTACCGTAGGCGCTGGCGCCCATGCCTAGGCTGTGATCCTGTGTGCCTGCGGTGCCAAATACGCGGTAACCGGTGTTTTTGCCCGGCATCAGTAGGTCTGCGGCATCAACGGTTTCATACGAGATCACGCCGCCCAATGCGCCGCTGCCGTACAGCATTGCTCCAGGACCACGAACCACTTCAACGCGTTTGATCAATGCGGGATCGAGGAACGTGCCGTTCAGATGGCCGGTGTCGGTGCCTTGACGAACGCCATCAACCAGAACCAAAACGCCACGGCGATCGTAGCCACGCATGCTGATGTCTTGTCCGTTTGCACGGCTACCACCGGAAATGGTTACGCCTGGAATATGGCGCAGCATGTCAGGCGCCGAGCTGGCGGTCAGGGTTTCAGGATCGTTGTTTTCGAGAACGGATACCATCATTGGCGCTTCGAAGCTGTCGCGTTCGTTACCCGTGGCGGTGACCGTCATCGTGTTTTGCTGTTTGCTGTCTTTGCCACCGGCTGGGGTATTCCCCGTGTAGGCAATTTCTTGCGATGTCGATCCTGAGGTTGTATCAACCAAGGCTTCAGCATGCGCAAAGAGCGGTAGGGCACAAGCAACGGCAATGCTTAAGCGAGAAGGGCTAAAGGTTGAACGAGCCAGCCTGGCGCGGGTGGAACAAGACATGGGGCAACACTCCGTATGTACGAAAACATAGCATCAGGGTTGCTGGCTGCCTTGCCTCAACGAGGCTGGGTGGCTGGCAAAGTTAATGTTTAAATTAAAATGAATGATGTACTGATTATTTGGTCAGGATCAGCTTGCCTGATTTTGTTTGGCGCAGTTGGTACTGTTCTCCTTGATGCTGAATAATGACTTTTCCTTCATCACCTAGGAGTGTGTGGCTATCAATCACTGCCGCAGCCGAGGTAAAAAACGTGGGGCTTTGGTGGGTCGATAAACTCAACAGGTCAACAGATTGAGGATCAATATTCGGCTTTTCCATGTGCGCTCTTTCTTACAAAAAGTAAGTGAATGTTAATTGTTATCACAATGAGAATCATTATCATGAAATGTGCATAGCACGGCAAGATAATTTTTCAAAAAATGTGAACCTTTTTACGGTTTGAGCATCGGGTCAACCAGCGCGAAGGTTTTCCCGTATGAATTTTCGTCATCGATGAGTTTTTGAATTATCAGAGCCACATCGGCGCGGCGAATTAAACCGTGGGCTTCGCCTTGAATACACTGCGCATTTCCGGTTGAGTCACCATTGAAAAGTCCACCTGGGCGTAAAATGCAGTGACGAAGTTGGCTGGTTTGCAGCCAGCTTTCCGCTAGCGATTTCTCTCGCACGGCTTGGCCAAAGGCTTTCTTCGCACGTTCTGACAGCGTCGGCCAGCTGTCACCACAGCCGATAGAGGTGACTAAAATCATATGCGTGAGGCCGCAATGTTCAGCGGTGTCGATGATGAGACGATTACCTTGATAATCACCTTCACGGCCACCAAGAGTTGAAACCACGCGGGCATGTTCACCGGCTAAACGACAAACCTGTTCGACCTTTTCCGCATTGAGGGCGTCGCCCTCAATAACCTGTACGCCTTTGTCGCGTAATGCCTGCGCTTGCTCAGGATTTCTCACCAGTGCAAAAAGCGGGCGCTGCTCTCGCAGGCCCAAGGTGACTAATTCCGCTCCAACGCCGCTGCCGGCACCAAAAATTAACCAAGGTGTCATGCGGTAGTCTCCTGTTTAGCGGCCATTTTGCTTGGTAAAGCGCGGAAAGCGGCTAACTGATCGGCGAGCAGTACGCGATGGCTATCACGGCCGACAAAAATTTTCATCATGGCGCGACCGGCAGCGTTAATGAACCAAACGGAAGCGGTATCCATGCTCATAAACTGGCGTTCTACCAGTGCGATTTGCACGCAGTGGGTGGCGCGAATATGGCCGCTCAGGCCTTTTTTTCCGCGCAGGTTAAAGAAGCCGTGGCGATGAGTTCCGCTCGGTAATTCACCTTGAAATTCAAGGATCAGATCTTCGTTATTCACCAGCGTGGTGACATCGCCCCACTGGGTAATATCATCCCAAACCGTATCAAACTGTGCGCCATCAAAAACCTGCGCGGTGGGAATTAAGCGGATAACGTCCAGAGGCGTTACGTCATAGCGCTTGGCGATATCTTCGACTGTGCCATCTGGGTTAGTGCTCAGAAAAGCCATTAGGTCGTGCTGCTGTGCGGAAGAAGTATGGCTCATGGTGTTGGCTCCAGTTGAATAGGTTGAGTTAGCTGAGTTTCTAGCAGTTGTGGAACGAGCGTTTGTAGTGCCTGCATGATATTGCTCGCCCAAAAACGGCCAGCCGGAGTGAGGCGAAAACGAGAACCGTTAACGGTCATTAGCCCGCATGTTTGCCACTGTTGCAACAAAGGCTCCAGCGGCGCAGGGTTGGCAAGAACGCGCGCCAGATCGAAATATCCCACTTCGATGCCGCCCTGTAGGGTGAGCCGCCAGCGATACTGATCGCTGCGCGAGGTCATCATCATGATCGGTTTGCGGCCTTCATCCAATTTTTGGTAATAGCGCTCAAGGCTACGTTCCATCATGTATGACTGACCGTTTAAGTTACCGCCTGCGCAGCTACCAAAGGCTAAGCAGTCTGCACCTTGTTTGATCAGCAGGTTATACAGATTGCGTTCACGCGTGGTGCGAGCCCAGTGGCTATTGCTGAGCTGGCGCCAGCCTTCATCGGCTAAGAATGCTTCGCCGGTCAGATAAAAGTCTCTGCGCTGAGTAACATCGGGTAGGGTGACGCGCTTGTTTTCGACGGCTTTGCCGAGTGGGGTCGATGGCAAAAGATTAAGCGCGTAGAGATCGACGCCGTCTAAAGGTAAATCGCTGACGATATCAAGATCGGTTTGCCAATCCTGCATGGTTTGGTCGGGTAAACCAAACATCAAATCGCATACCACGGCGGCACGATCGCGCTCGGCCAGCTGACGCATGAAAGCAACGGCTTCTTCGCGGGTTGCGCGACGGCCCATACGCTGACGAATGCGAGTGTTAAAGGTTTGGATGCCGATCGAGAAACGGTTGGCACCGGCTTCCAGACAAGCATCGACGCGCTCATCGTCAAAATTAAGAATGCGGCCTTCAACCGTAATTTCGCAGTCTGGCGCTAGCGGCAGCAGGCGTTTTAACGCGCTGATAATTCGATGTAGCTGAACGGCGGAAAGCGCGGTCGGCGTTCCGCCGCCAAAATAAACGGCATGGATTGGCGATGATTGGTGCAGCGGGCTGGATGCTTCCATCTCGATCTCGCGCATTAGGTAGTCGCAGTATTCTTCGGTTGCTTCTGCTTCCAGTTTGTTTTGATAAAAACCGCAGAATTTGCAGTGCGTAGCGCAAAATGGGATATGCAGATAGAGCAGGCGCTTGTTGCCGCTAACGCGACTGTTAAGAATGCTTTGCCAGTGTTGGTCAACGCTTTCTGGGGCGACTGGCTTTTGGTTTCGCCACGGCATAGTGGCCCATCGGTCACGGAAAGGGATGCCTTCTTCCGCGGCGAAATAGGGCGCTAGATCCAAATTCATGCGCAAATTTCCTTGGTGACTTTTTGATAAAGGCCAACATTAAATGATAATCATAATCATTTAATCAACAAGGAAATTACGTTTGGATGATCTGAATCAAAACGAAATGATAATTAATACAAATAAATGGCTAAAAAAAAGCCGACTCGAAGGTCGGCATTTTATGTCGGTATCAGACTACAATCGTGCGCTTACCGCATCAGCAAGGAGTTCAAGCAGGGTTTCGGTATCCTTCCAGCTTAGGCACGGATCGGTAATCGATTGGCCGTAGGTCAACGCTTGCCCCGGAATGTTTTTCTGGGTGCCTTCAACCAAGAAGCTTTCAGCCATGATGCCCACTATCGCATTGGAGCCATCACGAATTTGTTGCCCAACATTGGCCGCAACATCCAGCTGGCGACGGTGCATCTTCTGGCAATTGCCATGGCTGAAGTCGATAACCAGATGCTCAGGCAAATCAAACTCACGCAAGCTGTCGCAGGCGCTGGCGATATCGTCGGCATGATAGTTCGGCGTTTTACCCCCGCGCATGATGATATGACCGTATGGGTTACCGCTGGTTTGGTAAATTGTCATCTGACCATGCTTATCGGGTGATAAGAACATATGGCTAGAGCGCGCAGCTCGAATGGCATCAATCGCAATGCGCGTATTGCCATCGGTGCCGTTTTTAAATCCTACCGGACAGGAAAGCGCCGACGCCATTTCACGGTGAATTTGGCTTTCCGTGGTGCGTGCGCCAATGGCGCCCCAGCTGATCAGATCGGCGATATATTGACCGGTCACCATATCTAAAAACTCGGTCGCCGTCGGCACGCCCAGTTCGTTTACTTTCAACAAAAGTTCACGCGCTAAGCGAATGCCGTGGTTAACCCGATATGAGCCATTGAGATCGGGATCGGAAATCAGTCCCTTCCAACCAATCACGGTGCGCGGCTTTTCAAAGTAGGTGCGCATGACAATTTCCAAACGATTTTGGTATTTGTCACGCATGGTGGCTAAGCGCTGAGCATAGTCAACGGCAGCATCAATATCATGGATAGAGCAGGGACCAACGATAACCAGCAGGCGTTTATCATCACCACTCAGAATTCTTTCGATTCGCTTACGTGACGCCGTCACGTTTTCTGCAACCGTCGATCCAACAGGCAGTTGTTGCGCCAGTTCTTCAGGCGTAACAAGGGTGTCGATGCGCGCGGTTCGCAATTCATCGGTCTTGTGCATAACCATCTCTAAATCTGTTCTTCGCTACGGCAGGAGTACCGGGAAGTGATGACGATCACAATAAAGCAATTGACGGACAAATCAAGAGTGTGTTGTTCGTTTTATGTACAAATGACGTACTTTTTTACTAGTACATGTGTACATGGTGATTTCTATCATGCTTGAGTGTCGATTTTATCGACAAAATCACGCCGTAATGTTCTGCTGACAATCTGATTTCTTTGCGAGTTGCTGCCGCGAAAAATGCGTTTCATCCGTCATCAACATGAACTTCAGCGCGCTGAGGATAAATGTCCAACACGGTATTCTATTATTAGAGGTTGTTGGCAGTTTGCGGTGCAATGAGTAACGGCTGCAGGACATGTGTCCTGTCTTTAGTCAATGAGAGGAAATATAGTTATCACCATGAAAAACGGGAATAAAAACAGTCAGTGGCTGAGCGTTATTGAGCTGGTAACAAGCGACCAAACGCTTTACTCATTGCTGAAGTATTGTCCATTGGAAGTTTTGCGTTGCTGGCAATTAAACCAATTCTCTGCGGGTGAGTTGGTTTGTCGGCAAGGAGATATTTGCGAAGAGTTTCATTTGATCGTACAGGGTGAGGTTGATGTATTCACCACCGCTGATGATGGACGCAAATACTCACAGGCTCGGTATAACAAAGGCGATATGTTGGGTGAATTAGAAATATTTGAGCAACGCCCTTATATCTGTTCTGTAGAAGCGCTTGGCAATGTGACCTTGCTAACGTTAACTCGAGAGGAGTTTTGTAGCTGGCTGGCGCTAGATAACTATTTTAATCAAAAAATCTTGCAGTTATTTAGCCGTCAATACTACCAACTGTCTAAAAAGGCCGGCGAGGATACACTTTATTCGTTACATCAACGTATTTGTTTAGATTTACTACAACGGTTCCAACACCAGGGATCCGATAGCAGCAAATGGATGTTATTTAATAAACAAAAGCTGAGCGAACAATTTGCGGTTGCACCACGCAGCATCAACCGCATTTTGTTTGAACTCCGCGAGAAAAATATTATTGCGATTAACGGTGAGCAACTTCAGGTTATTGATCCTCAACGCTTACTAAAACAGTCAGAACAATAACGAGTGATTCATAGGGATATATTATGACTCAGCGGCAACCCCATATTCAGTTAAGCCAAAGTATGACGCAGGCGCGTTATGCATTATTGCCTGGAGATCCAAAGCGTGTAGAACACGCAGCGCAATTTTTAGAGAACGTTGAGGAGTTGGGCTGTCATCGAGAATACCGCGCATTGCGTGGTTGGTTTCTAGGAGTGGAAGTGCTGGTGATGTCAACCGGCATGGGCGGGCCTTCGACGGCGATTGCCGCTGAGGAACTCAACCAAATCGGCGTGACAAATTTAATTCGTATCGGAAGCTGCGGTGCGATGCAAGACCACATGCGCCTTGGAGATTTAGTTATTGCTCACGCGGCGGTGCGCGATGAAGGTACCAGTAATGCCTATGTTAAACCCGCATATCCCGCCTGCGCAGATGTGAGCTTGGTTAGTACACTGGTTCAGCAGGCCAAGCGGTTGGAATATACTGCCCACTGCGGCTATGTTCGTAGTCATGATAGTTTTTATACCGATCATGAGCAGGAAATAGACCATTATTGGTCAAATAAAGGTATCTTAGCCGCTGATATGGAAACTGCTGCGCTTATGGTTGTTGGCGCGTTGCGCCATATGCGAACGGCATCGATCCTGAATGTGGTTGTCGAACATAATGCCTGCCTGACAGAAGGGATTAACGACTACCAGCAACAAGAAAAATCAGCACAGCAAGGTGAGTCTCGCGAGATCCTTCTTGCGTTAGAAACTGTGTATCAAGATAGTCTCGAAGGGAGGCAATAATGGATTTTTTTAGTATCACAAATGTGATGGTTAATATCCCGCTGGGCGAGGGCGGCTATGCGCTCTCATGGATTGAAGCTATCGGTACCATATTCGGTTTGCTATGTATTTGGTTTGCAAGTAAAGAAAAAATCATTAACTATTTGTTTGGGTTAATTAACGTTACGTTATTTGCCGCAATCTTTTTCCAAATTCAGCTATACGCAAGCTTATTGCTTCAGGTTTTCTTCTTTGCAGCCAATCTCTATGGCTGGTACGCATGGAGCCGTCAGAACGAGGCTAATGAAGCCGCTTTAAAAATCCGCTGGCTGCCACGCAATAAAGCCATAACGTTGGCGTTGGTGTGCATCGTCGCTATTGCATTGATGACGTTCTTTATCGATCCGGTATTTGCGGTACTGACTCGTATTGCAATAAGTCTAATGCAATTCTTAGGTCTTTCCGTTGTGATGCCAGAACTCCAGCCGGATGCATTCCCGCTGTGGGATTCCGCGATGCTGATCCTCTCTATCGCCGCAATGGTATTGATGACACGGAAATACGTTGAGAACTGGTTGTTGTGGGTACTCATTGACGTGATTAGCGTGGTGATTTACGCCATCCAAGGCGTTTACGCGATGTCATTGGAATATATTCTACTGACCGCTATCGCCATCATGGGCTCAGTGGCTTGGATTAAGAGCGCCAAAGCACACGGTTCTGCGCCATTGAGCCCTTAGGCGACTAAATTGAATTAACTAAAGTTAATCTTAGCGAAAAGGCTCTATGGGAATAGGGCCTTTTTTGTTTTATTTTGTATATATTTTAGTCGTTGGTCTTCAGGTAAGGCATTAATTTGATCTTTCGATAGCGGCGTTACGCCATTATTAAACTGAGCGGGAGTTTTTTACCCCTGCTAACTTTCAGGTTTTTATTTTACAACTTCTATTGTAAATTTCGTCATGAATTTTTCTGCAGTAACGATTCTAGATATGATTTCATCTTTTTCCTTTTTTGAAATAACAACTTTCTTCATATTTCATCAAAAATATCAGATGAATAAATACTTTCATATCCTGACTTTGTTTTTGGATCCCATCCCAGTTCTCTTAAAACTCTATAACTTTTGTTGTCGTCTTTATACCCAATATGTTCTCGCCCAGCAGAAAATACATGATATCCTGATTCATGCATAACCTCCTGTGCATCTATTTTAATAAAACCACCCATTATTTACCTCCTGTAATAGTATTTTTAATATTAGTATTCAGTTTTAAATCAGGAAATTCTGATGAATTAAAAATAGAAGTGGGTCTTGGGTTATTTAATATCCCAATCGCCATACCAGAGGCATGTTCAGCATACCTTTAATCTCTTTACCTTAAAACTCCAGGACGTCTAGTCAATTGCCACCATATATTGATTCTTGTGATCAGGCCGCTGGGGTCGGTGGCTTTCAGCACGTCTCCTTGTGGGTTGCGTTCATAGTGCCATACTTGCTGATGCGGCGGTATTCTTGATAATAGTCGTATTCGAAGCTGTGATGGCAGATCATCACCAATGGTTCGAAGCTGTTGGGGCGATAAATATAGTTATGGTAGTTTTCTTGGTTATCTTCCATTTGCGCGGCTAATTGATAGCCGCGCTAGATGAGAAGGGTGGTGACGTTGTAACGGCTTTGCTTAGGCGCCGATTGAACGTGTCTATTATGTTCTGGGTTGATTGTTATCTTTAATAACTTAATCTATTAGCTCTATTTTTATATCATCCATAAAAATTTCTGCCTTTACTATTTGTTTCAATATTTCATTTTTTAAATTTTTATCTAATGCAACAATATTTCCATTGATGTCATAGATGCTTGATGTGAAAATTATTTCACAAAACTGCCCTGTGGCAGGGTCTCGACCTAATTCTCTTTGTATTTTATAAACTACCTCTCCATTCTTATAGCCAATGAAATCACGACCAGAAGAATAAACCTCATAACCAGATTTGTGTATGACGTGTTGACTGGTTAATCTTATAAACTCATGCAATTTATTTCCCTCCAGTTATTACGTTCGTAGTTTTGCTGTTTAATATTAAAGTGGGGGATTCTATTCTGTTGAATATTGATGTAGGGCTTGGGTTGTTTAATATCCCAATGGAGGTTCCTGATGCTTTATTGGCATATAACTCAGATGCTCTTTCCCAAATGGCATAAGATTCTGATTTATCAATTCCTTTAACTCCATCATCAAACAACTTCAAATCATCTAACTACTTATCTCTTCGCGCTGATTCTAGCGTCATTGGGGCATGTAAGGAGTTAATTTCTCCATTGTCTTAATTTTATTTGCTCATCATGTCTGATGTTGAACATATGTGAGACATTACCCTGCTATTATGGATAGTGGGTGATTTAGGTGATAATGGTTTACATTACCACCTAATGGTACTGGATTATTTAAAATTATACCTTAATCGAGATGCTTATTTAAATTAACCCATATTTTTTTCGATAAGTATAAGGCATCTTTTTCCATTCAGCATATCCTAGTAAATCAGGTAGCAATAAATGGCCTGAATCATATTTTTTTTCGAATATTTCATCTTGAATTAATGCTTTGCTATTATCTGTTTCATTAAAACTTGCTTCTGATATATTATCGAAAATAACAAAATCCCACTCGGATATTTTTTATTTGTATGATTTTCTAGTATTTTTACTATATTATCCAAGTTTGTTGGCGTGGAATTCCATATCCACCCATCACCTTGGCCGACCATTTCTGTTGGATCAAATTCTATCGCAATTGTATATTTTTCATTATCGCTATTTTCAATGTAAATTGACTTCACGATTTCGCTTAGCTCATTGCTGATTATATCTCGATGTATACAAACAGAATGTGCTGAACTAAAGTTAATTCGGTGCACTATATCGTCTCTATTCATTTTATTTACCATCTACAAAGATTGCAGCTTTCTTTCTACGAGTGCCACCATTTTCAGTAAATGTTCTCAATGTTAAATTGTAGTGTGGTGTATGCATATGTGGGCCTCTAGGATGAATTTTAGAACTTTCAGGATCCTGTTTGTTGATAAGGTCACCTCGATAAGTACCAGGAGGATCAATATCACCGGGAATATAACCGCCGCTGCCTGATGGTTTTAGCTCTGGCATATTATCTAGTATATTTCTAGCCTCATCCACGCTGCTTACTCTAATTTCCCCACCATTTCTTAAAATGTCTATTTGTTCTTCTTGCTTAGTTTTTGGAATTAATGGAGAGTTATCTTTTTTCTGTATTTCAGGCTCAGGACTACGATCGCCAGTCGGATCATTTCCCAAAGAAAACAACCCCAATGGGTCAATCTTCCTTATGGGGTTTCCTTCTACATACAAATACGGATTTAACCCACCGGCTAACCCAACCGGATCCTGCGTCAAATACCGCTTCATGGTGGGGTCGTAATAGCGGTTTAGATTGTAAAAGAGCCCGGTTTCCCTGTCGTGATACTGTCCGGCAAAGCGTAGGGGATTGTCAATGCCGGCGCCGTTGTTGGCCTCGGTTTTTATGCTGCCGAAGGCGAGGTAATTGCTTTTCCAAACCGCTTGTCCGTGGGCGTCGGTCAAGCAGTGCGGCGTGCCGAGGTGGTCGTTTTGATACCAGTATATTTCCGGCTTTTGTCTAACTGGCAGGGCGCGGTCGGTGTGGCGGTGTTCTTGATAATAGTCGTATTCGAAGCTGTGATGGCGGGTCAGCGCTAACGGTTCGAAGCTGTTAGGGCGATAAATGTAGTTGTGGTAGTTTTCACGGTCGCCTTCCATTTGCGCGGCTAATCGATGGCCGCGCCAGATGAATAGGGTGGTGACGTTGTTAACGGTTTTACTTAGGCGTCGGTTGAACGCATCGTAGGTGTAACGAGCGATGGTGCCATCGGGCATCTCGGTTTTTATCAACCGATGCTGACAGTCGTAGTTAAAGCGCTTAACCAGCAACAGCCCCGCATGTTTTTCCACGCTTTCGCTGATGAGGTTACCAAACCGGTCATACTCGAAATGTTTTCCGCTGTAGTGGGCCAAGCGGTTTCCGGGTGCCACATTTTGTGCATCGGTGCGAAACGCGCCATACACGGGGTTTCCAGCAGCATCCCAGCGGAAAGTTTCTGAGTTGTAGGCGTCAGGCTCGCCGTTGGGGGCGTCAACCGCGCTGAGTCGGCTTAGCGAGTCATACTGATAGTGTCGTGCTTCGTTTCCCGCCGTTTCTTGCAGATTGCCCTGCGAAGCGTAGCGATAACGTTGTTCCCAAAGGGCGACGTTAGGCTGTTCGTTGCGGTAGATTTTATGCAGATTACGCTGCCCGCGCGGGCTGTAGCCATAGCGGTTGACCAGACCGTTGCCTTGATGGTATTCACTCAGGCGCTGCTGCGGGTTATAACGGAAATTCGCCAACGGTTGCTGGTTGAGCGTGATCTCCGCCAGTTGTTGGTTCTGATAGTGATATTCCAGCCATTGAAAATCGGGCAACTGGGTGCCAACCAGCCTGCCACATTCATCATAACGATAGCGCTGTGTGTGACCGTTCTGATGCTCGGCGCTGAGTCGGCCAACGGTGTCATATTCGTAATACAGCAGCGCAGTGCCTTCTTCTACGCTGACTAACTGGCCTTGTGGGTTGTATTGATAGGTGACCGTATGCCCATCGGGCAGGGTTTTGAGCAATAATCGCCCTTTGGGATCGCGCTGGTAGGCGGTGATAAACGGCGGTTCATTATGCTGATTTCCGAACTCTTGTTTTTCAATCAGATGGCCGTTGGCATCGTGCTGATAGGTAGTTTTAAGATTATCAAATCCAATTTCTTCACATAGCCTGCCGTCGGCGTCGTAGCGCAGTTGGTAATGCTCGCCTTTGGCATTGGTGATCTCACTGACCTGCAAATGCACGTTGTCATAACGATAGGCAAGGGTATCGCCATTTGGCAGGATTTTGCGGGTGAGCAGATGCAGTGGAGCGGCATATTCATAGCGCGTTTCGTGGCCTTGCTCATCGATAAAGCGAGTGACTTTGCCATAGGCGTTATATTCATAGCGCTGCGGTTTTTCATCGTCCTGCTGACAGAACACCATTCTGCCTAGCGCATCGTATTGATAGTGTCTGACCGTCCCTAGGTCGCTACGGATCGTTTCAGGATGGCTATTGAGACCGGAGTAGGTGTATGCACGTTGGCTGCCCGAATGAGATTCAGCCACCATGCGGCCCAGTGCGTCATAGCTGTATTGCTGAGTTTGTCCGTCAGGTTCAGTGACGGTGGCCACTTTGCCTTGCGAGTAATAGGTGAAGGTTGTGGTTAGGCCGCTGGGGTCGGTGGCTTTCAGCACGTCACCTTGTGGGTTGCGCTCATAGCGCCATACTTGCTGATGCGGAGGCGCACCGCGTCTCTCTTCGAACAAATGACCCGCTAACCAGCGGTATTGGGTCATGACTTGGCCGGGTTCAGCTTTGGTAACAAGTTGGCCGTTATCGTTGTAGAAATAGCGTGTGACCTGACCCAAACCATCGGTGTAACCGACGCACAGCCCGGTGTCATTGTATTGCCAGTGCTGCTCAATGCCCGCTGCGCTTTTGCTGTATATCAGCCGAGCGCCGTCGTTATGCTGGTATACCTGCTGGCTACCGTCCATGCGCGTTACGGTGACCTGCTGTTGCTCGGTACTCCAGCGGTAGCGGTTGTCGAGTTGGCCGAAATTACCAAACTGGCGTATGCAACGCAGATGTTCATCTACCTGCGCCCATTCCCAATTAAACTCAGCACCACCGGCTAGCTGACGCTGGGTGATGACATGATCGTCACGATAGCGATAGTGTTCACGTTCACCTAAGGCGTTAGTGGCCGCAATGAGCTCGCCTGCGGAATTGTACTCATAGCGTATCAAGGTGCGGAACGTGTTCCAAACTTGCTGGATGCGATCTCTTTGCTGTAAATGTACGGCGCTGATTTGCGTTGCCGTTGAGGGCGAGTATTCGAAGCTAAGGCGTGCTTGCGTGGTATCAGACAGTGAAATCAGCCGATTCTGTTTATCGTAAAACAGGGTTAACGTGTTGCCATAGGCATCGCTGATGCCGATGAGCTTGGCGTGGTCGCCTTCGCGATAAAACTGATATTGGCCTTGCCCGTTAGCGAAGGTTAGGGTGTAGCCATTGGCGATGATATTGCCATTCAATCTGGCGATGGAAAGATTAGCCGCACCGGCAACGTTGACGACTAACGGGGCATCAGGATGAGGCAATGGGAAAGTGGTGGTACGATGCTCATCGTCGTGCCAAATGACTTTTTCACCTTCAAAGGTGAGTGAATGAGAGAGGCTATGACGCCAGCCAAAGCCTAAATCATTGGCGCTGTTTGCTGCACTGCTGCGATAGCAACGCTGCCAAGTAAAGGGCAACCAGCCTGGAAGTGTACCGTCGGCGAGCGTCAATAACTCTTCGCCGCTCATCATGGAAACCGGATCGCCATCGGTGGTGGTATCTCCGCTGCCCTGTGAGCGATGGCCATCAGGTCCGATACCACCGTCACCGCCGAGCGGGACTTTTTCTTCGATCTCGATTTGATGCGTGCTGGCGTAATCACGATTAAGTGACACATTGTTCAGGCGTTCAGGGCTTTGCACACTGTGCCCGGTCGCTTTTAAGTGACTCGCCGCACTGAGTTTTTTTATCTCATCGAGATGTTTGCTTTCTTCAACGGCTTGTTTCATTACCTTCAGCAGGTCTTTGACATCACTCATTACCTTGCTGCCGGCACCAATTCCTTTTGCCACGAGACGTTCCTTCTTATCACTTAGTTTTAATCGTAAACATTGGCGTAATTATCTGAGAGTGCTGGCGCTAAGCGATGACGCCGCTAGCTGCATCGAGCACATCCAATAGCAGGGTGGCTAATCCACCGGGCGGGGCCAAATACAACGCACTCATCACCAGCATTTGGCCAAAGGCTTCGCCAAGTGCATTGGTGATTTGCTGCGGTGTTAACAGTGAGATATAGCAATAGAGGGTGTTGACGAGGATATAGAGCATTATTTCGTCACTAAGCAACGTGAGCGTATCGGCGATCTCTTTACCACCGGCTTCAAATTTAGCCTTGAACTGTGCAAGACCCTCAGCGGAGAAATATTTTCCAAGCTCGGTGAGATTACACTCACTCACCCAGCCCCAGACCTTTTTCAGCGTGTCATACAGGGTTTTTAGCTGACCGAAGATGCCTGTGATGACGTGACTCATCACTTCAACGCTATCAATTTTCCCGTCATTTTTGGCAAATTTGGCCCATTCAGCTTGCAATGAGGTTGTCCACTGCGTTGTTAGCCATGTCATGCATTTATCAACAAAGCCCTGATAGGCAGTGACCAGTGAGCTTCGTAGGCTATCCGGGATGTCGGGGGATACGGCTAAGACGTAGTAATAGCCTGCTTCGCAGGCCGGAATGGTGACGGTTGCTTTGCCTTGCTCGTCAAATTGACCAGAGCTGATGACGTCACCGCCTTGCAGATTGGCATTGTGCCAGTCGGTAAAACCCGTGGTGGATACATCTTGAATTAAGGCACCGCGAAGCCGATAGGGCGTGATCGTATCGTTCGCGCTGTAAACTCCTTTATATTTGAAAAGCTTGAAGGGCGAGTTGCGAATAGGGATAAACTTGACCGACTCGAATGCATGAGTGAGGGTAATGGTTTTTTCCACGTCTTTAGAGCATTGAGTAAAGAGCGGTAGGCTTTTGCTGTCTACGCTGCCAGTGGCTAACGTCATATCACCAGACTTAATCTGCTGATCCATATTCAGCAGGCTGCCCCAAAAACGATCTTGGTTATTAGCGATATAGCTTTGAACCATGCTGCCCATATCCGCCATAACCTTGAGATAGTTAGCCTCAGCATCGGCGATTATTTTGGCCGGATCAGGCCTATACATTTTACAGGCTGCCATGGATCTCCATGGGTATACATCACAGGATGCCTCAAAATCATCTGACATCGTTTTACCCCTTTTCTAGTTCAGTGATGATACGTTGAATAAAATCAGCACGTTGGCGACGTTCTGGCGTGATTAACAGGTTCAAACGTTGGCGCAGCACCGGTTCTGCCCAGCGCGCATAAATCATGGGATGCTCTTCGCGCAGCATTTGTAGAAGATTATTGACCTGTGGTTCGGGGTTTTTGGCGGACATTCTTTCGATCAGTTCTGGCGGAATATGCCACCACGGTGAGGTAGGAATATCGGCGTCACTGCCGATTGAGCAGGCGAAAGTGTTTCCATCCACCCAGTAGTCTGAAAATACGGGGAGGACGGTATGCCATTTATCACCGATGAATTCGAGATGTTGCCTAAAGTATCGCCCGTCCCAATAGCGGAAGAACACGGCTTGCCCATTGGGCATGAACACCTGTGTTAACCCCGCAAGATGTTGGGTGATCACCGACTCGGGAAGCGGAGAGCGTGCGAGCCAACCCCATGCAGGAGTGGCATGCTCTTCTACCCAGGTTAAAAAAGGGCTATAGGGAGACAGCTCAACCAGCATTGGCATAACCGGATACCAGTTGGCATAAGGCGTATCGGTATAAAGACCCTGCGGTGTGCGTTTTCCATCCAGTGCGTAATAGGCCTTGAGAGCTGCGCCACCATTGGTGCTGGCCAAAATGGCATAGAGTCGAGAGTCGCTGGCCTCGGTGTTTTTTATCCAGCGCGAAACACTAACCACGTCTTTTTCGGATGAACGCTCGGTATTCATTTACCAGCAGCCTCCTGGTTTTAGCATATCGTCAATAGGCGGTGGTTTATTGCCAGAGCTTCCAAAGCAGCCATCAGGGCCGGAGTTATGCTTATCGCTTCCGGAGTTGTTGCCTGCGCCGCCGTTATCATTTCCACTGTTGCCGGTTCCGCCGTCATCACCAAACCCACAGCCGCCGTCTTTGCATTTTTCACACTCTTCGCAATAGGGCGCTTCGGCTTCAAACGTTTCTAACTGGGCTGGCGTTAGCGGTGGCGGCACGGCTAATTTCAGCGCCTCAAGGGGAGACTTTATGGAGAGTGCAGAGCCGCTTCCCGCTGAGCCTGAGCCAATGTGCACGCCCGCAGACATATAAATGCCCGAGGGGTTGAGCGTGATAAATTTTCCACCGGCTTTGAGGGTTAACTCGGTTCCTGCATCGATCACCACTTTGCTGCCTGCGCTGTAGTGAATTTCTTTACTGGCCTTCACGATGTGCGATTTGCCGATTTGCTGTTGCAGACTTGCTCCTATTTCAAGCGAAACATCACCGCTGATTTTACTGCGCATTTCCCCTTGAATAATTTCGTGACGATCGCGGGTTAATTCAGTGATTTGGTCTCGTTCTATTTTGTGGTGCTGGTCGCGTAAGATTTGCCATTGCGCGTCGTTTTCAACCCGTGCGTGGAAGTCTTTTTGAGCACGTAAATAAAGTTCTTCTTTGCCGGAGGTATCTTCGAAAGAGAGTTCGTTATAGCCTTGGCCTTTCAGGGTTTTACTGCGCAAAACCGTTTTGGTTTTATTGGCGGGTAAGGCATACGGGGGATGATTGAGCGCGTTGTAGGTCATTCCGGTGACGATAGGTCGATCGACATCGCCGTTAAGGTAAGAAACGATCACCTCTTGCCCAATGCGTGGGATGGCCATCATGCCGAAGCCGCTGCCGTTCCAGCCTTGCGATACGCGTATCCAACACGATGCTTTTTCATCCGCTGGGTTATAACGATCCCAGTGAAAATGCACGCGAATGCAGCCATCTTCATTCACATAGATCTCTTCACCCGCGGGCCCCACCACGGTTGCCGCTTCGTCACCGTCGGCGGTAGGTTTGTAGCGGTAGGGCGCGCGCCAATCGGTTTTCCCCGGAATGAAGCGAAAATGATTCGTTAGCGTGGTTCCCTGATGATGCTCGCCGTTATCTTGCTCAAGCGCTTCAGGCATTTTTCCATGATGCTCAATGGTGATGATTTGCCATTTGTCATTCATGGCGGCAACGGGGTGTTCGGTGAGCGTAAATATCTCGCCCGGCATCAAGGCAGCACAGTTTGACTGACCGGTTCCCGTGCGGCTGTCGGCTTGCAGTTGTTCAATGCGATATTTGGTTAACGGAGTTGCTTCGCCGTCGTTTTGAAAACGACCATAGCTTTCAAAAACTGAAAAAGAAGTGGGTTTACGCGCACTGCCGTTAGGCCAGCCATCGAGCTGCAAGCGGTCGGCAGGGTTAAGATAGTTACGGTCTTTTTGCACGGTTTTTTGCGGGCGCATATGTGCCCCAAAGCGCCATTGAGAAATGATATCGCCAGAAACAGCGCCTTTTGGGTGCGGGTTATAGGCTAGGGTACAGCCCGTTACCATGCCTAAATAGCTGTCGCTATAACACAACCCTTTGGGTTCAAACCAAAAGACAAAGCCTTCTTCGGCCGCCATACGGGTGAAGAACTCGAAGCCTGATTCACGTTTTTGTGTCACATACTCATGCGCTGGGTGGGCGTCTTTCATCATCACACAGCTGCCCTGAACGCAGTGCTGCTTGAGTAATTCGGTCAGCAGGTCAGGCACGGACTTTTGATGATAAATACGGCTGTCTTGGTCAAGCGTCATCACCCACATGGCGGGGCGGACGGTGAGATAATAATAGGTGCGACGAAAGCCGGAATCGCCCTGTTCGGCGCTGGTAACGACGCCGGTGACGATGCGCTTAACATCGCCGTCAACGGTAATGGTCAACACGGCACTTTGTAGCAACTGTGACTGCATATCGATGCTATCAGATGTGCTGACCAACGTGAGGGTGAGCGTGAACAGCTCGGATAACCCTTCGCTCAAGTTGAATTCGGCAACGTCAAACGTCTCAATCGGTAGAGCACCGATTTGACAGGAAAAATAGAGACCAGTATCCATTGGCATGGTGCAACGTTCCTTATAGAAACTCTATTGGGGAAGTAGAAAATCGTGAGGGGGAAAATATCGTGCTTGATGGGCTTTGTATGCAGTTAATTAATTACGCTACTGAGATTAACTATTTGATTTAAATGTATATTAATGATTGTTTAATGCAGATTTAATGATGGGAACAGTAAAGACATGAACGCCGAGCAGTCAACGTCGGCGTTTTTAATCGGATAGATGAACTAATACATCCGTCGGCTTAACCCCAACGTATCGAGGATCTTGGTAGCAATCTCTTCGACCGAGTGATTGGTGGTGTTGAGGTAGCGGATTTGATTTTTGCGATACAAGGCTTCAACTTCGGCTAGCTCCAATCGGCACTGGCGCATTGAGGCATAGCGGCTGTTTTCTCGGCGTCCTTCGCGAATAGCGGCTAATCGGTCAGGGTTTATCGTTAGGCCAAAAAGCTTGTGCTGATGGGCTTTAATCGCAGGTGGTAGTTGGAGGTTATCCATATCATCGGCGGTAAATGGGTAGTTCGCGGCGCGGATACCAAACTGCATGGCGAGGTAAAGACTGGTAGGAGTTTTTCCACAGCGAGAAACTCCGAGTAAGATAACCTGAGCCTGATCAAGATTACGCAGAGAAATGCCATCATCGTGTGCGAGTGTGTAGTCAATGGCCGCGATACGGGCATCATACTTTAGTAGGTTATGTTCCGTCAGACCGTGGGTGAGATTGGCGACGTGAACCGGATTCATTCCCAACTCATCCTGCAACGGAGCCACCAGCGCTCGAACGATATCCTGACAAAATCCTTCGCTGCTGTGAATAATTTCGCGAATTTTAGGCGAAACAATGGAATAGAACACCAGCGGGCGTGATCCGGTACGGTGATAGATATCGTTAATTTGCTGGCACACGGCTTCTGCACGAGTTTCAGTTTCTACAAAGGGTAGGGTAAATGAGGTGATGTCGACGGGAAATTGTGACAGTACCGCGTGACCGAGAACTTCGGCGGTAATTGCCGTGCCATCTGAAATATAAAATACGCTTCTTTCCACTCCGCGCTCCTGTAGGGACTTTTCTGACGTAGTTCCTACTCTAGCGCACTCACATTTTATTTACATATTTTATATTTCAAACTGCAAGCATGCGAAAACATGCTTTAGCGGCATGCTTTTAACCGAAGAAGCAGCCAAATTCATCGCGATCGACAATACGCATCGCAATACTGAAAGAGGGTACTGCATCATCTTGATAGAGATGCCATTCGGCATTAGGGCGCATCCAATAGAGGGTCCATTGTTTGGAGTCTTCTACATAGGTCACCTTTATAGAAGGCTGTTCAACCATTTTGGTTTTTTTGCCTTCGTCTGAGGCATGTAGCTCAAAAATGTCGATGTCGTGGCCCGTAATTCGATATGAAAGGTCATTTTCATGGCGCAGGTTTTCGGCGGGACGACGCTTCGATAAAAATAAATCCATACAGCGTTTAATATCTTGGAGCTCTAAATCGGTAAAAATCATGGCAATAACCTTAAATGTAAAATCTTTTGCTGTGATGTTTAAACAACTAACTCGATAGAACGGGATAAAAACAGATACGGCTGGCGACGGATTGATTAGCCAGAAGGATAACGTTTGAGGGAAAAACGTGTCAGGAACTCATTCACGGATGAAAATTATTGAATGCGTTTAATTACTGAAATTGACTAATCACACAGTAAACTAACACTAAAATTGATTAATAGCTATTCAAAGCCTTCTGGGCTCTGGTTTTTCAGTTTTATCTGTTGGTATATGGATTAATTAACCAAGGAAATCGTTTGCCTGTACCAAACCGATTGTCCTTCAGCTTTCTATGGTTTTTTGCTGACGGATTTCAGCCATCCTGAGTAGAAAAGTGCGGTTTGAAGAAAATTCATGATATTCACCAATAGGTGGATCGATTCACCTGTCTTGGCGAAACCCCACATTGTGCTAGTCTGAAAACGCCGGATTTACGGCCACAATTATTTTCTGTACCCATCTTTGAATGTGAAAAGGATTGTCTCGATGTCTAGTAATGGCCCTGACTTGCATAACGTGCTTTGGTACAACCAGCTCGGCATGCACGATGTTGATCGGGTGGGGGGCAAGAATGCCTCTCTGGGAGAAATGATCACCAATCTGTCTGAGCTTGGTGTTTCGGTGCCTAATGGTTTTGCTACTACCGCACAGGCATTCAATGATTTTCTGGAACAAAGCGGTGTTAACCAGCGCATTTATGATTTGCTGGATAAGACAGATATTGATGACGTAACACAACTGGCCAAAACGGGCGCACAGATCCGTCAGTGGGTCGTTGAAACGCCATTTACTCCAGCATTAGAGCGTGACATTCGTAGTGCTTATCAACAACTGGCACAAGATAATGCCGATGCATCCTTTGCCGTGCGTTCATCCGCGACGGCTGAAGATATGCCTGACGCGTCATTTGCCGGTCAGCAAGAAACTTTCCTCAACGTTCAAGGTATCGACGCGGTGATGGTCGCGGTGAAGCATGTGTTTGCCTCGCTGTTTAACGATCGCGCTATTTCCTATCGCGTACATCAAGGCTATGACCACCGTGGCGTTGCACTCTCTGCGGGCGTGCAACTAATGGTGCGTTCTGATTTAGCTGCCGCCGGTGTGATGTTCACTATTGATACTGAGTCTGGCTTCGATCAGGTTGTTTTCATTACTTCAGCCTACGGTCTGGGTGAAATGGTGGTGCAGGGGGCGGTAAACCCTGATGAGTTTTACGTTCACAAACCGACGCTGCAAAAAGGCAAACCAGCGATTGTGCGTCGTACCATGGGTTCGAAAAAAATCCGGATGGTGTATGCCGAAAGCCAAGAGCACGGCAAACAGGTGCGTATTGAAGATGTTGAAGACAACGCCCGCAACCGCTTTAGTTTGAACGACCATGAGGTGGAGCAGTTGGCGCATCAGGCGCTGATGATTGAGCAACACTATGGTCGTCCAATGGACATCGAATGGGCGAAAGACGGGCACACCGGCAAGCTGTTTATCGTTCAGGCGCGTCCAGAAACCGTTCGTTCCAATGAGCAAGTGATGGAGCGCTACCAACTGACGGGTCATAGTGAAGTGCTAACCGAAGGCCGAGCCATCGGTCATCGCATTGGTGCCGGTCCGGTAAAAGTCATCCATGATATCAGTGAAATGAACCGTATTGAGCCGGGTGATGTGCTGGTGACGGATATGACCGATCCCGATTGGGAACCGATCATGAAGAAGGCATCGGCCATTGTCACCAACCGTGGTGGACGTACCTGCCACGCGGCCATTATCGCGCGTGAACTGGGTATTCCTGCGGTGGTGGGCTGCGGCGATGCGACGGAACATTTGCGTGACGGTCAGAAAGTCACGGTTTCCTGTGCCGAAGGCGATACCGGCTATGTTTACAGCGATATGCTGGACTTCACGGTGCATAGTTCTCAGGTTTCGACTATGCCTGACCTGCCGCTGAAGATCATGATGAACATTGGTAACCCGGATCGCGCCTTTGACTTTGCTCGCCTGCCAAACGAGGGCGTAGGTCTTGCGCGCTTGGAGTTCATTATCAACCGCATGATAGGCGTGCATCCGCGTGCGCTGCTGGAGTTCGACCAGCAAGATGCTGAGACTCAGGCCGAGATTAAGCAGATGATGCAAGGCTATGACAGCCCCGTTGAGTTTTACATCGGTCGCTTGACGGAAGGGATCGCGACGTTGGCGGCTGCATTCTGGCCAAAACGCGTTATCGTGCGCCTGTCTGACTTTAAGTCTAATGAATATGCCAATCTCGTCGGCGGTGAGCGTTATGAGCCACATGAAGAGAACCCAATGCTGGGCTTCCGTGGCGCGGGTCGCTACGTTGCAGATAGCTTTAAAGATTGTTTCGCGTTGGAATGTGCAGCGGTAAAACGTGTGCGTAATGATATGGGGCTGACTAACGTTGAAGTGATGATCCCGTTCGTTCGTACCGTGGCGCAGGCCGAAGCCGTAGTTAAGCAGCTGGCATCGGAAGGGCTTAAACGCGGCGAGAACGATCTTAAGGTCATCATGATGTGTGAAATCCCATCAAATGCTCTGCTGGCTGACCAGTTCCTTGAACATTTCGATGGCTTCTCCATTGGCTCAAACGACATGACTCAGCTTACGCTGGGGCTGGATCGCGATTCCGGTGTTGTTTCTGAGCTGTTTGATGAGCGCAATGAAGCGGTTAAGGCGCTGCTTTCTATGGCGATCAGAGCGGCTAAGGCTCAGGGGAAATACGTGGGTATTTGCGGGCAAGGACCGTCAGATCACGAAGATTTTGCCCGCCGGTTGATGGATGAAGGCATTGATAGCTTATCCTTAAATCCAGATACGGTAGTTCAAACGTGGATTAATTTGTCGGAAAAATAGATTCGGCGATAAATTAAACGAATCTTCAATCGAGCGACTGTTATTTACAGTCGCTTTTTTTTTAAATTTAAGATGTTTTCGATGATTTATTCTGCTGGAAAAATAATAAAAAAAAAGCCCATCATAGGGTGATGGGCAAAGACTACACACAGCAATTCGGTAAGAAGTTACGCTTAAACAACGCGGCTCCTTTAGAGGTACTTAGCAATCTAAGTTACTGAACATGATAGGTATGGTGGCTTAGATCGTCTTTAAGAATCATCTGAATCAGAATGGGTTATATTATATAACCCATTTTTAGTTATTACGATAGTTTGTTGTCAGCATATTTAAGAATAATCTTTAATGGTTGGATAATTAACCATAAATAAAAAAGTTAAGTATTTATTTATGATTAAATTAAGAAAAAACTTAAGGATATTCTTAATTGTGTCGCTTGCTTATCTAAAATAAGCGTTCTGGGTGTGAATAATCTCAATTAAAAACGGGGCCATTAGCCCCGTTATAATATATCGATGTTTTGGTTCTGCTTAGAGCTGATCTAATTCGCGTGCGACTTGCTCAACGTCTTTCACCGGTTCAGGTGCTTCATGAACCCAAGCAGAGACTAAGCGATAAGAAACGGCAAGCACCACCGGACCGATAAACAGACCGATCATACCGAAAGCTAACAGGCCGCCGATAACGCCAGACAAAATGAGTATCATCGGCAAATCAGCCCCCATGCGAATCAGCGCAGGACGCAGGAAGTTGTCCAGCGTACCCACAACACAACTCCACACGAGTAGCACCGTCCCCCAGGTAGTATCACCGCTCCAATACAACCAGATGATGGCAGGGACCAACACTAATAACGGCCCAAGCTGTGCTAAACAACAAATGAACATGAGCACGGTAAGCAGCGTGGCGTAGCCAATTCCGCTGATCGCCAGACCAATACCGCCGAGAACCGATTGAACAAGCGCGGTAACGACGACACCGAGCGCGACAGCGCGAATAGCTTGAGCAGCAAGAACGACTGCCGCATCGCCACGTTCTGAGCCTAAGCGAATGGCAAAGTGGCGAATACCTAAAGCGACATCTTCGCCGCGGCTATAGAGCAGCGCGCTGAATAACAGCATTAGAGAACAGTGCAATACGAATGAACCGACATGCGCGGCTTGAGCAACAAACCACGTGATGGTTTGGCCAATGTAGGGCTGTATTTTGGCGATAATAATGCTGCCGCCACCGGCTAGCATGGAATGCCAGCTGTTATACAGCTTGTGCCCAACGGCAGGAATGCTTTTTAACCAAAGCAGATCGGGAATTGACCAGTTTTTCGCGGACGATGCCCACTCAAGAACGGGGCCGCTATTATCAATTAGGCTGCCTATCACGAGGGCAATAGGAATAATGAAAAGTAGCAGCAGTAATAATGTCATGAGTAACACTGCAATCCAGCGCTTACCCCAAAATATACTCTGCAATTTAATTAGCACCGGCCAAGTTGCGATAACAATCATGCTGGCCCATGCGAATCCAAGAATAAATGGTTGTACCACCCAAAGGCAGGCGACAATCATCAACGATACAAACAGAACCCCGAACATGATGCGGGGGAGATCGTATTTGTGCTGCGGTTTATACATTTGAAATCCATCCTAAAATAGAACATTAAGTTCCCTATGCCTATGATGACCCATCACGGGTAAAAACCCTAGCGTCACTATGTAAGAAAGCATAGCAGGTGGATGTTATTTAAGCGTGGAGATTCAATCTAATAAGCCGATACCTCACAGCCGCGGAATACGATGAGCAAAGGACATACGGCGATATCATTTAGTTGCTGGTGAAATAATGAACGATAAATGCCACCGTCGTGACTGCTGCAAATAACTGAGCACAAAATTCCACAGAGGTTTTAGGGAAATAAGACATAAAATGCACCTAATGAAATAATCAGAGTTGCAGTATCCATTTCGAACCTTAACGAAACATTAAGAAAACTGAGATTCTGATTTTTATAGGTAAAGTGAGAAGACGTGAATGCTCAGCAGAATGTTCGACTAACATCGCGCTTAGCTAGCGATATGTTTTGCGCAGTTGCAATCGCATTGTTATCAAAGGGTAAATTTTGTTGCTACTGACATCGGCAGCCGTGCTTTTTTTGTGATAGCTTCTTAGGTTCACGCTTCATACTTAAGCCACTCAGCGAAGCGCATGAATAATAAAAAAGGGGGGATCTGCCTTTCAGATCCAGGCACTGCGCGTAGGTGCAGACAGTTTTGATGTGAGCACGCTTTGATAAGCCTTATTTGATAAGCAACCATGACAGGGTTGAGACGGATGATCCCACAAATTTCTCAGGCACCAGGACTTGTTCAGCTGGTGCTGGATTTCTTGCAATCGCTGAAAAATAACGGTTTTACCGGCTATATGGATACCAGCTATGCGGCACGCCTAACCATGGCCACCGACAACAGCATTTATCAATTATTACCGGATGCGGTGTTGTTTCCGCGTTCCACGCCCGATGTGGCATTGATTGCCCGCGTAGCAGATGAAGAGCGCTATCGCTCGCTGGTGTTTACTCCGCGCGGCGGTGGTACCGGGACGAACGGACAATCGCTAAACCGCGGTATCGTAGTGGATATGTCCCGCCATATGAATCGTATTCTGGAGGTTAATCCAGAAGAAGGCTGGGTAAGGGTTGAAGCTGGGGTTATCAAAGATCAGCTTAATCAATATTTAAAGCCTTTTGGCTACTTTTTTGCACCAGAACTTTCCACCAGTAATCGCGCTACGCTTGGCGGAATGATAAACACCGATGCTTCAGGGCAAGGTTCACTGGTGTATGGCAAAACGTCTGACCATGTATTAGGGCTGCGAACCGTGTTGTTGGGCGGAGAGCTTCTGGACACCGCTCCCGTTCCGGTTGAGCTGGCGGAGAAGCTTGCGCAAAGTGGCTCACTGGGAGGAAAAATCTATCGCGCAGTGGTGGATTCCTGTCGAAATAATCGTGCGCTGATTATTGATAAGTTCCCCGCGCTAAACCGTTTTCTGACCGGCTATGATTTGCGCCACGTGTTTAGCGATGATATGCAAACGTTTGACCTGACTCGCATTATCACCGGCTCCGAAGGGACGCTGGCGTTTGTAACCGAGGCCAAACTCGATATTACTCCGCTCCCGAAAGTGCGGCGGTTGGTGAATATCAAATATGACTCCTTCGACTCTGCGCTACGCAACGCGCCTTATATGGTTGAGGCGAAAGCGCTGTCGGTAGAAACCGTGGATTCACGGGTTTTGAATCTGGCGCGTGAAGACATTGTTTGGCACTCCGTTAGCGAAATGATTTTAGATGTTCCCAATAAAGAGATGCTGGGGCTCAATATCGTTGAGTTTGCCGGTGACGATCTGGCGTTGATTGATGCGCGTGTTACCTCATTATGCCAACGCATGGACGAGCTGATGGCGGCACAGCAAGCCGGAGTGATTGGTTATCAAGTTTGCGAAGATCTCTCGGGTATTGAGCGTATCTATGCGATGCGAAAAAAAGCGGTGGGGCTACTGGGCAATGCGAAGGGGCAGGCTAAGCCGATCCCTTTCGTGGAGGACACTTGCGTACCACCACAGCATCTGGCCGATTATATTGCTGAGTTTCGCGCATTGCTCGATAGCCACAATTTAACCTATGGCATGTTTGGCCACGTTGATGCGGGCGTTCTGCATGTGCGACCTGCCTTAGATATGTGCGATCCTCAGCAGGAAATGCTGATGAAAACGCTGTCTGATAAAGTGGTTGAACTCACGGCCAAATACGGTGGTTTGCTGTGGGGAGAGCACGGTAAAGGCTTTCGTGCTCAATACAGCCCTGAATTCTTTGGTGACGCGTTGTTTACCGAACTGCGCCGTATCAAAGCCGCGTTTGATCCTGACAATCGACTAAATCCGGGAAAAATTTGTTCTCCACTCGACTGCGATGAGCCGATGATGCAGGTTGATGCCCAAAAGCGTGGAACCTTCGACAGGCGCATTCCGCTTCAGGTACGAACCGAATATCGCGGTGCGATGGAGTGCAACGGCAACGGTCTGTGCTTTAACTTTGATGTGCGCAGCCCCATGTGCCCGTCGATGAAAATCACTGGCGATAGAATTCATTCACCTAAAGGTCGAGCAACGCTGGTGCGTGAATGGCTGCGGTTGCTTTCCGAGCAGGGGGTTGACCCGCTAACGCTTGAGCAAAAATTGGGTGAACGATCTACCGTGCGCGGAATGATTGAAAAAACGCGTAATTCTTGGCACGCGAAAAAAGGCGAATATGATTTCTCGCATGAGGTCAAAGACGCTATGTCAGGCTGTTTGGCCTGCAAAGCCTGTTCAACCCAATGCCCCATTAAAATTGATGTTCCGGGCTTCCGCGCTCGATTCTTACAGCTGTATCACACGCGTTATCTGCGGCCGGTACGTGACTATCTGGTTGCAGGCGTTGAAAGTTATACCCCGTTGATGGCGAAGGCACCGAAGGTATTCAACTTCTTCTTCAGCCAGCCGTGGTTGCGCACTATGAGCGAAAAACGTATTGGTATGGTGGATTTACCGTTACTGTCGACGCCAACACTTAAACAGTCACTAGCTGGGCACAGCGCCTACCAAACCACGTTGGAACAGCTCGAAAAACTGGGCGAGCAAGATCTCCAGCGCCATGTGTTGATCGTGCAAGATCCCTTCACGACTTACTATGATGCTCAAGTCGTGGCAGATTTTGTCCGGTTGGTTGAGCGCTTAGGGTTTCAGCCCGTTCTGCTGCCGTTCTCGCCCAATGGTAAGGCGCAGCATATTAAAGGCTTTCTCACTCGCTTTGCCAAAACGGCACAAAAAACGGCAGACTTCCTCAATCGCGTTGCGCGCTTGGGGATGCCGATGGTGGGGGTCGATCCCGCTTTAGTGCTGTGCTACCGCGATGAGTATCGTGAAGTTTTAGGTGAGCAGCGTGGGGATTTCAGCGTACAGTTAGTTCACGAGTGGCTGCAAAAAGCATTGCCTCAGCCGCCGGAGACACCTCCTCAAACTGGGGAATCATGGTATTTGTTCGGCCACTGTACTGAAACGACGGCATTGCCTGCGAGCACGCAACAATGGCAGAAAATATTTGCCCGCTATGGTGCTACCTTGGAAAATGTTAGCGTTGGATGCTGTGGAATGGCAGGAACTTACGGCCATGAAAGTAAGAACCTTGCTAACTCGCTGGGTATTTATGAGCTATCGTGGCATCAGGCACTGCAACGCTTGCCGCGTCAGCGCTGTCTTGCTCCGGGATATTCTTGCCGCAGTCAGGTTAAACGCATTGAAGGAAATGGATTACGCCATCCTCTACAGGCACTTTTGGAGATTGTTCGATGATTTGGAAACGTGCGGCAACGCTTGAGCAGCTTAATCAAACCGGTGCCGATTGTATGGTCGGTCATCTTGATATCCAAATTACCCGCATGGGTGATGATGAACTCGAAGGGACGATGCCGGTCGATCGTCGAACGACGCAGCCTTTTGGACTGCTGCACGGCGGAGCTTCCGTGGTATTAGCCGAAACGCTAGGCTCACTGGCTGGGTATCTGTGCAGTGAGGGCAAGCAACAGGTGGTTGGGTTAGAAATTAATGCTAATCACATTCGCGCGGTGCGCGAAGGGCGAGTGCGAGGTGTGTGCAAGGCAGTACACGTTGGTCGACGTCATCAGGTGTGGCAGATAGAAATTTTTGATCAGCAAAATCGCTTATGCTGTACGTCGCGGCTTACGACCGCGGTGATTGACCCTGCTTAAATCATGATGCTTATTTCTACGCCCTTTAGCCAATCTGAAGGGCGTATTTATTTACGCCATATGTTGAGTGAAATTTCCCTGAAGGTTTAAATTTCAAAACGTTAAGGCTAGTATTAGATATCGTTTTTTTGCGACTGAAAGAGGATGCCGTGACTGATACTAATGTCATTTCGGGTGAACAGTTAAAAATTCAGGATGCTGTTTATGCTTTGCAGCTCGATGGTAAGGGCGGAAGCGTTCCGGTTACGGATCTCACGCAGGCGACCTGCGAACATCCTTGCTGGCTGCATTTGGACTATGCGCGCCAAGAAACTCAACGCTGGCTGACAAATTCTGTGCTGTTGCCTGACTCCGTTCGCGAGTGTCTGGGCGGTGAAAGCATGCGTCCGCGGGTGACACGCTTGGGCGATGGCACCATGATTACGCTGCGTAGCATTAACTTTAATAACGATTCACGCCCCGATCAATTGGTGGTCATACGGCTTTATATGACGGGCAAGCTGGTGGTGTCGACGCGCCATCGTAAAGTGTATGCCATTGACGAAGTACTGACCGATCTGCAAAACGGCACAGGCCCTGTAAGCAGCGGCGATTTATTAGTACAGGTTGCTGATGCGCTCACTGACCATGCCAGCGAATTCATTGAAGACCTGCATGACAAAATCATCGATCTTGAAGACAACCTGCTCGATCAACAGGTTCCTGAACGCGGACAGCTTGCGCTCATCCGCAAACAGCTGATTGTGCTACGTCGCTATATGGCTCCACAGCGTGATGTTTTTGCCCGCTTGGCCAGCGAGCGTTTGCCATGGATGACCGATGACGATCGTCGTCGCATGCAGGACATTTCAGATCGTCTTGGTCGCGGCTTGGATGACTTGGACGGCAGCATTGCGCGTACTGCTATTCTGGCCGATGAAATTTCAAACCTGATGGCGGATGCGATGAACCGCCGTACCTATACGATGTCGCTGCTGGCCATGCTTTTCCTGCCAACGACGTTTTTAACCGGGCTGTTTGGGGTGAACTTAGGGGGTATTCCCGGCAGTACGTCGCCGGTTGCGTTTGCCACATTCTGCTTTTTGCTAGTTTTGTTGTGTGTTTTCGTTGTGGTCTGGTTAAAACGTAGTAAATGGTTGTAAATACTCACGGCAAAATTTTTGTGGCAAATCAAAGAAATCGGTATGAATAGCCAAAACAGCCCGCGATATTGAGCCATATCAACATTTATCCTTTAGAGGTAGGGCAAACTTCATTTCGCAGGTGAATGCAACGCCAAGCGATGGGCGTTGCGCTCCATATTGTCTTACTTCCTAATTTTTTGAATTATTGCATAGCACATTTAATTCGTAACATGCCGACTTTTAGTCGGCATTTTTTTTGCCTTTACATGGTGGCTGTATATAAATACAGTAGCTCGAGCAAAAGAGACAAACCTCTTTAAATTGGCTTTTTATTGTGCGTAGTATTGAATTTTAAGTATAAAAAAACGCCGCATGAGCGGCGTTCACTATTTATAAACCTGCCATCACTTCACTTCAACTACATCCAAACGTACCGCGTTGTCAAAGTTTGGGGCATCTTCATCATCAGCCAATCCGACAGGGATCAGCGGCAGCTCTTCGCGGTCAAACGCCAAATCACCGCCGTCGACAACTTCGCCGCCGTGCTGAATACCTTTAAAATCGAACAGATTAATATCAGCAAGATGCGAAGGTACTACGTTCTGCATCGCGCTAAACATGGTTTCGATGCGGCCAGGATGACGGCGATCCCAATCACGCAGCATATCTTTGATGACCTGACGCTGTAAGTTTGGCTGTGAGCCACACAGGTTGCACGGGATAATTGGGAAAGCGCGCGCTTCAGCAAAACGTTCAATATCTTTTTCGCGGCAGTAAGCCAGCGGACGAATAACGATGTGCTTGCCGTCATCACTCATCAATTTAGGTGGCATACCTTTCAGCTTGCCGCCGTAAAACATGTTTAAGAACAGCGTTTGCAGCATGTCATCACGATGATGGCCTAACGCAATCTTGGTCGCGCCCAGTTCGGTCGCGGTGCGGTACAGGATCCCACGACGTAGGCGAGAGCAGAGTGAGCAGGTGGTTTTACCTTCTGGAATTTTTTCTTTAACTATTCCATAGGTATTTTCCTCAACGATTTTGTATTCCACGCCGATGCTGTCCAAATAAGCAGGCAGGATATCTTCGGGGAAACCAGGCTGTTTCTGATCCAGATTCACAGCGACCAAGCTGAAGTTGATAGGTGCACTTTGTTGCAGATTGCGCAGGATTTCCAGCATGGTGTAGCTGTCTTTACCACCGGATAAGCAAACCATAATACGGTCGCCTTCTTCGATCATGTTGTAATCGACGATGGCTTCACCCACATTGCGGCGCAGGCGTTTTTGTAGCTTGTTGAGATTGTATTGTTCTTTCTTGTTGATGGTTTGTTCTTCTGACATTGAATATGTATCCGGTGTTATGAGGCTCGCAGGGTTAAGTGCCCAACGCGCAATAATCATTTTTTGATCTGGCAGGCTCAGGCCTGATGAACAAGGCCAACTGCATCTAGCCTACGCGGCTATCGCCAGTTCTACTTCGTGGCGTGTATGGTACGGATTACGGCGACGAATTCCAGCGGGTTTTACAGTTTTATTCTACAAAGCGCCGATAGCAGAAGCTGAAGAGTGAGGACTTTACTTGTGTATGATCAGCAAATGATGCACACAAAAATAGGTATAATCTGCGCAATAGCAATTGCACAGTAGCCACATATATATGAATTGTAAGATTTTTAGTATGTTACTGGCGTCGCTGGCTTTAAGTTCGTGTATAGCTCAAGAGCCTAAAGATATTTCTCTAGACGATGCTGCAATTATGATTAACGACAAGGATGTGCAAAATGACGGTGTAGTACAAAGTCAATTGGTTGGTGTGATAACAGGAGCCCGTTGCCTAGAAGCTTTAAGCTTTTTAATGAAAGAAGACCCAAAAGAATACGATGAGCTTGCGGGTGCCTATCATAACATCGCTGAAGGATATCGGTTTTTAAATGAAAACAGTGCGAGTATGGATCAGGATGCTCGTGAAATGTATTCGATGTCACTCAGTATGAGAAAAGACTTACTTTGCTCAAAGCTTAGATTTGCAGGTTTTCAGCTTATAAAAGAGAAAATGGATTTTTAGGAAAATATATCCACCATTAATGTGGTGATGGGGTATTTCTCGTAATGCTTCACTAGTTATTCAATAGATGATGAGTGTGTCGTAGCCAGAATCATTGCGATATGGCATATAGACTTAAAAATCCCTCGGTTATGAGGGATTATGTATGTTAAGCGCAATACCCGCCTTTATGATGAGAGCCTGAGCCACCGTAGGGATGCTCGCCTTTTGGGCATGCGATTGCTGATGCCGAAGCGGTTCCAAGCATTGCTACAATAAATAACGCTAAAATCTTTTTCATTAATCCGTCCTTAATTAATATTGAATTCATTTGCGATGGATATGTGTTATCGCTAACTATAAATATCCATCGGTAAGTGTATAGGTTTATTGTATATTGATCGATCGGAAATGAATAAATAAATTAATATTTTGCCATGATATCTAAGGGTTAAAATGATTCACACTCCATATATCATTTGAATTTATAAATGTTTGTCGTGTTAATTATTGTTCGATGAATTAGTTATTGTCGGTGGGAAGGGGGTTAGGGCTTGGCTGCATTGTTTATCAGACAATAAAGCTATTGGATAGCCAATGATGGTGAAGGTAAATTACTGTCTCAATCATGAATAAAATGTATAATTTAACTATTCTTTATGTAATTCACCACTGAGAAATATAGCAATGACCATAACGCTTCGTCATGAAACACCGCAGGATATCGCGACCATAGAATCAGTAACCGCCAGTGCATTTTTAAATGCGGAACATACCGATCATAACGAGCATTTGATCGTTAACGCTCTCAGAGATGCTGGCGCACTCACGCTTTCGCTGGTGGCACTCGATGATCAACATCTCGGTGCTCCACACATAGTGGGCCACGCATCTATTTCACCAGTCACGATTAGCGGTGGTGAGTCTGGCTGGTATGGTTTAGCGCCGGTTTCCGTCCTTCCCGATTTTCAGGGGAAAGGGATCGGTTCTGCGCTGGTTAAACAAATTCTGGTTGAATTGAAATCTATTGGTGCTGCGGGATGTGTCGTGCTGGGCGATCCGGCTTTCTATAGCCGTTTTGGATTCGTTGCCGATGATTCGTTGGTCTTGCCAGGGGTTCCGGCTGAATATTTTCAGACCTTGTCCTTTAAAGGACAGGTTCCCGTCGGTACCGTTGAGTTTCATGCCGCATTTAGCGTAACGAGCTAAATTTACCTACATCGATCTAAACGTAAACGCCATAAAGCCTAATCGGTGGTTTTATGGCTAATTTCAACATAATGTTGAAATTATGATTTTTCGTTGATATTGTATCCTCCATTCTCTGTATGCGCCTCGACGCTATCTGGTATTCAGCCTCTATGAAGACTTCGGTAAACGATCCTTGTATTTCTGATGTTACTGATCCTGCCATCATCAGTGAACGTACATTAGTTGTTAAAGTATTACGCAGTGCAGTGCAAATGCTGGGGTGCGTTGTCGGGCGCAATACCGAAGTCGTATTGCATGATCTGACTAATCCTCAGAACTCAATATTGGCAATTGCGAATGGACATGTTTCTGGGCATCAAACAGGTAGCTCTGTTTTAGCTGGGCCGCAAAATGACAGAGGATTTTCTGCCGTGATGCAGGAAATCCAAGACGTTTCAAACGATGAACCTTCTGTGGTGGGGGGGTATGAGACGTTGACTCGCTCTGGCAAAAAGCTGCGCAGTGCGACAGTAGTTTACCGTGACGCTCAGGGACATCCGTTTGCTAGTTTGTGTGTTAACTCGGACGTGAGTGGCATTGAAGCAGCTCAGGCGTGTTTAGCCCAACTTTTGGCGACGGGCACGCAGCCTGAAAGTCAGTCATCAGAGCCACCAGATATGGAATATCTGATGACGGAAATTATTCAGGGTGCTATGCAGCATAGCGGCACGAAAAACGGTGCCATGAATAAGAAAGCTAAGCTTGAAGCTGTACGTCAGATGCAGGATCGCGGCATATTTATCGTGAAAGGTGGAGTGGAAAAGGCCGCGAAGGCGCTAGGTGTCACTCGCTATACGATCTATAACTATCTGGAAGAGATCAGACAGAGCCAAAATGTTGCCAAATCTCAGACATCATCGAGGAAAAAATAATGCAAATTGAAATCTTTCAGGTAGATGCCTTTACTGCGCGTGCGTTTGGCGGTAACCCCGCAGCGGTATGTCCGCTAGATGAATGGCTTGATGACAACACGTTGCAGCAGATTGCGACTGAAAATAACTTGTCTGAAACCGCATTTTTTGTGCGCAAAGATGAAATGATAGAGCTTCGCTGGTTTACTCCGCTGGTTGAAGTTGATCTCTGCGGTCATGCCACGCTAGCCACAGCATGGGTGCTGTTCAATCATTTTCAGGAAACAAGCCGTGTGTTGAATTTTTCAACGCGCAGCGGTGTGTTGAGTGTGACGCGCGACGGTGATTTTTTGGCAATGGATTTTCCTGCCAAGTCGCCTATTCAGGTCGCGACTCCTGATGGAATGGCTCAGGCACTCAATCTATCGGCGCCTATTCGTGAAGTTTACAAGGCGGATGATTACATTGTGCTGGTGGATTCGCCTGATGATATCGAAAACCTTGAGCCAGATTTCTCTCTGCTAGCTAACTATCCCGTGCGCGGCGTGGTCGTTACGGCGGCAGGCCACGAGTTTGATTTTGTTTCTCGTTGGTTTGGCCCTAACGTTGGCGTGAATGAAGATCCTGTTACCGGCTCTGCACATACTTGTTTGGCTCCGATTTGGGCAGAAAAAATGGGTAAGAGTGTTCTTACCGCCCAACAAGGCGGGAAACGAAAAGGGCAGTTACGTTGCCAACTGCATACCCACGCCAACGGAGAGCCTCGCGTTATTATCAGCGGGCAAGCGGTGCTTTATCTCCATGGGACGATAACCGTTTAATTTCTAACTTGCCTTAAGGTGAAAACAATGACGACAAATATTCATCGCTTTGCCAGTGAATTGCCTTTTCCGTTTGCTAAAGCCGTACAAGCAGGGGACTTTCTGTTCTTATCAGGACAGGTATCAATGTCTGCAGAAGGTAAACCGATTTATGGCAGCGTTGCGGAACAAACTGAAAACATTATGCAAAGCATCGCGAAAACATTAAGCGACTGCGGCTCTGATTTAGATTCAGTGGTTAAAGTGACAGTCTGGCTATCGGACATGAAACACTTCGCAGAATTTAACCAAGTCTATGCCACCTATTTCAAGCAAGGCTTCCCTGCGAGATCGGCAATTAGCTGCGATCTTGTGATGGGATTAGATGTTGAGGTCGAAGTACAGGCCGTTATTAAAAAATAACCCATATTTAGCATAAAAAGGCCTGCAAACTTGCAGGCCTTTTTATATTTGAAATTCTATTTATAAACTGAAAATTTCTTGGTAATCGGTTTTAGTGCTTCAGTATCACCAAATAATGCAATCGCAATAAAATCTAGCTTATCAAGTTCAGTATTTAGCGTGTCTGAAATCTGCTGTTCAGCAGAATGGGAAAGCATTGTACTTGTAAAGAAATTATAAGTAATATCCGCTTCATTCGCTTTCTGAGTCGCCGTGGCGAGTTGACTGCTGTTTTTAGCCTGCAAGACAACGACAGGGTAATGGCTTAAGTTGGCTTTTAATCCACTGCTGGCATTTTTATATTCATCAAACATATTTCCTTCGGCGCAGTCTGTAATTCCAGAGCTAAGATGGCAGGCCGCATTCATCAACGTGCTGATTTCATGATTTCGATTAAGAATAACATAAAGTTTCTTTTCGTTATCTTCGTACATTTCATTTTCTCATCTAGATATATGTCTTTAAATATATACAATCAAATGGATTCATTCAATTATTATATTCACATTATCATTGATGATGTTTTTTATTTAGATGAGGAAACGATATGTTTTCGAAAAGATATCAATTCTGAGTTCGAATGTTAGCAGGCGGGGTGGCAGTACAAAAAAAGAAAACCGCAGCAAATATATGCTGCGGCATAACATTAGCCTTGATGTGGCATCAAAGAAGGGTCGGCAACCACGGCCGGTTTATGGCTGGTTAGAGACTGCTCGTCTTGAGAAATGCTTCCGCTGTTATCTGCCCAAGTGCCTTCCATGGTTTTCGTAACGTTTTGATGTTGATAGTTTAAATCTTGATTCTGGGCTGCGATATGCGTGCTTTCTGTACCGCCGCTGTTGTCCGCCCATGGGATCTGCATGTCGGCAGCGAAGGCGGTACTGGCGGTCACTGTAGCGAATAGTACGGATAAAATTAGCTTTTTCATATAATGCCTTATGATGAGATTAAAATATGGGTAAGGCATCCATTGCGGTATCGATAATTTCCATATTTGATGTTCGCATTGTCGCGCTTATCGACTATGAATAAAATCCATTAAGTGTAGCCTTATGTATGGATTGGTTTCATTTATGAAATAAATACAAATATTGTATTTTTAAATCTGGAATACATACGATTTTTTTGTTAATAACCAAGAGAAAAGAAAAAGCCACCCGAAGGTGGCTTGAATTATAAAACGTAAAAAAGATTAGAACTGATAGACGAGGCCAACAGCAACGACGTCATCGGTAGAAATACCATTTTCTTTGTAGAAGCTATCATCGTTGTCCAACAGGTTGATTTTATAATCAACATAGGTAGACATATTTTTGTTGAAGTAATAGGTTGTACCTACAGAAACGTATTTAACCAGATCTTTGTCGCCAATGCTGTTTGCCGCAGACTGCGTGTTGGCGGTGTAAAGATCTTTGCCTTTAGACTGCAGGTAGGAAACTTCCGGACGCAGACCAAAATCGAACTGGTATTGTGCCGTGACTTCAAAGTTTTGCGTTTTATTTGCAATCTGATTGCTATCGCCATTGCCATATGGCGTCATGTTGTTAGTTTCAGCATACATCGTCGCTAAATAGACGTTGTTCGCATCATATTTCAGACCGACAGTCCATGCATCAGCTTTGTCACCGCGAGCGGTGGACAAATTGCTTTGTTGGTCCGTACGGTCAGAAGATGCATAGCTTGCACCTGCGCTAATACCCATGCCAAAGTCATAGGTAGTCGATAAGCCATAACCGTCACCGTTCTGATGCTGAACGTCACGTGGATTATTGCTTAGTTTTTCATTGTCATTATTGGTGCCGTCGTTTTTACCTTGATACTGTACAGCAACGTTTAGGCCATCAACTAAACCAAAGAAACCAGTATTACGGTAAGTTGCAACGCCGTTTGCACGACCGGTCATGAAGTTATCCGCCTGAGTATACGAGTCGCCCCCGAACTCTGGCAGCATATCGGTCCAGCCTTCAACGTCGTACAGCACGCCATAGTTACGGCCGTAGTCGAATGAACCATAGTCACCGAATTTCAGACCTGCAAAGCCCAAACGGGTGAAGTTGCCGTCGCTGCCATTACCTTCAGTATTATTCACCTGAACGTTATATTCCCACTGGCCGTAACCGGTCAGTTGGTCTGTAATCTGAGTTTCGCCCTTGAAGCCAACACGCACGTAGGATTGGTCGCCATCTTTGCTCGAATCGTCAGAGAAATAGTGCAGGCCATCAACTTTGCCGTACAAATCTAATTTGTTGCCGTCTTTATTATAAACTTCTGCTGAGTGAGCTGCGCCTGCTGCCAACAGAGCGGGAATAACCATCGCCAATACTTTTCTTTTCATGATAAAATCCTTGTTATTTTTCGTGTGAATATAAAACACTTAATCATAGGTTTTAATTAATCATTACAGCCATTAGATGCTAACGATTAAGTTCCATTTATCTGTAAATGTAATTTGTAATAAGATGACTATAATTAATAATAAAAATGTCATCAGTTACCTTGATTGAGTTAATGAATATTTCAATGGTGATTAATTAGTGGGTTATTTTCAGTTAATTCAATGAGGCTTTATATTCAATTGCAAATAACTAGCTTCTTATTTTGTATTGTAGGTCACACTTTATTTTCTCTTTTGGCAATAAAAAAGCAGACCGAAGTCTGCTTTTATTTATAATTAGAATGTATGTTTAAGCTGCATTCTCTGGAGTGATAACAGGGCGCTGAACGGGAACGTTCAGATACGTCATAATGCCATCAGCAGCATGTCTCCCCTCGGCAATGGCTGTTACAACTAGGTCTGCACCGCGCACGGCATCACCACCAGCAAATATTTTTTTATTGCTGGTTTGATAAGGAATCGCCGTCTCGACGCTAGCAACAATTCGGCCCCATTGATCCAGTTTTACATTTTCTGCTTCGAGCCAAGGCATTTTATGTGGGTTAAAACCAAAGGCGATAACCACGGCATCGGCGGGCATAACGAACTCGGAGCCCGGAACCGGTTTAGGTCGACGGCGTCCTGCGGCATCAGGTTCACCCATCACGGTTCTTAGCATGCGAATGCCGGTCACGCAGCCATCATCATTGATTTCAATGCTCAGCGGCTGCACGTTAAATTCGAATTCAACGCCTTCTTCACGAGCATTTTTAACCTCTTTCTTCGAGCCTGGCATATTGGCTTCATCACGACGATAGGCGCAGGTTACCGTTTCTGCACCGTGGCGAATGGAGGTGCGCACGCAGTCCATGGCCGTATCACCGCCGCCCAGCACGACAACGCGCTTGTTTGCCATATTAATGTAGGGTTCTTCTGGGAGCTCCGGTAATCCCATAACCTGCTTGGTATTTGCAATCAAGAAAGGTAGGGCATCGTATACGCCTTCAGCGTCTTCGTTTTCCAAACCGGCTTTCATTGATTGGTAGGTGCCTGCACCGACAAATACCGCATCGTAACTCTCAAGTAATTCACTGAGCGTAATGTCGCGGCCGATTTCGGTGTTTAATTGAAACTCAATGCCCATGGCCGTAAATATTTCACGACGATGTGCCAAAATCGATTTATCCAGTTTGAACGAAGGAATACCAAAGGTCAGCAGCCCGCCAATTTCAGGATGACGGTCATAAACGACGGCTTTAATCCCGTTGCGTGCCAGAATATCCGCACAGCCTAATCCCGCCGGGCCTGCACCGACGATCGCAACGCGTTTATCTACCGGTTTCACATAGGAAAGATCGGGCGTCCACCCCATTTCAAACGCTTTATCCGATATAAAACGTTCGATGTTGCCTACGGTAACGGCACCGAACTCTTTACCCAGCGTGCAAGAACCTTCACACAGACGATCCTGCGGACAAACTCGTCCGGTCACTTCTGGCAGACAGTTTGTTTGATGCGAAAGCTCAACGGCTTCCAAAATACGGCCTTCTTTAACCAGTTTTACCCAATGCGGTATGCGGTTGTGTAGTGGGCATGTCCATTCACACACGCTGTGGCTTCCGCATGACAGACAACGGCTTGCTTGCCCGCTGGCTTCTTCTTCACTAAAGGTAGGGTAGATTTCAACGAACGTTGCCTTGCGTATCGCAATCGGTTTTTTCACCGGATCATGACGCGCAGGGGTGTTGAGCATCTGCGGTACTTTGCTCGGTTTCGCTGAGCGATTAGGCATCACAATTGGCGCTGCGGATTGAAGGACTTTGCTGGCGCTGCCATCAAAGAGCAATCCTGAGTCATCGTTCATCATTGCGCGCAGCTGACGCTGGCGACGCAGGTTATTCAGCGTTTCATCGTCGATCAGTTTTAATGCATTGCTTGGGCAACTGGCCACACAGGATGGGGAATCGGCGACGCCTGCGCACAGATCACATTTGTGGGCGTTAGCGATAACACCGTCAGGTAATGTTTCTGTGGGCGCGGGCTGGGTAATGACTTCCATCGCGCCAAAGGGACAGGCCACAACGCAGGTTTTACAGCCAATACATTTCTCTTGAATGACTTGGATGCTGTTGTCGCGTTTTTCGATCGCGTGGTTAGGGCACACGTTGGCGCAAGGTGCATCTTCACAGTGACGGCATAACACCGCCGTGTGCTTGTGCTCAAGTTTGAGCACGTGAATTCTTGGCTGGAATTGTGCAGGGGTTAGCACATGTTCGCCGTGATTATGTGCCATCACACAGGCAACTTCACAGGCCCGGCAACCGATGCAGTTTTTAGCATCAGCAATAACAAATCGATTCATAACGACCTCACCCACGTCCGGTTAAAATTATTAGTTTTGTTCCGGTGATGCACATAGCATGCAAAGATTAGGGAAAATGACTTATTGAAGGCTAAGGAATTAGCCAATTGTGCAACGTATCACATTTACCCTATGGTTATTGCTCAAAAGAACAGCAATAACAAAGCGAAGATGCGCTGAATCAATTTTCAATCGTAATAGATTTTGGATTTGTTTCGTCGCGATATCAAAATGACACACGAATGTCATTTGGTGTGTAGTTATTGATAATCAAAACAGATAATTAATTATTTCAGACTGAAACCTTTCAGCCTTGAAATAGTAAATAAGAATATTAGCAAATTTGGCGCTGGCTTATTTATTCACCTTCATACAGGTAATAAAAAAGCGATGCCAAAATGACATCGCTTTTAAGTTTAATCGCTAATGAGTATTTATTCGTCGCTATCGGTAATAGGTTTACCTGCCATTTGACTTAAGAACTCAAAGCGCTTTTTCAGATCGGCAGCAGCATCACGATACAACTGCTGAGCGACTTCGGGTTCTTGCGTATTCAAGCGGCGGAAACGCTGTTCCTTGAGCAAGGTATCGGCCAGATCGATGGACGGCGGACGAGAGTCCAGCGCCAACGGCAGTTTGCCTTCATCACTGCGACGTGGATCAAAGCGATAGAGCGGCCAGAATCCGGTGGCGGTGAGCTGTTTCATTTGCTCATGGCTGTAGGCCAGATCGTAGCCGTGCTCTTCACATGGACTGTATGCAATGATCAGGGATGGCCCCGGATAAGCCTCAGCTTCCTGAATGGCTTTCACCGTTTGGTTAAGCTGCGCACCCAAGGAGATTTGTGCAACGTATACATGACCATACATCATCATGCTGACGCCCAAATCTTTGCGTGCTTTACGTTTGCCGTGTTCGCCAAACTTCGTCACCGCGCCCAATGGTGTAGCCTTGGATTGCTGACCGCCGGTATTGGAATAGCACTGGGTATCCAGCACCAACACGTTAATGTTTTCGGTCAGGCTCAAGACATGATCGAGTCCACCAAAGCCAATATCATACGCCCAGCCATCACCACCGATGAGCCAAACTGATTTATCAACCAGATAATCGGCGTCGGTGATTAACTGACGAGCATCCACTGAGTCGATTTTCTGCAGTTCAGTACGCAGTTTTTCAACCTGAATGCGTCGCTCTTCGATCGGCAGATCGGGCTGATGAAGCTCATTAAGCAACTCTGGCGGTAGCTGCTCGGCTAAGCTGTCTAACAGACGGTTAACGCGCTGACGATGCTGATCGATGGTTAAACGGAAGCCAAGACCAAACTCCGCATTGTCTTCAAACAATGAGTTGGCCCAAGCTGGGCCGCGGCCATCTGCGTTAGTGGTGTATGGCGTGGTTGGTAAATTACCGCCATAAATCGATGAACAACCCGTTGCGTTAGCAATCAGGAGGCGGTCGCCATACAGCTGAGTGAGCAGCTTAATGTAAGGTGTTTCACCACAGCCAGAACAGGCACCTGAGTACTCGAACAGCGGTGAAATCAGCTGTGAAGTTCGAATATCAATACGTTCGATCTTGCTGCGTTCGATCTCTGGCAGTTCTAAGAAGAAGTCAAAGTTGGCTTTCTCTTCGGCCAAGTGTTCTAAACGCGGCTTCATGTTGATCGCTTTAATCTCAGGATTCTGGCGATCTTTCGCTGGGCACACTTCAACGCACAGGTTACAACCGGTGCAGTCTTCAGGCGTAACCTGCAACACGTATTTCTGCCCACGCATGTCGCGCGCTTTCACATCCAACGAATTCAGTGATTCAGGCGCATTTTCCATCTCATCTGGGGCAACGACTTTGGCACGAATTGCAGAGTGCGGACAGGCTGCAACGCAGTGGTTACATTGGGTACACAGCGGCGCTTCCCAAATTGGGATTTCTTCGGCGATGTTGCGTTTTTCCCAACGGGTGGTGCCCGTAGGCCAAGTGCCATCTGGCGGGAAGGCCGAGACGGGTAAAGCATCGCCCAAGCCAGCCAGCATGGCGGCGGTAACGGTTTTCACAAAATCAGGCGCTTCATCGGAGACGACCGGTGGGCGCATTGCGCTGGTGTCATCGATAGGCTGTAGCGGAACCGCCGTTAATGCAGTACGTGAAACCGCCAGTGCCTGCCAGTTGCGCTCAACGATTTCATTGCCTTTACTGCTGTAGCTGCGCGTGATGGCATCTTGCAGGAGTTTAAGGGCATCGTCGCTCGGTAGCACGTTGGTCAGATGGAAGAATGCCATCTGCATAACGGTGTTGATACGGGCGCCGAGTTTACATTCACGGGCAATTTTCGCCGCATTGATAATGTATACCTTGGCCTGACGCTGATGCAGCAACCCTTGCACATCTTTAGGCAGGTTATGCCAGATTTCATCGGCGCTGTAAGGCGTATTGATCAGGAAAACGCCGCCCGGTTTCAGACGTTCGACCATCTGGTATTTTTCAATAAACTGCCACTGATGACAGCCAATGAAATCAGCTTGGCTAATCAGGTAGGCTGAATTGATTGGGTTATCGCTTACGCGCAGGTGAGATACCGTCAAGCCGCCGGCTTTTTTGGAGTCGTAAACAAAATAGCCTTGGGCGTAAAGCGGGGTACTGTTACCAATGATCTTGATGTTGTTCTTGGTGGCGGAGACCGTACCGTCGCTGCCTAAACCATAGAAGAGCGCTTCCAAACGTGTGCGCTGTGGCAGAAGTTCGTCGCTCAGCGGCAGTGATAGCCCGGTTACATCATCAAATATCCCTACGGTAAAGCGTGGACGTGGGTTATCGAGTTTCAGCTCGTTAAATACGGCTAATGCACAGTCGGGGCCAAACTCCTTGGAGGATAGACCGTAACGTCCACCGATAACCCGAGGCAATGTGTTGCGCTCGCCGCGGCTAAATGATTCAGCCAAGGCCGTCATTACGTCAAGATACAGAGGTTCAGCTAATGCGCCAGGTTCTTTGGTTCGATCCAATACCGCAATGCGTGTTGCGGTGCTTGGCAGCACTTTCAGCAGATGCTCGGCAGAGAATGGGCGGAACAAACGCACTTTCAGCACACCGACTTTTTCATCTCGGCTGAGAAGGGTATCAACCACTTCTTCACAGGTGCCAATAGCGGAGCCCATCAGGATTACGACGCGTTCAGCTTCTGGATGGCCGTAGTATTCAAATGGCTGATAGTGACGACCGGTCACGTCGCCAAAAGCCTGCATGGCATTGGCGACGTGCTGATAGGTTTCTTGATAATAAGGATTGGTGGCTTCGCGTGACTGGAAATAGGTATCCGGGTTAGCAGAAGTCCCGCGGATCACCGGATGATCCGGCGTCGACGCGCGTGCTCGGTGCGCATCGATGGCGTCTTGCGGCATCAATGACTTAATGGTGTCGTCCGAAAGCGGGACGATTTTATTGATTTCATGAGAGGTACGGAAACCATCAAAGAAATGAATAAAAGGTACGCGACTGTTAAGCGTCGCTATATGGGAAATCAGCGCAAAGTCTTGTGCTTCTTGCACGCTATTGGCGCACAGCATCGCACAGCCGGTTTGACGAACCGCCATGACGTCTGAATGGTCGCCAAAGATTGACAATGCGTGTGTTGCAACGGTTCGCGCCGCAACGTGCAGCACGAAGGGAATAAGCTGTCCTGCCACTTTGTACAGGTTGGGGATCATCAGCAGCAATCCCTGCGATGATGTAAACGATGTCGCCAAAGCGCCCGTTTGCAATGCGCCATGAACGGTGGCTATTGCACCGCCTTCAGACTGCATTTCAACGACGCGTGGGATGTCGCCCCAGATATTGCGGCGTCCATCGCCTGACCAAGAATCTGCTTGTTCCGCCATGGTTGAGCTTGGCGTAATAGGGTATATAGCGATAACTTCACTGGCTCGAAAAGCCACTGAAGCCACTGCGTTATTACCATCAGTGGTGATCATTAAATGTACCTTTTGTTGCTCACAACGTAATACCGTCGGTCATTCAAATGGCAAGCGCAGGCTGCTCTTGAACTCTCTAAGATATATTGCACCGGACGCAGCAATGACAATCGAGCCACGTCTCATCATGGCATGATGATAGCAAAACATAATTAGCGGGCTTGTCAGTTTCATGGCATCGCAATGGATGCCGTATGACAAAAATAGGAGAAAGGAGGGCAGGATTAATATTAATTTACATTCTGTCATGTTCTCCAATAAGGTGATTAAAAAATGCTTATTGGAGAACGAAATAACGTCACGTGATGAGATATCTATTAGCGAATATCTATAAAATGTACGCCTTCGACCTGCTGTAATCTCTGATAGACCTCGCTGATATCCTGTTTTGGCCGTAGCGTTACATCGAGTGACATTTCGCACAGTTCGGTATCAGCATCGTGCTGGTTTACGGTTAAATAGCCCGGTTTGAGTCGCATTTGTTGTAAGGCTAATAAAATGCCGGACACGCTGGTAGGCACCAGCTGAATAATGATGGAGTGATGATGACCGATCAGGCGATTGCTCAACTGACGGAAAACTTCGAGCACAATTAATGTCATTAGCGTGCCATAGATGCCAATCTCATACATCCCGCTGCCAATCACCAAACCGATAGCGGCGGTAACCCAAAGCCCGGCCGCAGTCGTTAACCCGCGCACGACCTGTTTTTGGATCATGATGGTGCCTGCGCCGAGGAAGCCCATACCGCTGACGACCTGAGCCGCGATACGACTCGGGTCTAATCCAACATGTGATTCCATTAGAATGTCGTTAAAACCATACTTAGAGACAATCATAAACATGGCACTGCCGATACCGACTAATACATGCGTGCGCAATCCTGCCTCTTTGGCACGTAGCTGACGTTCAATACCAATGAGGCCGCCAAGAAATCCGGCTAATACGACGCGTAGCAATAAATCAGTAATCATTTGTTCCTCTCGCTGTAATTTTATTGTTTTGCATAACGATTAAGCGTAAAAACGAATAATTATTTCACAGTACGCCCAGCTTTACGTAGCCAGCAATTTTATCTTAACCAGCCTACGGGAAAAACAGGCTAAACGGCCTTATTTTCGTGCTATTAGCTTTTTGTAGAGATTCAGTGGATAAATTAAGCTGGCATCGGGTAACTCTGTGTGAAAAATGTACTTAAGCGTTATCGAATATAAGTACTAGCCAATATTGATCAACATATTAAAATCTTTGAATAAAACAAGGCGAGAGGAGTGAGTGGAAATGATAGCAAAGTTAAGTTTAGCGCTTGCGGTAGGTATTTTGCTCTCGGGATGTAGCAGTGAGCCTGAACAGCAGGCAACCAGTGCTAACGTTCATCAGCGTATCGGGATGTCAAACGCGGCCGCTGAAAATTGCGCGCTGGCGGGGGGCACTCTGGCACTTTCAAGCCAGCTCGATGGGAGTTCGGTCGGTATGTGCCAATTACCAGATGGCAAACGCTGTGGCGAATCTGCATTGATGCGTGGTGCCTGTCCCGCAAACTAATCTTGCTTTATTCTTTTATTATCAATCATTGGGATAGCCAAATGATGATGCCGGCTATGGCTCCAGCCGGCAGGACGCATTAGCGAAATTACATCCAATCACGTTGCTGATAAACCAGCGTATGCTTGGCATTTTTCAAGATGAGCTGGCCCTTCACTAAAGAAATATCCGCGCCTTTGCTCAACACATCGCTGATGATCGGATCTAACTCTGCACGAGCGGGATCGATACACGCCATACGAGTTGAGGCTAATTTCTCTACCTTCAAGATATTATTGTTCAGCTCACCTTGCCCCATGAAGCGGTTACACATCGCGCCAGAAACATGCATTTTTTCGCCAAACTCAATCCCTGGCTCCATACGCGTTTTCGCACCGGTGATGGTTTTTCCATCTACGCTTTGCAGGACAAAATGGCGATGCAAAAGATCGCTTTGCTGCAACGGCTGCGGAGCCTGAGTCGTACACGCAGCAAGTAAAACCGAGCCTAATGCCAGAGATAGCGTTTTAAATTTCATTGTATTGCCTCTATCTATTTCTACAGAATAATCGACGGCTTACACCGTAAACCTAAGCCTATTCTACTCGTTTACCCCGCGTGATACATACTTTACCGAAAGCAGATTTTTCTTTGGCTTCACAAAAGCGCTTTGGCAATAGGGTTTTTGTTTGCCTGCTGCGTTTCTTTCGGTTTATAAATCAACAGAAGTAAAAAAGAAAATATCCCACAAATAAGATATTGAAAAATAAACACACAGAGGATGTTATGGTGCTGGATACGCCGGTCTTAATGACCGAACGACTGGTTTTACGAACCCACCGGCTCGAGGATTTTCCTGACCTTTGCGCCATGTGGTCAGATCCTGAGATTGTGAAATTTATCGGTGGTTCTCCGCAAACGCCCGAGCAAGTTTGGCAACGTCTGTTACGCTATACAGGTAACTGGGCGCTTTTCAATTATGGCTACTGGGCCGTTTTTGATAAGAGCACACAGCAATACATCGGCAATATTGGCCTCGCCGAAAATCATCGTGAAATTGAACCGAGCCTACGTTATCCCGAAATGGGATGGACGTTTATTCCTTCTTTTCATGGTAAAGGTTACGCGTTAGAAGCCGCCAAATGCGTTCTTGCCTGGGCGGATGAAGTGCTAAAACGCCGGTGTGTTGCATCATCGATGAAGAAAATGTTCGTTCGGTTCGCTTAGCTGAAAAATGTGGCTTCACGTTACGTAAAGAGACGGGTTACCACGGCAACATGATTTATATCATGGAGCGCAATAATGTGATCTCCAACACAGCCTAGGTCAAAAAACAAGCACGCAGTGTTTAGTCTCTAGTGCCTATGTAGGGGATACTAAGTCAACGCAGCATATTAGCCTTTTTTCAAAATCAGAAAGAGGAGTGTGCCAGATGGTAAAGACTACCGCACAGCGTGTTTCAACGAATGATGGAAACAATTTTGGCGAAAATAATATGGATTTTTTAGCCAGCAGCATTGCCTTAATGGAGTCGCAGGGACGTGAGATGGATGCCAGCAAAGTGTGTGGCAATATGTCGACCAAGCAGCGTGAGCTGTTTAATCAGCGTTTAGCTCATTATCGTCAGGCATTGCTGGTGGAGCATATCGCCTAAATTCGACGAGGGTTTTATCGCACTTTTAGTGCGAAGCTTTCAATAGACAACCTTAAACAGAAAACCCCAGTTTGCACTGGGGTTTTGTTTTAGTATCGTTGAAATCAAAAACTACGCGGTGATCAAATTTTCACAGTGCTCACCGTTGGCCAGCGTGCGAATGTTATTGAGCGTGGTTTCAGAAATACTGGTCAGCGCTTCTTCGGTCAAGAAAGCCTGATGTCCGGTAAACAACACGTTATGACAGGCCGACAGGCGACGGAATACGTCGTCTTGGATCACGTCGTTAGATTTATCTTCAAAGAACAGATCGCGTTCGTTTTCATAAACGTCCATTCCCAGAGAACCAATTTTCTGCTGCTTCAACGCTTCAATCGCCGCATCTGAATCGATCAGGCCGCCACGGCTGGTATTGATAATCATCACACCGTTCTTCATCTGGCCAAACGCAGACGCATCTAAAAGATGATGGTTTTCTGGCGTTAACGGGCAGTGCAGGGTGATCACGTCAGATTTTTCATACAGCGTTTTCAAATCCACATACTCTGCGCCTAATTCCAACGCCTGTGGGTTTGGGTATGGGTCATAGGCCAGCAGTTTCATGCCGAAACCTTTCAGGATACGCATGGTAGCCACGCCGATTTTACCGGTGCCGATAACGCCCGCGGTGCGGTTATGCATGTTAAAGCCAATCAATCCTTCCAGTGAGAAGTTGGCGTCGCGGGTACGTTGATAGGCGCGATGAATGCGGCGGTTAAGGCTCATCATCAAGCCTACGGCATGTTCGGCGACGGCTTCCGGTGAATAGGCCGGTACACGTACCACCTCTAAGCCAAGCTCTTTGGCGGCTTCAAGATCGACGTTATTAAAGCCTGCGCAACGCAGTGCGATAATTTTAACGCCGAGCGCGGCCAGCTCGGTCAGTACTTTACGGCTCGCATCGTCGTTGACAAAGATACACACAGCTTCACAGCCATGCGCCACTTTTGCCGTTTTAGGGCTTAACAGAAAGTCAAAAAACTCCAGCTCGAAACCGAATTCTTTATTTACTAGTTCAAGATATTTGCGGTCATACTGTTTAGTACTATAAATCGCGAGCTTCATAGGGGTTTCTCCACCAGAAAAGTGTGATCATGATAGCAAAAATGAACAAAACAGACAAAGCGAACGACATTTAGTATGACAAATAAACTGATGGCCTAAACGTACACTTTCGCTGAACTAAAATTCAACACAACGGCTAGATTTATCTAGGATTTTGCCCGATTCGTTCAGATGTATCCATTATTATGATATGTTGCGGCAGATTATTAAAAAGCAAGGCGAATTATGATCAAGTGGCTCAAAAGGTTATTTGCAGCGCTGATCGCCATATTTTTGGCATTAACGTTTCTCTGGTTAACGGTGGCACATTGGCTGCCGTGGGTTATAAAACAGTGGCTTCCAGCTGGAACGCGCGTGGAGTTTAGCGCTCGTCCGTACTGGTCGAACGGTGCATTGCATCTGCCGGGGTTAAGCTATCTGGCGGAGGATTGCCGTTTGGGCGATCTGTCTGCGGCACGTTTGCGCTATCAGCAAGGCCGCTGGCAAATGCTGGCAGACACGCTTGACGTCAATACCCTGTGTTTGGAAAAGCTCCCTTCATCTGATACTCCCTCTGCGCCGCTTGAGCTGGATAAAATTCAGCGCTCTTTACCGCTGTTTGACGTGGCGATAAATCATCTCATCGTAAGCCCATGGCAGGACTATGCCGGAGCCATCAGCGTGGTCAATAACGCCGATGGGCAGACGGTTCGTTACCGTAGCGATCGCCTTAGCCTTGATGCGCGTCTCGATGACAAACAAAAGCTGACGGTTAAAAAACTATCGCTAAAAGTTCCTCAAACGGATCAGCCGATAGAGCTGGATGGGGAGTTGCAAATACCGTTGGATCTGGCCTCACTGCCGCGCAGTGGCAACATGCAGGCCCAGCTCAAAACCCCGTTTGTTGAACAACCGCTGTTGCTGATTTCTGAATGGAAGAATAAACAAGGCAATTTGAAGATTGTTGCCAAGGGCGATAAAACGCCGTTGGCCGATTTGCCGTGGACGGTGAGCCGTCATGAAATCCACGTGAATAAAGGCCAGTGGCGTTGGCCTTATGCGCAGCAACCGTTGCAGGGCGGTATCGATCTCACCCTGACTAACTGGGATAAAAATTACCAGCAAACGCAAATTGAAGCGCGAATGAACGTGCTCACGCAGGGCAATCACGGCAAAGGTAACGTGGTCGTGAATCTCGGTCCGGGTAAGCTCAGCGTCATCGATAGCAGCATGGCATTTCGCGTGACCGGTCTTGTGAACAGTCAAAACCTGTCTTTAACGGCATCGATCCCCGGTTTACTTACCGGCAGCGTGCTGAATCCTTTGCTAACGCTGGATAGTGGTTCACTGCTGCGAGCATGGGGACGTTTAGACGATCAAACCACGCTGCAAGAAGCGCGTTGGCCGCTGGCAGGCATCAAGCTCAACGCGGAAGGTGTGACCGGTCGTTTACAGGCGATCATGAAAGTCAAAGACAGCTACTGGGGTAATTTCAAATTGCACCTCGATGGTCAGGCACAGCAATTCATGCCTGATAAAGGTCAGTGGCAGTGGCAATATTGGGGCAACGGTGATTTACCACCGCTGGCAGCGAAATGGGACGTGGGGGGCCGTGGTGAATGGCTAGGGAATACTATCCGCCTGAACCAGCTATCGACCGGATTTGATAAAATCCACTATGGCATGATGACGGTGGTCAAACCGCGCTTAACCATCGATCAGCCGATCGTTTGGATTCGAGATGAAAAACAGCCGAAATTTACCGGTGCTTTCATGCTTGATACCAATAAGGTGGAACTGGAGAACGGCGGTTATCTCCCACATGCCATTTTGAACCTTGCTGCCACCGGAACAGCGCCGGATCAGTTTTTATTGAAAGGCGATCTTCACGCCGAACGTATTGGCCCTATTAAGCTCAACGGGCGTTGGGATGGGGAAAGACTGCGTGGTGAAGCCTGGTGGGCAAAACAATCCACGGCGGTATTCCAACCGCTGCTATCACCCGATCTGAATATCACGCTGCGCGACGGTGACTTTTACGCTCAGGCGGCATTCTCAGCAGCGCGAGAACAAGGCTTTGAAGCAGGCGGACACATGGTGGTGAAAAACGCCGGTATGTGGCTGAAAGACGGTGAGATGAGTGGATTAGATTTCATCATGGCCTATCGACTGAAAAATGAGGTATGGCAGCTAGGTGCCAAACAGCCGATTAGCCTGCGGATAAAACATCTGTCTAACCTGTTTGAAATGAGCAATATCTCGGCTGACCTACAGGGCTACTATCCCTATAGCGACCGCGCTCCGTTGGTGCTGTCAAACGTCGGTGTTGATATGCTGAAAGGCCACATCGGTTTTGATGCGCTGCGCCTTCCACAACCGGCGTCAACGGTCTTGAGACTGAAAGATATCGATCTGAGCGTGCTGTTCACAGCGCTAAAACCAAAACAGTTTGCGATGTCAGGTCGGGTAGACGGTGAGCTGCCGTTGTATCTGAAAGATGCGCAATGGCTTATTCGCAACGGCTGGATTGATAACGCATCTATGCTGACGCTACGTCTTGACCCCGATATGGCTGACGCGATGGCCGCTAACAATATGGCGGCGGGCGCTGCGATTGAGTGGCTGCGTTATATGGAGATCAGCCGTTCGCGAGCCGAAGTTAATTTAAGTAATTTAGGGGTACTCACCATGGCGGCGACGATCCGTGGCGTGAATCCTCAGCAAAGCGCACACCGTGAGGTCGTGCTTAACTATCATCATGAAGAAAATATTTTCGAGCTTTGGCGGAGTTTACGTTTTGGCGATAATTTACAGGAGTGGCTGGAGCAAAGCCTCTCAACCCCTGCGAGGAGTGAGCATGAGCAACCTTAAGGTTTGGCTACTGGCGACGGCAGTCTGTGTACCATTGACGGGATGCATTCCCCGCATTGAGGTAGCCGCGCCGAAAGAGCCGATTACCATCAATATGAACGTCAAAATCGAACACGAAATTCACATCAAAGTGGATAAAGACGTCGAGAATTTATTGAAAACCCAATCGGGGCTGTTCTAAGGAGAATCCGATGAGAAAATCGTTAATCGCTCTGTTGGGTGCCGGTTTACTGTTTAGCAGCGCCGTTTTTGCGCTCACCCTCGATCAGGCCAAGCAACAAGGCCGCGTGGGTGAAACCTTGAGTGGCTACATTGTGGCTATCAAACAAGACAAGGAAACGCTGGCGCTGGTGCAACAAATCAATACTGGGCGCGCCGAGAAATATCAGGAAGTGGCAAACAATAACCATATCAGCCGGGAAGACGTCGCCAAAATGGCGGGGCAAAAGCTGGTGGAACGCGCCGCTTCTGGTGAATATGTCCGCGGTATCAACGGACAGTGGCTGCGAAAGCCCTAGTGTTGGTGGCAGACAATTTGGCTATAGAAATATAGACATAAAAAAACGCGCTTCTGATTAAACAGAGCGCGTTTTTTGTTTCTTGCTTACGACGTTATCCAGACACAGGCGTTAGAGGGTAAGCAATACGGATAATACTTATGCTGTGGCCAACTGAGTGATCAGTGCTTTAGCATCTTGCTGCGCTTTGGTTGCCATCTCTGGGCCGTAAGCGATCCCTTCTTCAAACACGAACTCAACGTCAGTCAGGCCAATAAAGCCCAAGAATACGCGCAGGTAAGGGGTAACCAAGTCGGTATTGGTATCTTTATGAATACCGCCGCGGCTGGTCAGAACATAAACTTTTTTGCCTTTCAGCAAACCTTCAGGGCCTGCTTCGGTGTATCGGAAGGTCACACCGGCACGTGCCACTAGGTCAAAATAGTTCTTCAACTGGGTAGAAATGTTGAAGTTGTACATTGGCGCTGTAATCACGATAACGTCAGAGGCTTGCAGCTCTTCAATCAGGGTATTAGATAATTCTAATGCATCCTGCTGACGCGGCGTCAATGGCGCATCGGAAGGGCGCAGTGCACCGACTAATTCACCATCCAGCACCGGAATTGGGTCTGCGGCAAGGTCACGAACCTGAATTTTGTCGTCGCTGTGCTGCTGACGCCATTGGTCAACAAAGTAATCAGCCAGAACGTTAGACTGAGAGTAGTTAGCCAGAATGCTAGATTTAAGAACCAATACGTTGCTCATGGTGATTTCCTTGTGACCTAATCGCTTAGGCTGTTTCAGACTATTTGTTGATATCAGGACGTTGTGTCCATCGAATGGAAGACACTTTATTCATAAAATCCCACCAGTGATAGCGCAATAATTCGAGCCCTTTGTTCAGTTTTATTGAATGTAATTTTGCGAGGGTCACATTCAAAGGAATATTCAAAGAAATAGGGGACGTATACGGTGACGAGAGAATGCGTGGCTCAGGCTGCTGACAAACGCAGGCCTGTGATACAATTACAGACAGAATCCGTCATTAGAATGACGTTATTAAAAACAACAAATAACGATGGTTTTACATTTTCACCTGTTGTTCGCCATCCGTTTCAAGGAATATTGATTGTGACATCCCCGCTAAGCGCCATCGCCTCGCAGCTTGATGAATTGATGCTGCGCGATAAACAGCGTCTGATGCGCCGCATACAGGGCGCCAAAAAGGTCAAAAAATCCGAGAGCCAACAGGCTATTGCCGATACCTTGGCTATCGATCTTGCTAACGCTATGCAGCGCGTTGAAGCGCGTCGTGCTGCCTGTCCTAAAATTACCTATCCCGAAAGTTTACCGGTTAGCCAGAAAAAAGATGACATCCTCGCCGCTATTCGCGACAACCAAGTGGTTATCGTGGCGGGTGAAACTGGCTCGGGGAAAACCACCCAGCTACCGAAAATTTGTCTGGAACTAGGACGCGGCATTAAAGGGCTGATTGGCCATACTCAGCCGCGTCGTTTGGCCGCACGTTCGGTCGGCGATCGTATCGCTCATGAGCTAGATACTTCACTTGGTGGAGCAGTCGGTTATAAAGTTCGTTTCAACGATCAGGTGAGTGATACCACGCTAGTTAAGCTGATGACAGACGGTATTTTGCTGGCTGAAATTCAGCAAGACCGCATGCTGATGCAATATGACACGCTGATTATCGATGAGGCGCATGAACGTAGCCTGAATATCGATTTCATCCTCGGCTATCTGCGCCAGCTTTTGCCTAAGCGTCCCGATCTGAAAGTGATCATTACGTCGGCGACGATTGATCCTCAGCGCTTCTCTCGTCATTTTAATAACGCACCGATTATTGAAGTCTCAGGTCGTACCTATCCGGTGGAAGTGCGCTATCGTCCGGTCGTTGATGATGCCGACGACGTAGACCGCGACCAGCTTCAGGCCATTTTTGATGCCGTTGATGAGCTAGGACGTGAGAGCGCCGGTGACATTCTGATCTTTATGAGCGGTGAACGCGAAATTCGCGATACGGCCGATGCGCTGACCAAGCTGAACTTGCCGCATACCGAGATTTTGCCGCTCTATGCGCGCTTATCGGCCAGTGAACAAAATCGCGTTTTCCAAAGCCATCACGGACGCCGCATCGTGCTGGCTACCAACGTGGCAGAAACGTCGCTAACCGTTCCGGGGATAAAATATGTTATCGATCCGGGAACGGCGCGTATTAGCCGCTACAGTTTTAGAACCAAGGTTCAGCGCTTGCCGATTGAACCTATTTCTCAAGCTTCGGCGAATCAGCGCAAAGGCCGCTGTGGCCGTGTTTCTGAAGGTATCTGTATTCGGCTATACAGCGAACAAGATTTCCTTTCACGGCCAGAATTTACCGATCCAGAAATTCTTCGCACTAACTTAGCCTCGGTCATTCTACAAATGACGTCGCTGGGACTCGGCGATATCGCGGCTTTCCCGTTTGTGGAAGCACCGGATAAACGCAATATTCTTGACGGCGTTCGTCTGCTAGAAGAGCTTGGCGCGGTAACTACCTCTGAGCAGGGGCACCAGCAACTGACGCCTATGGGCCGTCAGCTGGCTCAACTGCCTATCGATCCCCGCTTGGCGCGTATGGTGCTGGAGTCGCAGAAACATGGCGCGGTACGAGAAGTGATGATCATCACCGCCGGGCTGTCGATTCAAGATCCGCGTGAGCGCCCGAGTGAGAAGAAGCAGGCCTCTGATGAAAAACATCGTCGCTTTGCTGATAAAGAGAGTGATTTTATGTCGCTGGTGAACCTGTGGGATCACCTAAAAGAGCAACAAAAAGAGCTTTCTGCCAACCAATTCCGCCGCCAGTGTAAAACCGATTATCTGAATTATCTGCGCGTTCGTGAATGGCAGGATATTTACACCCAACTCCGGCAGGTCGTCAAAGAGCTACGTATTCCGATTAACTCGGTACCGGGTGATTTTCGCGGTATTCACTGCTCGTTGCTTAGCGGTTTGCTCTCGCATATTGGCCAAAAAGATGCCGATAAACAGGAGTTCACCGGCGCACGCAATGCGCGATTTGCGATTTTCCCCGGCTCGGCATTATTCAAGAAACCACCAAAATGGACCATGGTGGCAGAGCTAGTGGAAACCTCCCGTTTGTGGGGGCGTATCGCCGCGCGTATCGATCCCGAATGGATCGAACCACTCGCACAGCACCTGATTAAGAAAAGCTACAGTGAACCGCATTGGGAGAAAGCCCAAGGTGCGGTGATGGCGACGGAAAAAGTCACGCTGTACGGGCTGCCGATTGTGGCTGCGCGTAAGGTGAACTATGGCAGCATCGATCCGCAGGTCAGTCGTGAGCTGTTTATTCGTCATGCGCTGGTGGAAGGTGATTGGCAAACGCGTCATGCCTTTTTCCGTGCGAATCAGCGCCTGCGCTCAGAAGTGGAAGAGCTTGAACACAAATCGCGTCGCCGCGACATTTTGGTCGATGATGAAACGTTGTTTAGTTTCTACGATCAGCGCATTGGTCATGATGTGGTTTCTGCTCGTCATTTCGATAGCTGGTGGAAAAAAGCCAGCCGCGAAGAGCCTGAGCTGCTCAATTTTGAAAAATCGATGCTGATTAAAGACGGTGCGCAAGGCGTGAGCGCACTCGATTATCCTAATTTCTGGCATCAAGGTTCATTCAAGCTGCGTCTTTCCTATCAGTTTGAGCCGGGTACTGATGCCGATGGGGTGACCGTACACATTCCACTGGCGATCCTAAACCAGATTGAAGAATCAGGTTTCGATTGGCAAATTCCGGGGATCCGCCGTGAGTTGGTGATTGCGCTCATTAAGTCATTACCCAAACCGATTCGACGCAATTTCGTGCCAGCACCGAACTATGCCGAGGCTTTCTTGGCGCGGGCGACACCGCTTGAGATGCCGCTGCTCGAGTCGATGGAACGAGAACTGCGTCGTATGACCGGCGTGACAGTGTCACGCGAAGAGTGGCAGCTCGATCAGGTTCCCGACCATTTACGTATGACGTTCCGCGTCATTGACGACAAAAAGAAAACGTTAGCAGAAGGTAAATCGCTGGAGGCGTTAAAAACCGAGCTTAAAGGGCAGGTACAGCAGACGCTATCCGAAGTGGCTGACGATGGACTTGAGCAACAAGGCTTGCATGTCTGGAGCTTTGGCTCGCTTCCGCAAAGCTATGAGCAAAAGCGTGGCGGCTACTCGATGAAGGCGTTTCCGGCGTTGGTGGATGAGAAGGATAGCGTCGCTATTCGTCTTTTTGAAACCGAGCAGGAGCAGCAGCAGGCCATGTGGCAGGGTTCACGCCGCTTATTACTGCTTAACATTCCATCTCCAATCAAATACTTGCATGAAAAATTGCCGAACAAAGCCAAATTAGGACTGTATTTTAACCCTTACGGTAAAGTTTTGGATTTGATTGATGACTGTATCGCCTGTGGAATTGACTCATTAATCGCCAAACACGGTGGGCCAGCGTGGAGTGAAGAAGGATTTACCCAACTCCATGAGCAGGTGCGCGCGGAGCTTAACGATGAAGTGGTTTCTATTGCGCGGCAGGTCGAGCAAATCCTAACAACGGCGAACGGTATTAATAAGCGCCTCAAGGGAAGAGTCGATATAGCACTGGCGTTGGCGCTGTCTGATATTAAAAATCAGGTAGGTAACCTTATCTATCGTGGTTTTGTAACCGCAACGGGCGCGGCACGTTTACCGGATGTAGAACGTTACCTGCATGCGATTGAACGACGCTTAGAGAAACTGGCGATTGACCCGCATCGGGATCGTGCGCAAATGTTGAAAGTGGAACAGGTGCAGCAGGCATGGCAGCAGATGCTGAATAAGCTACCGCCGCCACGCATCAACGAGCCTGAAGTGAAAGAGATTCGCTGGATGATTGAAGAGCTGCGGGTGAGTTATTTTGCGCAACAATTGGGTACACCGTACCCAATTTCAGAAAAGCGCATCATGCAGGCTATCGATCAGATTCTGGCTTAGCATTTTGTTGCATCAGGCGCTTTAGGCCGTCACTGAACGCGGTGACGGCCACCGCGCGATTGTCGGCTAAATCACGATTCTCAGCGGCAGGCGCCGAGCTTTGAATCGCGATCAGACGCCAGCCGGTATCGGTTGACATCAGCAGCGGAGATCCGCTGTCGCCAGGCAACGTATCACACTGATGGCTCAGCACGCCTGTTTGCGCCCAGCCCGTCACCAAGCAATTTTCATGGCTATACAAATCATCCAGATGATCCTGCGGGTATCCGGCCTGCGTCACTAAGCGCTTGTTCGCCTTCAATGCCGCCGTCAGCTGTTTGCTTGTACCTTGCCATAACGGCAGCGGCTCAATTGCCGGTAACCGATCGCTTTCGATTTCAACTAAACCATAATCTTGCTGAGCAGCGGAGGAGGGAACAATCCATCCCTCGCCGTCGGCTTTAAGCCGTTTGCCTAATTTTGGGTCAACCAGCGTGCGCAGCTGGGTAATTTCGTAGCGCCATTTCTGATTGTGTGAGGAAAAACGTAGTGCAATCGCAGGATCAACTTTTCCCGGCGGCGCTAATAAACAGTGTCCTGCGGTCAGAACCAGACGTGACGTAATTAACGTGGCGGTGCATAAATTTCCGCTCTCGGTTTCGATTTGCCCAATAGCATCCCACGGGGAGTGGGTCACATTGGTAATTTTGACGCGGTCATCTTTGCCATAGAAAAGCTGAATTTGCTGTGCGGGGGTCAGAACCTCATCATCAGCGACGGCAGGTTGGGCGGTAATGGCACAATATAAAACCGGAGCGCATAACGTAACGGTACGTAGTAATCGCATAGAGCGGAACCTAATTGCAGTCATCCATTTACTCTGTAGTTTAACCAAATGATTGATTACGGCGAGAAATATTTGCGTAACAGAAGTGAAATTCAGTTTTTTTCATGCATGCCCGTCTACAAATAGAAGCATGCCGTGATGATTCCGCACAGGATCAGGGATATCAGAAGAAGTTCAAAACCATAGCGTCGAAACATATGCCATCTCCGAACCCTTCGTGGCCGCTGAAACCTATGTTCTTAACGGTGTGTGCGGCTGAATTATTCTCAAATTCAATAGATGATTAATCTTAGTGGATAGCGTTTATAACGGCTGTGAGTGATTGGTTTCGGCATGTAACGCTTTGTACTCTGGATGAAAATAATTCAATAGTTCGCTATTGAATCACCCTAGACGCCTGACTATAGTGGAAAAAATGCCTAATTACCCCATGAACAGCAGGAGAGTGCATGAGCAGTCAGCAGAGTCATCATAATGCCGTCGATCGTCAATTTGCCGATCAGGCTAACGCTTATCTCAGCAGTGCGGTACATGCGCAGGGCAACGATTTAAAACGCCTTGCGCATCTGCTCAGCGGTGAAGACTTTGCGAGCGTTCTCGATCTCGGTTGCGGAGCCGGTCATGCTAGTTTTGCCGTGGCAGCTCAAGTTAACGACGTTGTGGCTTACGATCTCTCAGAAAAAATGCTCGCGGTAGTCAAACAGGCGGCAAGCGATAAAGGATTAACCAATCTGAGCACCGCGCAGGGCGTTGCTGAATCGCTGCCGTTCGAGAATGAATCCTTCGATATTGTTATCAGCCGTTATTCGGCGCATCACTGGTACGATGTTGGTAAGGCATTACGCGAGGTCAAGCGCGTGCTAAAACCAGGGGGAAGGGCGATCTTTATGGACGTGGTGTCGCCGGGTCACTCCATTTTAGATGTACATCTGCAAACGGTGGAGATTCTGCGCGATACGTCTCACGTGCGTGATTATGCGCCGGGCGAGTGGTTAACGTTTTTCACCGAAGCGGGGCTGCAAATCCAAACCGTCACGTCAGACCGTCTACATCTTGAGTTTGCTAGTTGGATTAGCCGCATGCGTACCCCCGAGCCGCTGGTTACCGCGATTCGAATGATACAGGAAAGCGCTTCTGAAGAGGTTAAACAACATTTTGAAGTACAGCCCGATAGCTCATTTACCAGCGATATCATGATGTTCGAAGTCGTCAAAGCGTGAAAATAGGCCGGAGCAAGTCTCCGGTTTAATTACACATCAATTTAGTTACAACATACATTGTGTGTTTTGACTATATGTTACATGAAACGACAGTGCAGTTATTACGTTAAATGGAATATGTACGAAGAAGCCAAGCAAAATGAAAAGCCCCTCAGGAACAAGTGATTTTGAGGGGCGTGAGGCGTTAGCCTAAATAGCGCTGTTCTAAATGACGACGGAAGAAGCTTGGGTTGAGTGTTTCTCCGCTGGCATTTTGAATCAGCGTATCAGTATCGAAACGTGAGCCATGCTGCCAGATATTTTGGCGTAACCAACCGGAAAGCGCAGACAGATCGCCGCGCAAGATTTGTTGGTCAAGGTCTGGCAGGGCATTTTTTGCTGAGGCGAACAGCTGAGCGGCATACATCGCACCGAGAGTATACGTAGGGAAATAACCAAAGGCACCGTCGGTCCAATGGATATCCTGCATACAACCATCACGGAAATTACCCTGTGTATTTAAACCGAGGTAAGACTGCATTTTTTCATTCCACAGATCTGGAATATGTTGCACCTCAATCTCGCCCTCAACCAGCGCGCGCTCAATTTCATAACGCAAAATGACATGAGCAGGGTAGCTAACCTCATCGGCATCGATACGAATAAAACCGGCTTCAACGCGCTGGTTCATGCGCAGGAAGTTACCTTGTTCAAAAGCGGGTTGATCGCCGAACGCTTTTTGCACATAGGGACGTAAAAACTCAAGGAACGGCTCGCTGCGCGCCAGCTGCATTTCAAAAAATAAGCTTTGGGATTCATGAATTGCCGTTGAGCGTGCTTCACCAATCGGTTGTCCGGCCCACTGTTTTGGCAAGTTTTGCTCATATCGGGCATGGCCTGTTTCATGCACGATGCCCAGCAATGCGCTCAGAAAATCATCTTCGGTATAGCGTGTGGTAATACGCACATCTTCAGGTACGCCGCCGCAGAAGGGATGAGCACTCACGTCTAATCGGCCGTGATTAAAATCAAAGCCGAGTACCTGCATGATTTCTATACCCAGAGCGCGCTGTTTATCAATCGCAAAAGGGCCCTGCGCGGCGAGTGTGGATTCCGTTTTCTGTTTTTCGACGATATTTTTTAGTAAATCTGGCAGCCAGCTTTTTACGTCAGCAAAAATCGTATCGAGGCGCGCGCTGGTCATGCCCGGTTCATAGAGGTCGAGCAACGCGTCGTAGCGGCTGACATTGGTTTTTTCGGCGCGGATTTGCGCTTCTTCTCGGCTTAACTCCACCACCGGAGCAAAGTTTTTGACGAATCCATCCCAATCATTATTCGGACGCTGAGTACGCCATGCGTGCTCGCATTGCATACCGGCTAATGATTTCGCGGAAACAAATTTTTCTGGCAAGATCACGGCCTGCTGATAGCGACGTGCAATTTCAGCGAGGTTAGCCTGTTGCTCTGGGTTCAAATCTTCACTTTTAGCCTGTTCGATCCAGTCTGCAACCTGCGGGGCGGTTAACGTTTGGTGCATCAGAACGCTTAGTTCGGCGAGGGCTTCTGCTCGTGCTTGGCTTCCACCGGCAGGCATTTGTGTTTGCATATCCCAACCGGTAATGGCGGAAAGGTGCGAGAAGCGAGACAGGCGAGTAAACGTGTCGCGAAGATGCTGGTAAGCGTTTGTCATCGTAGGCTCCAAATGGCGTCCATACCTTCAAACTAGAAGCGCGGCAACGCCAATTATTTTGGGGTATAGAGGCAATAAAAATTATAAGCGGTTATCACTTGGTGTATTGATAACCGGCACGGTATCAGCCTGACGGCGTGGCCAGGTAAATAGCATGGAAGCACCGCCCAGCGAGCTACCGCTGGCAGAAATAGTGCCTTGGTAGGCTTGAGCAATGCTGTACACAATAGCGAGCCCAAGCCCACAGCCACCGGTTGCCCGATCGCGGCTGGGATCTAAGCGAACAAAGGGTTCAAAGACTCTTTCGCGCTCTTCTGGCGGAATCCCTGGGCCATCGTCGTCAATTTGTAAACAGGCAACGTCGCCATCCAGCCACAGCCCAATGCGCAGTTTTTTCTGGCTGTAACGTAGGGCATTGTTCACTAAATTATCTAATACACGCTCCATCAGCCGCAGATCGACCGCGCCAAAATCGCCGACGTGAGGGATATCGAGCATAATTTCATGCTCTGGATGAATCATTTGAAAATCTGCGATGCGTTCGGCTAACCATTTCGGCAGATCGATAGCTTCTAAATTCGTTTCCACCTGAGGGCGGTCAAGGCGAGCGTAGGTCAGCAGTTCGTCTATCAACCCTTCGAGCTGCGCGATATCACGATTTAACGCCGTTTGTTCTGATTCAGACAGATTTTCACTCATGGCCAAGCGATAGCGCAGACGAACCAACGGCGTGCGCAGTTCGTGGGCGATGCCATCTATCAGCTGTTTTTTGCTGATGATGAGTGTGTTGATATTGTCGGCCATTTGATTAAACGCCACACCGAGCCGATGCAGGCTCGACGTGGGCTCGAAATGCGTTCGCTCTTCAAGATGACCTTCCCCTAAACGCTGAGCCGCATTCTCTAGTTTCAATAAATCCTGCCAGTGAGGGCGCATCCAGAGAAAAACCGGTAGGGCTAAAGACAGCCCGATAAACAGCAACAGAGCCAAATCCAGCAGGCGCATTTCATGCAGATAGAAAAGGTAGGGAATCGGGCCAACGGCTAAAACGTAGTGGCTACGCGGGATGCGTTGGATAAATGAATACTCGCTATCCAACGCCACAATCTCGCCATTTCGCAGTTTTTTTTCTAAATCAGAAGGGAGCTGACGTTTACCCAATGGCTCAATATGGAATTTAAACGAGAGATTCCAATCGAGTTTATTAATAGTTTTATTCCAATCGCGCGGGGGAATTTCGCGCAGTTCGCTGCGGATAAGATAGAGCGAGCTTTTCATCAGATCGTCCATTGATTGGCGTCCGGCACGCTCGGCGGTAACCTTATAAACTAATCCAACCAGCATGGCCATAACCAGAAAGCAGACGAACAACAACAGATAAAACTGAACAAAAAGCTTTCTCATTGAAAATTATTCCCACGCATTCGGCGCAAACAGGTAGCCCTTATTACGCACGGTTTTAATACGGAACGGGTCGATTGCGTTGTCATCTAGTTTACGACGCAGGCGAGAAATCGCCACGTCGATGCTGCGATCCATGCCGTCATAGCTCACGCCGCGTAGGGTGAGCAGCAGGGCATCGCGATCCATAATGGTGCCTGCGTGGGTGGCCAGTTCCCACAGCAGATCGAAATCGGAGGTGGAGAGGTTAATATTCTTATCTTTCAACGTGACCTGACGATTCACTGGGTCAATACGCAGTTGGCCAAAATGAATGCCGTTACGGGTATTCACCGGCGTCGCTTCGCTTTCTATCGCCTGTGGTTGATGCTGGCGTAAATGCAAACGCAAACGCGCCAGCAATACCGCCGGCGGCGTCGTTTTCAGAATATAGTCGTTAGCGCCCATTTCGAGCGACAAAATGTGATTCATATCGCTGTCGAGTGAGGTCAGCAGCACGATAGGGCCTTTATACACGGGGCGTAAATCGCGGCATAACGTCATACCATCTTTGCCAGGCAACATAATATCCAGCAAAACCAAATCAGGGTTAAGGCGAGTAATCGTTTCCATTGCCGTATCACCACGCGGCTCGATGGTGACATCGAGGTCGTGCTTGCCGAGGTATGCCGCAATAAGCTGCCCAACCTCTTGATCATCTTCAACAAATACAATGTTGTTCATAACGATTTCTATGCCTTCGCGTGGTAAAACGATTTTATATAAGTTTGCAAACTAACGCAGTGGACGCCCACCATCCACGCTAATAGTACGACCAGTGACGAACCGGCTGTTCAACAGAAACTCAATGGTATTCACTATTTCATGCTCACCCGGTGCTATTTTCATCAATGATTTGTCGAGCGCCTTTTGACGATATTCATCATCATCCATTGCATTGAACATGATTAGCGCGGGAGCCACCGCATTCACTTTAACCTCTGGCGCCAATTTCGCCGCAAAAGAGCGGGTCATATTGTCCAATGCCGCTTTGCTCGCAGCATACGCGATATGTTTGGCGCTGCCGCGTTCCACCACATAATCGGTAATGTGGATAATGTCGGCTCCGGCTTCGCCTTGACCAATCAGCAATGGCTCTAAGAGTTGATTAAGAAGATAGGGGGTATAAACATGGATTTGCAGCATGGATGCCAGCGTTTGCTCGGGTGCTATCTCGGGTGATTCGGCGAGCCATGCGCTGGCGTTATGAATAACCGCACGCAGTTTGGGAGTGTGAGCTTTAACCTGCTCGGCAAAACGATAGATTTCGTCAGTTTGGGTAAAATCACCCTGAATGCACATCGCACCCGCGTTGCGTAATCCTTCTAACGCAGGATATTCGCTGCGATAGGCCACAATCACAGCGGTTCCCTGTGACAACAATGCATGCGCTAACGCCAGCCCGATTCTGCGGGCACCTCCAGTGATCAATACGGGGGAGGAGTAGGCATTGGTCATGTATTCGATCCCTATGTTTAGTGGCTTTGGCATAATACAAATGTTGCCGCAGATTATGCCACTTGTTGCAGTTGTTAGCACATAGAGAAACGTATCGGAATGACTAATTGGATAAGGGAGTCGCGTTGCTTTAGAGCATCAGCGATCCCGCCATCAACGGCGGGAAACGGTGATATGTCTATACGGTTAATTCATTAACCACGTCGGCCACGCTTTTCACTTCTCGGATACTGCCGATACCGGTACCCAGCGAGATATAACCTTCATCGGTATTACCCTCAAGCATACCAATTCGTAAACCGCGCAAGCCGCCCATCACTTTACCGATCTCTTCGTTACTGGCACCCGCTTTATCCATCGCCACCAGTTTTTCTGTCAGCTTGCCGGGCAGGGAGCGATAGTAGGCGGGTTGGGTGCGGAAAAGCTGCATATCCAATCCGTCAGAATGAATAATTTTATCTTTTATCGACTGGGGAACACGGCTTTCCTCGGTGCTGATAAATACTGAACCGGCAAAGACGCCGCTAGCGCCAAGGGCGTGTGCGGCTTTAGCCGTTCGGCTATCGGTGATGCCGCCAGCCGCCAAAACAGGCACGTTTTTTACCGCATCGGCAATGAGCGGTACCACTGAGAATGTGCCTAAGGCTTTGCCGGGTAACGTTCCGCCTTCATCAAAACCGGTTGCCACAATAATATCTGCACCGGCAGCTTCAGCAATACGGGTATTTTCTGGCGTTGGGTTGAGGTCGCGATAGATGATCGCAATACCGGCGGCTTTTAATTCGTTAAACAGCGCGGGGATGACTGCGCCTTCGCCATACGCGGTATAAACCACGACTTTTACGCCTTCTTCTTTAATAACCTGCAGGATAGGCGGCGTCCAAATGTCATTCTCCGGTAAGGGGATCAGGTTAACGCCAAACGGTTTTTCAGTCAGCGCTTTGGTTTTTCTAATCTCTTCACGCATTTTTTCAGCCGTCTCATGCGGCGTAGATACCGCCGTTTCAGCCGTTAAACCCGCATTGGGGCCTAACACACCCAGGCCTCCAGCGTTGCTGACCGCCGCAACTAAACGGGCGTCAGTAAGCCAAGATAGCGGCCCCTGAATCACAGGTTTTTCTATACCTAGGATTTGGCAGATACGATTATTTTGCATAACACAATGTCCTTCTGAAGAACGCTTCAGACTGGTTTTTAAGAGTGGGGCAAGTCTAGTGAGTTTTATTGTTGAGAAAAATAGCAATACTGATACATCACTATTATTAAATATGTAACAATAAACCTATCAATACTCGCGTTCCGCGATTGACCTCACAGTGAATAAAGCGTGCTATGCAAATTAATCTTTTTGAATTAATTAAAATTTTTATCGAGATCGTTGAGTCTGGCAGTTTTACCCGCGCGGCAGAAAACCTACAAATTCACCGTCCCGCGGTGACCAAAGCTTTGCAGCAATTAGAGCAGCACAGCGGCGTGCGCCTGTTACAGCGCACGACACGCCAGATAAATCTGACGCCCGAAGGTGAAGATTTTTATCAACGCAGCAAGCCATTATTGGCGCAGGCGGATGATTTACTTGAATCCTTTGCGCCAGATCGTCCTTTATCTGGACAGCTACGCGTGGATATGCCGATCTCATTTGCCGCTTTGCGCGTAGTACCTAAGTTGCCGGACTTTTATCGTATGCACCCCAATATCGAAATTATTCTCAGCTGCTCCGATCGTCGCCGAAATATGCTTCGTGAAGGTTTGGACTGCGTCTTGCGAATGGGAGAGCTAGAAGATGGCGACTATATCTCACGCCCGTTGGGCAATATTGACATGCTCACCTGCGCCAGCCCTGGCTATCTCGCCGCGCACGGTAGGTTAGATACCCTCGAAGACCTACAGCATCATCAGGCCGTTAACTGGGTGAATAGCAGTAGTCGTCAGTCAATGCCGTGGATATTCAAAACAGAGACAGGAACGACAGAAATTCACCCGCCGGGTAAACTGGTCATGGATAATTCTGAAGCCTACATCGTTGCAGGCCTTGCTGGCTTAGGGCTTTTACAGGGCATGCGCTTTTTTCTACAGCCTTATCTCGACAGTGGGCGACTGGTCGAGGTGTTGCCTAATTATCCAGTCCCGCACCGCAAGTTGTCGCTACTTTATCCACACCGCCACCTTTCAAGAAAAGTACGCGCATTTGCTGAATGGCTTGAGGCATTGTTGCGAAAAAGTTAATTTGGATTAATTCCCCGCCAAAAATAAAATACTGTACATCCGGATTTAGAATTTATAGAACGAAGTCATTAGGTATTGAATCTAGTGATATCCACTTTTAAAAAATATTCTGACGGATGAGTATAGCGTCACTTAAATATAAGTTAGATGAATTAAAAGAAACGTTTTATTAGATTGAATAAAATCGCTGAGCTTAAAATTTATTTTATCCCCTGAGTAGTTACTTCACGTTATAAAAAAAGAAACGCAACAGGGCAGTGGAGTGCGGCTAAGGGCAGCCAGCGCCCAGTGCAGCTCGGAGAAGGGCTGTCAGCGTTACCCATAACATCCGCAATTCACTGGTACTATGAAGGTAATATATTAAGTGTTAATAATGTAAAATCAAATTAACAATTAAGTTAATTTTTTAATGAGACGATAAAATAATGAAACGGCGATGATGATATTTATATTAATTATATTAAGTTTCATTTTGCGTATGGTTTTCTATTTCAGAAAATGCCATTATGGTTTTGACGTTAAAATATAAATGTGACCGATTACGTCTGCGTTTCTAATCATTAAATTATTATTTGTGCGTATGTGTCGCTGTCTTATAGAGGGGAGGCTAAGGAAATGTCCGGTATTCATTCGACCGTTGGTGATAGAGAAACACTCTGTTTTGATTACACACGGTTTCTGTCAGCCTCCTGTGACAAGCACTGGAGTTTCTTAGACGCAATCTACGGCGTCATGCCGTTGTTTGGTATGGTGACGCGTTCCCAGACTCGCTGCTCAGAATTTAAATCGATTGAAAACCTTAATGTGCAGATCCGCCAGCTTGCTATGCAGGTGCTCTCTACACAGGTCAGCGATGAAACCAATATTATCCGCCTGATTGAACTGGTGAAAAGCCAAGGGTTGCAGGAGCTTGATATCCAGCTGCCTTATGCGCTCGAAGATGAACAGTTAAAGGTGATTAAGGCTGAATGTCGTAATGCCGTTAGCATGACTCAAGATGACGAGCGTTTACACGTTGTTATTGCGGCAAAATAATCTAACCAAATAGCGTTCCAAAAATAGAAAAGGTGGCCTGAGCCACCTTTATGCGTTTCTACTGACTGATTACCCAAGCCTATTAACCAAACATAAACCATGCTGCTGGGAAGGTGGCAAGCAGTAGCAAGAAGATACCCATGCGCTCCATTCCACACAGATCTTTTTTGCTCTCTAAACCACGACGGGCAAACATAAAGACCAGAAGACCCGGGGCGTACAGCATCACCGACATCAGTAAATGAGTGATGCCGGATGCATAAATCAGCCATAGACCATAAGCGCAGGCACCGTAGGCGGCAAACATGATGCGTTTGTCTTGCTTCTGACGTCCCACTTTCAATAGGAACGCGCCGACTAAGAAATAAGGCACCAAAATCATCTCTGAAGCGATGGTCAGCAGGTTGTTGTAGTTCGCCCCCGTTAACCAGATGATAATCAGCGTAACTTGAACGGCACCGTTGGTCAGCCAAAGCGATGAAGCTGGGGCTTCCTTACTATTCTGCTTACCGAAAATCTTAGGGAACGCGCCTTGCTGTGAAGCAAGGAAGGGTACTTCCGCGGCCATAATCGTCCAGCTCAGATAGGCACCGCACACTGATACAATCAGTCCAGCAGCAATAATAATCTCGCCGATTGGCCCCATCATATTCACCATCAAACCGGCCATAGATGGATTGCGGATTTCAGCCAGTTCAGCGCGAGGCATCACACCCAGTGAAAGCAGAGTGATAAGCAGATAAACCACCAACGCTGAAATCACAGCCAGCATGGTGGCCAAGCCAACATCTTTCTTATGCTTAGCGCGTGCAGACACCACCACCGCACCTTCGACGCCGATGAATACCCATAGCGTGTAGAGCATCGTGTCTTTTACCTGTTCCCAAACAGGAACGCCCAGTTTGATGCCGGTAAAATCAATCTTAAAGGTATCAAGCTTGAACGCCATCGCGGCGAGAACCACAAACAGACCCAACGGCAACAGCTTAGCCAGCGTTGCGGCAAGGTTAATGCCCGCTGCCGTTTTTACACCGCGCAGGATCAGGAAATGAACGACCCAAAGCAAAATAGACTCACCGACGATAGCCTGCCACGTATTACCATCGCCAAAGACGGTATGACCCGCCGAATCAGTGAAGAAACTCAGGGCGGCAAATACAATCACCAGATATGACACGTTCGCAATCACCGCGCATAGCCAATATCCCCAAGCCGAGCAAAAACCGATGAGCTCACCGAACCCTTCTTTGGCGTAGGTAAAAATACCGCCGTCTAAATCAGGGCGAAGTCTGGTCAGTAGCAGCATCGCGAAGGCGAGGAACAAAATGCCAACGCCGGTAATTGTCCAACCGATTAGCAATGCAGCGGGACTGGCTACGGCAGCCATATTTTGCGGCAGACTAAAAACGCCAGCCCCTAGCATAGAGCTGAGTACCAGAGCCGTTAGGGCGGTGAGTCCGAGTTTTTTATCCAATGCGAAGTCCTGAAACCAGTGTAATTAACTGTTTGATAACATGTGATTAGTTTAAATACGGTTATGCGTTCAAATCCGCAAAACATTAAACCGTAAAAGTGGCGCAGATTGTACGAGTTGAGGGGTGGGGGTGCAATGGATGAATATGCGTTTTATGCAAAAAAGTATGCAATTGTTAGCTGATGTTTTTCTCAGATACGTTTCATCACAAGTCCGCAAATGATTACGCAAATAAGAAAGGGCAGCCAATGGCTGCCCTTACGACATTGTGAAGCACTATTATTTGAACAGATCGGCACTAATGGTGAGGTTGCCGCCGCTCTTGTTCTGCCACTGACGTGTAATGTGGTAGTACTTCGCACCTTTCTTCGCGGCGCGTTTAGCCACTTCAGAAGACACATCGGTCATGCTGTTGAAGTGACCGGTAAAGGTGACGGAGTCAAATGGAACCATTTGAGCTGCGGTAGTGTTATTCACTTCCTGAATTTGCGTACCGTCTGGCAGCGTAACGGTGTAGCGCTTACCGGTAGACGACTGGGTTTCGAAGAAACGACCTACGCCAGTGCTTGGTGTACCTGATGAAGCTACGCCTGGGATCTCAACGTTGGCAGCTGCTGCGCCACCGGCAGCCAATGCGGCTTTACCCGCGTCGGAATCGGCAGGGATTGCATCTGGGCTCTGAACCTGACGTTTCGGCGTGTCGGCTTTATAAATGTAGGCCGTAATATATTGGTTGCCGCCGCTGTTGGCATCAATCTGGCGAACGATAAAGTAGGAGGCGGCACCTTTCTTGGCTGCTGCACGGCTGATTGCGTCAGTCACATCAGGCTGGCTGCGGAAGAAACCACTGACGGTAACGGTGTCATAAGGCTGTAGCAGATAAGCTTCAGTCTTAGGCAGTTCTTTTACACCGTTGAATTCGCGATAGTTTGTCGTTTCTTTCACGGTTTCGGCATCTTTCTTATACACATCCGCCGTTACGCGCCAGTTACCGCCGTTATTGCTGTTATTAATGTCTTGAATATAGAAATAGTCAGCGCCCATGCTATCGGCTCGACGGGAAACCGCGCTGGCCGCATCGTTGATCGCGTTAAAGCGCCCGCTGATGGTTACTCGTTCAAATGGCTTCAGTTCGGAGGCTTTCTCTGGTGTGAGTTCCTGTGCAGCCTGAACAGACAGCGCAGTAAGAGACAATAACGCTGATGCAATAATGGTGGTTTTCAGCTTCATAAAAAATCCTTTACGCCTTTTTTGCATTGACGAGTATTGCAGGCAGAACCGTTTCGTCTTTTAACAGTTGTTTCTGCTGATGCTCAACTTATCGTAGTGACAATGTATGTAAAAAATAATGGGGCAGATTATTACATGTAATAAGTTGTCATGCCTCAGTAATTTATGCGTACTCAGTGATATGGTTACCAAATCGCATTTTTGCTTCATTCTAGATTACGCGAAAGAAATTCGCGTAGCGCCCAGAATAACACTCAAGTGTTAAGTTTGTGTTAATGCGTCATTCAAGTTCATGATTAAAAGGCATCAAGCCAATTATCTGGCTAATATATGCCCACTCTTTTAACCGTGAAATCAAGATATTAAGACCCATTTTCACAATCTTTCTACTAATCCTGAACATAAAGCGATAAATTTTATTAAATATGGCCTGCAAACGTATGGGAATAGTGGATCATCGGTTATATTTTCAGTAGGTTATAGGTAGCTATGTATACCTAAAGTAGCAAGAGTTTCTACTCTGTGTAAAAAAGGTATAGCAAACACTGAGCTGCAAGGCTCTGACGGTCATCGCTATCTCAGGATGACGCTCATCTTATTGACAGGTGAAAAGGGAAGATTATGCGTATTGGTATACCCAGAGAGCGGTTGGCCAATGAAGCCCGTGTAGCAGCCACGCCGAAAACGGTAGAGCAGCTACTAAAATTGGGTTTTACCGTGGCGATCGAAAACGGTGCTGGCAAATTAGCGAGCTTCGATGATGCGGCATTCCAGCAGGCTGGAGCCGAAATTGTTGGTTATGAAGATATTTGGCAGTCTGACGTCATTTTAAAAGTTAATGCGCCAGAAGATGAAGAAATTGCCCTGATGAATCCGGGCAGTACTTTGATCAGCTTCATTTGGCCTGCACAAAACCAAGATCTGCTACAAAAATTGGCAGAGCGTCAGGTCACCGTCATGGCGATGGATTCCGTGCCGCGTATTTCTCGCGCCCAATCCCTCGACGCCCTGAGCTCCATGGCAAACATCGCGGGTTACCGTGCCATTGTTGAAGCCGCGCATGAGTTCGGACGCTTCTTTACCGGGCAGATCACCGCCGCTGGTAAAGTTCCTCCCGCCAAAGTGATGGTTATCGGTGCTGGCGTGGCCGGTTTGGCTGCAATCGGCGCGGCAGGAAGCTTAGGTGCGATAGTGCGCGCCTTCGATACGCGTCCCGAAGTGAAAGAGCAAGTACAAAGCATGGGTGCCGAGTTCCTTGAATTAGACTTCGAGGAAGAAGCCGGCAGCGGCGATGGCTACGCTAAAGTGATGTCTCCGGCGTTCATAAAGGCCGAGATGGAACTGTTCGCCGCGCAGGCGAAAGACGTGGATATTATCGTCACCACGGCGCTTATTCCGGGTAAACCGGCTCCGCGTTTAATTACCAAAGAAATGGTTGAGTCAATGAAACCGGGCAGCGTGATCGTCGATTTGGCGGCACAAACCGGCGGTAACTGCGAACTGACCGTTGCGGATACGGTAACCGAAACGCCAAATGGCGTGAAAATCATTGGCTATACCGATCTGCCAAGCCGGTTGCCAACCCAGTCTTCTCAGCTTTATGCCACCAACTTGGTAAACCTGCTAAAACTGTTGTGCAAAGAGAAAGACGGCACGCTTAACGTTGATTTCGACGATACCGTTATTCGCGGTGTTACCGTCGTTAAAACCGGTGAAGTGACGTGGCCAGCACCACCGATTCAGGTTTCTGCTCAGCCAAAAGCGAAAGCGGCTGAACCTGTTGCGGCTAAAGAGCCAGAGAAACCTGCTTCTCCATTCAAAAAATATATCATTCTTGCCGTCGCCATTATCCTGTTTGGTTGGCTGGCGAATGTCGCACCAAAAGAGTTTCTTTCGCACTTTACCGTTTTCGCGCTTTCGTGCGTGGTCGGTTATTACGTTGTGTGGAATGTCAGTCACGCACTGCATACGCCATTGATGTCGGTAACCAACGCGATTTCAGGGATTATCGTGGTGGGGGCGGTGCTGCAAATTGGCCACGGCGGCTGGATCACGTTCTTTGCTTTTATCGCCGTGCTGATTGCCAGCATTAACATTTTTGGTGGATTCACCGTGACTCAGCGCATGCTGAAAATGTTCCGCAAGAACTAAGGGGTAACACATGTCTGGAGGATTAGTTACTGCAGCATACATTGTTGCCGCAATCCTGTTTATTTTTAGTCTGGCGGGTCTGTCTAAACACGAAACGTCCAAGCAGGGTAACATTTTCGGCGTGGTCGGGATGGCCATTGCGTTGATCGCAACCATCTTTGGCCCTGATTCCAGCAACGTTGGTTGGATCATCGTTGCCATGGTGATCGGTGGTGCCATTGGTGTCTATCTGGCGAAGAAAGTCGAAATGACCGAAATGCCAGAGCTGGTTGCCGTATTGCACAGCTTCGTAGGCTTGGCCGCTGTACTGGTCGGCTTTAACAGCTTTATTGAGCACCAGCCGGGTTCTATGGAACATGTGATGGAAAACATCCATCTGACCGAAGTGTTCCTTGGTATCTTCATCGGTGCGGTCACCTTCACCGGTTCCATCGTTGCATTTGGTAAACTGCGTGGCACGATTTCATCTAAGCCACTGATGTTGCCTAGCCGTCATAAGCTGAACTTGGCTGCGCTGGTTGTCTCTTTCCTGCTGATGGTATGGTTCGTTAATACCGGTAGCACCAGCGTTCAGGTTATGTGCGTACTGCTGATGACAATCATTGCGCTGGCGTTTGGTTGGCATTTGGTGGCCTCAATTGGCGGTGCAGACATGCCGGTTGTGGTTTCTATGCTGAACTCCTATTCCGGTTGGGCCGCAGCGGCTGCGGGCTTCATGCTCAGCAACGATTTGCTGATCGTAACCGGTGCGTTGGTGGGTTCTTCCGGTGCCATCCTGTCTTACATCATGTGTAAGGCGATGAACCGTTCGTTCTTCAGCGTTATTGCCGGTGGTTTTGGTACTGATGGCTCTTCAACGGGTGAAGATCAGGAAATGGGCGAGTACCGTGAAACCACGGCTGAGGAAGTGGCTGAACAGCTGAAAGGTTCTTCATCTGTGATTATCACCCCAGGCTACGGCATGGCCGTGGCTCAGGCGCAGTATCCGGTGGCAGAAATTACCGCGAAGCTACGCGCTATGGGCGTAAAAGTTCGCTTTGGTATTCATCCTGTTGCCGGTCGTTTGCCAGGACACATGAACGTATTGCTGGCAGAAGCGAAAGTCCCGTATGACATCGTGCTAGAAATGGACGAGATAAACGACGACTTTGCAGATACCGATACCGTTCTGGTTATTGGCGCGAACGACACGGTAAACCCAGCGGCAATGGAAGATCCACGCAGCCCAATCGCCGGTATGCCGGTGTTGGAAGTGTGGAAAGCGCAGAATGTTATCGTGTTCAAACGCTCAATGAACACCGGCTATGCTGGCGTTCAGAACCCATTGTTCTTCAAAGACAATACCCAAATGCTGTTTGGTGATGCGAAAGCCAGCGTAGAAGCGATCCTGCGCGCGCTGTAATTGCCTGTAATAAAACACAAGGGCCGCAATTGCGGCCCTTTTTACATCTAGCGTTTAGCGATTTAGTTATTCATCATCATGTTCATCGTCGTCATCTAATTCAACCGGCGACTGGAAACCATCAGGTTTAATGGCCAGCAGGTCACATTTCAGATGATCGATCACATGCTCTGCGGTATTGCCAATAAATGCTGCGGATATGCCGGTTCGTCCCAGCGTACCAAGCACCACAACGCCCGCGTTCAGATGTTCAGCAACGTCAGGAATCACTTCTTCAGGTAGGCCTTTTTCGACGTGCGTACATTCTTCTTTCATCCCAAACTTCTGCCGTAACGCTTTCATCGCCAGCAAGTGCTGCCCGCGAATGGCATCGTTATAAATACTCGGATCAAAGTCAGGCAGTTCGATGGCGATATTAATCGGTGTCACCGGATAGGCTCCGACCAAGTGCAGAGAAGTATGGTCAACATGCTCGGCTAGCTCGATCGACTCCTTCACTAATTTAATGTTTAGCGGGTCGTGGTAGGGCTCTTCGCTCGACAGATTCACTGCCACCAGCGCAGTACCGTGCTGTGGCCATGGCTGGTCTTTGACCATCCACACTGGGCAAGGGCATTTACGTAATAAATGCCAATCGGTCGGGGTGAAAATAACGGATTCCAAGCGATCGTGCTGATGCGCCATCTTGAGCAGCAAATCGTGCTTCCCGCTGATGACTTCCTGAATAATCGCTTCAAAAGGACGGTTATGCCAAACCACCTTGATATCAATCGGCACGCCAGCTTCTAAATAGTAGCGGCACTGCTCTTTGATCCACGCCGAGCGCTGACTGATAACGCCTTGGCGCATAGAGGTGCGCTCATCAGGCGACAGCAGCGTTGTCATTTCGTAGGAAAAATCATAGATAGACAGGAACGCGGTGATGCGTCCACCGTTTCGTTGGACCAGATAAACAGCACGACGTAACGCCGGTTGATCATCCTGATTGGGGTCAATAGCCACCAGAAGATTCTGATACTTCGCCATACCGCCTCCTCGCTAACCCAAAAAATGTGCGCATGGCACTGTTTTATCGTCCAAAGGACAAAACCATACAATAGGTCTTACTCGTTAAGAGTAAACCATGATGGGCAAACAAAGTAGGGGAAGGAAGAGAACCGGATCAACTAATCAGAAAAAATGCTTTTAGAATAATGATCCGGCTTGACGTTCTGAGGATTACTCGTTGGTTGAGCGAGGGTTACCCGCCAACAGCGAAAGGGCGTCTACGTCTTGAATGGTGATGTATTTGCCTTTAACGCTTAAAATTTCACTTTTCTGGAAACGACCCAGCAGGCGGCTGATGGTTTCAACGGTCAGGCCCAGATAGTTGCCAATGTCGCCACGCGTCATGGTCAAACGGAACTCACGCGGCGAGAAGCCACGCTGAGCAAAGCGGCGAGAGAGGTTATAGATGAAGGCAGCCAAACGTTCTTCGGCATTTTTCTTCGACAGCAACAGGATCATGTCCTGATCGCCTTTGATTTCACCGCTCATCAAACGCATCATCTGCTGACGCAGGCTTGGCATTTTACCAGAAAGATCGTCCAAGGTTTCGAATGGGATCTCGCACACCATGGAGGTTTCGAGTGCCTGAGCAAAACTTGGATGTTGCTGGGTACCGATAGCATCAAAGCCCACCAGATCGCCCGCAAGATGGAATGCGGTAATCTGTTCATCACCTTGTTCGGTAATGGTGTAGCTCTTGATGGTTCCGGAGCGAATGGCATACAGCGATTTCAGCTCGTCACCGGCTTTAAACAGCGCCTGACCTTTCTGAATCGGTTTTTTACGCTCAATGATATTGTCAAGCTGATCCAGCTCGTGCTCATTAAGAGTAAAAGGAATGCACAGCTGACTAATGCTGCAATCCTGACAATGGATCGCACAACCGCCAGACTGGATACGACGAATGACGCGCTTTTCCGGAATCATAGGTAATGCCCAAGCAATATTGATATTGGTCAATTTTAACATCTTTTAGGGTAGAGAATAAACCCTGTTGTTGATCCAAACGATAATTCGACGATTAAGTCGGCCTAAATTTGAGAAATGTGACCGAAATTAAGTTCTTTTTATGTGACGGCGTCACTCAATAAGAATGATTTTGTTGTTATGTTGTGAGCTAATTATTTTCAGTGTTAAATTTTAGCAAAGAAAATAACCATTTAATTTTCCGCATAAAGTCGAAGTTTCATCGCTGAAAGCCAATGGCGGTGCGGTTTTGAGCGCAGGATGTAAACCTTGAAGGTTAATAATTTGTCTCTAATCGTGAAATAGCAGTAGTGCAGCCTAATTGAAGTTTAAATAATTTCTCTTAATGGGCATTTTTTTCCTTTTTTGCGAACTCACGACAAAAATGAGCAAAAGAGAAACAGAAAATACCAGCGTGCAGCTCACTTAGTTCAATACGCTATATCAGACCATTTTTGATTATTTGGCCCGTACAGCAAAACGCTTTAAAAATGGCGGATGTTTTCTCGGTTAAAGATAGGCCATGAACTTCCAACAACTGAAGATCATCCGCGAGTCTGCGCGTTGCAATTTCAACCTTACCGAAGTCGCTAGCATGCTCTATACCTCCCAGTCGGGAGTAAGCCGCCATATCCGCGAGTTAGAAGATGAGCTGGGGCTGGAAATTTTTGTGCGCCATGGCAAGCGCATTTTGGGGCTCACAGAACCAGGGAAGGCGCTGCTGACGGTCGTTGAACGAACGTTAGACGAGGCCAGCAATATTCGACGCATTGCAGAGGATTTTACTCAACAATCGTCAGGCATTCTCGTTATCGCCACCACGCATACTCAGGCGCGTTACAGTTTGCCTCCGGTATTGAAAAGCTTTCGTCAACGATTTCCCCAAGTGCGCCTAGTGCTAAACCAAGGTTCACCGCAGGAAATTCGCACCATGCTCCATAACGGCGATGCGGATATCGGTATTGCCAGCGAGAGTTTAACGGAGTCGCCAGCCATTGCCGCTTTTCCGTGGTTTAACTGGCAACATGCACTTTTAGTTCCACGCGCCCATCCGTTGGTTGAACTGCCTATTACGCTGGAAAACATTAGTCAATTTCCTTTAATTACCTATCGGCAAGGCATCACGGGGCGATCGCGTATCGATCAGGCATTTAGCACGGCGGGGCTAACGCCCGATATTGTGCTTAGCGCACAGGATTCGGACGTGGTTAAAACCTACGTCGAACTGGGGTTTGGCGTAGGGATACTTGCAGAGCAGGCGTGTCAGCAGGGCGAACATCAGCAGTTGGTAACGCTGGATGCGAGCTCTCTTTTTGCGCCAAATACCGCGTGGATTGGGGTGAGAAAAGGGCAGATACAGCGTGATTATGTCTGGCAGCTCATTGAATTATGTAATCCAGCATTAACCCCAGCGCAAATAAAAACGCAGGTGATGCAGTTTGACGATCCTACGGTTATTGATTATCAAATTTGAAATAAGTATTAAGCTGCGCGGTGATAACGCTGTTTCAAGAGCGCTATCACCGCTTTTCCGCAGCTTAAATTATCTAACGATGATTTAAGCGCTTCGACAGTTTGTCACCGCTAAACTGCAACACGGTGACCAATGCAACCAGCGCCACAATCACGGTAAACATCACCTGTGTGTCAAAGCGCTGATAGCCGTAGCGATAGGCCAAATCACCCAGTCCACCGGCACCGATGGCACCGGCCATGGCGGAAGCGTTGATCATGGTCACCAACGTGATGGTGAAACCACTGACAATGCCTGGCAATGCCTCGGGCAGCAAGACGTGCCAAATGATGTGCAGCCGTTTGCATCCCATCGCCTGTGCAGCTTCTACCAGACCATGATCAACTTCACGCAGGCTCACTTCGGCAATACGCGCAAAGAAGGGCGTTGCGGCCACGGTCAACGGTACCACGGCGGCCCACACGCCGTAGGTTGTTCCCACAATTAACCGCGTGAAAGGGATCAGCGCAACCATCAAAATCAAGAAAGGGACGGAGCGAAACAGATTCACAAACCAGCCTAATACCTGCTGTATACGCGGCGCTTCATAGAGCCCGTTACGGCTGCATACCACCAAAATAACAGCCAGAGGAAGGCCAATCAGCAGCGCCAACAGCGATGAAACTCCCACCATCAATAGCGTGTCGATAAATCCTTGCCACAAACGATCAAGCTGGATAGACATAGCCCAATGCCTCCACGCGGGTAGCGACTTTTTGCGCTTTGTTAATCAACGCCGTTGCGCCAAATTGGGGAATAGCGGTCAGTAAAACGCTGCCGACGGTGCGCTGTTGGATGACATCCAGAGAGCTGCTGATAATCTGCACGTCATGGCCTAAGGCCTTCACCAACGCGCTGAGGTTTGGGCGACTGGCTTCAAATCCGCTGTAGCTGAGCCGTAACAACAGCGCATCACGCGCAGATTTGGGGTGCGGATGTAGTTGAGCTTGGATATTTTCCGGTAGATTCTGCCTCGTCGGCGTAAGCAACGTTTGCGTGACCTCATGTTGAGGCTCACCAAAAACCTGCCAGACATCGCCGGATTCAATCATTTCGCCATGTTCGAGGACGACCACGCGGTCGCAGATTTCACGGATCACTTCCATCTCATGGGTAATCAGTACAATCGTGAGTTTTAACGTTTGGTTGATGCTTTTAAGCAATGCCAGAATAGAATGCGTCGTTTCAGGATCGAGCGCCGAAGTGGCTTCATCACACAGCAAAATCTCAGGATCATGCACCAAGGCTCGAGCAATACCCACGCGCTGTTTTTGTCCTCCTGAAAGCTGTGCGGGATAGGCGTTATGCCGTGCCTCTAAGCCAACCAACTTCAGCAGGCTGTCGACCTTTAATTTTCTTGCCGCCGCACTCACGCCCGCGACCTTGAGCGGCAGCTCGATATTTTCACGCACGGTTTTAGCTGAAAGTAAGTTGAAGTGCTGGAAAATCATGCCAGTACGACGTCGAAAGGCAACCAGCTCATCTTCATTCAGTGCGCCAATATTGACACCGTTCACCGCTACGGTTCCCGATGAGGGATTTTCTAAGCGATTTAGCGTGCGAATCAGGGATGATTTTCCTGCTCCGCTGCGGCCGATAATGCCAAATATTTCACCGCGCTGGATTGTCAGATTAATGCCTTTAAGCGCATTCACGCCGTTGGCATAGGTTTTATTCAGATCCGCTAACACAATATGATTGTAGGGAACCTCAGGCGTGTTTGCGGTTTCTCGAATCTCTTGCTGTTCTAGCACCGCTGGCTCCCGCAGGCTTTCTGCCAGCATCGCGGTGTTGAACATCGAGAGTTGAAGCGCCGATAGGCGAAGCATAGAAAGATTCATCATCGTTATGCGCTCCAGCCTGGCTGATACAGCTTGCCGTAAAATGCGTCCAGTTTGGCGCGGACAACCGGAGAGTGCTGATAAATATCAACAAACTTACGCAGTCTCGGGTCGGCCTGATGCCCATCACGGATCACGAATTGAATGATGTACTGTGGATGGTCAATGCCGTCAAAGAGTAAAGCGCTTTCCGGTGCCACCGTATTAGCCTGACGCAGATAGCTTGGATAGCCCTGAGCTAAGTCCACGTCGTCGAATGAACGAGATAATTGCACGGCTTCAATTTCTATAATCTGAATTTTCTTGGGATTGCTGATGATGTCATCTTGAGTCGCTTTGTAATCCACGCCAGGCTTCAGCGTAATTAATCCCGCTTTCTGTAACAGCAATAACCCGCGTCCGGCGTTTATCGGATCGTTAGCGATAGCGACTTTCGCACCGACCGGCAGATCGGAAATCTTGCTGTATTTTTTCGAATATAGGCCCACGTTATTAATGATCGCGGGCGCATAAGGCACTAAATGTAAGCCGCCTTGCTGATTAGCATTTTCCAAGAAGGGCTTATGCTGGAAAAGATTAACGTCGATATCCCCATTTTCAAGGCTCACATTGGGCGCGATCCAATCACTGAACTCGATAAGCTCAACGTTTAAACCTTGTTTTTTAGCTTCGGCAACGGCCACTTCAAGCGGCGGTGCGAATGCTGCCGTGGTGCCTAGTTTTAACGGCCCTTCGAACTGCGCGGCGGCGAATACGCTCTGAACACTCAACAGCAGCGTAACAGCCAAAGTCCCGAGTTTTACGTGCGCTAATTTCATGATCCCACCCCTGTAAATACCAAAATTAAGATGCTTGTTTTAACCTGCAAAAGCTTGCAACGGCTGCGGTTGATAACGTCGTTTAGCGGCTGGGTGCAATGAATTAAGCTGTGCTCCTTGGCCAAAAAGTTTGTGGCGCAGTGCGCCTTCGGCGTACTCGGTTTTGTAAACCCCGCGTGATTGCAGTTCAGGTACCACTAAATCGATGAAGTCGCGGTAGCTGCCGGGATTAACGATGCGCGTGAGGTTAAATCCATCCACGTCGGCCTCATCAATCCATACCTGCAACGCATCCGCGACCTGCGACGGTGACCCGACAATAACGGGATAACGTGCGCCCAGCGAGTGCTGTTCAAGCAGGCGACGTTTAGTCCAGCCGCTGAAAGCCTTGGTTACGGATTCGATAGCCTCAACTTTTCCCACCACGATAGGCTCATCCAAATCAAACGAAGCCAAATCGATACCGGTTGAGCTGGAGAAATGTGCCAATCCGGCTTCTGGGCTGGCATAGCGCAGATACTCCTGATGCTTTTCTTTCGCTTCAGCCTCGGTTTTAGCCACAATAACGCCCACGCCCATGAACACTTTGAGTGAGTCTGCACGGCGACCCGCGGCGACGGCAGCATGGCGTAGCGTATCGACCTGAGCTTTCATGGCCTGCGGCGTAGCGCCGTTCACAAAGGTGCATTCCGCATGGCGAGCCGCGAATTGAATGCCACGTCTGGAACTTCCTGCCTGATAAAGTAGCGGGGTGCGCTGCGGTGATGGAGAGGTAAGGTGATAGCCTTCCACGTCGAAGAATTCACCATGATGTTGAATCGAATGAATTTTAGTACTGTCTGCATAGATTCGGTTTTGACGATCGGCCAGCAACGCATCTTCTTGCCAGCTGCCTTCCCAAAGCTGGTAGAGCACATCAAGGTATTCGTCAGCCATGTCGTAGCGGCGGTCATGCGGGATCTGTTGAGTTTGTCCCATCGCTCGCGCCGCGCTGTCGAGATAACCGGTCACAATATTCCATCCGGCGCGCCCTTGGGTCAGGTGATCCAGCGTAGACATCCGGCGAGCGAACAAATAGGGCTGTTCATAGCTGAGATTGGCGGTAACGCCGAACCCCAAATGTTGCGTAACGCTCGCCATCGCAGGCACCAACAGCATCGGATCATTCACGGGAAGTTGAATCGACTCCCGCGCCGTTAGGCCGATGCCTTGTTGGTATACGTCGTAAACGCCCACGATATCGGCAATAAACAGGCCATCAAACAAACCGCATTCGAGCAGTTTCGCCAAATCGAGCCAATAGCTCAGGCTATTAAAATCCGTCGAGCGATCTTCGGGATGCGTCCACATGCCGTGATGGATATGCCCAACGCAGTTCATGTTGAAGGCATTCATCAAGATCTGTTTTTTCGGCTGGCTCATCAGATCGTCCCTCGGCGCGGCGGGCGCTGTCCATTGAGATAAAAATTGCCAACCGCATGGTATTTCCAGCGAACAGGGTCGTGCAGGGTATGAGTACGCGCATTGCGCCAATGGCGATCGAGATTATATTCGCGCAGCGTGGAACGGCTTCCGCCCAGTTCAAAAAGGAGGTTACCGGCTGCCAGCGCCACCTCGGTGGTATAAGCACGCGCCTGTGCAACATCAATAGAGGCCTGCGCCACGCTATCCGTCGTTGGGTTATGTTGGGCGGTATCAACCGATAAACCGGCGATTTCCAGCAGCGCATCACCCGCACTTAGGCGTGCGGAAATACGCCCGATGCGTTCCAGCGTCAAAGGATCGTCAGTGGCGGCGCTCACGCCGGAGTCTATCCACGGGCGCCCATGTTCACGCACAAATGCCAGCATATCTTCGTATGCCGCACGGGCGATGCCTTGATCGATGGCGGCGTGCAGCAGCTGTGCAAAGGGGCCAACGGTGGTTGGACGCTCAAATGCGGTGTGGAAAGGCACGACGTCATCAATATCAACTTCACAATTATTGAGTAACACCGTGCCGCTGCCGGTGGTGCGCTGACCAAAACCTGACCAGTCATCAATAATGGTCAGCCCTTCAGTCTCTCTAGGTAAAAAAATCAGCACTTCGTTGCCGTCTTCTCCCAGAGCCAGAACCGGAATGCGCTGGGCATAAATCGCACCGGTGGCATAAAATTTACGCCCAGAAAGTAGCAATTTATCGCCGCTGCGATGCAGATGAGTCCGGCGCGTATGGGCATTCGGCGTGCCAAACTCAGCCAATGCATTACCCAGATGCACACCGTCTAAAACTTCCTGATATAGCCGTTGCTGTTGCGCCTGAGTGCCATTGATGCGCAAAACTTCCAAAGCATAGAAATGATTTTGCGGCACCTGACCAATAGATCCGTCAGCCTGAGCCAAACGGCTTACCACCTGTGCCAACGTGGCGCAGGACACATCGGCACCGCCGAATTGAGCCGGAACGGTAATACCCCCTAAACCGCTGCTGAACAGCGCATGCAGTTCACTGTCAGGCAGGCGTCGCTCTCGGTCACGCAGCGCCGATTCGAGGGAAAAAACCTCGGCTAAACGTTGCGTGAGCGCCAATATTTGCTCTGTAGTTTCTAATCTGGCCGCAGGCGTTTGCGGGGTAACCTGTGTTGTCATAGCAAAATCATCCTGTTGTTGATGTAGTTGTTATGTAGTTGAATTTGTTGTGGCTGAATCAGATCCAAGAGTGACGGGCAGGAAATATGCCATTAAGGCGATACTGACCGATGGCGTGAAACTTCCAGCGCACCGGATCGTGCAGGGTATGAGTGCGGGCGTTGCGCCAGTGGCGATCTAAGCCAAATTCGGCCAACGTCGAGCGGCTACCGGCCCACTCAAACAGTTTTTCACTGGCCGCAAGGGCAATATCCGTGGTTAAGACTTTGGCTTCTGCGACGGCAATAGAGGCATAGGCGGCACTTTCTGCCGTTATTGGCGCGGCTTGGGTTTGATCCAAGATACTCGCGGCCCGTTTCAACAGGGCATTGGCGGCATTGAGTTCGATAGTTAAGCGGCCGACGTCAGCAATGATGTAAAGGTCGTCGCTGTTACGTTCGACGTTGGCATCAATCCAAGGGCGTGAACGTTCGCGTACAAATGATTTCGCTTCTTCTAGGGCACCGTGGGCGATACCCGCGTCGATAGCGGCTTGAATAAGCTGAGAAACTGCGCCCTGAATATTCGGCTGCTGTGAAATAGGGGCGAGGGCAATGACATTCTCTGGAGCAACTAACGCGTTGTGCAGCTTAATGGTTCCGCTGGCGGTTGTGCGTTGTCCCATACCCGACCAATCGTCGACGATGTGCAGACCTTCCGTGTGTTTGGGAATAAAAGTGATGACCGGCTGTTGATTATCATCAATAGCTTTAATCGCCACCCAATGAGCAAACAATGCACCGGTAGAATAAAATTTCTCACCGTTTAATACTAAGCCCGCAGCGGTTTTGGTTAGGCGAGTGCGCATATCCAAAGTATCTTTTGTGCCGCGTTCTGGGCCGCCATTGCCAATTCGCCATCCTGCGAGAACAGAACCGTATAATCGTTTTAATTGATCTTCTGTGGCCGTAATACTTAATAGTTGCAGAATGCCAAAGTGATTTTGCGGTATTTGCCCCAACGCCGGATCAACGGCAGAAATAATTCGGAAAACTTCGGCAACGGTGGCGAAGGAGAGCTGCGGCCCACCAAATACTTTCGGAATCGTGATACTGCCAAGGCCACTGTGCGTGAACAAGTCGAGCGCCGCGTGCGGTAATACGCGCTGCTGATCGCGGTGCTGAGCCTCTTCTGCGGCAAACTTCGCCACCTGCTTGGCGGCTTCTATCGCCTCACGTTCGGTGGTGATTATTTTGGCTGGAAATACCGCTGAATTATTTTGGTATTTATTTTCATCAGGCGTTAACACGGGCATATATTATTCCTTATGGTTCTTATCCAAAATTTAGGCAATAGCAACCCGCATATTGAATATATGAAAAATGAAATAACGCTAGATATTGGGTTATGACTTATTGCGTTTAGTTATTTATCTTGTCTTAGTCTTATGCCGTCTTAAAAACACTTAATTCGATAAAGATATAATTAACGCAATAATGTAATCGGATAGTAATAAGTATTAACGCTTTATGTAAAGCAGTTGCTTAGCCTTATTTCAGCAATGCTTAGCTAATTTTTGATTTTAGATTACGTGTTCGCTTAAGATTCTGTTTACAGCATATGACTTCGCGATGGGTATTAATCATCGGTAAGGGCCGTTATGACGTCTCCCGCAGACAATATTATTCCGTTATACCAGCAAAATTCCACCTTCTGGGATTCCCAACGCAATGGCGCTCAGGGAGATTCGCCACGCTGCGAAGTCCCTTGGCTAGAACGGTTTCTCGCACAACTTCCGGCCAATGGTCATATTCTGGATATTGGTTGTGGTACCGGAGAACCCATCGCGGGGTACTTTATCCGGCAGGGATTCAATGTCACCGGCATCGATGGCGCTCCAGCGCAAATTACACGTTGCCGCGAACGTTTTCCACAGCAGCGCTGGCTGGTTAACGACATGCGCACATTAGATTTAGGTACGCGCTTTGACGGAATCATTGCATGGGATAGTTTTTTCCATTTGTCTCAGGCTGACCAGCGCAAGATGTTTGCTGTATTTCTTGCACATGCCGCCGATAGAGCCGCATTAATGTTCACCAGCGGGCCAGATCAGGGAGAAGCGATAGGGGAATTTTGTGGAAAACCGCTTTTTCATGCCAGCCTCAGTCCAACAGAGTATATAAATCTGCCTCATCAGCACCAATTCAGCGTGGTAGAACATCGCGTTGAAGATCCAGAATGTGGTTTCCATACCGTTTGGTTGGCGGTTCGTGGCGCTTAAGCTGAATAAATCACACATTGTGAGCGGGGATTTCTTGTGAAGTGCAAATTCCTGACTACAATAGCCACGTTTTCGCCTTTTCACTAAGACGGTTTATCCATGCTACGAAGCGATGTTTTGCCTAAAATTACTCATAAAAACAAGATTGAATTATTAAGTCCCGCACGCGATGTTGCTATCGCCCGCGAGGCGATTCTACACGGCGCAGATGCCGTTTATATCGGCGGTCCAGATTTTGGTGCGCGCCATAATGCAGGCAACTCGCTCAGCGACATCGCTGAATTGGTGGGATTTGCTCATCGATTTGCGGCAAAAGTTTTTGTCACACTGAATACTATTTTGCATGACGATGAACTGAAACCGGCAGAACGTTTGATCCATCAGCTTTATGAAGCGGGCGTGGATGCCCTTATTGTTCAGGATCTGGGTATTCTCGAATTGGATATCCCGCCGATTGAGCTGCATGCCAGCACCCAAACCGATATTCGTAGCGTTGAAAAAGCTAAATTTTTATCCGACGTTGGCTTTTCGCAAATCGTTTTAGCTCGCGAGCTCAACCTGAATCAAATCAAAGCCATCAGCGATAACATCGACGCCACGGTTGAATTCTTTATTCACGGCGCGCTATGCGTGGCTTATTCCGGCCAGTGCTACATTTCGCATGCGCAAACCGGCCGCAGTGCGAACCGTGGCGATTGTTCGCAGGCATGTCGCTTGCCTTATACCCTCAAAGACGATCAGGGACGCGTGGTCGCTTACGAAAAACATCTGCTGTCGATGAAAGACAACGATCAAAGCCAAAACCTGATCGCATTAATTGATGCCGGCGTGCGCTCATTCAAAATTGAAGGGCGCTATAAAGATATGAGCTATGTGAAAAACATTACGGCTTATTATCGCCAGCACCTTGATGCGATTATGACGGCAAGGCCAGAGCTGGCTCCGGCGTCGATGGGACGTACTGAGCACTTTTTTGTCCCGTCTCCGGATAAAACCTTCCACCGTGGCAGCACTGACTATTTTGTTAACCAGCGTCAAATGGATATCGGCGCGTTTGATTCGCCGAAATTTGTGGGTTTGCCTATTGGTGAAGTGCTGAAGGTTGGGAAAGATCACGTCGATGTGAGCGTGACGGAGCCGCTGACCAATGGCGATGGCCTGAACGTATTGATTAAGCGTGACATTGTCGGCTTCCGCGCCAGCAAAGTGGAAAAGATTGCCGCCAATAGCTTCCGCGTTTGGCCAAACGAAATGCTGGATGCGCTGAAAAATGTGCGTCCGCATCATCCGCTAAACCGCAATCTGGATCATAACTGGCAGCAGGCATTGCTGAAAACATCTAGCGAACGTCGTATTGGCGTCAAACTACGCCTGAGCGGCAATGAAAATCAGCTGATGCTAACGGCCAGTACGGCGGACGGGGTGAGCGTTACCCAAACGCTGGAAGGCTTCTTTGACATTGCCAAACAGCCTGAGAAAGCCTTCAACAGTTTGCACGATGGTCTAGCGAAGCTAGGACAGAGTATCTATTTCTCCGAAGGCATTGAGATTAACCTGCCAGCGGCGTATTTCGTGCCTAATGGTTTGCTCAATCAGCTGCGTCGCGAAACCATAGATATGCTGACGGAAGCGCGTTTGCATGCCTATCCGCGTGGCAGCCGCAAAGCGGTTTCAGAACCCGCGCCGGTTTATCCGGAAACGCACCTGACGTTCTTATCTAACGTGTATAACCATAAAGCACGCGAGTTTTATCAGCGCTATGGTGTGCAGTTGATTGATGCAGCCTATGAGGCGCACGAAGAGAAAGGTGATGTTCCGGTGATGATCACCAAGCATTGCCTGCGCTTTGCCTTCAATCTTTGCCCTAAACAGGCCAAAGGCGTGCAGGGTGTGAAAGGGCGAGCGTCACCGATGCAGCTGATTCATCAGGATGAAGTGCTGACGCTGAAGTTCGATTGCAAACCGTGTGAAATGCACGTGATAGGCAAAATCAAAAATCACATTCTGAAAATGCCGCTGGCCGGTAGCGTAGTGGCCTCGGTAACGCCTGACGAGTTACTGAAAACGTTGCCGCGCAAGTCAGCAGCTGTACCGAAAACGAAAACTCGTCGCTAACTATCTGCGGTAAATAAAACGTTGATAAGAGCCTCTCCGCAAACCGGAGAGGCTTTATTGATCTTCAACTCTATTTTCTCTGGCGGGTTATATTGTCAATATCCGCGCAGGATAGACCAATATCTTTCAGCTGCTGCGCGCTCATACGTTGTAAATCGCTATAGGCTTTTCTTCTCATATGCCACGTTCGCCAATGTTGGTACAGCCCCATGAAAAACAGATAAAACGGCGACTGTAAAAACGGTTTCTTGGCTTGGTTTTCGTCATATCCCATCATGCAACTCCTCGCGGTTTCGATACCAATATCATTGCGCGAAGAGTGCACACGTCACAGATACAAAAATAACTATTATTTAACATACAGATTGCGCATTATGCGATCTGAATGGTCTAAAACGCGGCCAACTGTACTGGTTTTCGCCTAACATTTTAGCGAATAACGATCTCAAGCAATGATTGGAAAGGGCAACGATGACGCGCTATCAACATCTCGCAGATTTATTAGCACAACGAATTGAAGCCGGTTTATATCAAAGCGGCGAGCGCTTGCCCTCGGTTCGAACGCTGAGTGATGAACATTCCGTGAGCATTAGCACCGTGCAGCAGGCCTATCATTTGCTTGAGGATAGACAGCTCATCACGCCGCAACCACGGTCGGGATATTATGTAACGCCCCGCAAACACACGCCGCCCGCACCGGCGATCAGCCGTCCAGCTCAGCGGCCGGTTGAAATAACGCAGTGGGGATGTGTTCTCGATCGCCTGAATGAAGAACCCGATAGCGATGCAATTCCTTTCGGCAGCGGCTCACCGGATATGTGCCAATCCACAATGGCGCCGTTATGGAAAGCGATGACTCGGCTTATGCAGGCGCAAGACAGCCGAGTATTAAATTACGATCCTGTGTACGGTTCTCTTGCCCTGCGCGAGCAGGTGGCACGTTTGGCCATTGATTCAGGATGCCATTTAAATCCTGCTGATATCATTATTACCCATGGTTGTCATGAGGCGCTGATGGTGGCAATTCGCGCGGCGTGTCAGGAGGGCGATATCGTTGCGGTGGAATCACCCGCTTTTCATGGGATTATGCAAAAGCTGCGCGGTTCCAAAATAAAAGTCATTGAAATTCCCACGGACTCAAGCACCGGTATCAGCGTCGAAGCCTTGAAGTTAGCGTTAGAACAGTGGCCTATCAAGGCCGTGATGTTAGTGCCTAACTGCAATAACCCGCTGGGATTTATCATGCCTGAGCAACGCAAGCGGGAACTATTGTCGCTGGCGCAATGCTACGATATCGCCATTATTGAAGACGATGTGTATGGCGATTTAGCCTTTGAGTATCCTCGTCCTATCACGATCAAATCGCTGGATACCGATGGACGCGTATTGCTATGCAGTTCGTTCTCAAAGACGGTTGCTCCGGGGCTTCGCGTTGGTTGGATTGCACCTGGGCGCTATTTTGATCGCGTGGTCTATATGAAATACACCGGCACCGGCGCATCGGCTTCGCATCCGCAGTTAGCCATTGCGGAGTTTATCAAGTCAGGGGGGTATCAAACCCACCTACGCCGCATGCGTAAATACTATCAGCAGAATCTCGAGAAATTCACTTGTCGAGTGAGAGAGTACTTTCCCTGTGGCATCTGCGTGAGCCGTCCGCAGGGCGGATTTATGATGTGGATTGAGCTTCCCGAGCATTTTGACTCCGTGCGTTTAAGCCTCGAACTCAGCGAAGCCAAAGTGCAGTTTGTCATTGGATCGCTGTTCTCCGCGTCGGGGAAATATCGAAATTGTTTGCGATTAAATTACGGACTGCCTTACAGCGATAAAGTCGACCAAGCCTTACGGAAACTGGCTAAGGCGGTTGAATGCGCCATGTTGGAATGTCAGATGCAAATAGCTGAGGAAAATCGCCAAGCCCACGCTAATCGCTGATGACTAATCACTAATGAAATCTAAGCCTTACGCGTAAAAATTAATGGTTTTGCGGAAGGCTAAAATAGAATCACCCCGAGTGACATTGATGAGCAGTAATAACGTCAGTTATTCATCTTACAACCAAGTAAAAATGATAGGGTGTTAACCTGATTACCGACGTGCTTTGTTATTAGTTTAATGAGCCGTTTATGTGATCAAGGTGGCAATATGTCTCTCTATGTTGGAAATAGTTTTAATACGGCTAGTGTAAATACCGAAAGGGTGATTAATACCCAGCACGATCCCCATTCTGAAGAAACGAATTTATGGAAGGACGTTAAAGAATTTTTCTGTTCTACCCATCAGGAAGAAGCGTTGCAGTGTATAGACAAACTCTCACGCTATGATGAGCTTCATTTGGATCCTGAAGAAATTAAAGATATTTTTACCAAACTATCAGAATTAATATCCCCTGGATGGAAGGAGCAGCTCCATATCGACAATGACTGCGCCTTAAATGAATATTCTATCCGCGAGAAAAATGGTGGGGTACTTCTTGCGGTTAAGGTTTCTGTTCCGGAAGCGACTCAGTGTGAAACGAGTAAAGATACCACTTCATCCTTTAGACTGGCTAAGGAGATACTCAAGTTATATCCTCTCGATACAAAAAATTCTTTAGATAATATAGACAGGCTGATTGTGTTTGGCGATAGCCTCTCTGACTCAAAAGGCAGAATGTTTGAAAAAACGCACCACATCTTTCCTTCCTATAGTCAATATTATGAAGGTCGATTTACCAACGGTTTTGTCTGGAGCGATTTTCTTTCATCCCCTTCATTTTTAAAAAAAGAAACCATTAATTTTTCTGAGGGAGGAAGCACCTCGGCAAGCTATTCATGCTTTAACGTTGTCGGGGATTTTTTATCAAATCTAGATAAGCAAATGAAGTCCTACTCACCGTCAAATAAGGATTTAGCTATTTTCTTATTAGGCGCAAATGATTACATCACACTGCATAAAAGCAATGTGGTGACAGTGGTTGAACAACAAATTGACGATATTGAACAAATATTATCTCGTGGGGTTAAAAATATTCTTGTTATGGGGTTGCCAGATTTGTCTGCTACGCCTAGCGCAAAACTATCTGATGACAAAGAGATAATGAAAGACGCAACGGTAGCCCATAACGCATTATTGCAAAGTAAAGTTAATGAGTTAAATAAAGCGTATCCCAAAAGCAATGTATTCTATTTTGATACATTCTCTGCTTTTAACAAGATAGCGGAGGTCGCCCATGAGATTGGTTATGATACAAACAATTCCTATACGGAACATGGCTATATTCATCGTCTTGATGAAAAAGATCCTAGGTTAAATATTCGCCCACAATATATCTATAATGACCATGTGCATCCAACGCAGGAAGTTCATCATTGTTTTGCGACTATGCTAGAGAGTTTTATACTCAATAATTACGGTACGGCTGCAAACATAAAGTCAGCGCTAAAAAAATGAGCTAAGTACTGATGAAAATCTAAGAAGATACTATGGCGCTATCATATTGAAAGATTGCGCCATATTTGCCCGCAAGTATTAATAACCTTTCGCCAAGATCTCTGCATAGCGACGGAAAATAAAGATGCACCACATCAGAGAAGCCAGCGCCAATACAGCGCCGATATAGCCAATATTGGCCATGCTCAAATGAATGCTGACCTGATTACCTAGCAGCGCGCCTGCGCCAATGCCGATATTAAAAATACCGGAATATAGCGACATGGCCACATCGGTGGCATCAGGCGCCATAGCCAAAACTTTCACCTGCATACCAAGGCCAATCGTCATAATGGCAATACCCCAAACGACACACAGCAAAGCAATCCACATTGGGCTAGATGCGGCAGGAAGCAATAAGACTAAGCTCAACGTCAGCAGCACAATGGCACCAATGATTAACGTAGCAGGGTGCTTATTGCCTAGCATGCTAAACAGTACGCTGCCTATGATCCCCGCCGCGCCGAGTACTAGCAACAGCATGGTGGCGAAGCCTTGACTCATCAGCGCAACGCTCTGAATAAACGGTTCAATATAGCTGTATGCCGTGTAGTGCGCCGTGACCACCACGACGGTGAGCGCATATAAACACAGCAACACGGGGCGCTTCATTAGAATTGGAATACTTTTTAGTGAGCCTGAGTGCTCGCTAGGGAGTTTAGGTAACAGCTTAATGACACAAATCAACGTCATAGTCGCCACAATGCCAATCACCATAAACGTGGTTCGCCAGCCTAAATATTGCCCGATAACGCGGCCAAGCGGCAATCCAAGCACCATCGCCAAGGCGGTGCCCGTGGCTAATAAGCTCAGCGCCTGTGCTTTCTTACCGGCCGGAGCTAAACGAATAGCGAGCGAAGCCGTAATTGACCAAAACACCGCGTGAGCCAGCGCAATGCCGATACGTGAAAGCACGAGGATCCAGAAATTCCATGCCACCACCGAAAGCGCATGGCTGGCAATGAACAGGATGAAGATCTTCACCAGCAGTCCGCGCCGCTCCATTTGGCTGGTCATCAGCATAAACGGCAATGACATCAGCCCCACAACCCAGGCATAAATCGTCAGCATCAGGCCGACCTGCGCGGTGCTCATCGAGAAACTGGCCGCAATGTCTGAGAGCAACCCAACGGGAACAAATTCTGTGGTGTTAAAAATAAAGGCGGCAACGGCAAGCGTAACCACTCTTAACCATGCGGTTTTACGGGAGACTGGAGTTGGATTCATGGCACTTACTAAGGTTAGGAAAACAGGGGAAACTTTTCGGCAACTAGCATACTGCGAATCGGTCACAATTTATAGCGCCTCGGCCAATGACATTAAGGTAAATAGGCCAATCACTTAGCTCTCTGATAAATAGGACTTAATTTATTTATAGTGTAAATAGCTCAAGTTTTATTTATTCAGGCCGTTATTTAGTGTGCTGTTTCAATAAAAAACATAAGTCTGGCATAACTCTCTTCTAATCAGGGCAAGCTATCATGTTCGACTCTATCCGTTCACGTATTCTGGCAGCTTCTACCGCCATCGTTATTTGCTCTCTTTGTATCAACACTTATCTTAACTATTCAATTGCGAACAAATACAACAATAGCGCAATTGATAGCACGCTTGAGGCCGTTTCTTCCAGCCACAACCGCGCAATTTCCGATTGGGTGGCAAGCAAAAGCCGGTTAGTTTCAGCGCTTACGCCACATGTTACCTCTCCTGATCCTATGCCATTGATGGTGCAAACCGCCAACGGCGGCAACTTCATGGGGATTGATATTGGTTATCCTAATAAAATCGATATTTCATCGGTGCCTAACAGCGTTCCTGAAGGTTATGATCCCACCACGCGCCCTTGGTATATTCAGGCAGTCAAATCCGGTAAACCTATTGTTACTGAACCTTATGTTGACGCCAACACCAAGAAAATGGTGGTCACGTTTGCCGCACCGCATATCGAAAACGGCATTCTAAAAGGCGTAGTAGAAGGGGATGTGACCATGGACAGCGTGATTGAAAACGTGCGTTCTATACATCCAACGGAAAATAGCTTTGGCATGCTCATCGATGCGGCTGGCAATATTATGGCGCATCCAGATGAATCGCTGACGCTCAAGCCGTTATCCAATATTGCGCCTAACTTAGAATTGTCACGTTTGCTTAATGCACGTTCACCGATTGAATATGACATTAACGGCAGTGCCAAACTGTTGCTAGCGCAGCCTGTAGCAGGAACACCGTGGTTTACCGTGGTAGCAATGGATAAAACCGAGGCCACGGCCGGAATGCGCTCATTGCTGACCACGTCATTAGTGACTCTGTTGGTGTTGATCGTTGCTGCCGCAGTGATTATCGGCGTTATTGCCCAGCGTGCGCTAACACCGCTGATTAAGATCCGTGATGCAATGGATGCCATTAGCTCCGGCACAGCGGATTTAACCCAGCGTTTGCCGACCAATGGCAAAGACGAAGTTTCTCAGATTGCCGGTTCGTTTAACCGCTTTATCGATAAGCTCAGCGACGTGATGAAATCCATCCGTAGCAGCAGTGAATCTGTGCGCGTTGCGGCCAATGAAATTGCATCAGGGAACCAAGACTTGTCCAGCCGAACCGAATCTGCAGCGGCCAATCTTCAGCAAACTTCGGCGGCGTTGGAGCAAATCTCTTCAACGGTGGCGCAGTCGGCAGGCGCGGCGAAACAGGCAAATAACGCGGTTCATTCCGCCTCTGCGGATGCCTCTCGCGGCGGTGAGGCGATTGCTAAAGTCATCAGCACCATGCAATCGATTGAAACCGCCTCCGGCAAAATTGGTGACATTACCGGCGTCATCAACGGCATTGCTTTCCAAACCAACATCTTGGCGCTGAACGCCGCCGTGGAAGCGGCTCGAGCGGGTGAGCAAGGGCGCGGTTTTGCGGTGGTCGCCGGTGAAGTGCGCACTTTGGCGCAGCGCAGCGCGCAAGCGGCTAAAGAGATTAAATCTCTGATTGAATCGACGGTACGCAGCGTCGCATCGGGCTCAACGCAGGTGCGTCAAACCAGTGAAACCATGACGGATATCGTGACCAGCGTTTCTGCCGTCACAACGATAATGTCAGAGATCACCAACGCCGCCGATGAGCAAATGCGCGGTATCAATGAAATCAATAAAGCCGTTACCCATCTGGATACCATGGTGCAGCAGAATGCTGCGTTAGTAGAAGAGTCTACCGCGGCGTCCGGCGCATTGTTGTCACAGGCCAATGATTTAGTCGGCGCAGTGGGGCAGTTCAACGTATAACTTGGTTATTGGTACGCGATTCATTCAGCTTAACATCCCCCGATTTGGCGGGGGTGTTAAGCTAATCCCTCATCCCACACGGCCTCACGTATATTAATCGCTTTGGGCAACAGCCCTAATGCATAGAATCGGTCGGCGATGGTTTGCTGATCACGCATCACGGTTCTATTGATGGCACGTGGCTCATGTTGACGGCGAGACAATGCCAGCGCTAGCGAAGCCTGGGGCAGGCCTAATTCTTGCGACAATAACTGCGCCGCGTTTTCTGGATGTGTCGCGATAAATATCCCCGTCTGTTTGAGCTCATCCAAAACAATCTTGAGCAGGTCTGCTGAACGCTGGGCAAAATCGCGGCGAGAAAGATAAAACTGCTGATTCAGTACCTTGCCGTGGCCATCTTCAATAATGCGCATATCGCCAGAAAGTTGTGCATCGCTCAGCAATGGATCCCACATCATCCACGCATCAACAGCATGAAAGTCTGACGGAGTCAGTGGATATCGTAGTGGCGTATAGTTCACACGAACATCGTCGAGCGTGAGGCCATGCTCATCCAACATTTGCAGCAACAGATAATGCACGTTAGAGCCGCGATTCACCGCAATGCGTTTGCCGCGTAGATCTGAGCAGTGATAAATCGGACTGTCTTGAGCAACGACCATCGCCACGCTGTGGGGAGAAGGTGGTTCGTAGGCGACATAGATGAGCGAACTGTTTTGTGCCTGAGCCAGTATTGGGGGCACTTCACCCGTGGCACCAAAATCGATTTCATTATTTTGCAGCGCATGCAACAACTGAGGGCCTGCGGGAAACTCGCTCCACAGTACCGTGACGCCTTGTTGCGAAAACCTTTTCTCTAGGCTTTGTCGAGCTTTGAGCATGCCTAAATTCCCGAACTTTTGATAGCCAATGCGCAACTCACGTTCGGTCATTGCGCCCTCAGACGCCGTATGGCTACCGGACATTAGCAGCTCTTTTTTCCGTGACTTAATCAGCCCCAGATTCGCAAGATGAGTCCGTAACGTATTCCGGCTGATACCCAACATCGCAGCGGTTTGCTGCTGATTGTTATTGTTCATGCTGAACGCATGCTGTATCAGCGCATCAGTGATTTTCTGAAACAGCCTTGGCGTCTCTTTTTCTAGCTGCGAACGAATAAAAAGGGCAAGTGCATCGTCATCAGCAGCGTTGTCATTAGTGAGGTTGTTATTAGTTACGTTGTCACTTTTTGGCGCAATAAGCTTTAATCTATGAGGCGGTATCTGCGACTCTTGGGTAAGCAGTACCGCATTGTGCAACGTATTTTCGAGCTCTCGCACATTGCCGGGCCAGTGGTAGTCGGCTAATGCCTCAAGCGTATCCTCCGCTAAGGTAAGATGCGGGCGACCTAAGCGGTTGGCATATAAAGACAAGAAATGCTGCGCCAGCGCAGGAATATCCTGTGGACGCTGGCGCAAAGGCGGCAACGTGACAGCGGCGACGTTGAGGCGATAATAGAGATCCTCACGAAAACGGCGCTCTTTAATCGCATCGGCTAAATCCACGTGCGTCGCCGCAATAACCCGCACATTAATGGGGACCGGCGTTCGCGAACCCACTCGGGTAATTTCTCGCTCTTGCAGCACGCGCAGGAGCTTGACCTGAAGCGACAGGCTAAGCTCGCCAATTTCATCCAACAACAACGTTCCGCCTTCAGCGGCTTCAAACCAGCCCTGATGCCGATTTAGCGCACCAGTAAATGCGCCTTTCTCATGGCCGAATAATTCGGCTTCCGCCAGACTCTCACTTAAAGCACCGCAGTTAACTGCCAAAAAAGGCTGATCGTTCCTTAGGCTATGGTGGTGTAGATAGCGGGCTACCACTTCTTTGCCGGTTCCGGTTTCCCCAACGATCAGCACGGTGGCATCGGTGGGCGCAAGTTTATCCAGCACGTTTTTAAATGCGATAGAGGCGGGATCGACCAACACCGGCTGTGACGAGCGTGACGGCAGCGGCATAACTCATTTCCAAAGTGAATACGTGATGCGATCGAACATATCTCATCGATGCTCTGGCGGCGAGATGCAGCAAACCGCTTGCTGCTGCAAATGCAGCAGTCTAGGTGACTATGCTGTTGCATTTGCAGCAGGTTGCAGAAAGCGAGAAAGATTTAATTAATTGATTTTTATCATAAATAAAATCCAATCGAATTGGCACGTATCGTGCTCTTTGTTTTATAACCGAAGAGATTATTTCAATAGATATTCTTTAAATATGGTTATAAAGGAAAAGCATAATGAGCGAACAGCATAAATCTGGCATTAACGTTTTTTGGTTTCTCCCAACTCATGGCGATGGGCGCTATTTGGGTACCGCAGAAGGGGGGCGCTCCGTTGATCTTCAATACTTACAACAGATTGCGGTAGCGGCAGACTATCTTGGCTACTACGGCGTATTGATTCCAACGGGGAAAAGCTGTGAAGATTCTTGGCTTGTCGCGGCGGCATTAGCACTGATGACGAAACGCCTACGTTTTTTGGTCGCGGTGCGTCCCGGATTGCAACCACCCAGCTTAGCTGCGCGTATGGCTTCAACGCTTGACCGGCTTTCTGAAGGTCGGCTACTGATTAATGTTGTCACCGGTGGCGATCCGGTTGAAAACAAAGGTGATGGTATATTCCTCAATCACGCAGAACGTTACAACGTCACCAATGAATTTTTGCACGTTTACAAAAAGCTGCTGCAAGGCGAAAAGGTCGACTATACCGGAGAGCATATTAAGGTTGAAGGCGCAGAATTATTGTTTCCTCCCGTTCAGCAAGATGGTCCTCCGCTGTATTTTGGCGGCTCATCACCTGAGGCTATCGGCGTAGCAGCCAGCCAGATTGATACCTATCTTACGTGGGGGGAGCCACTAGATTTGGTGGCGGAAAAGCTGACTATCGTGCGACAACGCGCTGAGCGAGAAGGACGAACGCTGAAATACGGCATCCGCCTACACGTTATTGTGCGCGAAACCGAAGAGGAAGCATGGGCTGCCGCAGACAAACTGATTAGTCACGTGGACGATGAAACCATTGCCGCCGCACAGAAAATTTTCGCCCGTATGGACTCATCGGGGCAAAAACGCATGAGTGAACTCCATAACGGATCTCGAGACAGTTTGAAAATTGGTCCCAATCTGTGGGCCGGAGTGGGATTGGTGCGCGGCGGCGCAGGCACCGCGCTGGTTGGAAATCCGCAGCAGGTTGCCGACCGTATTGCTGAATACCAAGCGTTGGGAATCGATAATTTTATTCTGTCTGGGTATCCGCACCTCGAGGAAGCGCATCGTTTTGCCGAGTTGGTGATGCCGCTGCTGGCCTTAAATCATACGCCAGCTCAGCGCGCTCAAAGCATTAATACCGGTCCTTTTGGTGAAACGATTGGGGGAGATAAGCGTCCAACGGCCAAAAAACCGGATGCTGTAAAGCTCTGATTACCGCCGGTGATAAAAACCACTGACATGCAGGGAAGCATTTGTGGGTGGAATAAGGGATAATTACCAGATTAATTCTGGTAATTGATATGGGCACGCTAATGAATTCTGAAACAACTCACATGACACGCGACGGCGATTACTTCACGAAGAAATATGAATTAACGTCTACACACTCTGAAGTGCTGAATGCGGCTAAGATCGTCCCCGTTGGCGACGCACTAGATCTGGGCTGCGGACGTGGCCGTAACTCGCTGTATCTGAACTTGAAAGGGTTTAACGTCACCGCGTGGGACAAAAATGCGATGAGCATCAACAGCCTGAATGACATTATTCAGGCTGAGGGCCTAAAAAATATTACGGCAACGCAGGTTGACCTAAACACCCATCGCTTTAGTGGAGAGTATGATTTCATTCTCTCAACGGTGGTATTTATGTTCCTTGGGCGACCAGAAATTCCTGCCATTATTCGCAACATGCAAGACAGCACGCGCATCGGTGGGTACAACCTGATTGTGGCGGCAGTGGATAGCCCTGATTATCCTTGCAACGTCCCGTTTTCATTCACCTTTAAACCCGATGAACTGCGCAACTATTACAGCGGTTGGGAGTTTGCGAAATACAACGAAGACGTAGGCGAACTGCATCGTGTCGATGAAAACGGCAATCGGATTAAAATGCGCTTCGCAACGATGCTAGCGAAAAAAATCCGCTAAGAAAGCCAGCTAGATAAGCAAAAGGAGCTTTAGTGATAAAGCTCCTCGACAGGTTGGATTGGTCAGTAGTAGACGCACTCGTGTTTAACCTCAGGGTTAGAGTGCATGACGGCCAGAATCGCATTCAGCATGTGATCAACATTTTGCGGTGGGTTTCTCTGCTCAATTCTGCGCACCCACTCTTTGCCGTCAATATGCTCTCCCGGCCGTACCAGAAAACTGTATTTCTGCACCGCAAGCTGGAAGCTCTCTTCAATATGATCGTATTGCGCACAGTGGCAGCAGTCGACAATTAAAATTCCTGCAAACGTGCGCGTCAGGCCGAAAGTATTCATAAGACACCTCAGAGAGGAATAAATGACTACTCTTAAGGTATAGCACTTTCATATGGCATTTGTGTTACAGGCGATAAATATAGAGCCATGACGATGATGGCAAGGTATCAATGGCTCTGCCTGTGCCCAACGTTAGGCAATCGCGGGTTTGGCCTTTATCGTTTTCATCAGTAATATCGATAAAAAGATCAAGATAATACCGCTCCATTGAACAACCGAAAGACGTTCACTTAGAAAGACAAAGCCAAGTAAAACGGCGGTAACAGGATTAAACAGCGATATCATCGACATGGTATGCGGACCAAGAAGGGTTACCGAACGCGTCCAGCACCAGTAGGCAAATGCTGTATTACACACCACCAACCACGTTAGGCCAACCCAGGTTTTTGGCGTAGGCAACGCGGGCATTCCCGCAAACATGAATGCAAAGGGCAGCAAAATAATCCCGCCAAGAAATAGCTGCCAAGCCGCAAGACCCAACTGATCGTTGGTGGGCCAGCGCGATATCCATAAAGACGTTTGCGCCATTAATAACGTGCCTAACAACGCAGCAGCCACGCCGATAATGTCTAAATTGGCAGACGGATTCAGCAGCAGCATTACGCCAATCAGCCCTAATACCGCCAATCCAAGCTTGGACAATGCCGGTTTTTTTCCTTCCTGAATCCACTGCAATAACAGAACCATCAGCGGCAGCGTTGCCCCCAATGTACCTGCAACAGAACCAGGCAAACGATGGGCGGCAATAAACAAAAGCACAAAGAAAAGAGATATGTTACAAATGCTTATTGCAAACATTCGGCTCCATTTTAACGGTGACTTTGCTGGGTGAATGAGCAACAGTAAAATACCGGCAGGTAGGGCGCGGAAAACCGCAATCCAGACCGGCGAGATGTCTTGCAGGAAGTAGCCGACAACGGCGTAGGTACTTCCCCAGAGCAGCGGAACCATAAAAGCGATGAGTATGTTCATATTTATCTTTTTAAAAAGTTACTTTCGTGAAAGATAAGTTAGTAGCGAACTAGAAATAAAACAAGTATCTTTTTAAAAAGATATATTGGAGGGGCGATGATACAGGATCACGTAGATAAAATTATCGAGCAGTGGCAACGCGAGCGGCCAGATCTCGACTGTTCTCCGATGGGAATTATTGGCCGAATGGCGCGTATGGGGCAGTTGTTATCAGGCAAAGTCACTGGCGTTTATGAACAACATGGTTTAGACACCATCGAGTTTGATATTTTGGCTACGCTGCGTAGAAGCGGGGAATTGATAACCCCAACCGAGCTGTATCAAACCGTTATGCTGTCTTCCGGCGCCATGTCGGTGCGCCTTGAACGGTTGGAATCGCGGGGATTGGTGTTCAAACAGCCGAATGCGCATGATAAACGTAGCTGCAAAATTGGGCTGACAGAAGAGGGCCTGAAGGTGATCGATCGGGCGCTAGAACACCACGTTCAGAATGAAAAAGAGATCCTTGAACCACTGACTACTGCCGAAAGACAGCAATTAGCCGATCTCATGCGGCGCTGGTTGCTGCATAATGAACCCGCTGAATAATATCAGCGATAAGCAAAAATTTACGAGTAGACCATACTGTTAAACCTGCGCTTTTCGAGTCATTAAGGGGATATTTTGAATAAATCACAAGAGACTATGCATCTCACGGCATCCGAAGCACTTGATCGACTTGAATTACTGTATGAGTCAGCGCTGTCCGCACTGCGTACCGCCATCAGCGATTATATCAATGAGGGAAAACTGCCGGGCGTGGGTGAAAGGGCAAAAGGGCTGTTTTCTTACCCGCAGCTGAGCGTCAGCTGGGATGGGAAATTTCGCGATCACTTAAGAACGCGAGCCTACGGACGTTTTTCTCGAACCGGCCAATACAGCACCACGGTTGCACGCCCAGCGCTATTTCGAGAATATCTCGCTGAGCAGTTAGCGTTACTAGAAACCGAATATGGCGCCAGCTTTGAAGTGACACCGTCACAACAAGAAATGCCGTATCCGTTTGTTATTGATGGTTCTGATCTTGTTTTAGATAGAACTATGACCGCCGGGCTAGCTCAGCATTTTCCGACCACGGATCTGGCCAAAATTGGCGATGGGATCACCGATGGTTTAGAAACAGGGACTGATTTCTTCCCACTGTCGCACTTTGACGCGCTGCGCACCGATTTCTCTTTGGCACGCCTCAAACACTATACCGGTACCCCCGCCGAACACATTCAGCCCTATATTCTATTTACCAACTACAGCCGCTATGTCGATGAATTTGTCAGCTGGGCATGCGAGCAAATTCTTGATCCGAATAGCCCTTACGAAGCGTTGTCCTGCGCCGGTGGCAGCTATATCACCGCTGAAACAGCAGATCCTGAGAAAACCACCTCCGATTTGGCGTGGAAGAAACACCAGATGCCAGCCTACCACCTGATTTCATCAACAGGTCAGGGGATCACGCTAGTCGGACAAGCCTCTACATGGTGAAATTAAGCTACCAGGCCAAGCTAACCATTTCTACGAAGGCGCAATATCCGAGCATTTACAAATTGGTATCCGTGCAATTGATTTGCTGAGAGCCGAAGGCGATAAGCTTCATTCACGTAAACTGCGTACCTTTAACGAGCCACCGTTCCGTTAAGATTTTTTGATTCTGAAAGCCCACGTCTGTGGGCTTTTTTATATTCATTTGTGGCCCATTGACGAAAATTTATCTTACAGTGAGCCCATGTTTAGATTCAATATTTACACAATGCGATATGTTAGCTACCATTTTGCCGAATTTGCCGTAAGGAAATCAGGTATGAAACTTCCACATTTACCTCTGCTGAAACATCCTCGAATCTCTAACGACAGTAATTATCTGAGCGAGTAATTACTGCCACGAAATCAAATCGTTCCGTGGCTCTTATAAAGAAAAGGATGAGTCATGAAAGAAAAACATTGGTCAAAGACCGAGCTTTTGCACCTCTCGGTAACTAACCCTAATATTATCGTAAAAGGCACCCACAGTTATTACAGCGATTACTGGGACGACGGATTTGAACGCTCAGTTGTTCGCTATTTGCACGGTGATGCTGTTAGTCAAAATTGGGCGCCTTTAGGATATATCGATAAATTGCTCATTGGCGATTATGTCTGTATAGCCGCAGAATGCGTGATTTTAATGGGTGGAAATCACAATCACCGGACTGACTTTATAAATCTCTATCCCTTTATGGAAACCATATACGACACCTATCAACATAAAGGCGACACAGTTCTTGGCGATGCATGTTGGTTAGGAATGCGCAGTATGTTGATGCCTGGAGTTACCGTGGGCGAGGGTGCCATTATTGCTGCGGGCAGCGTGGTGACAAAAGATGTTCCGCCGTATGCCATTGTTGGTGGAAATCCAGCAAAACTGATTAGGTATCGGTTCTCTGACGCGGATATTGCTCGGGTTTTAGCGTTGAATATTTATAGCAGACCTGAAGCAGAGATTGAGAAGATTAAGCTATTGCTCAGTTCAAACGATCTCGACACATTGGAATGTGCATTGGTTTAGTTATCTGACATGTCGTAACGGTTTCGTTGAAACGAGATAAGCCGTAAAACGCAAAATGAAAAAGCCTAGCAAGTGACGCTGGGCTTTTTTATCTGCTTTATACAGGTTTCGACTGACGAAATCTGGCCGGTAATCCTACTGCTAAACGTTCAGATTTCACGTAGCGCAACCAGTTAGTTTAGCCCGTTAGAGTAGGGGAAACATTTGGGAAGTCAGAGTGTAGGTAGATGCTGATATTAGAGATTTAGAGAACTATGGTTAAGGTGAGCGTCGTAAGGCTGTTGGCATATTCAAATGTAATTTAACATAATATACATTATGCGAACCAATGCGTATTTAGAGCAAATTAACCATCTAAGCCACGATAATCTTATTCAGACCGAATTGGTCACGAACAGCCCAGATTCCGGTCACTGGGCTGTTTCATTCAGTTATTCTTTACCTCAATCCTTCTTCGCTTTGTTGGCGAAGAAAATGTCAGACTGAATGTCTTTAGTGCGGATGGTGAAAACTTCGTTGGTGAGATCTTCGGTAAGCTTCTCTGCGTCTGCTATGACGCGAAGATTAAAATCATTCAACATTTTATCAGCGGCGGCTTTGTCGGTTTTTGCCAGTTTTAGATATTGCGCTTCCGTCTCTTTTTGTTGATTCGCAACTTTCGCTTCCCAGTCTAGATATGCTCGCTGAACAACCGGCGCAAGTTTTGGATAATCAGTCATGACTAGCGTTTGTAGTTTGCGATACTTCCAGTAAATTGACTGGCTGTCAGCGTGATCTGAGCCGGTGGCGTAATTGGCTGGGAAAGATGTCAATCCACTGTAGTAAGGAACAAACGCCGTTAAGTCAGCCATTCCTAATCCCACATAGGTCACTTCACCGATTTCTTTCGGTAACTCAGGACGTACCTGCATGACATGCGCTTCATACGTTCTGAAAACGCTGATTGGCCGCCACTCTTCTTTACCATTCAACCCGTTCGAATACGGATCGTGTTTAGTACCTTGGTAATGATTACGCAGAATGGCTTTAACTTCATCAAGCGTGACTTTCTTTTCTGGTGTGAGGAAAACGGGAGACTGGCGCCCTTCAGCCATTGCCTGCTTAACCGATGGGTTTAGCTGTTTCTGTATTATCCAGACTCGCGGATCGTTATATGTACGGTCGCGTTCATCATCTCGGGTATAAGCTTTGGAAAAATTAAATTCACCGTCTGTTTTAGGCTGATAAAGCCCCTTTTCTACCGCAAATTCAATCAGGTTCTTTGATCCCATAACGTTAGGATCTTTTGGGTCATAGATTTGTAAACGCCCCTGATTAGCGATAGGTAAAATCATTTGCACCGTTATGTGCTTTAGTACTGTATGTTCCTATTTGATTTTGTTTCGCCGGATGAATAACAAAGTGCTGCGCCTTTAATGCATCGCTATCTGCGCTGCGTGCAACAATAATGGAACCATCTGCCGTGGCCTCATTACCTGCTAAAAATGTGGTGCAAGTAAACCCTGATGAAACTAATGCCATATTAATGGATAAAGCAATCGCACACTTTTTTAAAGAATACATTCCTGTTCCTTATTTTCCCGATTTAATTAATTATCCTTTGCTATCAGTCATCCTGATGCGTAGGAAACTTCATGTAATGGAATAAGGGTAGCAATGAGTGAGATACGATTACCGTGACAATGCTCCCAAGGCGATTGAGCTGCCTTAGGATTATGCACACATTTTTAGAGAGGCTGGCATTAGCATAGAAGCAAATATAATGAGCTCACTTTAAGAGCATGACTACGTTTTGTAAGTCATTGAGGAATGTCACATATTGATCATTAGAAATAACTTTTTTGCTGCTCAGCACCACTAATTCATGATCGTTAATCTCTGAATGATAGCTCGGATGTGCATGAGAATAACTATTTTCTACAAAGCCAAGTCCTTGGTAGAAACGTAAACGCCTATTGGCAATTTCGGTTGTCAAAGGGTCTATTTCTAAAATAGTCAGTGGGTGTTGAGCCATAAAGCGTTCTAGAACCTTTTTGCCGAATCCCTGAGAACGCAAACTTGGATCTATTGCTAGGTGTTCAATGTAGGCATAATCTTTAAACTGCCAATATCCAATAAACCCAACAAATATTTCATTGAAATACCAAGCATTTAAATGATAACTCTCATTATCAAGCGCGGCCTGTTTTGCCCTTTCATCTCGTTTTTCATGATAAGGGAACGCAGCTTCATAGAGCCTATCCACAGTTTGATAATGTGGGTCATCCATTTTCTCTATGCGTGTAATGCTAAACATCAAGATCCTCTTCCTTTAGAAACAATCAAGGGCGATACATCATGCTTTCCAGATGTACCGCCCTCGTAAGTTAATTCTAATTTGCGGTTATGCTGCTGGGTTCTTCTCTTTTATATTACGAATGAGCCCCTTGCACAATACAATCCCCGCACCGATTAAACCACCCAATAATACGGATAAGATTAATATTAACGATTTTTTCGGTGCATCTTTAATGATTGGCAGCGATGGTTGTTGTGAGAATGAAAATGCTTCAAACTTATCATTACCACTGTCGCTAAGTTTAATCTCGCGCAGCGCTTGTAATGTCTCTCGATTGGAGTAATAGCTGTCGCTTAAATATAACGGCCAAGAAGTTTCATTGGCGATAATTGTTTTAAGCGCAGGTTCACCCAACATAAATAGCATTTCATCAGAAAGACCCGTTACCTCTTTGACCGAAACGCTCTTGGTATTTGTAGCCTCAGCAACTTTTAATGCTTCTGATAACGCATTTAAACGGCGAGCTTTTTTCTCCTCAGCAGTTTTTACTTGGGCATCTAATGCAGTATTAATCGCCTGCATTCTGACTTCTAACACTTTCTCTGCGTTTGAATAAAAACTACTGGAGGTTTGTTTATTAACGGTATTTAAAACGGTAGCCAAAGATTTCTGTGCATCTTTCGCCGTTTCAGCGCTAAAACTCACAGTATATGAATCCTTGCTTCCTGAGTTTGTTGGCTTAATGTCTAAGGGCTTTTCTGGTAAGAACTTCAAGGCTTCTGCAGAAACTCGTGACACAAAGTTAGCAAAAACATCATTGCTAATATCTTTACTATTACTTGGGTCAATGACGGCCACTGCAGTGGGATAATTGGCTAACTGGCCTAGCTGTGGCGGTGTAATAATCGCTGTTGATGTCCATTTTTCTTTTGCTACAGCTATGTAACCAATAGCTAAAATCGCTGTGATACAGACACTTACAATGATTGTTTTCTTTCCTTTCCATAACTGTACTAGCAGGTCAAGCAGATCAATCTCATCAGTATCGCTTTTTTTCTCAAGACTCATAGTATTTTCCATACAAACATATAATTACATCCGCTGACATTGCTCTTCGGCAAATAATATATCGCCATTTTATTTAAAGCGATTGTTTTATTGCGTAGATATACGTGTAGCGATGATACTAAATCTATAACCGGTTCTCAATCGAACAACCCTCTGTTCTACCTAAGAACTTTCCGTATTTTCAAGTATAGATGCTCATCATTATCCTGCCGCTACCATGGCAATTTGGCGTGCTTCTGGTAGATTGAAAGGCCTGCACTTTCGCTAAATTAACGAGGCAATTGAGTATGAATATATTTGTAACCGGAGCAACCGCAGGGTTCGGTGAGGCGATAACGCGCAAATTTATCAAAAATGGGCATACGGTGATTGCAAGCGGTCGCCGTTTGAGCCGTCTCGAAACATTGAAAGACGAATTAGGCGATACATTAACTATCGTGCAGCTCGACGTTCGCAACCGTGCGGCTATCCAGCATGCATTAGAGAGCCTTCCCGCAGAAAAACGTCACATTGATGTTTTAGTTAACAATGCCGGGTTAGCCTTAGGTTTAGAGCCAGCGCATAAAGCAAACGTTGATGATTGGGACACCATGATCGACACCAACGCCAAAGGCTTGGTTAACATGACCCGAGCTATTTTGCCTAACATGGTTGAACGTAACGTAGGTCATATCATTAATATTGGCTCAACGGCGGCTAACTGGCCATATGCCGGTGGCAATGTGTATGGCGCAACAAAAGCGTTTGTTAAGCAATTTAGTCTTGGTTTACGTGCAGACCTGCATGGTACCAAAGTACGCGTTAGCGATATCGAGCCGGGATTGGTCGGCGGAACCGAGTTCTCAAACGTTCGCTTTAAAGGCGACGAAGGTCGCGTAGAGAAAACATACGAAAATGCTAATGCATTAAGCGCGGATGATATTGCCGAAGCAGTGTATTGGGTTGCGACTTTACCTGCACACGTCAACATTAATACGATTGAAATGATGCCGGTGAGCCAGTCTTTTGCCCCGCTGTCTGTCTATCGCGGCTAAATATGTAACTTCACGATAAATTTCTGTTTTTGCATTAAACCGTACTGAAACCAACGTTTTCGCAAACTATCAGCGGAACTGACTGAGTGCTATAGTGTCTTCATATCGTGAATAATGGCCTGAAAGACGGTTGACGGTTATTGTGAAAAGAGGATAGCGAATTGAAACTGAATAAATTGCAAATGGCCGCTCGCTGGATGCCATTAGCCGTAGCAATGGTGTTGGGTGGCTGGCAGGCTTCTGCCCTTGCAGATTCCTGCGCATCTGGCAGTACCTGCGTTTTTGGATCTAGCGGCGGTCAGGATAACTCTCTGACGAAAGAAGATGCTCGCCAGCAGAAAGAACAATGGGATGATACGCGTTCTCTGCGTAACAAAGTTAACACTCGCGTTGAGAAACAGTTCGACAAGTTCGATAAAGCCGTCGATCTGCAAGATTCATGTGAAAAAAGCTTAAACGTGAATGCGTACTGGGAACCTAATACCCAACGTTGTTTAGATAGAAATACCGGACGACCGCTTAATCCATAAGCATTAAGCTTAAACGCTTTTGCAAGGATCCTTGGAGGATATTTCATGAAGAAATTATTGCTTAGCATCATGCTATTAAGTGCTATTCCACTGGCCGCACAGGCTTCCTGTGAAACAGTCAAAGCAGATATTAGCCAGAAAATCATCAAGAATGGCGTGCCAGAATCTGGCTTTACGCTTGATGTCGTACCGAACGATCAGGCTGACGCAAGTGGTGGTCAAGTTGTGGGTCATTGCGAAAACGACACGCAGAAGATCATCTATCAGCGCACTAACGGCGCTGAAGACGATAGTACGCCAGCACCGGCTGCTCACTAATTATCAGCGTTATGTCGAAACGGCTGCCATATGGCAGCCTTTTTTGTCTCTAACACTCGCCGTCAAATTCGACACAAACCTCACTGTCTGGCTTTAATTTTGCTGGAATGAGCCACGCGGTGATTAAAGCAAACAATGACAATATTGCCGCCACGATAAATACCCAATGGATGGATGCCGCCACCTGGCTGGTTAGATTCACCATGCTATCGTCAGGTTGCACACCACTCTGATGCATACTCATCAGTTTCTGAACCGGATCATGAATATCCGGTAGGCGCCAGTCTAAGTTGAGATTGAGCGTAGCGCCTAAAATAGCGGTCCCTAACGCAGAGCCTAACATTCGCGTAAACACCGTTGAGGCGGTGGCGATCCCTCGCATATTGGAGGGCGCGACGTTCTGTACTGAAACCAGAAATGTGGTATTGGTCATCCCCATGCCGCAGCCAATCACAAAGGCAGCCACTCTGCCCCACAGCAACCCGCTATCAGGCTGCTGCATGAGCAGAATTAAGCTTCCAGCGATAAGCAGAAAGCTGCCTAACATTGCTGTCGTGCGGTAGGACGTCAGCGACATCATTCGCCCGCTAAGGGTACTAGCCAATGGCCAGCCGATTGACATCATTGCTAACGTAGTGCCCGCTTCTAACGGCGTTCCCCCCATTACACCCTGCACAAAAGTGGGTAGAAATGCGGCAACGCCCATCATGGATGCGCCGACAATCAACCCACCAATATTACCGGCGACGATAACGTCATTTCGCCAGAGCGCTAATGGGAATAAGGGTTCTGGGGCTTTTTTCTCTTGTCGCAGCAAAAAAACCGACGCAACGACGAATAGCAATAATAATGGGAACACCCAGTACTTCAGAATATCGGCCTGTAAGAGCGCAACCAGCAACGAAGCTACCGCGATAGTTAGCCAACATGTACCGGCAAAATCGATAGGATGCTGCCGAGGATGTACCGTTTCGGGGAAATAACGCCACAGAAGATACATCGCCGTAATACCAATAGGCACGTTAACCCAGAAAACCAATGCCCAATTAAAATGCTGAACAATAAACGCCCCCATCAGCGGGCCTACGATGGCGGATACGCCCCAGACGCTAGAGAGATAGCCCTGAATTTTTGGGCGTTCTGCGGGTGAATAGATATCAGCCACAATAGTGAATGCGATCGGTGTGATAGCCCCTGCGCCCATTCCTTGAACCGCACGAAACACGATCATCCACAGCATGTTATGGGAAAAACCGCACAGCACGGAACCCAGTAAGAAAAGCGATGCGCCGATATAGAACATCCGCTTACGGCCATAAAGATCGGCAAGTCGCCCATAGATCGGAATTGAAATAGCCTGTGTTAAAAGATACGCAGCAAATACCCAGCCCAACAGTGAGAAACCGCCTAAATCGCCAATAATCGTGGGCATGGCCGTTGAGACTATCGTGACCTCAATGGCGGCCATAAATGTCGCTAACATACAAGCAGTTAGCACAATGCCTCGATGTAAATATTGCTGCTCTACCTGTTCAACCATACTGCCTCGCGGAAAAATGCGAATAGAGATTTAGCTCAACACCTTACCATGAATTTCTAGGCGAATAGTGTGAACTCTAGAAGAGAGAACAAGACGGGCGCTTATAAATGTGACGGCGTCACGTATAAGCCAAAATGATTTCTTATTGATTGCTGTTTCCTATCTCAATGATAGGCGAAGCCGGCCGCTATCATTGATGATGGTCAACAAAGCAACAATGTTCAACCCGCACTATGGGAAGGCCAAAATTTGGCCCTCTGAGGGTTGTGCACCCAGCGTTGGCGCGGCCCGATTTCATGCTCTGAAATGGAGTTTTAACATGATAAAAATAACAAAGCTTTTGGGAATTGCAGTGACTGTCGGTGTTGTTGGTTATCTCGGTCTGGCGGGATATGTCTATTACCATGATAAGCAAAGAATTACGATGCCCGATCAGGCTTCACTCTCGCCACAAAATGCGGCAGTTCTGAAAACCCTGAGTGAGAAAGGCTGTGATTACTGCCACACCCCGTCAGCACAGCTGCCGTTTTATTCGCAACTTCCAATTGCTAAGCAACTGATGGAATATGACATCAATCTTGGCTACAAATCATTTGATCTCACCCCTATTCGCAATAGCCTCATTAATAATAGTCGCCCTCCGCAGGGAGACATGACTAAAGTGGAATGGGTCATGCAGCACGACACCATGCCACCGACCCGCTACACGGCGCTGCACTGGGCAGGAACGCTGAATAATGAAGAGCGCGACGGTATTTTGAACTGGGTGAAAGATCAGCGCATAAAATACTATGCCGTAAAAGATATGGCGCCGGCATTAATGAATGAACCCGTTCAGCCATTGCCGCGTACCCTTCCCGTTCAGGCCGATAAAGTAGCATTGGGCTTCCGCTTGTATCACGATCCGCGTTTATCCGGCGATAACTCCATTGCTTGCGTTCATTGTCATCAGTTAGGGGCTGGCGGCGTTGATGGCCGACAGACATCCATTGGCGTAGGCGGTGAAGTTGGCCCGATCAACGCGCCAACCGTATTTAACGCGGTGTTTAACGTTGAACAATTTTGGGATGGCAGAGCGCCAGATCTCCAAAAACAGGCTGGTGGCCCGCCGCTTAACCCGATTGAAATGGCATCCAAATCATGGGATGAAATCACCGGGAAACTTAACCAAGACACCCTTCTCAAACAACAGTTTACGGCCGTTTATCCCGAAGGCTTTACTGGCGATACCATCACCGATGCGATTGCTGAATTCGAGAAAACGCTTATCACACCGGACAGCCCGTTTGACCGATATCTTCGCGGCGATGATAAAGCACTAACCGCCCAACAGATGCATGGATATCAGCTGTTTAAAGATAATAAATGTGCCACCTGCCATACCGGGAAAATACTCGGCGGTCAGGCTTTCGAACCTCTAGGACTGAAGCAGGATTTTGCCTTCGGCAAGGTGACCAGCGCGGATATTGGCCGCCTCAATGTGACCCAGGGGGAGCGTGACCGTTTCCGCCAGAAAGTGCCAACGCTGCGTAACGTTGCGCTGACGGCACCTTATTTCCATCGTGGCGACGTCCCTACGCTGGATGAAGCGGTGAAACTGATGTTGAAATATCAGGTTGGTACTTCGTTACCGCAAAAAGACGTGGATGACATTGTGGCGTTCCTCGAGTCGCTAAACGGCGTCTATACCCCTTATCCAATTCATTAACCCTCCCTAAGCGCCGCATTTTTGCGGCGCAGTTTCTTCCTGCGGTTAAAACCCTTAAACTGCTACCACTTTTATGCCTTCGCACGACGCAGAACGTGCTTCTTTATTGCTAACCCGCGGCTAAACATGACTTCACCACGCATGAAACGTCTGATTCATATGCAACATTATCAACTGATGCTGCGCCGCTTAGCTATTGCGATGATTTTAGGGATCGCCGCGGCCACCGTTGTTTGGCTATTTCACCAATCAATGTTGAAACTAGAATGGTTATTCCTAGGCAGTCGTGGCGGAAGTCTGGTGGCCGCTGCGGCCGAACTGCCATTATGGCGGCGTTTGCTTACGCCAGCTTTAGGTGGGTTGGTTGCGGGTTCTATACTGTGGCTGTTTCAGAAATATCAGCATCAACGACCATCCGCCCCGACAGATTATATGGAAGCCTTTGACGCTGGCGATGGCCGTTTAGATATTTCCGCCAGCCTTGTCAAAAGCCTAGCCTCTCTCATTGTGGTATCTAGCGGAAGCGCTATCGGGCGCGAAGGCGCCATGATCTTGCTGGCCGCCCTGTTTGCATCGGTTTTTGCTCGCTTGTTTACACCGCCAAAGGAATGGAAACTGTGGGTTGCCTGTGGCGCTGCCGCGGGGATGGCCAGCGCCTATCATGCACCTTTGGCGGGTAGTTTATTTATTGCAGAGATCCTTTTTGGATCGTTAATGCTCGCCTCGCTTGGCCCCGTGGTGATCGCCGCGGTCAGCGCCCTACTGATGAGTAACTTACTTAACGGTGGGCAAGAAACGCTGTATCAGGTACAAATTCTGGTCGCACCGTGGCCAGTACAGTATATGTTGATGGCGCTGCTGGGTGTCGTGGCAGGGTTTGCCGGACCACTATTTCTCTCATTGATGCAGTACAGCAGCCATTTCTTCCAACAGCTACGCCTCCCTCCACCTCTACAGCTGGCGCTTGGTGGCCTGATCGTCGGCGGATTATCTATCATTTTTCCCGAGGTCTGGGGAAATGGCTACAGCGTGGTTCAATCGTTGCTGTCTGCTCCGCCGGGTGCTTTACTCATTGGGGCCATTTTGCTGTGTAAACTGGTTGCGATACTGGCGAGCAGTGGCTCAGGGGCTCCCGGTGGGGTCTTTACACCCACGCTGTTTATTGGTGCTGCGCTAGGCGCATTTGTTGGACAGCTATTTGCGCTCTGGCCGGGTACGGGCGAACACATCGCATTATTGATGGCGCTCACCGGCATGGCTACGCTGCTGGCAGCAACCACGCATGCGCCAGTGATGTCTGCGCTGATGGTGTTTGAAATGACGGGAGAATATACGTTGTTACCGGGATTATTACTGGCCTGCGTGATGGCGACAACCCTGTCGCGCTGGCTGCGGACAGGGTCAGTTTACGGTAAATAGACGGCGTTATTTAAGAGGGGAGAGATCGATATATTTAGACAGATCTTTTTCCTCAGGACGGAACAGGTATGGAATTTCGCCCAACTGTGGCCCTGGCAATTTTTGACGTAACGCTTCTAACGTTTCGGCATAATGCGAAAGCCCAGGGTTGATACGGTTGGCAATCCAACCGGCAAATGGCAAACCGTCATTGATAATCGCCTGTGCCGTCAAAATAGCGTGGCTAATGCAACCCAGCTTAATACCGACCACTAAAATCACCGGCAGTTGTTCTTGCACTACCCATTCAGATAACGGGCGTAAATCGTGCATTAAGACGCGCCAGCCTCCGGTGCCCTCAACTACTAAGTGCTCAGATTTACCGCTCAGATTTTGAAGCCCACGGCTCATGAGGCTGTAATCCAATGGCTCACCGGTATAAGCGTTAGCAATTTCTTCCTGCAACGTTATCGGGTTTACTTCATCATAATTCAATGGGATAGAAGAAGACGCCTGCAATGTTAACGCATCTTTATTACGCAGTCCTTGCGGGGTTTCTTCACTACCGACGGCGATAGGCTTGTAGCCTACAGCAGTAGCACCAGAAGCATGGATGGATTGCAGTAACGCACGAGAAACGACGGTTTTACCGACTTCAGTGTCTGTTCCTGTGACAAAAACACGCTTTAACATGAATGATACTCCGGAGAATCTCCGATAAAAAACACCAAAAAATTGGCGGAACGACAATTACCATCCGCCATCAAGAATGATGAAAAGTCTAGGCGAAGCGCTAAAGCAGCAGCTTGCGTTAGCTCAATATTTTGTTTATCGAGGTGACAATTTCATGAAATACCGCTATTTGTGCCGTTATTTCTACCAAAATAGGGGTATGAATTAGAAAGGAATTTAGCCAAATACGTGCGGTTATAGCTAGCCTTGCAACAGTTGAACTAATAATGAACCATTGTAAAGCGCCTCTTTAACTAATGCGGCCGCAGGCATGGTGCCATTATTACGGAAGCGCGTAGCCTCAACGCTCAGTCCCTGCGCATAGTAGGGTAAAGACTGTTGCTGAATTGCCGCATTGATAGAGGGAAAGAGAACTGCACTGGCTTGATTGAGCGGAGAGCCAATCAGGATCTTCTCGGGATTAAACAGATTTACCATAATGGCGAGGATGCGTCCCACGTTGTTCCCTACGCTGCTGATAATATCCTTCGACAGCTGATCGCCCTGCATGGCCGCCTGACAGATAGCATCAATCGTGATCGGTCCATTATGCAGCAAAGACGATGGTGAAAGTGGTAACCGCTGCTCGGCTAATTCGAGAATATGCCCAAGCCCTGCCACGGTTTCCAAACAGCCATGATTACCGCAATAGCACTGCTTGCCATAAGGATCGACCTGCGTATGACCAATTTCCACCACGCTATGTCGGCCACCGTTGAGCAAACGACCATCGGTAATGACACCTGCACCCACATCGTGATCGATAACCACCTGCAACATATTTCTACAGTTTTCACCAGCCCCGAACAGCGACTCCGCCATCGTCCATGCGCAGATATCATGCTGAAGAAACACCGGTAGGCCGGTATGCTGTTCCAGCTCGGGACCCAGCGGCATATCACACACATCATCATAAAAAGGCATGCGATGAACCATCCCCTTCGCCGAATTAATCAATCCGGGAAGCGTAATCGCAATGGCAGTGAGTCGTTCAAGCTGATGCTGATGGCGGATAAAGAATTGGTCAATTTCATTAATGATGCGTTCGAGTAACGGTTGATCTGCCTGTGCAGGCAATTCGATATCGTCTTCAGCGACCAATTTACTGCTGAGATCGCGCAACGCCAGCGTCATAACACCATGACCCACGCGAACGCAGAGATAGTGCCAAGCGACGGTATCTAAAATAAGACCAACGGCAGGACGACCGCGGCTTCCAACTTCTTGAAATTCGGTTTCTTGAACTAGATGTGCTTCTAGCAGTTCACGCACAATTTTGGTGATGCTGGCGGGCGCAAGCTGTGCTCGCTTAGAGAGTTCGATGCGGGAAATTTGGCCATGCTGATCAATAAGGCGGTATACCGCCCCAGCATTTATCTGCTTGATTTGATCAATATGTCCCGGCTGGCTTTCAGCTATCACCGACCTACTCCCGCTTATTTTTCGCGCTTCTAAATAAATATTAACGCTATGGTGTCGGTTTTGAGTAAACCCGTCAACTATTTGATTCGTTATGTGATTTAGTGCACAAATAAGCCCAGCAATGGTCGATTTTAGCAGCGATTGTTTATCTATGGTTGAGCAATCATTAAATTTATCAATGCCGTTGCCTGCGCGCTCAATGGCCTAGTTTTACTGTAAGCGAGCCAAACTTCCGTGAACGCCGTTTCCTCGTCTAAGTATCTATAGCAAACGCCATCAACCTGAATTCGTGTAAACGACGCCGGTAAAATAGACACGCCGAGCCCTGCGGAAACCAACCCGACAATCGTCATCGCTTCCCCCACTTCTTGCGTGATATAGGGAGTGATACCTGCATTTTTCAGCAGCGTTAATATTTCATCATGCAGCGCGGTTCCCACTTCTCGGGAAAAAAAGACAAAGGGCTGATTCGCCAAATCGCTAAACTTCAATTTCTCGCGCCCAGAAGCTGCCAGCGGGTGATCCTGGTGTAACACCGCAACCAAAGGCTCGCGCAGCAAGAGTTGATGCGTCAGCGTGTCGGGTAATCGCGTATTGCGCATCACGCCAATATCGAGCTTTCCTTCTAATAGCGGTTCAATTTGTTGCTTAGTGTTCACCTCACGCATTTGCATGTGAACCAAGGGATAGCGCTGCCGGAAAATAAATAGGCTGCTGGCCACCAAACTGATAAACGGAGCGGACGAGGTAAAGCCAATCTTTAAATTACCCAGTTCACCTCGATGCGCCCGCGCCGCGTTTTCTGCCGCTTGTGAAAGGTGATCCACTATTTCGTAGCACTCTTTTAGAAAGAGTTCGCCCGCTTGCGTGAGGCTCACATTTCGGTTGTTTCGTTCTAAAAGCCGAGCACCCACTTCCACTTCAAGCGCCTGAATTTGTTGGCTCAATGGTGGCTGAGAGATATTTAAACGCTCCGCCGCTCGCCCAAAATGGCACTCTTCAGCAACGGCAATAAAGTACTTGAGATGTCTAATTTCTATACGCATAGGCCAATTGATATCTTAAACGTCTTATTTTCATTTATTAATATATTAGACAATAAATTCGCTGATACCTATGCTGAATTTATATCAGCCGTTGTGACCTGCCGCACATAATATGGGCAAGCAGAGCTGATGAACCGTTTTACCCGATATTTTCGGTAAGGATACAGATTGGAAACCCCTCCGGCAGAAACAATGCCGTCTCGCATTGATTCAACCTCAAACTCGCCTGTTGTGTCGCCTGTAGCACCAACGCGCCGTGCGTTAAACAAACTTCCATACATTGAACGTGGTCAGCCGCAGTTTATCCGCGTCACTCTGGCGCTGTTCTCAGCGGGTCTGGCAACCTTCGCCCTGCTTTATTGCGTTCAGCCTATTCTGCCCGTACTGTCGCATGATTTTGGGATTTCACCGGCCAGCAGTAGCCTGTCACTTTCCGTCTCTACGGGGTTGCTTGCCGTTGGGTTGATGTTCACCGGCCCGTTATCAGATGCGATTGGACGTAAACAGGTGATGGTTACCGCGTTATTGATGGCGGCAATATGCACGTTAATTTGTTCAATGATGACCAGCTGGCACGGCATTTTAGTCATGCGTGCGCTGGTTGGACTGTCGTTGAGCGGCGTTGCCGCGGTCGCTATGACTTATCTTAGCGAGGAGATCGATCCCGCCGTAGTGGCATTTTCCATGGGGCTGTACATCAGCGGTAACTCGATTGGAGGAATGAGTGGGCGTTTAGTCAGCGGCGTTCTGACCGATTTCTTCTCTTGGCGTATTGCAGTGGCCATTATTGGTTTGTTTGCCCTTGCCGCGGCGTTTATGTTCTGGAAAATCCTACCCGCGTCGAAACACTTCAGAGCGACGCCCCTTCGTCCACGAACATTACTCATTAACTTCCGGCTCCATTGGCATGACAAAGGTCTTCCGCTGCTTTTTGCCGAAGGTTTTCTGCTGATGGGGAGTTTCGTCACGCTGTTTAACTATATTGGCTATCGCCTGCTTGGCACGCCGTACTCTCTCAGCCAGGCTTTGGTCGGTCTGTTATCGGTGGTTTACCTGACAGGTTCATACAGTTCGCCTAAAGCCGGTGCGTTAACTAGCAAATTTGGGCGTGGTCCGGTGCTGACCGTTTCAATCTTTATTATGCTGATTGGGCTATTGATTACGCTTTTTGCCCCGCTAACCACCATTTTTATTGGCATGATGCTGTTTACCGCGGGCTTCTTTGCTGCACATTCAGTGGCGAGTAGTTGGATTGGTCGCCGCGCCCGTCGCGCTAAAGGCCAAGCATCATCACTCTACCTATTCTGTTATTATGTCGGCTCCAGCGTAGCCGGTACACTCGGCGGCGTGTTCTGGAACAATTATGGATGGAACGGCATCGTTATTTTTCTTAGCGTGATGCTCGTTTTAGCGCTGTGGATTAGCCGAGCATTGAAAAAATTGCCCGAAGCCAAACGGATTTAATCAACATGAACAATCCCCGCATGGCGGGGATTTCAGCTGACTCTTTACCGCCAGCTCCCCTCCGTTTTCCTATCAAGCCTATTCACTTTCTCACAGGCAACGCTATCGTTTCTAGTTTCACTGTGACTACAGACAACGCCTAAGCAATAACTTACAATGTATGTTGTAACTAAATACTTATGGTAGGAAAAACCATGTCTGCTAATCATGTTATCGATCGTATGAACATCTGTTTTCGCCAGCTTGAGCAAGGGTTAGTGGAAATTGATGCTGTTTTAAAATCTCTGACACCACTACAGGCCAACGTATTTTTGTTGCCTGATATTGAGAAAGGTAAAGAGCATGATGACATTACAAAAATCAGCGTCATCCCCTGCTCGGGGGAAGCGGCATTTGAAGCAGGTTTACAACACTTCCGTCGCTTGTTCATCCATCATCATGCGCAGCATATCAGCAGCAAAGCCGCGGTTCGTATGCCCGGCGCGCTCTGTTTCTCCACCAGCTACTCGCAGGTAAAATCCACCAGCGCCCTGATTGCCGACGTTAACCAACTCAAGAAGCAGCTAGAGAAGATTATCGCCGTTGAATCTGGCCTTCCTCCTGAGCAACGGTTTGAATTTGTGCATGCGCATCTCAAAGGCTTACTGACGCTGAGTGCCTATCGCGCCTTAACCGTGCTGCACAATCCTTCTACCGTGCGCTTTGGCTGGGCGAACAAAAGCGTGATCAATAATATGAGTCGCGAAGAGATGATTAATCGCCTAGAGAAAAGTTTGTCCGCCAATCGCTCTGTTCCGCCCTACTCACGCGAGCAATGGGCGGCGATGGTGGCAAAAGAACTTGATGGCATCATGCGTTTGCCGGAAGACGTTAAGCTTAAAATAAAACGGCCGGTTAAAGTCCAGCCGATTGCGCGAGTGTGGTATCAAGAAGAACAAAAACAGGTACAACATCCCTGTAGCATGCCGCTTATCGCATTAACGGATGAATTTAGCGAGACGCCTATTCCTGTCCTTGGCGATTTAAATGATTACGACGCAGACAATATTAATGTGAAACATCGCCCGCGAGCTAAAAAGCTCGAACTCCTGATCCCGCGTTTGCACCTGTACCGTGAGCTTGAATAGCGTGACAACGTCACGCTTTAATGCGGCTCCCAACCATATCTTGCGGCTTCACCCATTCATCAAACTGCGATTCGGTGACATAGCCCAAAAGCAGCGCTGATTCTTTTAACGTTAGCCCTTCATGATGGGCTTTTTTGGCAATTTCAGCGGCTTTATCGTAGCCAATATGCGTATTCAGCGCGGTCACTAACATTAATGACTCATTTAATAGCTGGTTGATTCGAGGTCGGTTGGGCTCAATGCCGCGTGCACAGTGCTCATTAAAGCTCTCAATTCCATCGGCCAGTAGACGTATTGACTGTAAAAAGTTATGGATAACAAGTGGACGGAAAACATTCAGTTCAAAGTTACCTGACGCGCCACCAATATTGATCGCCACATCGTTGCCCATGACCTGCGCACAAAGCATAGTTACCGCTTCACATTGAGTCGGATTAACTTTACCCGGCATAATTGAGCTGCCAGGTTCATTTTCAGGAATTAAAATTTCCCCAATCCCACAACGCGGGCCGGATGCTAACCATCTTACATCGTTAGCGATTTTCATCATTGATGCGGCCAAACCCTTCAATGCGCCATGAGATTGAACCAGAGCGTCACAGCTCGCTAAGGCTTCGAATTTATTCGGTGCCGAGATAAAATCGCTACCGCTCAGTTGAGCAATCGTTTTAGCCACACGAACCGCATATTCAGGATGGGTATTCAGACCTGTTCCTACCGCCGTTCCCCCCAGTGCCAATTCATAAAGATGCGCCAAGCTATGTTCAATATGATTTTTACTGTGCGCCAACATAGCGACCCAGCCAGAAATTTCCTGCCCCAACGTTAGGGGTGTCGCATCCTGTAAATGCGTGCGACCAATTTTGACTATGTCGCTAAATTGCTCTGATTTATCTTGCAGAGTTTGTATCAGAACGTCTATTTGCGGCAGAAGCTGGAGGCGAATCGCTTGCACGGCGGCAACGTGCATCGCCGTAGGGAAAACATCGTTTGAGCTTTGGCTTTTATTCACATCGTCATTAGGATGAACTTTACGTTCATTTCCGCGCTCACCGCCAAGTAACTCACTGGCGCGATTAGCCAAAACTTCATTCATATTCATGTTGCTTTGCGTTCCCGATCCCGTTTGCCATACGGCCAGCGGAAACTCTTGATAGCGAAAGCCGTCAATGACCTCTTGAGCCGCCTGCATAATAGCGTCGGCTTTATCCTCGCTCAGAAGACCTAAATCAAGATTAACCTGCGCAGCGGCTTTTTTTACTAATGCCAAAGCGTCAATTAATGCCTGAGGCATTTTCTCCACCGAAATACGGAAATGCTCCAAAGAACGTTGCGTTTGCGCGCCCCAAAGTCGCGCTTGAGGAACATCAATATCGCCCATTGAGTCTCTTTCAACACGCATAGCTGTCATATTTTCTCCTTGAGAATAAAAGCATGATTCCGATGAGTTAATCATTAATCCAATGAGTATAGCGGGATATCAACCAGTTAGAATGTGAGAGCTAAACGAATTTCTTACATCAATATCCTTGCATCAGATAGGCCCTCTCCTGTTTACTTAGCGCAATAGCTTTATTATTCATATTCACGTTTCGCTTTAACTTCACTTTAGGTTGATACCAATGCAAAAGATGATTAATGCCGTACAAAACTATGCTTGGGGCAGTCACGATGCACTGAGCAAGCTGTATGGCTTCTCGAATCCAGATAACAAACCTATGGCTGAATTGTGGATGGGGGCTCATCCGCTCAGCAGCTCTAAAGTTTTGGATAAAAACGGCAATAAGGTGTCATTACGCGATGAGATCGCCAAAGATCTCACTGGGAATCTAGGCAGCGCCGTTGCGAAACGTTTTGGCGAGTTGCCATTCTTATTCAAAGTCCTGTGCGCAGCACAGCCGTTATCGATTCAAGTTCACCCAAGCAAACATGCCGCAGAAGAAGGTTTTGCGCGTGAAGAGTCTGCGGGTATTGCGATCAATGCCGCAAACCGTAATTACAAAGATCCTAACCACAAGCCCGAGCTGGTTTATGCGTTAACGCCTTTCAAAGCGATGAACGGCTTCCGTGAATTTGCCGAAATTGCTCAGCTATTACAGCCCGTAGCCAGCGCGCATCCTGATATTGCGAAGTTTATTCAATCGCCAGACGCACAGCATTTATCGGTGTTATTTGGTAATTTGCTGAGTATGGACGGTGAGCAAAAAGCGCATGCCTTAAGCGTGCTTGCCGAAGCGCTAAACCACCAGCAAGGGCCAGCATGGGATACAATACGCGGCATTGCGCGCTTTTATCCAGACGATAGTGGCCTGTTCTCGCCGTTGCTGCTAAATACCGTTGAGCTTGAGCCTGGCCAAAGTATGTTCCTGTATGCAGAAACTCCGCATGCATATTTGGATGGAGTCGGCTTGGAAATCATGGCGAACTCAGACAACGTTCTACGTGCAGGCCTAACGCCAAAATACATCGATGTGCCAGAACTGTTAGCCAACGTGAAGTTTATTGCTAAGCCTGCTAACACGCTGCTGACCGCCCCGGTTGTGCACGGGCATGAAACTCGCTTCCCTATTCCAGTCGAAGACTTTGCCTTTGCCGTGCATACCCTGACCGAAGTGCCACAGTCGTTAGCCCAAGAAAGCGCGGCGATTCTGTTCTGTGTTACCGGTGAAGCGACGCTGATTAAAGGCGAACAGCGTATCGTGCTGGTTCCAGGAGAATCCTGTTATCTGCCAGCCAGTGAGTCGCCAGTGCAGGTTCAAGGCCATGGCCAATTAGCTCGCGTATTTAACGAGCTCTGATTTATGCTGTGAAAATAAACCTAATATAAACCTTGGTGGAAGCATCCCTTTCCCCTGCAAATTCAGATAAGTATTTGCGAATGGGCTTGGTTTACATTGAATGGGTTTACATCCACAATGAAAAGCGCCTACGGGCGTTTTTTTGTTATACGTCTATCATCATTTGTTCGACACGCCGCTTTTGAGGCATTTCCCTCGCGGCAGCACATTTAAGGCTTAAGGAAGAACTCAATATGAAAAAATCAGCTGTCGCGGTTGCGGTCATTGTTGTGTTAGGCGCAGCCTGGACCGGAGCCTCTTGGTATACCGGGAAGCTCATTGAGCAACGAATGACGACTGAGGTTGAGAACGTTAATAGCCAGATCAACAACTATTTCCCTAAAGCAGGGTTAAAACTCAGCTACGAAGACTACAATCGCCATCTGTTCTCTACCGACGTTCGCTATATTCTGCAAAACGATCCAACCTTTAAAGGCGAGCCAAGCCTTAAAGCCGGTGAACAGATTGTGTTGAAAGAAACCATTACCCACGGTCCATTCCCGCTGGCACAGCTCAAAAACTTCAACTTTGTGCCAAGCATGGCGTCAGTACATACCGAATTAGAAAACACGCCAGCGGTAAAAGCATTGTTTGATGCTACTAAGGGTAAATCGCTGGTAGATGCAGATACACGCATCGCTTACAACGGCGATACGCAGTCGAAAATTACGCTGATCCCTGTCGACTACGCGAAAGACAAAATTTCAGTGAAATTTGACGGCGCAGTGATTAACGCAGACGTCGCCAAAGATCTTTCCACGCTGAAATTCGACATGAACAGCGATAACGTAGTGATCTCTGCACCAAATGAAATGAGCCAGCAAGAGCAAATCACTCTGCAAGGCTTCACGATGGAAAGCGATAGCCACCGCGGCAAGTTTGACCTGAATATCGGCTCGCAAAAAATGAATGCCAAGCACCTGTCGGTGTCTGTTGATGGCAAAGAGTCTGCCGTGCTTGATGGCTTCAAGCTAGACGCGAACGTCGGCGAAGATGATAAGAATCTTAATGGCGTGCTGAACTACACGCTTGATGCGCTGAAAATCAGCGGCAAAGATTTCGGTCAAGGTGCCTTAACGTTGAAATTCAACGGCGTAGACGGGAAAGGATTGAAAGCGTTTACCTTCCAGTACAATGATTTCATCAACCGCCAACTGGCACAGGGCGACGACGTTGATCCTGATGTCTATCAGCAAGAATTAGCCGCGCTGGTTGAAAAGAATATGCCTGCCCTGCTTGCTGGAAGCCCAACGCTAAATATTCAACCGCTGAGCTGGAAAACCGCTCAGGGTGAAAGTCAGTTCAGCTTGGATCTCAACCTTGCTAACCCTCAACCGCAGGCAGAAACTACCGGCGAGCCGTTGATGTTGCGGTCAATCAAAAAGCTGGACGCAAAACTGGCTATCTCCATGCCGATGGCGACCCAGTTGGCTTCTCAGGCAGCGGAATTAGAAGGTTATAACGCCGAAGATGCGAAACGTTTAGCAGGACAACAGGTTCAAGGCATTTCAGCCATGGGCCAGATGTTTAAGCTGACAACGCAGAAAGACAATGTGATTTCGAGCAATTTCAGCTATGCCGATGGTCAGGTTGATTTGAATGGCACCAAAATGCCGCTGGCTCAGTTTGTTGGCCTGTTTGGAATTTTAGGTGGTATGCAAGATCAGAGCGAAGCCCCTGCGGGGAATTGATTCAGCGTTTAAGCACGATGTGAACATTAAGCGGCCCCTTTCGGGGCCGTTTTTTTTAAACCAGTTCAGAAAGGATTATGCCGAGCCTCTGGCTATTAGCTTGGGTGGCAAAATAATGTGTTGGACCTGTTCGTCGGGCGCATCAATACGCTGTAGCATGCGGTTCGCCGCGCTATAGCCTATTTCACGTGCGGAGCTACTGATGAAGGTTAACGGTGGATCGGTCAGCTCTGCTTCCGGCACATCCCCAAAACCAATTAATGCTACCTGACGCGAATAGTAGCTTTCGTTCTCGTCTTTACCCACGCTATTACCCATGCCGATTACGCCAAAGTATGCGCCCATGGCAATAGACGCCTTATGGCACAAGATTGCCGTGATTTTAGGGTGATGGTTAAGCAGGTTTTTGGTCGCCTCCGCCGCGTCCTGTTGCTTACAGTCGCACTCGACAACCCATTCCGATTTGAACGGCAGACCATATTGGATCAAGGTTCCGCAAAACCCACCTAAGCGTTCAGCGCGCGTAAGGGAGCTACTTTCTCCACCGAGATAGGCAATCTGGCGATGACCATGTTTAATTAAATATTCTGTGGCCATCTTTGCCGCCTGCGAGTTATCCGGGCGAATAACGTCGATATCATCGAATTCGCTGGCCCGTGCGGCACACACCAGCGGCAAACGCATTTCTCGCGCTTTCTGTTTCATCTCATCACTAAGAAAACGACCACTACCTACAATAATGCCGTCAACGCCGTAACCACTCAGGCTATCAAGGCAACGAGCCAGATGTAGACCGTTTTTTCCACACTGCGTGAGAAATAGCACCTTCCCCTGCGCTTCCAAGATTTCACTAATTCCTGCCGCAACTTCAGCATAAAACGGCTCGCTAATGTCACTAACGATAAGCCCGATCACATTAGACACGCTTCCGCGCAGCATCGCTGCCTGTTGGTTGCGTACATAACCAAGAGTTTCAATCGCTGAGTTAACACGATGACAGGTTTTATCAGAAATACGCCCCTTGCCGCTGAGGACCAGAGAAACGGTAGTAACTGATACGCCAGCGTGCTGGGCAACGTCGGTTATGGTGATCTTTTTCGGGTTCATGCCGTTAATTATTCACTTGTCGATAGCATAGGGTATTCATTTTCGTAGGTTATTTTAGCGTATTTTTTAGTAAAACATTTAATCCAATCTCGCATAATTCACATTAACACTGATTTTTAGAACTGTGATCCGGCAAATGGTTTTGTTTGGTAAAACGTTTTATCTTCTTTTACCAGAAAGACGAAGATGAATTGATAATTTTTATTAGAAATAGCGATCCTCTCCAAGGATCTTTCCATCAGGAGTTACCATGCCCACCCAGACCAAACAAAAAATTACGCTATGGGAGTTTTTCCAAAGCCTTGGTAAGACCTTTATGCTGCCCGTGGCGCTGCTCTCTTTCTGCGGCATTATGCTGGGAATTGGTAGCTCGCTGAGCAGCCGCGATGTTTTAACGTTATTGCCAGTGCTGGATAATACCCCGCTTCAATTACTGTTCACTTGGATGAGCAAAATCGGCTCCTTCGGTTTCAGCTTCCTGCCGGTGATGTTCGCCGTTGCTATCCCTCTGGGTATGGCACGCGATAACAAAGGCGTTGCGGCGTTTGCCGGATTCGTAGGTTTTACCGTATTCAATCTGGCCACCAACTTCTATCTGACGACGAAAGGGATCTTGCCAAGCGTTGATCCTCTGGTGCTGAAAGCCAATAACATTCAAACCGTGCTGGGTATTCAGTCTATTGATACCGGTATTTTGGGTGCGATTATCGTCGGGATTGTGGTGTTCTTACTGCATGAACGCTTTAGCACTATTCGTCTGCCGGATGCGCTTTCGTTCTTCGGCGGTACGCGCTTCGTTCCAATTATCACCCTGCTGGTTTTAGGCCTGCTTGGTCTGCTGGTGCCATTGATCTGGCCGTGGTTCGCGATGGGCATTAATGGCCTTGGTCGCCTTATCCATAGCGCTGGCGCATTTGGTCCGATGATCTTCGGTACCGTTGAGCGTCTGCTGTTACCGTTTGGTTTACAGCACATTCTGGTTGCCATTATTCGCTTTACCGAAGCGGGCGGCACCATGGACGTTTGCGGTCACTCCGTTAGCGGTGCACTGACCATCTTCCAAGCGCAGCTTTCTTGCCCTACCACTCACGGCTTCTCAGAAAGCGCAACGCAGTTCCTGTCTCAGGGTAAAATGCCCGCCTTCTTAGGTGGTTTACCGGGTGCAGCGTTAGCGATGTACCACTGTGCGCGTCCTGAAAACCGCCATAAAATTAAAGGCCTGCTGATTTCTGGCGTGGTTGCCTGTGTTGTTGGTGGTACCACTGAACCGCTTGAATTCCTGTTCCTGTTTGTTGCGCCGTTCTTGTACCTGATCCACGCCATCCTGACTGGCTTGGGCTTCACCATCATGTCCGTGCTCGGCGTGACTATCGGTAACACCGACGGCAACATCATCGACTTCGTGGTGTTTGGCGTTCTGCACGGTCTACAAACCAAATGGTATATGGTTCCTGTGGTTGCCGCGGTATGGTTCGTTGCCTACTACGCTATCTTCCGTTTCGCTATCACCCGCTTCAATATCAAAACGCCGGGTCGCGATATTGATAACAGCACCACCAGCGAAAAATCAGCGAAAGCGGCGTCTTCAAGCAAATCAGGCTATGACACCCCGGGGATTTTGGTTGCACTCGGCGGCGCGGATAATATCGTGTCCCTCGACAACTGTATTACCCGCCTGCGTCTTTCAGTGAAAGACATGAAGCTGGTTGATGACGCAACGCTGAAAAACCTACGTGCTATTGGCGTGGTGCATGTCAATGAGCATAATTTACAGGTTGTTATCGGGCCACAGGTACAGTCGGTCAAAGATGAATTAGACTACCTAATAGCTCAGCCAAGCGTATAACCTTGTTTGACCATACATTTGGGGCGCTTAGCGCCCCGCTTTATTTCTCATTCGAGCAAATATCAAATTAAGGCGAATGAAATATGTTTGATTTTTCTAAGACTGTTGACCGTCACGGCACATGGTGTACCCAGTGGGATTATATTGGCGATCGTTTTGGTGTTAACGATCTGCTGCCGTTCACCATTTCCGATATGGATTTTGCAACCGCCCCTTGCATTACGCAGGCACTGGAAAAACGCATTGCGCACGGCGTGCTCGGCTACAGCCGCTGGCAGCACGAAGATTTCCTCGGCGCACTGCGTCACTGGTACGCTAAGCGTTTTAACAGCGCTATAGATACCGATACCGCCGTTTATGGTCCTTCCGTGATCTATATGGTGGCACAGCTGATTCGCCTGTGGACTCAGCCCGGTGAATGCGTTGTCACCCATACACCCGCCTACGATGCTTTCTATAAAGTGGTGCTTGGTAATCAGCGCCAATTGCTGGCCTGCCCGATGAAGCAATCTGAGGGTGAATGGTTCTGCGACATGGCTCACTTAGAAGCGCTGCTGGCTCGCCCACAAACTAAAGTACTGTTGCTATGCAGCCCGCAAAACCCAACGGGTAAAGTCTGGACACGTGCCGAGCTGGAAATCATGGCCGAGCTGTGTGAGCGCCATGACGTGAAGGTCATCAGTGACGAAATCCACATGGATATGACGTGGGGCGATCGTCAGCACCTTCCGTGGAATGAAGTTGGCAAAACACCGTGGGCATTGCTGACCTCCGCCTCCAAGTCCTTCAATATCCCTGCGTTAACCGGCGCCTATGGTTTTATTAACGATCCGGCCACTCGTGACGCTTATTTCTTGCAGCTTAAAAGCAAAGATGGCCTTTCTTCTCCGGCGGTACTTGCCGTTGCAGCGCATATCGCTGCCTATCGTGAAGGTCAGTCGTGGCTAGACGAACTGCGCACATATCTGCAATCCAATCTAGAATACGTCGCCACTGAGCTAAACCAAGCCTTCCCACAATTGGCATGGAAGATCCCACAGGCAACATATCTGGCATGGATCGACCTGCGCGTTCTGGGCGTGGATGACCAAGAGCTTCAGCGCGTACTCATCGATGAGGAAAAAGTGGCGATTATGCCTGGCTTTACCTACGGTGAAGAAGGCCGTGGCTTTGTTCGCCTCAACGTTGGCTGCCCACGCAGCAAAGTGGAATTAGGCGTGCAAAAACTGATTTCTGCTTTAAAAAAGCTAGTTAAATAGCCAGTCTATACATCCCCGTTGCAGCTCAGTGACGGGGATGCAAGTGGTCTATCGAGCATCGCTCGCCGTGGACGTTCACGGCATGTTTGTCGATGCACTCAATGAGAAAGCAAAGCAGTTCTGCCTGAAACTTGGGTTTATTGCTCTCACGGGCAATAACGCAAACTCGCTTTCTACCCAACCAAATCCATCGAAAAGCTGTTCGAGGATTAACCGCGTATCTCACAATAGCCATGCCTATTTTTTAGCATTTGATTGATACTGTGTATTTATACAGTTACCCGTAAAATTGAGACTAATACTCATTATTTGTGATTATGATCACATTTTTATGCAACTCACTGGTAATTTGCAGTGTATTGTTTTTATACTGTTACGCACTTTATCCAGAATAACTGAGAGTGCATATCATGATTGACACCCGCCTTCCTCTGACCGATATCCATCGTCATCTTGACGGTAACATTCGTCCGCAAACTATTCTGGAACTGGGTCGCCAGTTCAATCTGGCACTGCCTGCCGAAGAGCTGGAAGCCCTGCGCCCTCACGTACAAATCACCGATACCGCGCCAGACTTAGTCAGCTTTTTACAGAAACTGGATTGGGGCGTTGCCGTTTTAGGTTCTCTCGACGCCTGCCGCCGTGTTGCCTACGAAAACGTGGAAGATGCATTACGTGCCGGTATCGACTATGCCGAACTGCGTTTCTCGCCGTATTACATGGCGATGAAACACCAGTTGCCGGTACAAGGTGTCGTTGAAGCGGTAATCGACGGCGTGCGCGCCGGTGTTCGCGATTTTGGCGTTGAAACTCGCCTCATCGGCATCATGAGCCGTACATTTGGCGAAAGCGCCTGCTTAAAAGAACTAGATGCCCTGCTGGCCTGTCGTGAAGGCATCACCGCATTGGATTTGGCTGGTGACGAACTGGGCTTCCCTGGCTCTTTATTCCTAAACCACTTCAACCGCGCACGCGACGCAGGTTTACATATTACGGTTCACGCGGGCGAAGCGGCTGGCCCTGAAAGCATCTGGCAAGCCATTCATGAACTAGGTGCAGAACGCATCGGCCACGGTGTTAAAGCGGTCGAAGATACCAAGCTGCTGGATTATTTAGCTAAAAACCGCATCGGGATGGAATCCTGCCTGACGTCCAATATTCAAACCAGCACCGTAGCTTCACTGGAAAATCACCCGCTGAAAACCTTCCTACGTCACGGCATTCTGGCCTCCATTAACACTGACGATCCGGCAGTAGAAGGCATTGAGCTGGCGCATGAATATAACGTCGCCGCACCTGCCGCAGGGTTAACGCCAGAAGAAATCCGCACCGCCCAGATCAATGGATTGGAGATGGCGTTTATTTCTGAAGAAGAGAAACGCGCTCTGCGTGAGAAGAAAATAGGGTCGTGATTCGTCGGTAGTCGAAGAAAGGTGAAAGGTTTCGTCCGCCTATCAATAACGGCTATCACATATAGCTAAATCGAAGGCGTACGATGAGGGGCGCCAGCGCGCGCCCCTTCAATCCTCGCGCTTTTATCCGAGACGCCATCTCCGCGCCGGGTCGGCATGCGCCATCCTTGGCGCCTCCTCCCCTAACGCTAACATCCTGTTAGCGTTGCTCTTTCTCCCAACACTTAAACTAAAAAACAGATAAAGTTTTTGTCTGTTATCTTTTGGGTTTGACCTTTTTCGGCACGTTATTCTTCAGCCGAATTGAGGAATGAAGGCTAGGATTTGCCGACTGGACGTCGGCAAAAGAGCGACGGAGGCATGGATGCCGATTGTCGCTCGTTCCGTTAAAGCCGGAATGACGAGATGAGGGAACCTGCGAAGCAGGCTGAAGAACGGTGCCAAGCCGGGTTGTTAGGGGGCGGCGATTGGCCCCCTAACACGGACGCCTGCACGATGTATATGCAAGACTCGGTATTTTAGGCGGACAAAACCTTACACAAAACCCACATGCTCACACCCCCCTATTCCTTCACCTGCTCCTCAGCCACCTTCTTCCCACGATTCACATACCTTTGCGCTAATACCGCGCACACCATCAGCTGAATTTGGTGGAAAATCATCAATGGGAGAACCATCATGCCTACCGCCGAGGCAGGGAAAAGTACGTTTGCCATCGGGATGCCGTTCGCCAAGCTCTTTTTAGAACCGCAGAACACAATGGTAATTTCATCTGCGGTATTGAACCCCAACCAACGCGCCGCAAAGGTATTGATGACCAACACAATGGCTAGCAGCACGGTGGAGCAGACAACGATAGACAGCAGCGACCAAGCGTCAATCTGGTGCCAGATACCTTCAATAACGGCTTCGCTGAATGCGGTATAAACCACCAATAAAATCGAAGACCGGTCAGTAATATTAATCAGCTTACGATGACGCTCGACCCATTTGGCAATCAGCGGGCGAGATAAATGCCCCACCACAAAAGGAACCATCAGTTGCAGGATGATCGCGCCAATCGCATGCAGCGTATCGGTTTCGCCGCCCTGCGTGTGCATCAGCAATCCCACCAGCAGTGGCGAAAGGAACACACCCAGAATACTGGACGCCGATGCACTACAGATAGCGGCGGCAACGTTTCCACCCGCCATCGAGGTATAAGCAATCGCCGACTGAACGGTGGCAGGCAAAGCACACAAATAAAGGAAACCGAGATAGAGCGCGGGGCTCAAAAGATTAGGTACCACCACGTTGAGCGCTAACCCGAGCAGAGGGAAAAGCGCAAACGTACTGAGAAAAACCACTAAATGCAGTTTCCAATGGCCCATCCCAGAAACGATGGCTTCACGTGAAAGCTTGGCACCGTGCATAAAGAACAGCAACGCAATCGCCGCCGTGGTGAGATGTTCGAAGACCGTTTTGTAGATCCCTTCACAAGGGAACAACGATGCCAGAATCACCACGCAAATCAGAACCAGTAAAAACTTATCAATCCGCAAACGTTGCAGCCAAGACATAACTCAACATCCCTTACCAAAAAAGTGCCTGTATATAAGGTCGAATAAAAAACAAAGCCTTCTTTCTGTGATTCTATAAATATACGAAAGAAGGCTTATTTGAGACTACTCGCCATGACTTCAACGAAAAGTATCAACGAAAAGTATCAGCAAGACGTATCAACGCAGAGACAACGACATCATGTTAAGCGGGTAACGGTAATGCTCTTTGTTGAAGCGACGACTCTTGCCCCAATTCCAGCAGCTCCATTACGGTTATCGCCTCGCAAGCCGGTACGGGATTATCACCGTCACCGTTAATCGCATCACGAATACCGGCATAATACGCCGGATAGTTGCCCGGAATAGTCAGCAACGACTGCTCGGCCATAATGTCGTCTTGTACCAGCGTTAACACACCATCACGCATGTCATAACCCCAATCCGCCTGCGGTGGACGCTCACCGGCCTTCAAGCGATCCTCTTGCGGATCTAATCCATGTTTGATGTAGCTGCCTTTCGTGCCATGAACCACATAACGCGGCGTTTCAGCGGCCGTAACCATGCTCCCGTGCAAAATGACGCGCTTATCGGAGTAATACAAAATGGCGTGGAAATAGTCTGTGGTCTGCGAGTTTGGCCGCATCGCTGCCAGATCCGCCAACAAGCTTTGAGGTTTGCCAAACAGCTGTAAGGCTTGATCGAGCAAGTGTGAGCCAAGATCAAACCAGATCCCGCTGCCTGCGCCCACTTTCTCGCGCCAGCGGTCACGGACCTCCAGACGAAAACGATCGTAATGTGATTCAAACTGCACCACATCACCCAGCGCGCCTTCCGCCAGCAGCGTTTTCACCGTAAGAAAGTCACTGTCCCAACGGCGGTTATGAAACACCGACAGCAGCCGTTTTTGCTGCTTAGCCAGCATGTCTAGCTCACGTGCTTCCTGTAGATTGACCGTGAAAGGCTTATCCACCACCACATGTTTACCCGCCAGCAGCGCCTGCTTTGCGAGAGGATAATGCGTAATGTTAGGCGTTGGGATAACCACCATATCAATATTGGGATCGGAAAAAAGCTGTCCCGGCTCGCCAACCACCGTCATTCCCGGCCAATCAGCGCGCACTTTTTCAGCATCGCTGCTTGAAACCGCCGCTAGTGTTAAACCCGGCGTGCCAGCAATCAGCGGTGCATGGAACGTTTTACCGGCAAAGCCATAGCCGATCAGCCCAACACGAATTGAATCCGCCATACAAAACCTCGCTGCCCTAGCAATCAAAAGAGTAAGAGATGACATTAGATCATCTTTTCAACTTATACATTGTTATCGAAATATTAAGATAGTGCTATTTGATAGCCTGTTTTAGGACAAGGAGCAAGGGGACGCAGTGCGATCTTGCTTAGGCGGATACTTATTAGACAACAACTCCGCTATGCGAGCACCGCAACTACGGCACTCGCATAGCGGAATAAAATCAGAATGTTGGTGAGCAAAAAACAGCAGAAGTTTATGATCGGAAAAACAAAAAAAGTGACACCGTCACTTACCTACACTCTCAGTAACGTACTCTGCCTTTCGCTCTGGCGGCGCTCTCCCGCGCTCATCGATGAGGAATCATTAACTTCATGATTGCGGCGGCGATAATCGCTCGGGCTAACGCCAACGCGCTTACGGAATACGCGTGAAAAATAGAGCTGATCGTCGTAGCCCACCACGCGGCCAATGGTCGCAATGGGTTCTTGAGTGGTTTGCAGCAGGAGCTTGGCGCGGATAACCCGCTGATCTTCACGCCAGCGCAGAATATTCACCCCAACCTGTTCACGGAAAAGATGCGCAAGGCGCGACGGAGATAAGCACACGTGTTTAGCAACGTCTTCAATGCGCAGCTCATCGGCCAAATTGCCGGTAATAAACTGGCAGGCTTCAATAATGCGTGCATCCATAATGCGCTGAGGTGCCTGCGGATCTTCTTCCATCGCACGCAGCAGCAACCGCTCAAGCAAATTCATTGCCAGCTCTTCAGCAAAGCGACGGCCCGATTTGTGTGTTTGCTCAATATTGGCAAACAAACGATCAAATTCCAGTAACGTATTCTCAGGCAATACCATGTGCCCTACGCCATTAACTTGGCTATGCCATTCCAACCAATCGGCCCAATAAGCACGTGGACGAAAATAAACCCACCGGTGATACCAACAATCGCTTTCTGATGAGCGTCCATAAAAGTGGCTGGCTTTCGGTGGAAATAACAGCAACTCTCCCGGTTTGCTGTATAAGGTTTCTTCTCCCTCTTTGCCGCTAAAAATGCGGCCTTCACCTTTGATCGTCAAATTGAGGATATAGCCTTTCATGCCCTCAGGGCGATCAATAAAGAAGTCTAATGGTCCATCGGCAATAATCGGTGTTAATCCTGCGACCAAATAAGCGTTAAAACTGTATCCCGGCAATAAGGGGTTTGGTTGTGGGTCCTGCGTTAAACGTTGATACATCGTCCCTCCCATCCTTTAGTAAACCACCAGCCCAGTTTACAGAGCAGCGAAAACGCTGCTCATAATTGCTGTAAAAATGTGAAGCAGATAAATAATTATCTATAATTTAAACTTAACAATCAGGACTCATCCTATTTAAGCTCACGTTTAAGCCGTAAATTTTTCCCCTTTAGGACTAAGCCAGACTTTTCTTGGATAGCTGTTTGTAACGGTCAAAAATTACCGCAGCCAGCAAAATAACTCCGCGCACCACGTACTGAGAGAATGGTGAAATATTCAGCAAATTCATCGCATTTTCCACCGTACCCAAAATCAACACGCCCGCGATGACATAAGATATTTTGCCAATCCCACCTTTAAGCGATACGCCCCCCAGCACGCAGGCCGAGATCACAATCAGCTCGTAACCAATGGACGTCATTGGCTGGCCGCTGGTCATACGCGAAGCCAAAATGATCCCTGCCGCCGCCGATACCAACCCCGACAACACGAAGATAATAATTTTGGTACGCACCACCGGAACCCCCGCTAGACGAGCGGCCTCTTCGTTACCGCCAATTGCTAAGGTATTTCGCCCAAAAGTGGTTCTATTCAGCAAGAAACCGAACAGAATAAAACAGATAACGGTGATCCAAATCGGAGCCGGTAGTCCTAGCCAGTTGGCATAGCCCAATTCGAAAAAGCGTTCGTCTTCGATACCCACCGCTTTACCATCTGAAATAATGTAGGCTAAGCCGCGCACAATCTGCATCGTGGCTAGCGTAGTGATCAGCGCGTTGATTTTTAAACGCGCAATAACAAAACCGTTAACCAAGCCACATAGCGCGCCCAGCAATAAACCTGCAAAAATACCGATCCACAGGCTTTCAGTCATGTTGATGACGACGGCCGTCGTGACCCCCGCACAGGCAATAACCGAGGCAACCGACAGGTCAAAGTCACCCGACGCTAAGCAAAACAGCATCCCACAGGCCACCATTCCCGACATGGAGATAGCCAGCCCAAGTCCTTTCATATTGATAAATGAGCCAAAATTAGGCACAAAAATCAAACAGGCAATAAATAGCGCGGCAAACACCACTAACATGCCATAACTATCCCAAATGCGACTGAGGTGAAGCCCCTTTTTTCCTGCTTTAACCGTCGCCGGCGTAGACGTGACACTCGACATAATTCTGCTCCTAGATTTTTCAGGCCGCATGAGAGGAAGTGGATATACCGGGCATGGCGAGCGCCAGCGCTTTGGCTTCGCTGGCGTTTTCACGCAGTAATTCGCCAGAAATCGCGCCCTCACGCATGACAACAATGCGATCGGCAAGGCCAAGGACCTCCGGCAAATCACTCGACGCAAACAGCACGGCAATACCCTGCTCGGCCAGCTGATAGATCACCTGATAGATTTCGTGTTTAGCGCCCACGTCGATGCCGCGCGTTGGCTCATCCAATAAAATGACTTTCATGTCTTCCGACAACCAACGTCCCAAAATGGCTTTCTGCTGGTTACCACCGGAGAGATTCATAATCAGCTGTTCTGGACTGGGGGTTTTGATGTTTAGCGCACTGATACGTTGATCCGCATTATTCACTTCCCACTGCTGATTAATCAGGCAGCCTGCGGTTAACGTATTGCGTCGTGCGCTGATGTTAATATTCTCGCGCACCGAGTGAACGGGAATAATCCCGTCGGCTTTGCGATCTTCAGGGCAGAGCATCATGCCTTGGCGTATTGAATCTATCGGGCTGCGCACCTGCATATCACGCCCGTCCAACAGCACTTTTCCCTGCGTGATTTTGGTGCCGCCAAACAGTGCTTTCATCAGTTCGCTACGACCTGCCCCCACCAAGCCAAAGAGCCCAACAATTTCGCCTTGTTTCACCTGCAACGAAACAGGTTGCTTAACGCCCGGCGCCAACACCTCTTCAACATCTAAGCGAACCGCCCCATGTTCACGTGGCTGATAGCCATAGACATCACCCAAATCACGTCCCACCATGGCCTGCACGAGCGACTCATGATTGACCTGCTGCATGTCGTCAAACGTTTTTACATATTTACCGTCTTTAAACACCGTAATGGCATCGCTCAATGCGAAAATCTCTTCCATACGATGCGACACATAAATAATCACGCGCCCTTCTGCCCGAAGTTCGCGGATCACACGAAACAGCTGTTCTATTTCCCGCGACGACAGCGAGCTGGTGGGCTCATCAAAAGCAATCACTTTGGCATTGCGTGCCAGCGCCTTAGCGATTTCAACCATCTGCCACTGGCCGATGGAGAGATATTTCAGCGGCGTTTGCGGATCAATATCCAACCCTAAATGTTCAAGCTGCAAACGGCTTTCATAATTCAGCAGTGAATTATTCACGAAGCCTTTTTTAGCCGGTAACTGGCCCAGATAAATATTTTCAGCCACCGTCATTTCAGGCACTAAATGCAGCTCTTGATAAATAATGGCCACGCCAGCATCCAGCGCATCGGTGGTTTTATTGAACTGAACCGACTCGCCTTTAAGCACAATTTCACCCTGCGTCGGCGTATAGCTGCCGCTGAGAATCTTCAGTAACGTCGATTTCCCCGCGCCGTTTTCGCCCATCAGGGCATGGATCTGGCCGGCTTGGCAGCTAAAACTGATGTCATCCAGCGCCTTCACCCCAGGAAATGTTTTCCCGATATGACGGAATTCCAAATAGGGTACGTTGGAGGTCATAAACCCTCTCCTTGCCAGCCTGCGACCAAAGCAACAGGCGGCTAAAGTCATGAATTGATAGGATCTCGTCCTCGAAGTACGAGATCCGTTTCACTTTAAAATGAAGACTGCCGCTATAACCCTTTCTTTTTCAGCTCTTCTTTGAAGTTATCACGCGTGATCAGCACCACGTCGGTCACCGCCGTGAACTTGGCTGGCTCGACATCTTTTGTCACCCAATCATTCAGCATCTGTATGCTCTTGTAGCCATGGATATCGGGGCTTGGTAACAGAGAACCGTAGAAGCCCGTTGGGTTGGCTTTAGAAAGTTCGCTAACCGCATCCACGCCGTTGATACCAATACCGATCACGTTATCGGCTTTAAATCCTTGGCCTTCCGTTGCGCGCACGCCGCCAAGAACGGTGTTGTCATTCATGCCAACGATCAGCCAGTTTTTGACTTTCGGATACTGAACTAACATGGAGTTGGCCGCGTCAAACGCGCCGGGAATATCATTCGACTTGGTCGGCACCTTATAGATTTGTTTTTCAGGGAAGCCCGCCGCTTTTAATGCATCCATTGAGCCTGTGGTACGGCGACGTGCGGTATCCAGTTCATCGGCGGTAATTGCCATCACTCCAGTTTCATCGACTTTCCAGCCGCGCTTGTTCATCTCTTTCCACAGCTCTTGCCCTTGGCGCGCGCCAATTTCACTGGCCGCCATCATCACCAATGGCACATTTTCCATCGGCTTGCCTTTGGCATTCACAAACTGATCGTCGACCGCGATGACTTTTAAATCGTAGCTACGCGCCTTAGCGATAATCGCAGGGCCTAACTTGGGATCGGGAGTACAAATGACAAAGCCTTTGGCACCGCTAGCGGCGAGGCTATCAATCGCGTTTAACGTTTTCTCTCCGTCAGGAACGGCAATTTTAATCACGTCGAATCCCAAATCCTTTCCGGCTTTATCGGCAAATGCCCATTCCGTTTGGAACCAAGGTTCTTCCGGTTGCTTAACCAAGAAACCGAGTTTCATATTCTCGGCCATAGCGGATTGTGACATAACGGCAGCCAGTCCAATGGCAGCCAAAGCCTTAGTGAATTTATGCATATTTCTAACTCTCCAATTTCGTCATTCTTATGTAGCAGATTTGTCATACAGACCATGCTGTTTAACGACGCAAAGCTAGGTGTACGAATTTAGGGGGTTTAGCGCAGCAGATACCAAACATATTGATATCACGCTGCAATGTAAGGTCGTTGTGTAGGACGGGCTAAGTTGTAGCGGCTAATTAAAGAACAAATAGAGAGCAAAATCACACCAGAAAAATACAGCCATTTTGTGCATATATTTAGCAATTCAATAACAATCAAAACTTTTGACGCGAGTCACATAAAAGCAAGTCGTAGCTGAAAAATACATACATGTAGCTAAGCCATCCTCACACTAAAGGGGGCCTATTTTCTATGTTGGTTAGCAGTGAAATCTATATAACAGGAGATAGGGAATGCGCGTGAACCCCATTGCAATCGGGCTGGATTTTGGTAGTGACTCGGTGCGTTCGCTCGCCGTGGATTGTGTGACCGGTCAGGAGTTAGATACCGAAGTCGTCTACTATCCGCGCTGGAAACAAGGACTGTTTTGCGATGCGCCCGCCAACCAATTTCGCCACCATCCGCTCGACTATATTGAATCGCTCGAAAAAGCGATCAAAGCCGTGGTAGCAAGAATGAGTGCGGAACAACGCGCTGCGGTGGTCGGGATCGGCGTCGATTCCACCGGCTCAACGCCAGCGCCGATTAATGATGACGGCGATGTGCTCGCGTTACTGCCAGAATTTGCCAATAACCCCAACGCGATGTTTGTGTTGTGGAAAGACCATACCGCCATCGAAGAAGCCGAAGAAATCAACCAACTATGCCGCAGCGGCGCGTTTCCTGACTACACGCGCTATATCGGCGGCGTCTACTCGTCTGAGTGGTTTTGGGCGAAAATTTTGCATATCAGTCGTCAAGATAGCGCAGTACGCCAGTCCGCAGCCTCTTGGATTGAACTCTGTGACTGGATACCCGCGCTATTGTGTGGAAAACAACAGCCGCATCAGTTAAAACGCGGACGTTGCAGCACCGGACACAAAGCCCTTTGGCATCCATCATGGGGCGGTGTTGCGCCACGCGAATTCCTCGAAGCGCTCGATCCTTGTCTAGGCGAAAAACTGCAACAACCTCTGTTTAGCGAAACCTACACCGCCGATCTTCCAGTGGGAAAATTAAGCGATGAATGGGCGCAGCGTTTAGGCCTCTCTATCGACGTTGTTCTCTCCGGCGGCGCATTTGACTGCCATATGGGCGCAGTTGGTGCGGGCGCGCAGCCGTATACGTTGGTGAAAGTAATTGGCACATCTACCTGCGACATTCTGATTGCCGAACAACAGTTAATCGGCGATCGCACCATTGCCGGTATTTGTGGACAGGTAGATGGCAGCGTGATCCCAGGCTATGTCGGGTTAGAGGCGGGTCAGTCGGCGTTTGGCGATATGTATGCTTGGTTCAGCCGTTTGTTAACTTGGCCGCTGCAACAGGTCGCCAAACAGCATCCAGAATTGGAACCACAGCTAGCAAACACCATAAAAAACTTGTTGCCGACGCTCACCGAAGAGTGGGCCAAAGCACCACATCTTGATCACCTGCCCGTCGTTTTAGACTGGTTCAACGGCCGCCGCACGCCTTTTGCCAATCAGCGTCTGAAAGGCGTGATCGCCGATCTTAATTTAGGAACCGATGCACCAGCGCTATTCGGCGGATTTATTGCCGCGACGGCCTTCGGCGCACGCGCCATTATGGAATGCTTTGAACATCAGGGCGTGCCGGTGGAAAACGTCCTAACACTCGGCGGGATCGCACGTAAATCACCGGTGATCATGCAGGTGTGCTGCGATGTGATGAATCGCCCGGTACAAATCGTTGCCTCCGATCAGTGCTGCGCATTAGGCGCCGCGATCTTTGCCGCCGTTGCCGCAGGTACCTATCCCAATATTGCCACCGCCCAGCAGAACATGGCCAGCCAAGTTGAACGCACATTACAGCCTAACCCCGAACGCGTGGCGCGTTTCCAACAGCTTTATGAACGTTATCAGCAGTGGTGTCAGAGCGCTGAGCCCTGCTACGCCGCCGTCAAACATTAATTCCATTTAGAATTTACGGAGTCATCATGCAACAGTTCCAACAAAACGAAGTTTGGTTCGTTATCGGTAGCCAGCATTTATACGGCCAGCGTACCCTGCAACAAGTTAAAGAACAGGCTGAAAAAGTCGTCGCCCATCTGAATCAATCGGGCTTGCCGGTCAAACTGGTGCAAAAACCGTTAGCCACCACGCCGGATGAAATTACCGCATTGTGCCGCGATGCGAACTATCAGGATAACTGCCTTGGCCTGCTGGTTTGGCTGCACACGTTTTCGCCAGCCAAAATGTGGATCAACGGCCTACGCCGCCTAGAAAAACCACTGCTGCAATTCCACACCCAGTTTAATGCCCAAATCCCATGGGACAGCATGGACATGGACTTCATGAATCTTAACCAAACTGCACACGGTGGCCGCGAGTTCGGCTTTATCGGTGCATGCATGCGCCAGCAGCACAGCGTGGTTGCCGGACATTGGGAAGATCGACAGGCACAAGAAGGTATCGCTCGTTGGATGCGCGTTTGCGCCGCAAAATATGAGAGCCAACATCTGAAAGTGGCGCGTTTTGGCGATAACATGCGTGAAGTGGCGGTGACAGAAGGAAACAAAGTCAGCGCTCAAATTCAATTTGGTTATAGCGTGAACGGCTATGCGCTGGGCGATTTGGAACAGGTGGTCAACGAAGTCAGCCACGGCGATATCAACGAGCTGGTGGAAGAGTATGAAGCCAGCTATATCCTGACCGACGCGGTGAAAAACGGCGGAGCAAAACGCGAAAACCTACTGGAGGCCGCACGCCTTGAGTTAGGCATTGAACGCTTCCTTCAGCAAGGCGGTTTCCATGCCTTCACCACCACATTCGAAAACCTATATGGACTCAAACAACTGCCCGGCTTAGCCTGCCAACGATTGATGCAGAAAGGCTATGGTTTCGGCGCTGAAGGCGATTGGAAAACCGCCGCCCTACTGCGCATTATGAAAGTGATGGCGGCAGGTCTGAAAGGCGGTACGTCCTTCATGGAAGACTACACCTACAATTTCCAGCCAGGAAACGATCTGGTAGTAGGATCGCATATGCTGGAAGTCTGCCCGTCGATAGCCAAAGAGGAAAAACCGTTGCTGGATGTTCAGCATCTCGGCATAGGCGGTAAAGACGACCCGGCTCGCTTGCTCTTTTCCACCCCAGCGGGCGCGGCGCTGAATGCCAGCTTAATTGATTTAGGCGATCGGTTCCGCCTCTTGGTTAACTGCGTCGACACCGTTGAACAACCGCGTGATTTACCCAAGCTGCCTGTCGCTCGCGCGATCTGGAAAGCCCAACCATCATTAGCCACCGCTGCTGAAGCATGGATTTTGGCCGGCGGCGCGCATCATACGGTGTTTACCCAAGCGCTAGACGTCGAATATCTGCGTTTATATGCGGAAATGCACAATATCGAGTTCTTACTCATTGATAATGCCACCACGCTGCCTGCATTTAAAAATGAGATCCGCTGGAATGAAATGTATTACATGCTGAACCGCAAGTAGCCTATCACCCAATATAAAATGACAGCACAGTGGTTATAACTGTCGCTGTCATTTTTTTATCTTCTAACGTAACTAAAGTGCTGCACAAGCAACAATCGCAAATATAAAAACAGCTCTTGTCGAATGGAATGCTTCATTCTGTTTGAAAGTATTTCACCACATTTAATTAGCAGTCAATTATCTGGGCGCTGTCGCCGTCGATATATTGGACAGAAGATCATCATGTTACTTTTTAAAATATACCCTTTTTTTGATTATGTAACACATATCACTAATATTGTACTAGACAGATAGTTTTCACTACATATACTGGCAACTCTTCTGTAATCCTTCCTGTTGATGAACATATAAATGAACGTAAATGATTATCTGCTCAAGTTCCGCAGAGTTAGCACGCTGGAAAGCTTAGAAAAACTCTTTGATCATCTTAATTACTCCCTCGTCGAGGATGAGGAAATTATTAATATGTATCGCGCTGCCGATCATCGTCGTGCGGAATTAGCCAGCGGCGGCCGCTTATATGATGTGGGCTGCGTCCCTAAAGAAATTTGGCGTTACGTTCAATAAAAATTGTTAACCGCATTATATTGCCAGAGATCATCGGCTATTCATTTGGATGCGGTTTCACCTTAAAATCTGCTGCTTAAATGAGCATGTTTTTTTGTTATCTTTCGGCAATAAACCCGATTGCCGCAGCCTTATAGCTAATTCCCTTTAAATTCATTTTATTAATAAGCAAAAAGCATGAGAAAAGAGTACTTACTCCGCCCATTTTAGCGTTTACTGGCTGCTTATTTTTGCCAAGGAAAATGCCTACTATGCGCTCTCGTGCTGCCACCTTTCTCCCGCTTATTGGCTCATTATTTGCCCTGTATATTATTTGGGGTTCAACCTACTTTGTTATTCGTCTTGGCGTGGAAAGTTGGCCGCCGTTGATGATGGCGGGCGTGCGTTTTCTCTGCGCAGGTCTGGTGATGCTCACGTTTCTACGTCTGCGCGGGCATAAAATGCCGAGCGGTCGTCCGCTATTAAACGCGGCAATCATCGGTATTTTGCTGCTTGCCGCCGGTAACGGCGCGGTGACCGTGGCCGAACATCAGGATGTTCCCTCGGGAATTGCTGCTGTTATGGTTGCCACCGTTCCCCTTTTCACCCTGTGCTTTAGCCGAATGTACGGAATGCCGACTCGTTGGCTAGAATGGCTCGGCATCGCGATCGGTCTGTGTGGCATTATTTTACTCAACAGCGGCGGACATTTAAGCGGTAATCCATGGATGGCGCTGCTTATTTTAGCGGGCTCAATGACATGGGCGTTCGGCTCGGTGTGGGGCTCTCGCGTTGAATTACCGGCAGGACTGATGGCCGGTGCGGTTGAAATGCTCACCGCGGGAATCGTGTTACTGATTGCCAGCGCCATCGCCGGTGAACGTATGACGCAGATGCCAAGCCTGCAAGGGATTCTGGCGGTAAGTTATCTGGCGATTTTCGGATCGTTGATCGCGATTAGCGCATATATGTTTTTGATTCGTAACGTTCGCCCCGCCGTTGCCACCAGCTACGCCTATGTGAATCCGGTGGTCGCCGTATTGTTAGGTACCGGCTTAGGCGGTGAAACGCTGTCGTCAACCGAATGGCTGGCGCTGTGCGTCATTATCGTTGCGGTTCTTCTGGTGACACTGGGTAAATATCTACTGCCACAAAATTGATTTCTCGCAGAGTAAACGTTTGCGTAGTATGAAATATTACGCGCGAAAAATAAGTGTCGGGCGGTATTCTCCATTGAGTGTACTGCCCGATAGCCTATAATCGTCGCCATTAACCTGTTTGCCTTTACCTGTTTTTGCAAGGATCACGACCCCATGACGTCCCTCTCCGAACAGATGCATGCTCCTCAGTTAAAACCCATCGCCCAGATCGCTGAACAACTGGGGATCCCAACGCCCCATTTAATCCCCTATGGCCATTACGCAGCAAAAATAGATATCAAGGCAATTAAACCTGAGCAAGGTACTGGCCAGCTCGTGTTGGTTTCCAGCATTACGCCAACGCCGCTCGGTGAAGGTAAAACCGTCACCACCATCGGTTTAAGCCAAGGGTTAAACTTTATTGGTAAAAAAGCACTGGCCTGTATTCGTCAGCCGAGCCTTGGACCTGTATTCGGGGTTAAAGGCGGCGCGGCCGGTGGCGGCGTAGCGCAAGTTCTGCCCATGGAGCAGCTTAATCTGCATCTCACCGGCGATATTCATGCCATCACCGCGGCACATAATTTGGCAGCGGCAGCGCTGGATGCTCGTTTGTTCCATGAACAACGCTTGGGCGATAAGTTTAATGAACATACCGGATTAAAACGTCTCGATATCGATCCCGAACATATCCTGTGGAAACGCGTGATCGACCATAACGATCGGGCGCTTCGCAGCATTGATATTGGTGTGGGCGGCAATAATAACGGCGTTCCACGTCACGACGGCTTTGATATCACCGCGGCATCGGAGCTGATGGCGATCTTGGCGCTGTCTGAGAGTTTGGCCGATATGCGCCAGCGCATTGGCCGCATTATTTTAGCCTATACGTTACAGGGTCACGCCATTACCACCGAAGATCTGGAAGTGGCGGGCGCAATGACCGTGTTAATGAAAGAGGCCATTCACCCAACCCTGATGCAAACCAGCGAAAACACGCCGGTGCTCATCCATGCAGGCCCGTTTGCTAATATCGCCCATGGCAACTCTTCGGTGCTTGCCGATCGTCTCGCTCTACAACTGGCCGATTATGTGGTCACCGAAGCGGGCTTTGGTTCCGATATGGGCATGGAGAAATTCTTTAATATCAAGTGTCGCCAGTCGGGGATTAAACCTTCTTGCGTTGTTTTAGTCGCTACGCTGCGCAGTTTAAAAGCCAACAGCGGTAAGTTTAATATGAAACCGGGACAGTCTTTGCCGGAAGAAGTTAAGCACGCCAACCTGCCGTTACTGACCGAAGGCGCGAGCAATTTGGCGTGGCATATTAGCAACGCGTCCCGTTATGGATTGCCGGTGGTCGTAGCTCTCAATCACTTCCCAGAAGACAGCGCGGAAGAGCTCGACTTCATTCGCCAATTCGCGATGGAACACGGCGCTTTCGGCGTTGAAATCAGCGATGCGTTCTCTGCGGGCGGCAAAGGCACGGCTCAGCTCGCTGAATGTGTGACCGCGGCCTGCCGCACCGGCGGCGATGTGTCATTGCTTTATCCTGATGACATGTCTCTGGCGGATAAATTACAGACGCTGGCAAAAAATGGCTACGGCGCGTTACGGGCTGAACTCACCCCAGCGGCGCAGGCCACCTTGCAGCAGCTTGAGCTGGCGGGATTTGGTCATCTACCGCTGTGCATGGCAAAAACGCCGCTCTCAATCAGTGCCGATCCGGCCCTGAAAAACGTGCCGCGTGATTTCGTGCTGCCTGTCACCGATCTGAAAGTGTCGGCGGGTGCCGGTTTTATTCGCGTGTATGCCGGTAATATTATGACCATGCCGGGGCTGAGTACCTTACCCGCCTACCGCCATATTGATATCGATAATGATGGAAATATCGTCGGGCTGAATTAAAGGAATAACGAAGTTACGCCGTAACATCGAATAAATTATCGTCATTTCGTGCATGCCGTGACCCGTTGACGGCTCGGCAGCACGATATCGATGATAGCGTTTCAATTAGCCTGTATGATGCGTAACGCTGAAATTTGGATTTAACGTGACGGCTATGCTGAAGGCATGTCGAAAGAAGGTGGCAATATGAAAACAAAACGGATTGGTGGCTGGCTCGTTGCGCCGCTGGCTTACATGATTGTCTCCTTGCTGTCGTCAAGTCTGATGTTGATTATCTTTTTGATGACGATCATACAGCCCGCTAGTCGCAGTCAGTTGCTTTCGCATAGCCCCACTTTCTCCAGCCAGTGGATGCTATCGTTTGCGATTACCGTGATCATCTGGGCCTTCACGCTGTTTAATCTTTATCTTTTTGGCAAACGCTCTCGCCGCTTCCCTAAGTTTTTCATTTTATGGCTGCTGGTGATGGTGCTTTTAGCGTTGAAATCCTTTGCGTTTTCTCCGGTTACCGACGCTGCGGCGGTACGTAACATGGTGATGCCGCTGTTGGCTGCCGCTATTTTTGTTCCTTATATCAAGCGCTCAAGCCGCGTGCGAGACACGTTTATTGAGCCGTAACAGGCTGTTTTTATCGGCGTTCAGTACTCCCTCATTCGAGTTAATTCGCAATAAATCGAATAACCTTGTACTTGATCTGTTGTCGTCCGGCGACTAAATCCCGATAATACGGCGGTTTTTCTTCGTCTACTGTTTTCTTGCTAGGTTTAGTTGATGACCGATTATTTGCTGTTACTGGTCGGTACCGTTCTGGTCAATAACTTTGTTTTAGTTAAGTTTCTCGGCTTATGTCCCTTCATGGGCGTATCTAAAAAGCTGGAAACGGCCATTGGTATGGGGCTGGCAACCACCTTTGTACTCACCCTCGCCTCGGTTTGCGCTTGGGCAGTTAACGAATTCATTCTGGTGCCGCTGGCGCTAGGATATTTACGTACCTTAACCTTTATCTTAGTGATCGCCGTTGTGGTGCAGTTCACCGAGTTGGTGGTGCGTAAAACGAGCCCTGCGCTGTATCGACTGCTCGGTATCTTCCTGCCGTTGATTACCACCAACTGCGCCGTACTTGGCGTGGCGCTGCTTAACGTCAATCAGTCGCATAACTTTATGCAGTCCGCTGTTTATGGTTTTAGCGCCGCCGCAGGCTTCTCGCTGGTGATGGTTCTGTTTGCCGCAATTCGTGAACGCTTAGCCGTGGCTGACGTTCCCGCACCGTTCCGCGGTTCTTCTATTGCACTGATTACCGCCGGACTGATGTCCCTTGCGTTTATGGGCTTTACCGGGTTGGTGAAATTCTAATGTCGTCGTTGTGGATTGCTATTTGTGCCGTCGGCGCTATCGCGCTGGTTTCTGGTATCGTGCTCGGCTTTGCCGCGCGTCGTTTTAAAGTTGATGCTGACCCTATCGTTGAACAGATCGACGCCATTCTACCGCAAAGCCAATGTGGCCAATGCGGCTACCCAGGCTGTCGCCCTTACGCCGAAGCCGTTTCTGGCGGTAGCGAAAAAATTAACCGATGTGCCCCTGGCGGCGAGCAGGTGATGTTGAAGATCGCCGAACTGCTGGCGGTAGACCCTCAGCCTTTAGACGGCGAAGCCGCCCAGTCGGAGCCGGTACGTCAGGTGGCGCTTATTGATGAAGAGAACTGCATTGGCTGTACGAAATGCATTCAAGCCTGCCCCGTTGATGCCATCGTGGGCGCAACGCGCGCTATGCATACGGTGGTTAGCGATCTGTGCACCGGTTGTAATCTGTGCGTCGCACCATGCCCAACCGACTGCATCACGTTAGTGCCTGTGCCGACCACCACGGCAAACTGGAAATGGGATCTAAACACCATTCCAGTCAGAACAATTTCCGTAAATGAACGCGAAGTGGAACACCATGTTTAATTTGTTTGCAGCGCTGAAAAAAGACAAGTTGTGGGACTTCAAAGGCGGCATTCATCCGCCTGAAATGAAGCACCCGTCCAGCCACGTTCCGCTGCGCCACGTTTCGCTGCCGCCAATGTTGATTATTCCCGTTCAGCAACATATCGGGCCGGAAGGTGAACTGTTAGTCAAGGTCGGCCAGCACGTCATGAAAGGTCAGCCGCTCACACGCGGCACGGGCCGCATGCTGCCGGTTCACGCTTCCACTTCAGGTGTGATTAGCGCCATCTCGCCTCAGATCACCGCGCACCCGTCGGGCCTGCGCGAAACCTGTGTTACCCTCATTCCCGATAATCAAGACCGCTGGGGAGAGTTGCATCCGGTGGCGGATTACCGCGCAGAGTCACCGTTAGCCCTCACTGAGCTTATCCATCAGGCAGGTATTGCAGGCTTAGGCGGTGCGGGCTTCCCGACCGGGAACAAATTAGAAGGCGGCTACGGCAAAGTTGAAACGCTGATTATCAACGCCGCCGAGTGCGAGCCTTATATCACCGCCGACGATCGTCTGATGCGTGAACATGCCGCTGAAATCATCACCGGCTGTGAAATTTTGCGCCATATTTTGTCACCCCAGCGAACGCTGATTGGTATTGAAGATAACAAGCCGGAAGCCATTGCGGCGCTGAAGCTCGCATTGCAAGGCCACGACGATATCAAACTGCGGGTGATCCCAACTAAATATCCTTCCGGCGGTGCCAAACAGCTCACCAAAATCCTCACAGGGATGGAAGTGCCTTTTGGCAAACACTCCGCGTCTATCGGCGTTTTGATGCAAAACGTTGGAACGGTGTATGCGATCAAGCGCGCCATTATCGACGGTGAGCCGTTGATTGAACGCGTCGTCACGCTCACCGGTGAATTAATGAAAAAACCGGGCAACGTGTGGGCTCGGCTAGGCACGCCGGTTAAACATCTTTTGCAGGCCGGTGAATTTGAAGCTCAGAACCGCTCGCCAATGGTGATTATGGGTGGGCCACTGATGGGCTTTACCCTCGCCTATCTCAATGTGCCGATTGTTAAAATCAGTAACTGCATTTTAGCACCGTCAAAAAATGAGTTTGATGAAGCCAACGAAGAGCAGGCCTGCATTCGCTGTAGCCAATGCGCCGATGCCTGTCCTGCCGGTCTTTTGCCACAGCAGCTTTATTGGTTTAGCCGTGGTCAAGAGCATGAGAAAGCACGCCAGCATCACCTGTTCGACTGCATAGAATGTGGCGCCTGCGCCTACGTTTGCCCAAGCAGCATTCCGCTGGTGCAGTACTATCGCCAAGAGAAGGCAGAAATTAAAGCCGCCGATCAGGAAGCTGCGCGAGCCGCTCAGGCAAAAGAGCGTTTCGAAGCCCGTCAGGCGCGTTTAGAACGTGAAAAAGCCGCTCGAGAACTGCGCCATAAACAGGCTGCGGTAAAAGTGACTGAAAGCGACCAAAGTGCGGTACAGGCCGCAGTGGCACGTGTTAAACAGCGTCAAGAGCAGCAAAACGGTATCAGCTCAATTCATCCGTTTAACAACGATCAGGAAGATAACAGCATTCGCGCAGCGCGTGAGGCACGCAAAGCCTTAGCTCGCGAGCGTAAGCAGGAAAATGTTTCTCAACCTGAATCCGAAGCCGATCCGCGTAAGGCAGCCGTTGCCGCCGCGCTCGCTCGCGTTAAAGCCAAAAAAGCTGCGCAGGCGAATGCCGCTGAAGGTGCTGCAACGACCGATGAGAATATCGTAGTTCCTACTGACGTTGCTGAAGATCCACGCAAAGCCGCCGTTGCGGCCGCTATCGCACGAGCCAAGGCGAAAAAAGCGACGTCGCTAGAGAGTGCCGCATCTTCCGTGGTTCAAACGGAAACGACCGTCGATGTCGATCCGCGTAAAGCCGCGGTGGCCGCGGCGATTGCGCGTGCTAAAGCTAAAAAAGCTGCTCAAGCGCAAGAAACCGATACGGTATCAGCCCCTTCTAACGAAGACGTTGATGCCCCACAAGACCCACGCAAGGCCGCTGTTGCAGCCGCCATTGCCCGTGTAAAAGCGAAACAGGCCGCGCAGAAATCCGCCGCGGTTAACGAGGAATAAATGGCTTTTAGAATCGCCAGCTCACCCTTTACTCATAATCAGCAATCGACCCAGCGCATCATGCTGTGGGTAATTTTTGCCTGTATTCCTGGCATCGCGGCTCAAGCCTATTTCTTTGGCTATGGCAACCTGATCCAGTGTGCGTTGGCCATTGTGACAGCGCTGCTGACCGAGGCGCTGGTTTTACGCCTGCGTCATCGAAACGTAGCCAAAACTTTGGGTGATAACTCCGCCCTGCTGACGGCGTTGCTGTTGGGGATCAGTCTGCCACCGCTCGCACCTTGGTGGATGGTGGTATTAGGCACGGTATTCGCCATCGTGATTGCCAAACAGCTGTACGGTGGTTTGGGGCAAAACCCGTTTAACCCAGCGATGATTGGCTATGTCGTTCTACTGATTTCGTTCCCCGTGCAGATGACCACGTGGCTGCCGCCAGAGAGCCTGATGAGCGCACCGCTGAATGTGAATGATACTCTGCTGCTTATTTTTAGCGGGCATACCGCTGACGGCACGGTTATTCATCAGCTGATTCAAACCGCCGATGGCATCAGCCAAGCCACGCCATTAGACAGCTTTAAAACCAGTCTTCGCTCCGGCCATGACGTGGCAGAAATTCTGCGTCAGCCAATTTATCAGGGTGAATTTGCCGGTTTAGGCTGGCAGTGGGTTAACGCCGGTTTCTTGCTGGGTGGCATCGTGTTACTGCTGCGCGGCGTGATCCACTGGCAGATCCCCATGAGTTTCATTGTGGCCTTAGCGGCATGCTCGGCTCTCGGTGGTTATTTCTCTCCCGAAAGCGCAGTGCCGCCGATGTTAGAACTGTTCTCCGGCGCAACCATGCTGGGCGCATTCTTTATCGCAACCGATCCGGTGACGGCATCTACCACGCCGCGTGGGCGTTTGATTTTCGGTGGTTTGATTGGTGCCTTGGTGTGGATTATCCGCACCTACGGGGGCTATCCAGACGGCGTGGCCTTCGCCGTGCTGCTGGCTAATATCACCGTACCGTTGATCGACCACTACACCAAGCCACGCGCTTACGGACATCGCTAAGGAATCGCTATGCTTTCTACTATGCGCCGCCATGGCACCACGCTTGCGTTGTTTGCCGTATTAGCCACAGGTCTGACGGCGGTGGTGAATGAATTAACCAAAGACACCATTGCTCATCAGGCCGAACTGCAACAGAAACAATTGTTTGATCAGGTTCTGCCAACCGAAATGTATAACAACGAGCTTCAACATGAATGTTACGTTGTCACGGATAAGCGTCTTGGGTCTGCTGCCCCGCACCATTTATATCTGGCGCGGAAAGATGGCGTACCGGTGGCTGCCGCAGTGGAGTCCACAGCGCCCGATGGCTATTCCGGTGCGATTCAATTGCTGGTTGCCGCTGACTTTTCCGGTAAGGTGTTGGGCGTTCGCGTTTTAGAGCACCATGAAACGCCCGGTCTTGGGGATAAAATTGATGCCCGAATTTCTGACTGGATTAACAGCTTCCGCAATCAAACCGTTCACGGTGATAATGACCCACGCTGGTTTGTGAAAAAAGACGGCGGCATGTTTGATCAGTTTACCGGTGCCACCATTACGCCACGCGCAGTCGTTAATGAAGTACGCCATACGGCCGTTTTCTTACAGGAAAACCGCGAGCGTATTGAATCCATGCCACGTTGCCAAATAACCGCAGGAGAAAGTAACTGATGAGTGAAGCCAAAACGCTGCTGGCAAATGGCCTGTGGAAGAATAACTCTGCGCTGGTTCAGCTGCTCGGTTTGTGCCCTTTGTTGGCGGTGTCATCCACCGCAACCAACGCGCTGGGTCTGGGGTTGGCAACCACATTAGTGCTAGTTTTCACCAACAGCGCCGTTTCTGCCCTGCGCCGCTGGGTTCCGCACGAGATCCGTATTCCAATTTATGTGATGATCATCGCCTCGGTGGTGAGCACTGTGCAAATGCTGATCAACGCCTACGCCTTTGGGCTTTATCAGTCACTGGGGATTTTCATCCCGCTGATCGTGACCAACTGTATCGTGATTGGTCGCGCTGAAGCTTACGCGGCGAAAAATCCGGTAGGGCTTTCGGCGATCGATGGTTTAGCCATGGGGCTGGGCGCAACCTGCGCGCTGTTCGTATTGGGTTCGCTACGTGAAATCTGCGGTAACGGTACGTTGTTTGACGGTGCCGATTTGTTGTTGGGGTCTTGGGCTAAATCGTTACGCATTGAAATCTTCCACACTGATACGCCATTCCTACTGGCGATGCTGCCACCCGGTGCATTCTTGGGCCTAGGATTTTTGTTGGCGCTGAAGTATGTTATTGATCAGAAAATGAAAGCACGTCAGGCAGCGCGTCAAACGGTTGCTCCGACTCTCGATAATGGAAGTGAACGAGCATTATGAATCAGGAAAAGCGCACGCTGATCCTCAAGCGGCTACAAGAGAATAATCCTCATCCCACCACTGAACTGGCCTACAGCTCAAATTTCGAGTTGCTGATTTCCGTGCTGCTATCGGCGCAGGCTACCGATGTGAGCGTAAACAAAGCAACGGCGTTGTTATATCCGGTGGCAAATACTCCAGCGGCGCTGCTTGAGCTGGGCGTTGATGGCATCAAGCAGTACATCAAAACTATTGGTTTGTATAATAGCAAAGCAGAAAATATCGTTAAGACCTGCCGGATCCTGCTCGATGAGCATAATGGTGAAGTGCCAGAAAACCGTGCGGCACTTGAAGCTCTGCCCGGTGTTGGTCGCAAAACAGCCAACGTGGTGCTCAATACCGCCTTTGGTTGGCCAACAATTGCCGTAGATACGCATATATTTCGCGTGTGTAACCGTACCGGTTTTGCTCCGGGAAAAAACGTTGATGAAGTCGAAGCCAAGCTGTTAAAAGTCGTCCCGAAAGAGTTTAAGCTTGATTGTCATCACTGGTTAATTTTGCACGGCCGTTACACCTGTATCGCGCGCAAACCGCGCTGTGGCTCATGCATCATCGAAGATCTGTGTGAGTTTAAAGAGAAAGTTTATCCCGAATCCTAGTCAAACTGAGACATAATGCGCAGGCATATCTTGCGCATTATTAACACCACGTTCCTTCCATCCGTTTCAAATATCTTTCTATAAAACCCTCATCAACCGTGATCGCGTTCGCTGTTTTTCACAATAAGTGTGAAAAGGCGTCACAGCGCGGAGATCAAGGGTTTTCGTTGTCATTTTTTTGAAATAGATCACATTTATCAGGTCACGGAAAATAACCATTTTCATACAAAATGTGAATTTTTTGGATAATTATGCACATAAACGGTTATGCATTATTATTACAATGGCATTTTTATAGAAAGCAGTCGATCACACTGGATATCTTTACAATAGAAGAATATATAACGCAAAGCGCTCTGATTAGGATTTAATCAAAACATTAATTTGGGAAAGAGCGAAAACACAATGCTTCACTCTGCATAACATTTGTAACAACTCGCGGATGTTCTGCATAGTGTTTATGTAACAGAATATTTCATAGGTATTGTCAGACTGCATCATATAGTGAACATTAACCCTCGATCTTCCCACTTATAACAATGCAAAAGGATGCTCCCCGCATCACTCTTTGTTTCCCTGTCACTGATGGGGTATGAAAAAATTCGAGGTATTTGTGTCAACCGCAAACAACAACAGTAATAAGGCCGATGAGAGCGTTAGCCTAAACGCCTTTAAACAGCCTAGAGCTTTCTACCTGATTTTCTCCATCGAACTATGGGAACGTTTTGGTTACTACGGCCTTCAGGGCATCATGGCCGTTTATCTGGTCAAAATGCTTGGAATGACCGAGGCTGACTCGATCACCCTGTTCTCTTCCTTCAGCGCACTGGTCTATGGCTTCGTTGCTATCGGTGGCTGGTTAGGCGATAAAGTTCTTGGTGCCAAACGCGTTATCGTGCTCGGTGCATTAGTCCTCGCCGTAGGTTATGCCTTGGTTGCCTTCTCAGGCCACGACATCACGTGGGTCTACGCAGGTATGGCAACTATCGCCGTAGGTAACGGCTTGTTCAAAGCCAACCCATCTTCTCTGCTGTCAACTTGCTATGAGAAAAACGATCCGCGTTTGGACGGTGCATTTACTATGTACTATATGTCCATCAACATCGGTTCCTTCTTCTCTATGCTGGCAACCCCTTGGTTGGCCGCAAAGTATGGCTGGAACGTCGCATTCTCACTGAGCGTTGTGGGTATGCTGATCACGCTGGTTAACTTCATGATGTGCCGTCGTTGGGTTAAGAACCAAGGTTCTAAACCTGACTTTGAGCCTCTGAAATTTAATAAGCTGCTGATGACCTTAGTGGGTATCGTGGCGCTGATTTGTGTTTCTTACTGGCTTCTGCACAACCAAACCGTTGCTCGTTGGGCGCTGGCAGTGATTTCTCTGGGTATCGTTCTGGTATTCGCTAAAGAGACTTTCTCCCTGCACGGCTCTGCTCGTCGCAAGATGATCGTTGCTTTCCTGCTGATGCTGGAAGCCGTTGTCTTCTTCGTTCTGTACAGCCAGATGCCAACGTCTCTGAACTTCTTCGCAATTCACAACGTTGAGCACTCTATTCTGGGTATCGCGTTTGAGCCAGAGCAGTATCAGGCACTGAACCCATTCTGGATCATGGTCGCAAGCCCAATTCTGGCTGCGGTGTATAACAAGATGGGTGACCGTCTGCCAATGCCGCACAAGTTCGCTATCGGTATGGTTCTGTGTTCTGGCGCATTCTTAGTGCTGCCATGGGGCGCAACCTTCGCTAACGAGCAAGGTATCATGTCTGTAAACTGGCTGATCCTGAGCTACGCGCTGCAAAGTATCGGTGAGCTGATGATTTCTGGCCTGGGTCTGGCAATGGTTGCACAGTTGGTTCCACAGCGTCTGATGGGCTTCATCATGGGCTCTTGGTTCCTGACTACCGCTGCCGCTGCGCTGATTGCAGGTAAAGTTGCTGCGCTGACCGCTGTTCCTTCTGACGTACCAGACGCTCATGCGTCACTAGCTATCTACAGCCACGTGTTTATGCAGATTGGTATCGTTACGGCTGTTATCGCCGTACTGATGATGCTGACCGCGCCTAAACTGAATCGTATGACTCAGAGCAGCGATGAAGAAGCCGCTCGCGAAGCTGCGACCGCTTAATCACTTCAGGTTATGATGATGAAAAGCGCCCTCATGGGCGCTTTTTTTTATCTGCGAGCATCCACAAAAATACATAAACCAGTCACTGACAATTATTCATTGTCGCCGTAATATGGTTTCTCGCTAGGTATATCGATACCCCTCTCGGGGATATCAATGTCTCAGGATCGTCTAAGGAGTGTTTGATGAAACTGTTTTACAAAGCCGGAGCTTGTTCTCTCTCTCCGCACATTGTTCTGCGTGAGGCTGGGCTAGACTTTACGATTGAGCGCGTCGATCTTGCCACTAAAAAGACCGAGCACGGTGAAGACTTCCTGAAGATTAACCCAAAAGGCCAAGTACCTGCCCTGCAGTTAGATGACGGAAGCCTGTTAACCGAAGGCGTTGCCATTGTGCAATATCTGGCTGACAAGGTGCCAGACCGTAACCTGATCGCACCGGCTGGCTCACTGGCTCGCTATCATGCAATTGAGTGGCTGAACTATATTGCGACCGAGTTACACAAAGGCTTTAGCCCGCTGTTTAACCCGAAAACTCCTGAAGAATATAAAGCCATCGCACGTCAGAAACTGGAACAGCAGTTCGCCTACCTCAATGGTGTACTGAGCAATCAAAGCTATCTGCTGGGCGCGCGCTTTAGCGTCGCCGATGCCTATCTGTTCACCGTGTTAGGCTGGGCTAAAGCTTTGCATTTCGATCTGCCAGCCTATCCAAACATTGTCAGCTATGTTGCACGCGTGGCTGCTCGCCCTGCCGTTGACGCTGCGCTGACGGCTGAAGGTTTGAAGTAATCTTTATCCGCATTGCCCAAAAGGCCCTTACGCAGGCTTATTTTTTTCACTTAACACAATGAAATAAAAGGATTTATTTCAACAAACGCCCACGTAACGACCACATCAGTAACTAAAATCCCGCACTAGCGGGATTTTTACGAACATAGAAGAGAGTTTCAATCATGGAAATCCCCTATCCTTCAGAACAGGAATTGAAAGATTTTTTAATCTTGCTTTATGCTCAGTCACAAGCAGAACAACAACTAAAAGAGCATAATAAAAAAAAACAGTAACCCAGTAGACGAGTTTCAAGAACGGCTGAAAAAGGTCACACCAGAGCTTTTTGCAGAATATCTCGCATCGAAAGGAATTGAGCAAAAGTGTCAGATGTGCCGCCATGAAAAGTTTGCTGTCCCAGAAAGTGGCGTTCTGATAAGAAGTGCACTCCCAGAAAACTACTTATCTTTTTACCAGATGACGAAAAAAGCAAATCATTCGACAAGATAGTCCGCACTTTTGTCACACCAATAACATTGGGTTCAGATAAATTCAGTGACATCCTACATAAAACTTATTTCCCCACTCATTGTATGAACTGTGGCTATCTAAATCTCTATCGTGCTCGTTCGGTACTGAACTGGATTGATAACAAAAATAAAGAGGCTCGAGAGGATGCGTGATAAACTTAAGGAAGAGACAGTGGTCAATCTTGACTCATACCGAGAAAGAGAATTGCCCAAAATCACTCCTTTTGGCGGTGGTAGTAGAGGTGGCGGAATGGCTGAAGATTTAGAGCAAAGAGTAAAAAAACTTGAAGAGGACGTTACGGAAATCCGCGTTAACATCGCAACCTTAACTACCCGCTCCGAAAATTTTGCAACTAAATCTGATATTTCAGATTTACGTACAACAATGCAGAAAGAGTTACGCAATCAGACTTTTGCATTCTGCACTATTTTACTTGCCGCCGTAGCCGCCGTTACTGGTATTATTTCCTACCTCAAATAAACTAAGAGTAAACGCCCAGTTTATCTGGGCGCTTACCACTTACAAATATTAAAATATGCGAGCTAGGTTAGCTCTTGCGAACAGCTACGTTATAAATAGCATCTAGATTTCTGAATATATCACTATTAGTAAATTTTGGAGTGATATCGCAGTGTCCATTTTCAAGTTTAATTTGACATGGAATAGATTTCGCTCTATCTCGTATTTTTTCCAACATTTCTGATGTTACTTTATGCATATGATCCATACCAAGCGGAAATGAAAAACGTACACTTTTTCTAACCTCAGTACCGACTATACTATCAAACACTATATCGGATGACGCTGATTCCAACATCAATTTTGGACGTCTGGCGTGAGGTTTTTTCTCTAGCATAGAACTCAGTAATATTTCAGTAAATATCCATGGCGAGCTTGTTTTAAACCCATCTTTCACATCATTAACCGAATTTGCAGTATTAATAAAGAAAAGAGAGTCTGCAGAATCAATCATTTTTATTAACGCAGATGATAATATCAAATTAAGGCTACCAGCCAGCTTGTTACATTCCTCATATTGATAGGTATTTTCTTTACCTTCAATAGGGTTAAACTTCTTATTCAGCTCCAACATGGCATCATCTAAATACCCCCAAACCTCTGAGTCTATAAAGGATTTTATGCCAAACTTCTTATATAAGAAGTTTGCCAAAGCAACTGCTTTTTGTTTATCTTGATGACTATGTGATATAAAAACATGAGCATTAGTTTTAGGAAACCAATTTTCAATAAAATCATCATAGTCCACCTCACCAATCAATTCGCCACCATTTTTTTTAGTTGTGGCATTGGTAATTTTCAATACAGGATTTTCCAATTTCAACTTAGGATCCAATTCTTGATTATACTTGGAATCTGTAATCAAAAATGAATTGTTATTAATATCAAAGTCGAGCGCATAAAGCATATCATAATCCTTTACTAAGACATTGCAAAAAAAGCAATAATAATCACAAATAATGGTATGTGGAATGACAGAATAGTTCTGGAAAATAGTGATTCCGTATATTTCAACGTCTCAACATTTTCTAATTCTTTGTATTGCGTCGGGTTAACCCTAAAAAAGTTGACACCTTCATCATCGAATTTCTTTTCAGACAAAATATTATACACTTTTCTGAATATTCTTTCTTGCTGTAAGTAATAAGCGTCAAGAAGGAAAAAAGAAATTGAAGTTACTATCAACGCCCAAAAAATAGCGCTTCCATAATGGGTGACATCTTTCTTTAAAGCAATAACCCCTATAAATATAGTCAAATCCCAACCTTTAATATAAAAAGAATTAGATGCCATTCTAGATATAATTGACTGAAGAAACCCTAAACCCGCAATTTTTGCATCTAGATTATTCATACAAGCCTCTATAAATCACATCAAACTGTTACTTATAGCATAAATGATGTCCTGTACAACGAAGAAAATAAAATTTCCCAATCTACCTCCAAGCACATTGACATAATGAGAAGATTAATTATTTTATATGCAACATTTAGAATGTTATTAATTTATAATAAGTAGCACTTACTACCTTAACATCTCCTTAGCCTTACACCCAAAATGCCTAATTGCAGTAATTTGATGCGGTCATCGGAAAACCGTCACACCCAATAAATTCAGTAAGTTATAAAACAGAGTTGTGATGATTTAAGACCGTCACACTGTGATGCTGTTGTGATAGTTTTTTGATGGTTTTCAATACTACTATTTACTTATATATATCATATAGATAGATACTATTTTTAAATCTTGTGACGGTTGTGACGGTTTTCCGATGGCCCCCTCAATTTTTGAAAAAATCAGAATCGGTCAGAAATCGCCCTGATTTGTTGGTGATTTTGTATATCTATCTGTTAATGACTTGAACACTGGAGCGTATACGTTAATGCAGGTATGGCGATGGTTCATGCTGTGCAAAGTATTTCAGTTCCGCATTTCACTGCTATTCCGCGCAAGAGCACGTCAGTTAAGGCCTGGACACTTCCACGCACTGACCTGATCTCGCTGTGACCGTTACGTAATAAGTCACGTAATCGCTGTTAACCCCGCATGAAACCCGGCATCGGCATTGTTCACCCACAGCCGGTCATCGCACAAAAACTGAAATCCTTGAAATCTGTTTCACACATTTCAGTTGGCGAAGTACCGCCAAAGCCCCAGCGCTGGCGCGGTCTGGCGATGTGTTTTGTACCACCGGGAAAACTGAAATCATTCTCAACACGAAAACCGCAGGCGGGTGCGGTGTAGCACCGTTTTCGTCACTTCCGCCGTTATTTCGTCGCGGCAGGCTGCGTCAGCGCCTTGCTGCGCTTCTGAAGTTAATCAGGTTGGGATGAACGGGTGCAGATAATTGCGGCGCTCAGAATGCGTCTGGTGAGGTCTGGGAATGGGCACAAAAAAGCCCGCATTATGCGCGGGCTGATGGGATGGTCAGGCGATTATTTTCTGGTACTTACTTCGGGTCTGTCCGGCCTTCTCCGCCGTCTGTGTGAATGCGCCGGCATTGGTTGGCGTACCAACGCTGGGGTGTGAATGGCTCGCACACTGCTGCGCCAGCTCTGCCAGTAAATCAATGGTGTCCAGCATCATGGTCAGCGTGTTCACGCTCTCACTGCCAATATGGACGGTTGGTCCCATAATCTGCTGGCCGCCCGATGCCACAGATTTACGTAATGCAGCAATCTTTTCAGTCAGGGTTCCCCCCACATCAACATCCACGGCACCGGCACCGGCACCGGCCACTTTCGTGGATTGTTTGCCGGTAATATCGGTTTCGTCATTCCCCCCAATACTGGCCAGCCTGTTGCCCTTCACAGCCTGGCTATAATCGCCGGCACTGACATGCTGTATGGCTCCGGCCATCAGGGTGGCGGTACCCAGTACCATGGTCTTATCGGTGGCTTTGACCGTGGTTTCACGGCTGACCAGCTCACGCCGTTCCGTATCGGCTTTGACCGTACGCGCCATCGATGTCTCACTGATGGTCTGATCTGTCTGCCTCACCCAGTCGCCCGCCTGGGTAACTCGTTGCGACACTTCCGCCCGCTGTTGTTGCAGCTGCTCACCGGGTTTAACATCCGGCAGACTGGTGCCATCCGGTAATGTCTGCCGGATAAACGGTTTATCCGGGCGTCCTCCGGTAAATGCAACTTCAACCAGCGTCCCTTCAGGCGGAAACTGGAACATACCAGAATCATTACCGGCCATAGGTACCGGCAGCGGCACCGCAGAATAAACAGGCGTCTGGTTATCCGGGTTGCCGTCTGCGTCAAGCAGCTGCACATCAACGGCATAGCGCGGCCGGAACGGATCGGCAAAATTACCACTTTTCACGGCCTCGCTGGGTGCCACCACTCTGGCCAGCTTTGGCAGATGCAGCCCGGAAGTCAGTTCCGGGTAATGGCTTTCAATCTGGCGCTGTGCCGGTGTTTTCTGTAATGGCTGACCAGTTGCGCGGTTTCTGGGTGTCCAGATGACAACCATTGTGTCATTGGTCAGATGAACTTTGGTCACGCGCTCCCCGTTCAGCTCCACACCCGGCCGCAGACTCTGGATCACTGGCAACGTCATGGAATTACCGCCAGCCGCCCCCTGGCTGAACTCTGCCGGGATATCGACCGGACGACCGGCAAACATCGCTTTTTCCGCACCGCCCACATACAGGGAACCATCCGGCAGCTGGTACCAGATGTAATCCGGGATACTGAACGCCCTGCCCAGATTATTCAGCAGCTGATAACCCGTGCCGTTATGGGTGAAATGGGGGATCGGTTTATCGGTGTAAGGGGCATCCGGCACACTGACCACAATGCCGCTGTTTTCCTCCAGCCAGCTGGCTACCTTGCACAAAGTGGGATGCTGAAATGAACATGACCACATCCTCTCAAATACGCCGACCAGTTCGCGCACAAACAGGCGCTGAAAACCGTTTTCGGCAGGTTGTGCGCGTTCCACGTAGCCGGTAAACCAGCGCAAAAGAAGATCGGAGTATCCCACATCCAGTCGCACCAGTTTCCCGGTGTAATCCGTGGGTGTCTGTGCAGTGATAAATCCCCGGCCGCAGCTGTTCAGCTCCAGTACCAGGCTGGCATCCGCCAGGTGAACTTCATCCGTTGAAAGGTACAGGCGTTTAACTGGTTTCATCATTAACCCAAAGCATCATTGACGGGTTTCAGCACCCGTTGTTCAAACCACGTCAGTTTTTCTTCATCTTCCCCGGCACTCTGGCCACCAGGCTGTCCCGCATTACCGGCCGTCTGTTTTTTGGCTGACGTTTTGCCTGTTGCCCGGGCTTCCCGCTTTTCCTGCACACTGATATGTTCTGCCAGCGTAAACGTGACCAGCCAGGCCATTTTCCCGTCCTGCTGAGGGGCATCAAGTGTCCCGCTGAATGTCGCCTCGCGAAAACACGCATTGCGTCACAGTTTTGCTACCCACTTTATGATTAACGGCGGGAGTATCATCACCTTGCAGAGAATACTGGGGCATTCACGGATAGAGCAGACAATGGTCTATGCACACTTTGCCCCGGAGTATCTTCAGGATGCTATTTCACTCAATCCGCTACGTGGTGGTGTTGACTCCCAGAGTGTCCACACAGTGTCCACAGTAGGGTAGTTTATTATGGCTTTCAGTGGTCTTGCGTGCCGCGCAAACCCGCATTGCACCGCTGAAAGCCCATGTTACCTACCCTGAAAAACGCCCTTAATGGGCCTTTTTCATTTCTAATCAATCTTATCCTGCATAAATTCGTCGTTCATAAGTGACTTAAAGGCATGGCTTGCCGCGCTGATATAATGTGTTTTATGCAGCAATAAGGCTGCCGTGCGCTCGGGTAACGAGGGCACCAAACTGATGGCGTGCATTTCAGCTTGTTTTTCAATGATAGCCTGAGGTAACACAGAGACTAATTCGCTGCTTTTAACCAGATCCAGAATCGTACTAATGGAGTTGGCTTCAATGGCCAAATGCGGTTTTAGCTGATGCTGGTCAAAATAGTGGTCAATGTAGGCGCGCGTGGCGAAGTCCTGACTCAATAGCGCCATCGGCACCGCCGAGATCTCATCCAGCGTCATTTTTTCTTTGCTGTATAGCGGGCTATTTTCCCCCACGGCCACGGCCAGTACTTCAGAAAATAGAGGATGATAATCGATATGCTCAGCGTGGGGAGAAACAAACGCCAAGCCGAGATCCAACTCATTTTCCTGCAAGTCTTTTTCTAACTGCTCCTGCGAGAGCTCACGCAGATGCAGCTTAATGTTGGGATATAGCTGATAAAAGCGTTTAAACAACGGGCCGATCAAATAGGCGCTAAACGTGGGCGTAAAGCCAACTCGTAAACTTCCTCGGCTTAAATCCTGCACATCATGGATCGCTCGATACCCCATTTCTAGCTCATTCAGCGCCCGACGCGCGTGTTCAAGGTAGACCTCTCCCACGTCGGTTGGACGCACGATCCGGTGTGAACGGTCGAGCAAAGCGACGCCCAATTGCTCCTCTAACTGCTTAATTTTTTGCGAGAGCGCGGGTTGAGAAAGACAGACCTCTTCCGACGCTCGGGTGAAATTTCGATGTTTAACAACGGAAAGAAGAGCACGGAGATTGCGAAGGAACATAACACCTACTATTCAAAAAAATTATACAAAGTATAAAAAATGGCACTTAGACATTATAGAGAAATAACCGCATTCTTGCTGCACGTTTTAGCACGCAGGAAAATATCATGCAGAACATCATCAAAGGCTTTTTAAAATTTCAGCAGGAATGCTTCCCGCAGCGTACCAAGCTGTTCAAAGATCTGGCGAATAGCCAGAGCCCAAGCGTCCTGTTCATTACCTGTTCCGACAGCCGTGTTGTGCCGGAATTCCTGACTCAGCAGGAGCCAGGCAATCTTTTCGTTATTCGCAACGCGGGTAATCTGGTTCCCTCCTACGGCCCAGAAGTCGGCGGGGTTTCAGCTAGCGTCGAGTACGCGGTAGCCGCTTTAGGCGTAACCGATATTGTAATCTGCGGACATTCCGACTGCGGAGCCATGACGGCAATTAACCAAGGTATTTGTTTAGACCACATGCCGATGGTGTCTCAATGGCTGAAACATGCCGATGCTGCCAAACTGGTCAATGCAACCCGTTTCTATGCGTCCGAAGCCGAGAGCTTGAATGGCATGGTGCAGGCTAACGTTGTGGCACAACTTTCCAACCTAAAAACACATCCTTCGGTGGCGGTCGCCATCGAGCAAGAACGACTCAACCTGCACGGCTGGGTCTATGACATTGAGAGCGGAGAAATGCTGACCCTTGTGGGGGAAAGTAAACAATTCGTTTCTCTGAGCGAAAACCCTTACGCATGCGCCTTAGCATCACACCGCGCGGCTAACGCTGCCTAATTCATTCACTATTTCGGAGAAAATTATGACTCAAACACTAACGACTCAAAACGCACGTATCGCCCTTACCGAAACCATTATTATGGCCAAAATGGCGAAGAACTTATCTTGGCAGGATCTGGCCGACGGTACGGATATGAGTATTGCCTTCGTCACCGCAGCCTTATTAGGCCAGCATCCATTGCCGGAACATGCCGCACAAAAAATCGTAAAACAGCTCGAGCTGTCAGAAGATGCCGCTTTGTTGCTACAGGCGATACCATTGCGCGGTTCTATCCCTCAGGGCATCCCAACCGATCCAACCATTTATCGTTTCTACGAAATGCTGCAGGTTTATGGCACCACGTTGAAAGCACTGGTACACGAACAGTTCGGCGATGGCATCATCAGCGCCATCAACTTCAAGCTGGATATTAAGAAAGTGGAAGATCCTGACGGTGGTTCACGCGCAGTGATCACCTTTGACGGGAAATATTTGCCAACCAAACCATTCTAATTTTAGGCAAATAAAAAATCCCCTTGCCGCCATGTTTGGCCGCAGGGGGATTAATTTTGTAACGCAATATTCAGCTATTTTTTACAGCGCAACGGCTGCAAACTGGTGCACCGGCTGAGCGATCAGATCCTGAGCGGCTACAACTTGCAGCTCATATTCGCCCATTTCTTTGGTGGTCAGCATCACTTCATAGACTGCTGCGGTCACATGTTCTAAGGCTTTCTTCAGCGGTTCGCCTTTCAGCATGTTCACCAGCAGCAAACCACTGGTTAAATCACCCACGCCAACCGGCTGACGAGCGCCAAAATCGACCAGCGGACGGCTGATATGCCATGCTTCATCGGCGGTAACTAAGATCATTTCAAAACGATCTTTGTGATAACCGGCGTAGGACAAATGTTTGACCAGTACCACTTTCGGCCCGCGAACAATGACGCTACGAGCAGAAACCAGCGCTTCTTCTACGCTGTTAATGGTATGTCCGGTCAGCTGTTCCAGCTCCAACAAGTTAGGTGCCATAATATCACTGCTGGCGACGGCATCACGCGCAAAGAACTCCGCTACGCCCGGCGCAACGATACACCCTTTTTCTGGGTGCCCCATCACTGGGTCGCAGAAATACCAAGCATTTGGGTTAGCTGCTTTGACCTTGCGTACAATATCCAAAATATGTCCGCCCTGTTCTGGCGAACCAATATACCCACTCAATACGGCATCGCAGTTTTTCAGCTGATCGATGTCTGCAATTCCCTGCACAATTTCCGTCAAATGATTGGCTGGCATCACACAGCCAGTCCAGTGACCGTACTGGGTATGATTTGAAAACTGAACGGTGTTCAGTGGCCAGACATTTACGCCCATACGACGCATAGGAAACTCAGCTGCGCTGTTTCCTGCATGACCAAAAACCACATGAGATTGAATAGATAGGATATTTTTCATGGATGCGACCTACTTCACTGTCGCTCTCGACAGCGGGTTATTCATATTAAGGGGAAAATAAGGGGGACCTGAGTCCCCCTTTTATTGCATCCGTGGCTTATTTCCAGCAAATCAGGCAGTAATTCTTTTTACCGCGACGCAATAAAGTAAAGCGTCCGAACAGACGGTCAGCATCGCTGAAGGTATATTCCGGATCAGACTGTTTTTCACCATTGATGGTAATTGCATTCGACGCGATAGTTTTACGCGCCTGACCACGAGAAGGCTGTAGCTCGGAATCCACCAGCGCCTGCTGTAAATCAGCATCACGCGCCAGTTCAACCATTGGCATACCGTCCTGCGCCAGCTGAGCAAAGTCAGCTTCGGTCATTTCGCTCAATGCACCAGAGAACAGGCTCTGAGTAATACGTTTTGCAGCGGCTAATCCTTCTTCGCCGTGAACCATACGGGTCACCAGCTCAGCCAGCACGTATTGTGCACGCGGCGCTTTGCCGCTGTTTTTGTCTTCTTCTTCCAGCGCGTCGATTTCCTTCAGATCCATAAAGGTGAAGAATTTCAGGAAGCGATACACGTCCGCATCGGCGGTGTTGATCCAGAATTGGTAGAATTTGTATGGGCTGGTTTTCTTCGGATCCAGCCACACTGCGCCACCTTCGGTTTTACCGAATTTGGTGCCATCAGCTTTGGTGATCAACGGAACGGTTAAGCCCCAAACCTGTTTCTGATGCAGACGACGAGTTAAATCGATACCTGAAGTGATGTTCCCCCACTGGTCAGAACCACCGATTTGCAGTTCTACGCCGTGCAGTTCATTCAGGCTCGCAAAGTCGTAACCTTGCAGCAGGTTGTAGGAGAACTCGGTGAACGAGATACCGACATCATCACGGTTCAAGCGCTGTTTTACCGCTTCTTTGTTGATCATCTGATTAACAGAGAAGTGTTTACCGATATCACGCAGGAAGGTCAGCACGTTCATATTGCCGAACCAATCGTAGTTGTTGGCTGCAATCGCGCTGTTTTCGCCACAGTCGAAGTCGAGGAACGGTGCAACCTGATGGCGGATTTTATCTACCCACTCGTGCACGGTATCCTGCGTATTCAGTTTACGCTCGGTGGCTTTAAAGCTTGGGTCACCGATAAGTCCAGTCGCGCCGCCAACCAAAGCAACAGGTTTGTGGCCTTCTAGCTGGAAACGTTTCAAGCACAGCAACGGAACCAGATGGCCCAAGTGCAAGCTGTCAGCGGTCGGATCGAAACCGCAATACAGTGCTAGTGGCCCTTGCGCCAGTCGCTCTGCCAACGCTTCTTCATCCGTTACCTGGGCAATGAGGCCCCGCTCTTGCAGTTGTTTAATCAGGTTGCTGCTCGCCATTAAAGACTCCATTAGATTTTAATTTACTACCGCGCGTTCCATACGAGTGATAGTTCGTGCGGGTGATAAGCCCTATAGAATAAAGGGGTCACGCCCATCGCGCTAGATTTAACTGGTGTTTTTCGCTGATTAAGGCGCCAACCGGTCAATTTCCCACGCATCGCCTTGGCGTTGATAAATAAAACGGTCGTGTAAGCGATTTTCTCGCCCCTGCCAGAACTCCATCGAGTTAATTTTTACGCGGTATCCGCCCCAGAAGCTCGGCAATGGAATTTCACCTTGTAAGAATTTCTGTTTCAGCTCGAGGAACTTGCCTTCCAAGATGCCACGCGTCGAAATGCGCGATGATTGGTGAGATACCCACGCTGCGATTTGGCTGTCTTTCGGCCGACTGTGGAAATATTTCATCACTTCTAACGTCGATAGCTTTTCTGCCGTGCCTAATACGCTGACTTGGCGATCGAGCATATGCCACGGGAAATGTAGGCTTATATGCGGGTTTTCTTCCAGCTGTTGCGCCTTGCGGCTGCCCAGATTGGTGTAGAACACCATTCCTTGCTGGTCAAAATGCTTGAGTAACACAATACGCTGATACGGTTGGCCATTTTTGTCTACCGTCGCCACGCACATGGCCGTGGGATCGGCTAAGCGTGCCTCACAGGCTTGTTTCAACCAACGCTCAAACATCTCCAGCGGATCGTCCGTCAGATCGCTTCGGCGCAGTCCACCGCGTACATATTCACGACGCAGATCGGCAACATCAAACTCGTTGTTTTCACTCATATTCAGCAGTCCGTCACAAGTCCAGAACGCTATTCTGCTCCCGTGGCGGGATAATCTCAATTCACTCACGGCTATCGTTGTCGCTACATTAGCCATTATTGAGGGAGAAAGGAGGCCTACGCGTAAACCGCCTCTCAATCTGAAGACGGCAGAAGTTATCTATTACACTGAATTAAAAGTGGTTTTTTATAACACTAGGAAATTTGCAGACAGGCGGTGACAGTACACCGCATGTTATAGGGACAGTCATCATACGCAAGGGATAAGACGGTTGGGGCCGCTGAGGCAGCCCCAGAAAGGATTAAGATTTCAGCACACAGTCGTTAATAATGATTTGATCGTTGCGTTCGATAAACGCGGTATTGCCTTTAGACCAGAAGGTGTACTTGCCGTTGCTGTAGCGCGCACCGGAAGCAGAAACGACCTGAGGCAACGTCAATTGGTTGCCATCCATGATGAAACTGACCTGATCCTTTTGGTTATCCACGGTTACGGTCAACGACGTGGTGCCACACTGGTAGCTCAACGCCTCAGGTGCAGCTTCTTTATGCGCGGTCTGACAGCCTGCCAGTAATAAAATCGCACCTGCGGCGCAGATAGATTTGAACATGAACGTTCTCCCATTGTATTTTTAAATTGGATAACAAAATCAAATAGCGTGATTGGCCGGATAGATAGCGCCAAGAACGGTTTCCTGCGAAGCTCCGGTGACGGAAGGCAAGTTACCGGGTAAACCGGACAAAGTACGGTAAGCCAGCCATGCAAAGGCCAACGCCTCCATATCATCGCCGCTCACGCCATAGGCGTCAGTACTACAAACTTCAGTTCCCGCCAGCAACGCCGCCATACGGCTCATAATAAGCGGGTTTCTCGCCCCGCCGCCGCATACCAACAAGCGTTCACAGCCGCCCGCCAGTTGAACCTGATCGCAAATGCTGATTGCGGTGAGTTCCACCAGAGTTGCCTGTACATCTACGGCAGCAATCGGTGGGAATTGAGCCAGTTGCTGTTCCAGCCATCCTAAATTAAACAGCTCTCGCCCCGTGCTTTTCGGTGCCGGACGCGCAAAATAAGGCGCCGCCAAAAGATGTTTTAGTAATGGCTGATTCACCGAACCTTGTTTTGCCCACGCTGCATCTTCGTCATAAGCCTTGCCGTGATTACGCCAAATCCAAGCATCTAGCAGCATATTGCCGGGGCCGGTATCAAATCCTCTAACCGGTAACCCCGGTAAAAGCAGGGAAAGATTGGCAATGCCGCCAATATTAAGCACCATGCGTCGCTCTACCGGATGTGTGAGTAGTGCATGGTGGAACGCGGGCACTAACGGCGCGCCCTGCCCACCATAAGCCATGTCACGACGGCGAAAATCGCCAACGGTTGTAATTGCCGTGAGTGCGGCCACGCGGTTATTGTCGCCTAACTGCATGGTAAAAGGATTCTCGCCTTCGGGCTGATGCCAAACGGTTTGCCCGTGGCAGCCAATGGCCGTAATGTCTTGCGGCGTGAGCGAAGCTTGCTTTAATAACTGGTTAATCGCCTCTGCATAGAGGCTCCCCATTTGTCGGTCTAATTCACCGACCTGCGCGAGCGTCACCGCCTGCCCTTGGCACATGCCTAAAATGGATTCTTTTACGGCCATGGGTATCGGATGAGAATATCTGCTTTGCTGTGCAACCATCCGCTCATCAATAGCGGCAATGACAACGTCGATCCCGTCAAGGCTGGTTCCTGACATCACGCCAATGTACCGTCCCGATCTCATTTCATCGTCCTTATTTATTTTCGTTAGTTGAAATTAGCCTCTTAAAACACTAAACGGAACCGGATTTATCTAATTTCCGTGTCAATATCATAAACATTACTGACCTTTCTTGACGTAATATTTTCTTCGCGAACGATTCGTCGACTGTCAAAATGCAGTAAAATAGTCATAGAGTTGGTGATTATTTAAACCGACAAAACTTAAACGGTCGTTTATTGTTGGTTGAGTCAATCATCTGTATGCTACAGCGATACAGGCATTGGTATAGGCAACAGTTTGTTTATAGCCAACCTTTTAGAGTAAACACACAGCCGTAACGACAGGCAAAAAAACAAGCCCGCGCGTAGAAGGCTAGAATGGAAGGAACATTGTTATGATTAAGCGTCTTATTGTTATCGCTCTTGCCGGCGCTTCATTGGCTGGTTGTGCTAACACCAGCACATTATCTGGTGACGTTTATACTGCGGGTCAGGCTAAAGAAGTTCAGCAGGTTACTTACGGTAGCATCGTGTCAATTCAGCCGGTTCGTATTCAGGCAGGCAACGATAGCAACGTCATTGGCTCTATCGGTGGCGCGGTCTTAGGTGGTTTCTTAGGGAACACCGTGGGTGGCGGTACAGGTCGTAGCTTGGCAACAGCGGCTGGCGCAGTTGCGGGTGGTTTAGCCGGTAACAGTATTGAAGGTGCCGTTAACCGTACCGATGGCGTGCAGTTAGTGGTTCGCAAAGACGATGGCAAAACGATTGCCGTGGTGCAGAAAAACGGCAGCAAACCGTTTGCAGTGGGTCAGCGCGTCATGTTGCTGTCTAGCGGCAGCAGCGTCAGCGTCTCAGCGACTAACTAAGCCTGAATTGCTTAGCTAAACGAGATCACGAAACCGGAGGCAATGCCTCCGGTTTTTTTTGGGTTTGCTGTTAGTAATAAAAAATAATTATAATTATTTGTTTTGTAAGTGAATTATGTTTTGTTCCAGACGCTCAACTAAGCTAGTCAGCAGTGTCACTTCTTCTGGCGAAATGCCAGATAAGATCTCACCACGAGTCATCGTGATAACGTCATTAACTTCCTTGATAATTGGTGCAGCTTCTTCCGTCAACTTAATGCGTTTAGCGCGGCGATCGTTTGCACAGGTATGGCGTGTAATTAAGCCCTTCTCTTCAAGCTGGTCCAACGTGCGAACTAACGAAGGCTGCTCAATGCCGATAGCTTTAGCCAGTTGGATCTGAGACTGCTCCGGCGGCAAACGATTAATATTGTATAGAGTGACCCAATGCGTTTGTGTCAATTCAAGCGGCTTCAAACGCTGGTCAATTAACGCTCTCCATACACGAACTAATCGTGCTAAATCCGAGCCTAGTGTCGATTCCAATTTACTCTCCTTATAATTAGCATGCTAAGATACTCACCCAGAGTAGCTACTAGTTTGGTTCTCAATCGTAAAAATTTCAAATGTATATCTATATTCCCCAGAAAATAATCTATGCTTATGGACAATTAACAACTATGTTACCTATAAATCTCTTAATGGATCGGGAGTGGTAAACATGGACATCCTTTCATCATCGCAAGGTTCGCCGTTGCCAGATCTGATATTAGGCGCGTCGCTCTATTTTCCGCCTATTTTTAAAGCTGTTTTACTCGGTATTGTTTTCTGGTTGCTTATTCATCGTTTATTTCGCGATGTGATTTACTCTGGCGATATTTGGCATCCGACGCTAATGGATTTGTCAATTTTCGTCATCTGTGTAAGCACCAGTCTTTGGCTATTAACCAGTTGGTAAAATAATATGAAACAGAACACATTACGCTACTTCTCAACGGTTATAGTTTGTGCAATTGCAATCACCGCTGGCTGGTGGGCTTGGAATTATTATATGCAATCACCTTGGACTCGAGATGGTAAAGTCCGTGCCGAGCTCGTCAATATTACACCAGAAGTATCGGGAAAAATAATTAAAGTAAATATCAGCGATAACCAACAGGTAAAACAGGGTGAACTGTTATTTGCCCTAGACCCGACGCCGTTCGAAATTGCCCTAAGTAATGCCAATGCCGCCATGGCCAAAGCGGAGTCAGATCTGGCCAAAGCCAACCATGAAGCGACTCGCCGTAGCAACCTACCGCGCAACGTTATCTCTGCAGAAGATCTCGACGAAGCACAACTGAATGCGCAGGCAATGAAAGCTAATTATAAATCCGCGCAATCTAATTTGGAACAGGCGCAGTGGAATTTACACCACACAAATATTTATGCTCCGGTCAGCGGGTTTATAACTAATTTACAAACCCGCGTGGGAAATTATGCCTCTATTGGCTCACCGCTCGTAGCTCTTATTGATATTAATTCGTTTTATGTGATGGGTTATTTCGAAGAAACTAAACTCAAACATATAAACATCGGAAATAACGTGGATATAACTCTGTATAACGGAAATATTCCATTACAGGGACGCGTAGAAAGTATTGGTCGCGCAATTTATGACCAAAGCGTCGAAAGCAGCGATAATATGCTGCTTAATGTAAAACCGAACGTACCTTGGGTTCGCTTGGCTCAACGGGTACCGATCCGAATTAAGCTTGAGAATGTTCCTAAAGATGTTTTGCTGGTTGCGGGAACCACCTGCACAATTTCTGTTCGCAGCCATTAACAGGACAGTCTTGTGAATTTATCTTGGCTAGATTGGCGTAATACCCCGTGGGCAAAAGCCAACGCAGGACAATGGCGTTACGCGCTGCGCAACGCTATCGCAATGTGTTTGGCGCTCTGGGTCGCTTTTTTATTGGATCTGGATGAGCCCTATTGGGCGTTTACGTCTGCCGCCGTGGTCAGTTTTCCCACCGTTGGCGGAGTTATCAGTAAAAGTATTGGTCGTATCGCTGGGAGTTTGCTTGGCGCGGCGGCGTCGGTTCTGATTGCCGGACAATGCCTTAATGACCCTTGGCTGTTTACCTTTTATATCGCGGCCTGGATTGCAGTATGCACCTATGTCTCGAATCATTATCAAAATAACGTCGCCTATGCTTTTGCTTTAGCGGGTTATACCGCGGCCATCATTGCCTTCTCAACGGCTGAATCTACCGACAGCATGCAAATTTTTGATATTGCGCAAGCGCGTGTCTGTGAGGTCATCACCGGTTTGCTGTGCGGCGCGTTTATGATGATGATCCTGCCGAGCACTTCAGACGGAACGAACCTGCTAACGTCACTGCGCCGCATGCATCAGCGCCTACTCGAACACGCTGCCATGCTGTGGCATCCAGAAACCACGCCGGAAATGCGCGCATCGCACGAAGGATTAATTGGCCAAATCCTGACCATGAATATTCTCCGTATTCAGGCTTTCTGGAGTAATCATCGACTGCGTAGCCGTAACAATGTGCTTAACTTTCTGCTACACCGGCAACTGCGGTTAACCAGCGTAATTTCCAGCATTCGTCGGATGTTAGTGAATTGGCCCGATCGCCCAGAGGTCTTGCAAGACGTATTACAAGACATCATAAAAGAACTGCAGGATCCTGAGACAAATAAATATCGCTTAGCCAAAATTCTCAGCCGCATTTACCCACAGGATCCAAGTGACTATCGGCTACGCACATTCTATCTGCGTCTTCGCTATTTCTGCTGGCTTTATCTGCAAGGTAGCCGCTGGATACGCCACGTCGAAAACTCAACGCCAGAAGATAGTTTTTCACCGCCAAAGGTTCACAGCATCGCGCGGCACACGGATAGCATGGAGTCCGCCTATAACGCGCTACGCACCTTCGTGGTTATCATCATCGGCTGCGCGTTCTGGATGAACACCCAATGGGATGAAGGCGCAGGCGCATTGACCATTACGGCAATAACCTGTGTGCTGTATTCCACCTCCGCCTCCCCGATGACCAGCCTAACCACCTTATTTAAAGCGATGGTGCTGCTGTCCATTGGCTGCTACTTAGCAAAATTTGGTTTGATGATTCAAATCGATGATTTCTGGGTATTCTGTGCCTTCTTATTGCCTGTGTTACTCACTATGCAGCTCCTCAAGTTGCAAAACCCAAAAACCGCGGCGCTGTGGGGACAAGTGATTGTCTTTATGGGATCGTTTTTGCTGGTGACCAACCCGCCTGAATATGATTACGGCAGCTTCGTCAACGATAACGTCGCGAAGATTTGTGGTGTTTTGCTGGCCGCCGTGGCGTTTCAGATTTTGCGTCCAAGCTCTGATAAACGCAAAAGCCGCCGAATTATTCGTGCTCTACGCCTAGATTTCATGGATCAGATAAGCCGTCGCCCTCAACAGGATGAAAGTCAGTTCGAGTCACGGATTTATCATCGCATCAGCCAGCTCAATCAAAGCAAAGATGAACTGTCGCGTGTTTGGGTACTGCGTTGGGGCGTAGTCTTACTCAACTGTAGCCACATTGTTTGGCAACTGCGTGAATGGCAGACGCGCTCCGATCCGCTGTCAGCGGTTCGCGACGTTTGTATTCACTGCTTAAAAGGGATTATGACGGAGAAAGGCGTTCAGCATGAATCGCTCGATGGAACCTTAGCCGAACTGTTAAGGATCAGCGATGTGCTCTCTCGCCATCCTGACCAAAGCGGCCGTGATTTAGCCGGTCTGGTGTGGCGCTTATATTGTTCTTTATCGCAGCTACAGCAAAGCGTGGTTCCGTCAGTGACAAGCAAGCCTTGAGCACTCAGAACAACGATGGTTGCTCCGGTGGGTTAATCTGATCGACATTATCGTTGCGCCGCTGACGTAAAAAGCGTTGGCGGCACAAACGCAGCACATCACGTTTTTGTGGATCGCTCAGTTTCATCCAGCCAAACCGTTCTTCTCGGCTACGCATACAGCCACGACAATAACCCCGCTCATCCGCCTGACATATACCACGACACGGGCTGGGAATATTAAAAAATTCAAGCTGCTGGGCCATGATATACCTCCTGCTTACCCTCTTAAGTGAAGACGCAAACAAGGAACTGAGCAAATCCATTTGCGGTTAATATTCTGTATCTTTATATGTCTGGAAGAAATTACGCAAGCAGAGCATGGCCTGTCGGCTCTTTTCTGTATGCACTCGCTCAAGCGTTAGCGCGTGCAGCTTAAGCGGCGTTGGCCGCCATTCTGGTAATAACATCACCAGATCGCCTCTTTGCAGTTCATGGCTGATTTCATACAACGGCTGCACAGATATTCCTAATCCTTCCAAGGTGAATGCACGTAACACATTCATACTGCTACTGCCGGTGGCGATATCGGGCAACTGAATTTTGCACATCTCCCCGCTGCGTTTTTGTAAGGTGATTGAGGCAGGGATCGCATCGTTGGTATTGATCAACCATTGATGCTGCGTCAATTCATGCGGCGATTCCGGTATCCCGCTGCGATTTAGATAACGCGGCGATGCACATAACACCATCGGCCAGGTTGCTAACGGATGAGCAATATAAGAAGCATCATCCAATTGTCGATTGACCCGCAAAGCAATATCAGCGCGAACCTCAATTAAATTGATAATTTCATCGTTGGCTAAGATCCGCAGACTCAGCTTAGGATGAGCAAGCAATAACGGGGCAAGTGCCTGAGCAAGCGGCGCGCCGCCAAGCCCTATCGTTGTGGCAATGCGCAACTCACCCACCAGCGTATCGCGCATTTCGGCCAATCGTTGCTCTGCCTGACTCGCTTCATGCAGCATGGCTTTGCAGCCAGGATAAAATGCCGCACCCGCGTCGGTAAGCGTGAGTTTTCGCGTAGAACGATGCAGCAGCGTTACCCCGAGATCTTGCTCCAGCGTTCGCATGTGTTGGCTCACGGCGGAAGCGCTCATGCCTAAACGTCGCCCCGCCGCGCTCAATGAACCTTCCGCGACGACAACGGCAAATACGGCCATGCGATTAAGTTTATCCATCGAATCACGCCTTTCATCTTGAAGTTTTACTTAAAGAAGTTAGTGGCAATATGCCACTTATCAGCCATGCTGTTAAGGATTAAAGTTTCTCTATCGCAACCAATATCGCAACCAATGTTGAAAAAGGAATGAATGATGAAACTCGCTATTATCGGTGCAACAGGTTTTGTGGGTCGTGTGGCTGTTAACGAAGCGTTGGCACGGGGTCATGAAGTGACCGCTATCGCTCGTCATACCAAAGATTTACCCACCAACAGCCATCTGCATATTGCACTTGGCGATGTGACCGACATTGATTGGCTGGCACAAACGCTGAAAGGCGTCGATGCCGTGATCAGTGCCTTTAACCCCGGCTGGACCGATCCCGATTTGTACGCCAACTTTGTTAAAGGTAGCAATGCTATTTTGAAAGCGGTCGAAAAATCAGGTGTGAAACGTTTCTTGGTCGTCGGTGGCGCGGGTAGTCTTGAAGTTGCACCAGGCGTTGAGCTAATCGACACACCACAGTTCCCCGCTGAGATCCGCCCCGGCGCGCAAGGTGCTCGCGAGCTGCGTGACGCATTACGTGCAGGTAGCCCGCTGGATTGGACGGTATTATCCCCTGCGGCGATGCTGGCACCGGGTCAACGCACCGGTAATTTCCGTTTGGGTACAACCTCATTACTGATGAACGGCGATGCGCCTGCTAATATTTCCGTCGAGGATCTTGCCGTTGCCATTCTGAATGAAATAGAACAGCCACAATTTATTAAGCAGCAATTCACTGCCGCTTACTAAGCTACAAGCCACAATCCTCTACCGATCCCTCTTTCTCACGGACAGCAACGCGCTGTCCGTGGGCGTATTGTTATCTATAACTGCCTATAATTACTGCATTTAAAATTATTTCTTCACAAACTATCTTCGCTTGTATTGACTTAGACCAACTGGTCTATTAGTCTTTGCCCAAGCCTCGCTGTCACGTTTTACCCACGTCTAACGAGCAAACCTAAACTTCGTGGCGCAAGATAATGCGCAACAACTGCAACAGGATTGACTATGAAAATCGAAAAGTTATTCACACCGGTCACCGTTGGTGACGTTACTTTACCTAATCGCGTTTTCATGGCTCCGCTGACGCGTCTGCGCAGCACAGAACCGGGTGATATTCCCACCCCGCTGATGGGTGAATATTACAACCAGCGCGCAGGCGCAGGTTTGATCATTACTGAAGCCACTCAGGTTTCATTCCAAGCCAAAGGCTATGCGGGTGCTCCAGGATTACATACACCAGAGCAGTTCGCAGCATGGAAAAAAATTGTGTCTGGCGTTCATCAGCATGGCGGGCATATCGCCGTTCAGCTGTGGCACGTAGGCCGTATTTCTCATAATAGCCTCCAGCCAAATCAACAGGCTCCGGTTGCACCTTCTGCTATCGCCGCCGATACCCGCACCACGGTACGTGATGAAAATGGTCACTGGGTACGCGTGCCTTGTTCAGAACCTCGCGCTTTAGAAACCAGTGAAATCCCAGGCATCGTTAACGATTTCCGCCATGCGGTAAGCCTTGCAAGCCAAGCCGGTTTCGATCTGGTTGAACTGCACGCTGCTCATGGCTATTTATTACATCAGTTCATGTCACCGGCGTCTAACCACCGTACCGACCAATATGGTGGCAACATTGAAAATCGTGCACGTTTAACGTTGGAAGTGGTTGACGCTGCAATTGCCGAATCAGGCGCAGGTCGCGTTGGGATCCGTATTTCACCATTGGGCCCGTTCAATGGTCTGGACAATGGTGAAGATCAAGAAGAAGCCGCGCTTTACCTGATCGGTCAACTTAACCAACGCAAAATTGCTTACCTGCATATTTCTGAGCCTGATTGGGCGGGCGGCAAACCTTATTCTGAGGCATTCCGTCAGGCGGTTCGCAAACAGTTTAGCGGTGTTATTATCGGTTCAGGCGGCTATACCGCTGAAAAAGCCGAAACGCTGCTGAACCAAGGTCTTATTGACGCGGTTGCTTTTGGTCGTAACTTTATCGCCAACCCTGACTTGGTTAAGCGTTTAGAGAAAAAGGCCCCGCTGAATACACCACATCCAGAAACCTTCTACGGTGGTGATGCTAAAGGCTATACCGATTATCCAACGCTGTAGCTGTAATATCTTGGCATAATAACTACCAACCCTCTGACCGCCTCCACTCTGTCAGAGGGTTTTTTATTTACAGCGGCGGTGATTAATCTGGGGCTTTTATTGATCGCTGAAAGTAGGCTGTTACAATGTGTCTACATCCTGTCGTTATTCTTGATAGCGAAGCCTTGTCATCAAGGCCATTCTAATTTCAGAGGGAAATTATGCGTTTACTTCATACCATGCTGCGTGTTGGTCATCTGCAACGCTCAATCGACTTCTATACCAACGTTTTAGGCATGCGTCTGCTGCGTACCAGCGAAAACGAAGAGTATAAATACTCTCTCGCGTTCGTGGGTTACAGTGATGAAAGCGTGGGTTCTGTTATCGAACTGACCTACAACTGGGGCGTAGAAAGCTACGACATGGGCACCGCATTTGGCCATTTGGCATTAGGCGTTGATGATGTTGCGGCAACCTGTGAAAACATCCGCAAAGCGGGTGGCAAAGTCACGCGTGAAGCTGGCCCAGTTAAAGGCGGAAGCACTATTATCGCTTTTGTTGAAGATCCAGATGGCTACAAAATCGAACTGATCGAAAACAAACAGGCAGATGCAGGCTTGGGGAACTAACCTCGCCCCCCCTAGGATAAAACCTGACTGTTTTGTTTAAAAATACAGCGAACGCATAGCCGTTCGCTTTTTTATGTTTTACCTGAATGAGAGTCTCCCCACGTTTGCTGACTGCAAACTGCAAAAAAATTTGCCATAATGCGCGCTGCATTCCATAGACCAGAAGTTGAACATGGCTGAAACCACCAATCTTAATACGCTGAGCGCGCGCTTTCGCGGGTTCTATCCTGTTGTCATTGATGTCGAAACTGCGGGTTTTGATGCCAACACCAACGCGCTACTTGAAATTGCGGCAGTCACGTTACGCATGACTGACGATGGATGGTTAGAGCCACACGAAACACTGCATTTCCACGTTGAGCCTTTTGTTGGCTCCGTTCTTGTTCCAGAAGCTCTAGCATTCAACGGCATCGATCCTGAAAATCCATTACGGGGCGCGGTCAGCGAATACGAAGCCCTGCATGCTATTTTCAAAGCGGTTCGCAAAGGCATTAAAGATCAGGAGTGCAATCGTGCGGTTATCGTTGCGCATAATGCGCACTTCGATCATTCATTCGTCATGGCCGCGGCAGAACGTGCCGGGTTAAAACGTAACCCTTTCCATCCGTTTGCCACCTTTGATACTGCCGCTCTAAGCGGTTTGGTATTAGGACAAACCGTGCTTGCGAAAGCCTGTATCGCCGCCAATATTCCTTTTGATAGCACTCAGGCTCACTCTGCGCTGTATGATACAGAGCAAACCGCAACGCTGTTTTGTGAGTTGGTAAACCGCTGGAAACGTATGGGTGGATGGCCATTGCCAACGCCTGCACCAGAAGAAGCCACCGAATAATCCGCCTCTCTTGCTTGCTGCATATCGAGCCTGTGTAAAATTTTTTGTTTATAAGTTAACGCGATAAATAATAAAGGCGCCCTTAGGCGCCTTTATTTTGCTCACAATAATCATCAACGATTACTGTTCTTCCTGTGCAGGATGCTTCGCCGCAGTCTCTTTAATCAGCTGCTGCAGTTCGCCAGCACGGTACATCTCAATGATGATGTCACAGCCGCCAACCAGCTCGCCTTCTACCCACAGCTGCGGGAACGTTGGCCAGTTCGCATATTTTGGCAGTTCAGCACGAATATCTGGGTTTTGCAGAATATCAACATAGGCAAAACGTTCACCACAGGCTGACAATGCCTGAACTGCTTGCGCAGAGAAGCCACAGCTTGGCAGTTTAGGTGAGCCTTTCATGTACAAAATAATCGGGTTTTCAGCCAGTTGGTGCTGAATTTTTTCAATGGTGGTCATTGTCATTTTAGTTTACTTCCTCTAGCCAGTGTTATGCCTACAGCATGCAAGTGCATATCGAATTATTGTACTGGATTCTACCGAGTGTCGCTCTGAGAAAAAAACGCCATCTTTTATGTGGCTATTATCTGAATTTCAACACCCCGTCACAGCGTAAGCTCAGTTTAATCTAAAAACGTGCTATGCTATATCCGTTTTGCACATGATCAGATTTACAGCGTTTTTCGAATAAAACAGCATCTGATTCAATCATCGTAACATTTAGTCACAAAGAGAATATAAATAGCAGAAATGAATGCTGTTTTGTTACGGCTGTTTATTTAATACTGTTTGCCATGTTTTTTGCTTGGGACAAAGCCTGGAACCTATCGATGCGTCTATATATCGCGCTCTTTGTTCTGCTGTTTACACAGCTATTTGCTAATGCAGCGAATGCCTCTCCGGGGCATAAAGTCGTTGCCGATCAGCGAAAGTCGCATGCGACGAGTAGCGAAGCTGCCGATCGTAAAAAACGAAAACCCGCCACCAGCAAAAAAGAAAAAACAGCGACGTCTACGACGACGGCAAAAAATAAAAAATCGTTAGAACAAAAAAGCAAAACGACTAAAAAATCAGCAACAGCTAAACCTAGCGCTCTCGCCACTAAGTTTGCCAAAAATAGAGAAGTGGCGCGCAATAAAGCGAATAGCAAAAAAATAGATAAAGCCGTACTCGCCTCTATTTCTAAGCCGAAAGCAAAATCTAGCGCCAAGAAAAACGGTACGCACTCCACCGCTACGCTGGCTCGCGTTAACAATAAAAAAACCTATGGCCGCCAGCGCGGTGAATTGAATAGCCATGGTAGAAGCAGCAAAGGCGAATTAGCCAAACTCAAGCTGAATCAAAACAATATTGAAATTGTTGATGGCAAACCGATTCGTCTAAGCCCTCAGCATAAAAAACGCTATCAGCATGCCAAACAAACGGCCATGAACAAGCTGATGAATCAGGTAGGAAAACCGTACCGCTGGGGTGGCGCATCACCAAGCACTGGTTTTGACTGCAGCGGATTGGTTTATTACGCCTATCAGGATTTGCTCAGCATTAAGATCCCTCGTACTGCCAATGAAATGTATCATCTGCGCGATGCGGCTCCGGTGAAAAAAACAGAGTTACAAAAAGGCGACTTAGTCTTCTTCTGTATTAATAATCGTGGTGCCGCCGATCACGTGGGTGTTTATATGGGTGAAGGCAAATTCATTCAGTCACCTCGCACCGGCGAACAAATTCGAATCAGCTATTTAGATAATGATTATTGGCAAGGGCACTACGTTGGCGCTCGCCGCGTAATGACGCCAAAAACGATTCGTTAATAACAGAAGGTCACGATTAAACCGATTCATGATAGGGATTAATTGCATTTTGTGATAATCCCTATCATTTAGATCTACTCCATCTTGGTATTATCCCCTCCCCTTATTTTCCTTCTGTCACCGTTTTGAACGAATGGTGCACAAATCGCCAATTGATAACCAAAAACAAAAATTTTGCCTGTTATTAGATTCAAAACTTGCTAAAATCGATCCCCATAACAAGAGATCAACAAGATCGTTTCAAATTTAAAAACCCGCTCACTGACATTAACGTTGGTGTGATGCATGAAACATAAAACACTTACGTGTAACTGTTTCATTGCAAAATAGAGCAATAATAGGAGAGAGCAATGTCTTTTGAATTACCTGCATTACCATACGAAAAAAACGCACTGGAACCGCACATCTCCGCAGAAACCTTGGAATACCATTACGGTAAGCACCACAATACCTATGTGGTAAACCTGAACAACCTGATAAAAGGCACTGAATTCGAAGGTAAATCACTGGAAGAGATCATCAAGACCTCTACTGGCGGTATCTTCAACAACGCCGCTCAGGTTTGGAACCACACCTTCTACTGGCATTGCCTGTCACCAAAAGGTGGCAACGCACCAACTGGCGCCGTGGCTGAAGCCATTAACAAAGCGTTTGGTTCATTTGATGCTTTCAAAGAAGAACTGACTAAATCTGCCATCGGTAACTTCGGTTCTGGTTGGACTTGGCTGGTTAAAAAAGCAGACGGTTCTTTGGCGATTGTAAACACCTCAAACGCTGCAACTCCACTGACCAACGGTGACAAACCACTGCTGACCGTGGACGTTTGGGAACACGCCTACTACATCGACTATCGCAATGCGCGTCCTAAGTATCTGGAGAACTTCTGGGCTCTGGTAAACTGGGAATTCGTGGCGAAAAACCTGGCATAAGTTTGCTGAGTGACGTACATGAAAAAGGCGGTCAATTGACCGCCTTTTGTTTTAGCCATGTTAACGGCTATCGATAGAAAACTTAGCGATAAATCAATGTAGCGCAGCAACAAAACTAAAGATAACAATCACAGCCAGTGCTGCGACCGTTGTCATTAGAGAATATTTCAGATCGGTTTCCATTTCTTCTTCTCCCGCATTTCGTTATCAGATCAATTTTGATTATACATAAACACTTGCAGAAAGTGTGTGAAATCATTTTCACATACCTTAAATGGGATCGCACGCAGTAAAACTTTCGATTATTCTTTCTGTTAACACACAATTTTGACTTCCCCTTTTGCATTTTATAGGCCAAAATTTACGGTTTACTGCTACGTATCAGCTTTCATAACGTAAAAGAATAGGCTGGCGCTTGATATATCCGCATATTCCTCTCTTTGATGCGATTGTAATCAGTGTATTTTGATGTACGTAAGCAAACGATTAACACAATAGCTATGTCATAGTTACATTAGCTTAGGAGTCATCTGTTTCATGGCAACGATTAAAGATGTGGCAAAACGCGCGGGCGTTTCAACCACGACAGTGTCTCACGTTATTAATAAGACGCGTTTTGTCGCAGAAGAGACCAAGACCGCTGTTTGGGAAGCGATTAAAGAATTGCACTACTCCCCCAGCGCCGTCGCCCGTAGCCTGAAAGTTAACCACACCAAATCGATCGGCTTGCTGGCGACGTCCAGCGAGGCGCCCTATTTTGCTGAGGTGATTGAGGCCGTTGAAAACGCCTGTTACAGCCAAGGCTATACGCTCATTCTATGTAACTCTCACAATAATCCTGAAAAGCAAAAAGCTTATTTAGCGATGCTGGCGCAAAAACGCGTCGATGGATTGTTAGTGATGTGTTCTGAATACCCAGAGAACCTGCTGCAAACCCTTGAGGACTACCGCAATATTCCAATGGTAGTGATGGACTGGGGAACGCAACGCAGTGATTTTACGGATGCCATTCAGGATAATGCGTTCGAAGGTGGCTATTTAGCTGGTCGCTATTTAATTGAACGTGGACATCGTGATATTGGCGCGATTACCGGTCAGCTTTCTCGTAACACCGGCGGCGGTCGCCTACGTGGCTTCCTGAAAGCCCTGCAAGAAGCCAATATTCCTGCCCGCGATGAGTGGATGGTAGAAGGCGATTTCGAACCAGAATCCGGTTACAAAGCGATGCATCAGATCCTGTCGCAAAAAAATCGCCCAACCGCAGTGTTTGTGGGCGGCGACATCATGGCGATGGGCGCAATTTGCGCCGCCGATGAGATGGGCTTGCGCGTACCGCAGGATATATCGGTGATCGGTTATGATAACGTGCGCAACGCTCGCTACTTCTCGCCAGCGTTGACCACCATCCACCAGCCGAAAGAGCGTTTGGGCTCAATGGCCTTTGACATGCTCCTAGACCGTATCGTGAGCAAGCGTGAAGATTCCCAAACGATTGAAGTGCATCCAAAACTCGTGGAACGTCGCTCCGTTGCCGATGGCCCATATCTGGATTATCGCCGCTAAGTGATGAAGAACAGCCCTTATCTTTTAGCGCTGTTCCCCGTTGTGCTGTTCTTAGCAGGAGCGTTGCCAATATTGGCGGCGCTCTTGGCGCTGACTCAGCCACTGTCTGACATTTCCACGCTCAATACATTCACCCAGCCGTGGGCGCTTTTATTCCAATGGCCGGGGTTAGTGCGCTCGGTTGGCCTAAGCTTATGGAGCGCAATTGCCGCAACGTTAATATCACTTTGGTTGGCATTAGCGCTTTGCGGACAGGTTATACAGCGCGCCAGCGGCACTGCTCGGGCTATTTCAAGCGCGATTTTGGCCATGCCGCATATTGCGCTGGCAACCGGCCTCATACTGCTGTTATCCCCTTCAGGCTGGCTGCTCAGGATTATATCCCCAGCACTGACGAGTTTTGTGCGCCCGCCAGATTGGACGATCGTCAATGACCCTTATGCCCTGTCCTTAATTCTTTTACTGGTGATCAAAGAGACGCCTTTTTTATTTTTGATGGCGTTTAATATCGCGGGCCGAATCGATGTCGTCCGCCAAATACAGGCGGGTAACGCATTGGGTTACCACAGTGAGAAAGTCTGGTGGTCGCTGTTAGTCCCGCAAATACTGGTGGCTCTGCGTCTACCGCTGTTTTGCGTACTTGCCTTTGGCCTATCCGCCGTGGATATTGCCATTCTATTGGGACCCCAGCAGCCAACCACCTTGGCGTTGTTAGTTTGGCAATGGATCAGTGAACCATCCATGCGGCATCAATCTCTCGCTGCCGCTGGCACGCTGCTGCTTATTGTTATCACGTTAGTTTGCTTTGTTGCATGGCGTTGTGTTGAAAAAATCTGGCTGAAATATTGCCGCAACGCTTATGGACGAAGACGTAATACGTGGCGTATACCCCTTACCCCGCTCTGGGTGATTGGCATTCTATTAACGCTAGGCGCGTATACGGTACTCTTCGTTTGGTCGGTTGCGTGGCGTTGGCCTTTCTCATCTTCTTTTCCGCTACAGTGGACCTATGATTATTGGCTTACCAGCATTCATCAGCTTAGTGCGCCGATTATAAATAGTCTGCTGATTGCCTGTATGGCAAACCTATTGAGCTTAGTGCTGTGCGTTGGGTTTTTAGAATGGCAGTTTTATACGCGTAGAAATACAAATTTATGGCTTCTGCTCGCCCCTCTGTTGATTCCACAAATCAGCCTGATTTTCGGCTTGCAGCACATGGCCGCTTGGTTGGATGTGATTGGTCTGCTGCCCAGCGTGATCTTTGCCCATATGGTGTTTGTCGTTCCGTACTATTTTCTTAGCCTCAGCGGCGCGTGGCAGACTTTCGATTCGCGGCTGATCTACACCGCACAATCTCTTGGGAAGTCGCCCTGGGCGTGTTTCTGGCGTATTAAGATCCGTTTGTTGAATAAACCACTGGCGCTTTCCGTAGCGCTAGGTTTTGCGGTTAGCATGGGATTATATTTACCCACGCTAGGCTTGGGCGCTGGGCGCTTCCCCACGCTAGCAACGGAAACCGTTGCCTATGCATCCGGTATCGATCGCCGCATGGCTGCCGTTGCCGCTTTGTGGCAAACGTTCATTCCGCTTTTGGTTTACGGTATCGCGCTATTTCTGCCATTCATACTGACAAGGAACAAAAAACTGTGACGGTTTTAGCGTTTGAGCAATTTCAAGTTTTGCTGCATGGCACGCCGCTAACTTCAGCGTTGAATACCCGCGTCGAAGGCGGCCAAATACTGACGCTGATGGGGCCAAGCGGCTGCGGGAAATCGAGCTTATTGCTGGCGATGGCGGGACATGCTCATGCTCCTCTATCAACGCAGGGAAAAGTACTGATTGATAATCACGAGGTGACTGAACTTCCGGCTTATCAGCGAAAAATCGGGCTGTTATTCCAAGATGATTTATTGTTTCCCCACCTAAACGTTACACAAAACCTGCTTTTCGCCTTACCTGAAAACATCGGCAAAGAAAAACAGCATCAGCTGGTCACGCAGGCGTTGGGGAAAATTGACATGGCTGAGTTTTCGTCTCGTTATCCTGATGAATTATCTGGCGGTCAGCGTGCCAGAATCAGTTTGTTGCGCACCCTGCTTTCTCGCCCTCGCGCCGTGGCCTTGGATGAACCTTTTTCCAAGCTTGATAAATCGCTGCGACAACAGTTTCGCCAATGGGTATTTGGCGAACTGCAACAGGCGAATATTGCCACCCTGCTAGTGACACACGACGAAGACGATGTTCCACCAAACGGCCAAATCATCATGCTCTAACCCTATTCAGGGCTGAGCCACTCTTGATTCATCGTTTCAGTATCACCTAAGTAATCTAGTAACCAATCAATGGCCGGTGAACGGGTATGGTCTTCCCAAGTGACACAGCAAGCGCTATCCGGAAACGGCTGAGCCAACTGCAAGATCTTCAGCTTACCCGAATGCACCAGTGGTTCCGCCATGTGTGCAGGCATCAGACCAACGCAAAGTCCATTCTCTAGACAATCACAGGCAGACTGCCAATCAGGCACCACCAAGCGGCGCTGGTTGTCTAATAGCCATGTATCGCGCTTAGGCAGATCTCGTGAGGTGTCTTCAATGCACAAGGCGGGAAAAGGACGAATTTTGTCGTCGCTTAACTCGCCTTCCAGTTTTGCCAGCGGGTGATCGGGGCTCACCAGACAGTGCCAACGTAGAAATCCCATATCGCGAAAAGAAAAACGTCCTCCGGCAGGAACCGCTCGCGTCGCCCCTATCGCTACCTCTACACGTCCGGCAACTAAGGCATCCCATACGCCGTTGAACACTTCGGGATGGATCATTAATTCCATATCAGGGAAATGGCGGTAAAAATCGACAACTAATTGGCGGCTTCGACGGGGATTTACGATGCGATCGACTGCAACATTTAGCTGCCCACGCCAGCCATTTGCCACCTGCTGGCATTGACGACGGGTGGAATTCATTTTTTTGATAATAGTTCGCGCTTCATCAACAAAAAATGCGCCAGCTTCGGTGAGTTCAACATCTCGATGACGTCGTTCAAACAGTGACACCGCCAGCCATGTTTCCAATTGGCGTACCGTATAACTCACGGCAGACGGCACACGGTGCAGTTCTTGCGCTGCGGCGCTAAAACTTCCCGTCCTAGCAACTGCATCAACAACCTCTAATGAGTATTCCGACCACATGTGCGCTACCTCACTTTTCTTGCTTTCAAAAATTTTCATCCATGATAGCAAATATTAGCGTTTCACAAGTAATTAGAGAGATCGCTACACTCCACGCGTCACACATTCATTCTGCAACAAATATATAACGAGTCAAAATAATGCGAACTTCATCATTTTTCATGTTCTATCTGGCCGGATTGAGCATGCTGGGATATCTGGCCACTGATATGTATCTTCCTGCTTTTGGTGCCATGCAGCAGGATCTCAATGCTTCTGCGGGTGCTATCAGCGCAAGCCTCAGCATTTTCCTTGCTGGTTTTGCCTTCGCGCAGCTGGTATGGGGGCCACTGTCCGATCGCATCGGACGTAAGCCGGTTTTAGCCATGGGCTTAACTCTGTTTAGTCTTGGCTGCTTGGGCATGCTGTGGGTGGATACCACTACCGAACTTCTCGTGCTGCGCTTTGTGCAGGCGATTGGGGTGTGTTCTGCCGCCGTGACGTGGCAAGCACTGGTTATCGACCGCTACAGCAAAGGCGTTGCCAATCGTGTGTTCGCCACTATCATGCCGCTGGTGGCATTGTCCCCAGCCCTTGCTCCGCTATTAGGTGCGTGGTTGCTTAACCATTTAGAATGGCAGGCTATCTTTGCCGTGCTGTTTGGTATCTCTTTGCTTCTGTTGATCCCAACCCTCATGCTCAAAGATGAGCGTCGGAAACCCACAGAAAACCAGCCAAAAGAGAACATCAGCTTTTTCCAACTGATGCGCTCAAATATTTTCTCTGGCAACGTGATGATCTTTGCGGCGTGCTCTGCCGGTTTCTTTGCCTGGCTAACCGGTTCACCGTTCATTTTAGGCGATATGGGCTATGGCCCGAATGACATTGGCCTAAGCTATGTGCCACAGACTATCGCATTCTTGATTGGCGGCTATGGCTGCCGCGCGCTGCTGAGCCGTATCGGCGGAAACTTGATGCTACCTTGGCTTTTAGTGGTATACAGCCTGAGCATGGTTGGAATGTTCGCGATGGCGCTGCTGAGCTCACCGGGACTCTTTGCCCTGTTAGTCCCTTTCTGCATTATGGCCATGGCAAACGGTGCGATTTACCCTATCGTGGTTGCCAATGCGTTAACCCCATTCCCAGAAAGCAGTGGTAAAGCGGCCGCACTGCAGAACACGCTACAGCTAGGCATCTGTTTCTTGGCAAGCCTGCTGGTATCCGTTTTCGTCGAGTCTGCATTATTGGCCACAACCGCCATCATGGCGGGCACGGTGGTATTAGTGGCAATCGGTTATTGGCTCAAAAGTGACAGCGTCACAAAGAAGTTAACTAATGAGTCACTAACGGTAAATGAATCCAGCAAAAAACACCTGTCACAGCATTAATTTATTTTTGTCTCCTTTAGGCTAAGCCATTGAGCAGCGGTGTAGATTCATACTTGAGTCTCTCACCGCTGCGTCCTATACTGCGAAGGTTGCTTTTACAATTATTCTGCTAGTAAGTAACTTTTACTTTCCGATGTGCGGATCACATCACATTTTTTCTTAAGGATGAGTCCCTGCTAAACGCATGGGTTTCCTCAGTTTTCCATTTTTCTAAGTCGGGTTAAACACCGCGGATTATCCGTTGGTACTCGTGCGCCTTTAGATTGCCAACGCTCTCTAGCAGGTCAGTTTTATGAAGAATTTGGTTCATGGAGAAACTATGAGTTCATCGTGTATAGAAGATCTAAGCGTGCAAAACAGTCAATGGTATCGAATTGCCAGTGAAATGTTGCAGTCGGCAGATATCGAGGTTAATGGCTCGCGCCCTTTTGATATTCGCGTTAAAAATCCACACTTTTTCAAGCGCGTTTTGCAAGAAGGCTCACTCGGTTTAGGTGAGAGCTATATGGACGGCTGGTGGGAGTGCGACCGCTTAGATATTTTCTTTCAGAAGGTGCTGCGAGCTGGGCTTGAGAATCAGCTGCCACACCACATCAAAGACACCTTGCGTGTCGCCGCGGCGCGTCTTACCAATCTTCAATCGAAAAAACGTGCGTGGATCGTCGGCAAAGAACACTACGACTTAGGCAACGACCTATTCAGCCTAATGCTTGATCCCTACATGCAATATTCCTGTGCTTACTGGAAAGATGCGACGACGCTAAAACAAGCTCAGGAGGCTAAGCTAAAACTGATCTGCGAAAAGCTTCAACTGCGGCCTGGTATGACCTTGCTGGATATCGGCTGTGGCTGGGGCGGTTTGGCAGCTTATGCAGCGAAGAACTACGGCGTATCCGTTCACGGCGTCACCATTTCAGCAGAACAACAGAAAATGGCACAGGAACGTTGTAAAGATTTAGACGTGCAAATTTTGCTACAAGACTATCGCGACCTTAACTCACAGTACGATCGCATTGTGTCAGTGGGCATGTTCGAGCATGTTGGGCCAAAGAACTATCAAACCTACTTCAACGTGGTGGCGCGTAATTTAAAACCTGATGGTCTTTTCTTGCTGCATACCATTGGCGCAAACGAAACCAATATGAATGTAGATCCTTGGATCAATAAATATATCTTCCCTAATGGCTGCCTCCCTTCAATTAAGCACATCGCAACCACCAGTGAAGGTAAATTCGTGATGGAAGACTGGCACAATATTGGGGCTGATTACGACCGCACGCTAATGGCTTGGTATGAACGCTTCGTGCAGAATTGGCCGAAGATCGAGCATAACTATTCTCAACGCTTCTTCCGCATGTTTAGCTATTATCTCAATGCTTGCGCGGGGGCTTTCCGCGCTCGAGATATCCAGCTATGGCAAGTGGTGTTCTCTCCACGCGGAGCCGAAGGTGGCCTGCGCGTTGCACGGTGATATCAGGTTTTTCGGATAGTAAAAAGGAGCCATATGGCTCCTTTTTATATGTAACGTGCTATCTCTGCCGTCGATGGCAAATCTAAATTACTTCAGATATTGGCCGGTACGTAAGGCTTCAATACGCTTATCTAACGGCGGATGTGACAGGAACAGTTCGCTAAATGATTTATTACGACCATTGATGCAAAATGCCATCATGCTCCCTTCTTCCTGCGGCTCATAGCTGGTTTTCAAGCGCTGTAGCGCTGCGATCATTTTCTCACGCCCCACTAGATTAGCTGAACCCGCATCTGCACGGAACTCACGATAGCGTGAGAACCACATGGTAATAATGCTCGCCAGAATACCGAACACGATTTCCAATACCATGGATACCGCGAAATAAATCATTGGATTGCCGCTGCTGCTTTCACCTTCATCACGGTTGCCTGACAAGAATCCGGCGGCCACCTGAGCGATCAGGCGCGAGATAAAGATGACGAAGGTGTTCACTACGCCCTGAACCAGCGTCATGGTGACCATGTCGCCATTAGCCACGTGGCTGATTTCATGCGCAAGCACGGCTTCAGCCTCATCACGGCTCATGTTTTGCAGCAAACCGGTGCTCACCGCAACCAGTGACGCATTACGACGCGCCCCCGTTGCAAATGCGTTCATATCCGGTGCGTGGTAAATCGCCACCTGCGGCATATCAATGCCTGCCTGCTGAGACTGACGACGAACGGTTTCAACCAACCAACGCTCAGTCTCATTGCGCGGTTGCTCGATAACCTCTCCCCCAACCGAACGCAAAGCCATCCACTTAGACATCAACAACGAAACAATAGAACCACCAAAGCCGAACAGCAGTGCCATCACCATCAGCCCTTGCACGCTGCTGGACTGGATCCCTGTCAGGCTTAACACCACACCAAACACCAGCATGACAGCCAGGTTGGTTAGCAGGAACAAAGCGATACGCATCATGTTATTTATTAATCCTCATTTATGGAGCACGCATTATGCGATGCATATACTCGTTTTACTTCAAGTGGCAGAAGCGCTAACAGCTATTGTCTGTTGATAAGAACTGTTTGCCGCTTTCATGCAACTCGAATGATTTAGTGTATAGATCGTAAGGCCATCTGCGCGGGATTCAAGTGGTGTTAAGCAATAACACACTAAAGAAACATAACTTTACAATTTGACGTACTAAAAATCACATAATTGACTATTTACTCACCATATCGCCAAGGCAACGGGCATAAAAAAAGAGCGATTTCTCGCTCTTTTTACTGTTGCCGTGCTCGCTTATTTTGAGCTGCCCTGCATTTGCTGAGCAAGATCAAGCGCAATTTTTACCGTTTCATCCAAGTAAGGATCTGGCTCTTGATAATCTTTTGGCAAATCATCAAGTGATTTAATTGGCTTTTTACCCGCAACTTTCAGGCGTTCATTAATGCGTTTCAGGCGCGTTGCATCATCATCTTTATTCTCTTTCTCACGCTGAGCATAGTTAAGAGAGACGATATTTTTACGATCTTTGAGTGCTTTATAGTGAGCAATGTCTTGCTCAATGTATTGGAACTCAGGATTCGAAGCGATGCGCTGGTTGTGATCGGCTAACAGCACCGGATCAAACTTCTGCACGTCACCTGCTTTATCGTAGGTAGCTGCTTTGATGCTATCCCAAGGCAAGGCGTTGTCTTCAAAGCTTTCGCCAGTATCAATCGACTCCAGCCCCGTCGGCATAATAATATCCGGCGTCACGCCTTTGCGCTGCGTACTACCGCCGTTAATGCGGTAAAACTTCTGGATAGTGTATTGAACCGAGCCCAGCTCCGGCCATTCAGGACGCAGCATCTGATCGTAAATACGGTTTACCGAACGATATTGCTGCACGGTACCTTTACCGAAGGTGGGTTCACCGACGATCAGCGCGCGATCGTAATCCTGCATAGCCGCCGCGAAGATTTCAGACGCTGACGCACTGAAGCGATCAACCAGAACGACCAGCGGGCCTTTGTAGTAAACAACGCCGTCGGTGTCCGCATCTTCACGAATTTTACCGTTATTATCACGTACCTGAACAACAGGACCGCTAGGAATAAACAGGCCAGAAAGCGATACTGCTTCGGTTAACGCACCGCCGCCGTTGCTGCGCAGATCGATAATCACGCTGCTCACGTTCTGTTTTTCTAGCTTCTGCAGCTGTACTTTGACGTCGTCGGTCAGACCGACGTAGAAGCCAGGAATATCCAGAACCCCGACTTTCTTGCCATCGACGGTTTTCACGCTCATTTTCACCGCGCGATCTTCCAAGCGGATCCGTTCACGGGTTAACGTGATAGTGCGTGTTTTGGTCCCCTTGCCTGCTGGCAGAATTTCCAAACGAACTTTGCTGCCTTTTGGCCCCTTGATCAGCTCAACCACGTCATCAAGACGCCAGCCAATCACATCCACCATCGGTTTACCCGGCTGTCCAACGCCAACGATGCGATCGCCAACCTTGAGAGATTTACTCTTCGCCGCAGGTCCACCGGCAACCATTGAGTTAATCTGGGTGTAATCGTCTTCGGTCTGCTGTAGCACGGCGCCAATACCTTCCAGAGACAGGCTCATTTCGGTATTGAATTGCTCGGTGTTACGCGGAGACAGATAGTTGGTATGGGGATCAATCTCGTGCGCAAACGCATTCATGAACAGTTGGAAAACGTCTTCACTTTTGCTTTGGGTGAGGCGTTTAATCGCAAACTGATAGCGTTTGGTCAGGATTTTTTGAATCTCTGGCCAATCTTTACCGGCCAGTTTCAGGTTCAATTCATCGTATTTAACTTTGGCGGTCCAAAGCTTATTCAACTCTTCCGTGCTGGTTGGCCACGGTGATTTACTACGGTCGACATCAATGGTGTCGTTGCCGTCGAAAGTCATCGGGGATTTCAGCAAAGAGAGTGCATATTCGTAGCGTTCGAAGCGACGTTTTTGAGCCAAATTAAACAGCGCATAGGCGGTATCTAATTGGCCGGATTTTAACTCATCATCCAGCGCCGTCTCACGGTCTTTGAACTGCGCAACGTCAGAGGCCAACAACACGTTATGGTTGTAGTCCAACATATTGAGGTAGCGAGCAAAGATCTTTTTAGAAAAATCATCGTTCAAATCGAACTGACGATAATGAGAGCGCGTAAAACGTGACGTCACCCGTTCACTGACGGTCGCGTGCTGCGGCTCTTGGTGCAACTGCGGTAACTGATTAATGTTGTAAGCAACATTATCAGCCGCAAAGCTGGCACCAGCGAATAACGCCAGGGCTATCGCTGATACCCTGAAAAATTTGTTCATGCCTTGGCTGGCCTCCGTATCAGAACTGCAAGTGTTCTGCGCGCACAATCATCGCCAGACCGTTAGAAAGCTGAACGCGTACACCATCTTTGGTGATTTCCAATACGGAAGCGTCCATCGCACTTTTACCTGCGCTGACTTTTACGCCCTGACCTACGGTCAGTTTAGTAATGTCAGTCACCGGCACAGCACGCGGTTTAGCTGATTCTGTGTTCGCGCGAGGCGTGCGATCCTGTTGCGGACGAGGAGTGCGTGGTTTACGCGCTTCTTTATCGCCGTTAGCAGCATCGGTACGACGTGCAGCAGGTTTTTTACCCGCTGGACGTGGGCGACGATTCTCAGTCGTTTCCCCTGCCTCACGTTTTTTCGCCTGCTGTTCTGCACGTTGTGCTTGAACTCGCGCTTTGGCTTCTTCTAACTGTTGACGAGCGTGTTCCACATGCTGCTCTTCCAGCACACCACACGAATTACCGTCAAGATCGACTCGTTCCGCACCCACTTTCACGCCGTGCAGATAACGCCAGCTTGAGGTGTACAGACGGAGCGCTGAACGTAGCTGAGTCTTGCTCAGTCCGTTTTCATCTCCCTGCATCCGCTCAACCAGATCCTGAAAGATACCGATTTTCAACGGACGTGCTTCGCCCTCTGCGCTAAAGCACTGCGGGAAACGCTGGGCTAAAAATGCAATGACTTCTTTACTACTATTCAACTTGGGTTGATTTTCCATGAAATTTCCTGATTACAACGGGTTTGCCAACCAGCGATGGCATGAACAGGCGACATTATAATGGCGCTACCGCCAAAAGCCACGCCATACGCACGACAACCTTATGCAAATGTCACAAATTTTGTGCTGTCGCACTCTTTCAAGTGTTCAGAAAGAGCGGAAACCACTGATTTTAAACCATTTTCATCTTCTTCATCGAATCGGTCATAAACTGTGCTATCGATATCTAAAACCCCAATAACTTGTCCGTTCACCTCAATAGGTAGCACAATTTCAGCATTACTGGCTGCGTCACAGGCAATATGACCGGCAAAAGCGTGCACATCGGCAACGCGTTGGATCTCATTTTTGGCAAACGCAGTACCACATACACCTTTACCAACAGGAATTCGCACACAGGCTAATTTCCCTTGGAAAGGCGCAAGTACCAGCGTATTTCCATCAACCAAATAGAATCCGACCCAGTTAACATCCTCTAATCGCTCATAAATTAGCGCACTTGCGTTAGATAATGTTGCGATAAAGTTATATTCGCCGCTGCTGAGGGCAGCTAAATCACGCGCTAAATCGGTATAAAACTCTTTTTTACTCATGTAAATCTCGTTATCTTGTTACTGGGCGGTAGCCATAAGGCTCGAATACGTCACATAAAATAAGCATTAAATGCGTTATCACACAAGGCCTATCCAACATCACTACACATTAACTCGTTACACATTGTATCTTTACATGAGTTCGACCTACATTTTGATAACAACCATTCTGTTTTAAGGCCATCAATGCGATACTTTCACCCCTTGCGCCATCCATCCTGCGTTTCTGAATGAATATCACTCGAATAACCGCGCTACCAGAACAACACATCAAACGATGTCACGAATGCGACTACGTTTTCCAACTTCCTGAGTTGGATAAAAACCATACCGCATATTGTCCACGTTGCTGTGCCAAAATTTGCTCTGGGCGGGATTGGTCAATGACGCGCTTAACCGCGCTGTCCATCGCAATTTTGCTCCTGATGCCATTTGCCTTAAATGAACCGCTGATTCAAATCCGCCTGCTGGGAACGACAATTTACGCCAGCCTGATTGAAGGCATTTGGCAAATGGCGATCCAAGGCGATCCGGTCACGGCCAGCATGGTGGCATTTTGTACCGTAGGTGCCCCGCTGACGCTGCCACTCTCCATTCTCTATCTGCGGTTCGGGCATAAACTGGGGATGAATCTGCGCCCGGTCTTATTGATGCTAGACAGATTAAAAGAGTGGATCATGCTCGATATCTACCTTATCGGCATGGGCGTAGCCTGCATAAAGGTTCAGGAATACGCGGATATCAACGTGGGAAACGCTTTCTTTGCCTACGTGATGATGACGCTGCTCACTCTGGTCACGTTGATTCATCTCAATTTGAATCAGCTGTGGGAGCGTTTCTATCCACGTACTCAGCCCAAAACGTCACCGTATGAAATGAAACTCTGCTGTGCCTGTCATTACACGGGGCTGCCTGATACACGAGGCCGCTGTCCGCGCTGCCATACGACGCTGCATGCTCGTCAGCCGTACAGCCTGCAAAAAACATGGGCCGCGCTCATTGCCGCAATCGTGATGCTCTTCCCGGCTAATATGCTGCCGATTTCGATTTTGTACGTGAACGGTGTACGGATGGAAGACACTATTTTTTCTGGCGTGGTTTCTTTAGCAACGTCAGGCAATATTCCTATTGCGGCAATCGTATTTATTGCCAGTATTTTAGTGCCTTTCACGAAAGTCATCGTGATGCTGTTCTTGTTGATCAGCATTCAATTTAAAACCCAGCACAGCCTAAAAACACGCATGCGTCTACTACGCTTAGTGACGTGGATTGGCCGCTGGTCGATGCTCGATCTTTTTGTCATCGCGTTAATGATGTCGTTGGTTAATCGTGACCAGCTACTTTCTTTTACAATGGGACCGGCGGCCTTCTATTTTGGCGCCGCCGTATTCCTAACCATCCTTGCCGTAGAATGGTTAGACAGCCGACTGATTTGGGATGCTCATGCAACAGGAAACGCCGAATACACCGACTAACGCGACGCTACGACGTAAACGTCGTATCTCACCGTTTTGGTTATTACCTTTTATCGCCCTTCTGATCGCAGGCTGGCTGATTTACTCCACGATGCAAGAGCGTGGCGATACTGTCATTATCGATTTCCAATCGGCGGCAGGCTTGGTCGCTGGCCGCACGCCGGTACGCTATCAAGGCGTTGAGGTTGGGACGGTCCAAAAGATAGCGCTGAGCAATGACCTCAATAAAATTGAAGTCAGCGTGAGCATTAAAAGCGATATGAAAGACGCGCTGCGTGATGGCACCCAGTTTTGGCTTGTCACGCCTAAAGCATCGCTGGCGGGGATCTCTGGATTAGACGCGCTAGTCGGCGGCAACTACATTGGGATGATGCCGGGTACGGGTAAACCTAGCCAACATTTCGTCGCACTGGATACTCAGCCTAAGTTTCGTCTTAATACCGGTGAACTGCTAATCCACTTGTTTGCTCCCGATCTGGGATCTTTAAGCACCGGCTCCCTCGTTTATTACCGTAAAATCCCGGTAGGTAAAGTCTATGATTTTACGATTGCCGAAAACCAGCAAGGCGTAAGCATCGATGTGTTAATCGATAAGCGCTTTGCTAATTTGGTGAAAGATAACAGCCGTTTCTGGAATGTCTCTGGTTTCAAAGGCGATTTTGCCCTAGACGGCATTTCGGTACAGATGGAAAGCATGGCCGCGTTAGTGAATGGTGCGATTGCCTTTGACTCACCGCAGGGTGGCAAGCAGGCCGTCGCCAACCACAACTACACGCTCTACCCCGATCTGGCCCACAGCCAGCGCGGCGTTGTCATCGGTTTAGATTTACCCAACGGTGATGGCCTAACCGCGGACAGAACGCCGCTTATCTACCAAGGGTTACAGGTCGGTACGCTCACCAAAATGACGCTGGAGAAAGACAGCAAAGTCACCGGTGAATTAACGATTGACCCTAGCATCGTCGATCTGATGCGCAGCGGGACGCGTATTAAAATGACCAGCCCTCGCCTCAGCTTGGATAATGCCAAACTGAGCCAGCTTCTCACGGGCAACGTATTTGAACTGCTTCCCGGCGAAGGTGAACCACAAAACCATTTCGCCGTGTTGCCAAGCGCCGAGTCGCTGCTGCAACAGCCCAATATCCTTAAGCTATCACTCAGCGCATCGCAAAGCTATGGCGTGGACGTTGGGCAGCCTATCAGCATGAACGGGATTAAAATTGGCCAAGTTCTTAGCCGCGTTCTGAAAGACAACGCGGTTGTCTTCGACGTTGCTATTGAACCGCAGTATCGCAGCCGTATTCATGCCGACAGCAAGTTTGTGGTCAACAGCCGTCTTGACGTTAAGTTTGGCGTTGACGGTGTTCAAGTGCTCGGTGCAAGCGCACAAGAATGGTTAGATGGCGGTATTCGCGTGATCCCAGGCAGCAAAGGCGATCCCAAGGATAAGTACCCGCTGTATCAAAACAGCGAACACGCGGAACAAGGCATCACCGGTAATCTTCCTCCATCAACCCTGACTTTGCGCGCAGAAACCTTACCTGACATACAAGCAGGCTCAGTTGTGCTGTATCGCAAATTCCAAGTTGGCGAAATTGTGGATGTTCGGCCGAAATCCAATGAGTTTGAAGTCGATGTGTATATTCAACCAGCCTACCGAAAACTGCTGACACCGCAGACTATTTTCTGGGCGGAAGGTGGAGCTAAAGTACAGCTCAACGGCAGCGGCTTGACGATTCAGGCCTCTCCGCTGGATCGCGCAATCAAAGGCGCTGTTAGCTTTGACAACATAGAAGGCGTAAGCGTTACCAAGGGGCAGAAGCTTGAGCTCTATGCTTCAGAAACGGCTGCCCGAGCCATTGGTAGCCAGATCACCTTACGTACTTACGATGCGTCAAAACTCTCTGCTGGCATGCCAATTCGCTACCTCGGCATCGATATTGGGCAGGTTGAATCGCTAAAACTCTCCAATGAACGCAACGAAGTGTTAGCGAAAGCGGTGCTTTACCCAGAATATGTAGACTCTTTTGCACGTCAAGGAACGCGCTTCTCTATCGTCACCCCTGAGATTTCTGCCACTGGCGTCAGTAACTTAGAGACATTGCTACAGCCCTATATCAACTTAGAACCGGGCCATGGCCGCACCATGCGTACTTTCGAGCTACAACAAGCCTCGATCGCAGATTCACGCTATCTCGATGGGCTGAGCGTGATTGTCGATGCACCAGAAACGGGATCGCTACAAATTGGCACTCCGGTTCTTTTCCGAGGCATCGAAGTGGGTACCGTGACGGGCCTGTATCTGGGTTCAATGTCTGACCGCGTGCACGTAGCGCTACGTATTAGCAAGAAATACCAAAAGCTGGTGCGTGAAAACTCAGTATTCTGGCTTGCTTCAGGCTACAACGTAGAGTTTGGGTTAACGGGCGGAATGGTCAAAACGGGCACATTCCAGCAATTTATTCGCGGCGGCATCGCCTTTGCAACGCCACCCACCACTCCGCTTGCCCCGCAGGCTCAACCAAATACGCATTACCTACTTAATGATAATGCGCCGGATAAATGGCAAAGCTGGGGTACCGCGATCCCCCTTCGCTAGCGCCATAAACTTAACCACAAACACCGCCAATTGGCGGTGTTTTTTTAATCTATAATTGACTCAAGTTTCAGATAACCTCATTTTTCACGCCGTCAACCCCACTCTCCGACTCAACAAACGCTACGCTTAACGAGAAGTCATAGACATAGATAGAGCAAGACTTTAGTAATGGTGTAATCTCTCGCACAAACGCATCCCCCAGCAAAAGAAAGACTTAACATTTGCAACAACTCTCTTCTACAGCATAATTTGCTAAAAACTGGCAAAAAAAATACCGTCGACTACTCTTAAATAGCAAGGCAATCCAAGCCTGCATTAATGCCAACTTTTAGCGCACGGCTCTCTCCCAAGAGCCATTACCCTAGACCTGATACAGGAATCGTATCAGGTCTCTTTTTATTTAGAGTAATAAAAGTAAAGCTCGCTACGTTTCACTATCATGTAAAGTAAGTGTAGAGAGCGATATATAAGTATTTCTTGCTAAAAAGTATTGATAGCAAGTACGAAAACAGCAGTGAAATTTACAACAAGAATAAATAGCTTTAAGCGAGAGATACATATTTTCTGATATGACTTCTAGGAGCCGCGTTGTTTATTACCTTAGTTATTTAAATATATTAACTTTAATGCGTTTTAAGCTTTCGCATAAATCGAATCTAAAAACTAGAGCTAATAAGTATTATTGAGTGTATTAAATCCAATTTAAAAACATCTTTTCTGCTTTCCAGCAATTCCGTCAAATGACCATTGCACAACGTGATAATAACTCAGCAGCACTGCAAGGATGTACTAATTCAGATCCGTTATTATTTTCTAATTTTTGCTCAACTTCCATTCACCAACGACACCTAATCTAGTTGGATTATTGCCCTTCTTGTATTAGGATTGAGCGAAATTAATGCGGCAGTTTGAAACTTGCATTAATTTTCAGCAAAATTAAAACTTCAGTTCCAATTATTTAGTTTAAACACGTGACTATTGTTGCAATTTATTGCGCTATATAGTTGAATGCACATCGCATTTAGTGGCTGCGACATATATCAGACTTTATGTATTTCCATTATTTTACTTATAAAACAATTGCGAGTGTAAATTAAACATTCGTTGATACGTCAGGGATAAAAAATGATTAAACATCATGTGGCGAAAAAAATTGTATTAGCTGTGGCATTGGGTTGTGCGTCTTTCTCCTCGCTCGCAGAAATCACGCTGTTAGAGCAAGATCCTCAGGCTGGCGATCCACTTAGCCGTTTGAAGTTTCAGGTTGGCGGTAGTATTCGTCCGCAGTTTATTGATGAAATGGGTAACAGCGATAAAGGCTCTTATAAGCGCAACGGTTATGACGGCGGAACGCGTTTCCGTTTCTCCGCTGATTATTACCTGTTCGACGATGTTAGCCTGATTGGTTACTACGAACTGGGAGTGAATGTTCCAGCACTATTTAACTGGGATAATCATTATGCAGATGGCGCAGCAAACACTGACCGTCGCATGTTGTTCGGAGGTTTGAAAAGCGCAACGTGGGGTACTCTAACCTACGGTAAGCAAAATAGTATCTACTACACCGTTGTAGGCGCTAAAACGGATATCTGGGACTTCGATATGCAGGCTCAGGCTCCAGGTAACGGTTATAACGGCAACTACGACGGCTCATACCGCAGCTACAATCTGGTCCAGTATAAAAATACCTTTGGGCCCGTTGATCTATATGTAGGCGGTGTTTTACATGATGATTCCCACCCTGCCGGCGTAAATAACGGCAACCCGCTGCGCTATCAACGTAAAGGCGGCGGCGCACTGGGTGTGGATTACCACATCACCGATGAATTAACGTGGGGTACCGCGTACAGCTATATTCAACAAAGCATCAAACAAAATAACGGTGCGGATAGTGGCAAAAATGATAATGGTCAGCAGTTGCTGGGTTCTGGTTTAAGCTGGAAACCTGACAATTGGACTCTGGCAGCATCTGCCGGTTGGTATCGTAATTTCTTGATGACCGGTGTTAAAAATCGTCATGATTACTTTGCTGGAAATGGCTACGGCGTTGAATATTATGCGGGTTACACTTTCCCAATCAGCCAATATCTGGTGAAAAATATCACACCTTATTATGCTGGTGACCGTCTGAAATTTAACACCGGTCGTGATTATCAGAGCAACCATCAGACGCTGGGTATTTCTACCAAGTTTGACTATGGTTTCCAGATCGACGTCGAACATGTATTCACTAATACCACAGACAATAAAAGTGACCTGAACTTGGTTCGTCTGCGTTACGACTTCTAAGCTAAATCAAACATATCTGTTAAGCACCTAAATTCTATTTAGGTGCTTTTTTTAAACAAAATCCGAAGCTAATCTCACATACTCTCAAGCTTATCAGCCGCATTATTGAACGCTTTAGCTAAAGAGGCATCGGTGCCTTTTAACGTAATGGAATTCATATAGGCCAGCCATTTGGTATGGACGTCATTAAGCGCGGTTAACTGAGCGGGATCTGTCGTCACCTGTTGAACTCGATTAACCTGTGGTTGAACGATCTGTACGGATGCTTGACGTATTTCACTGCTGCAGGACTCAATTTTCGCTTTCTCATTGGCATCTGTGGTTTGCTGTTCCCACTGTGCCGCCACAACGTTTTTACGTTCCGCATCAACACCCAGCTTGCGCATATTTACGAGTAAATCCGACGTAGACTCGATGGTAGGATAGTGACTCGCCGCAGGGATATCGCAGGAGAAATAGCTCTTAAACGGCGATTGCCCCTCGTTGCTTGCGCACCCTGCCAATAATAGCGAACTCAAACATAGGGTAAGAATCTTTTTCATCCGATAGGCCTCGTTATTTTTTGTTGCTCGATAATAGCAAGACAACGACATAACGCATATCGGCGAGGGATAAAATGGCATTTCATGGATAACATGTGGCGCAAAAAAAGCCGCATAAGCGGCTTATAAACACTTTATGAACCGATGACCCAATTATTTTTGTGGAATAATTAGCGTCTGCCCGGGATAGATTTTATCTGGATGCGACAGCATCGGTTTATTGGCTTCAAAAATACGCATGTAGTCATTGGCGTTGCCATACTGTGCTTTGGCAATCGCACTAAGCGTATCACCTGTTTTGACCGTATAAAAATGGCTTTCAACACCAGACTGCGCAGCCGCGAGCTGATCGTCTACTTTGCTGATCCCCGCGACGTTACCAATCGCAACCAAGATCTTCTCTTTCAGTTCCTGACTCACGCCCTCGCCTGACACCGTTGCGGTACCATCATCGGCAACTTTTACGTCAACCTTATCGGCTCCTGGTAAACCAAGCTTATTGATATGCTCTTTGAGTTTGTCATCACGGTTTCCACTCACCGCATCCCAAAGTTTTTCTCCCGCATCTTTAACGAAACTTAGCAAACCCATTTAGACCTCCAATAGCCAATGCCCAACCTAAATTGGCGAGCACAATTGATATCGTTGATAAATTTAATCCTATTAAGCTTAGCAGAATATCTAAGATACTTCGTTTTCAGCCGCCATTAGATGCGTCATTTTCACGTGCCAAAATTGTAAAGCGAATAATTACGCTTAATAACAATGAATTAATAACTGAATTCTAACCATTTACTCAGAGGGTGAACCCGATCACGCTTCGCATTGAAGCATCGCGTTATGGTACTTAAACCGCAGGTCATGAAGGAGTCAAATGAAGAAGTTGATTTCATTAGTGTTGGTTGTTGCTTCAAGCACAATGTCGGCCACCTCGATGGCTTACCCGGCGGAAACCCACCCAAATGGCGGGACGGGATAACACCTACTGGTGGCTCTATTCCAAACTCAATTTATCTCTAGAATCAAGGCCTCATTCGAGGCCTTGATTTTTTATCCCTTAAGACTCAACTTGCTGTGATGCAACTGGTCGCAAGAAGAGCAGAATGACGATAATACCCAGCGCCGAGCATGCGGCTCCCACGGCAAATACCGACGAATAGCCCAGCGTAGTTGCCAGAACACCGGTCAGCGGCCCTGCGATAGCGTAAGAAACATCCTGAAAAGCAGCATATCCGCCCATCGCCGTACCACGTACATGAACCGGTACCCTTTTCACAACTTCAACACCCAATGCAGGGAACATGAGTGAGCACCCTGCTCCCGTTAAGGCTGCGCCAATAAGAGCCACAATGGAGGTGCTTGCTAAATAAATCAAAACCAGCCCAATGGTTTCAACCACCAGCGATGCAATAGCGACCTTCATTCCCCCCATTCGGTCTGGCAACTGACCAAACAATACTCGCATTAAAACAAAAGAGAGCCCGAAGCTGGTGAGTGCCAATCCTGCATGCGCCCAACCGTGAGCGCTAAATAATAGTGAAATGAACGTGCCAATTACCGCAAAACCGACTCCTTGCAGCGCAAGAGCCACGCCCGGTTGCCAAATTTTACCCAGCATCCGCCACATAGGAATACGCTGCCCCGCATGAGGCGCGACAGGCTTTACTTTGAAATTAATCAAAATAGCAACAAGCGGTAAAATAAGCGTAGAAATGCCTAATGCGGCAAATCCCCAATGTTGATTTAACAGTAAGCCAAGCGGCGCACCTGCCGCCAGAGCACCGTAAATGGCCATGCCCGTCCATGACATCACTTTACCAGAGCGAGATGGTCCTAATAGGCCCAAACCCCAGGTTAAATTTCCGGTTAACAGCTGGCTTTCACCAAAGCCTAATACTAAACGACCAGCCAAAAGAATGATAAATTTGGTCATAGCATCAACCGGCAGTAATGCCGCCAATAGATAAGCAACGCCCGCCAATGAACAGGCCAACATGCCTTGAAGCGTGGAGCGTTTTGCTCCCTGCTGATCCGCAAGCCGCCCCGCATAACCGCGAGTAAGTACCGTTGCAAGAAACTGCATTCCCACGGCGATCCCCACCATGGTATTACTCATCCCTAATTGGTTATGCACATATAAGGGAATAACCGGTAAAGGTAATCCTACCGTGAGATAAGTAAGAAAAACGGCTGACGTCAAAGGAAACAGCGCATGATTTGCTTTGGGGGTGCTAATAAAATGAGATTGAGACATACAAGTGCTAACTCCAAAAGCAAGGAGAAAGCCAAAAAGAAACGCCTTCTCCCCTGCATAAATAACAAACAGGATTAAATGCGTTGGATGACGTGAACGCTTACGCACAGATATTGGCTATCAGTGTTGAAGTGGAGCTTAGTGAGATTTGAAATTTATGTCAATTAAAGCGTGAGCTAGAGCACAGAAAACAACCAAGTAGTTAATATGCAAAATAAAGCGGCCTAAAAGGCCGCCTGAAAACGCGAATTTATTAACATCATCGAGATTTATTTTTGTGGATTGGTGTCATATTCAGAGCAAGACTGGTAGCCCTTATTGAGAACCTTTCCGGTATCATCAAAACTAACAAAATAGTTTTGCGGCTTTTTATCTGTTCCACTAATCAGATAAGTGCTACAGGTACCACGGGCATTAACCATGGTAATGCTGGTTGCTGGCTGGCCAGCAATATCAACAACCTGTTGTTTAGTCATACCAACTTTAACATCTTTAACTACAGGTTCGGTAACGTAACTTGCCGCACGATCGTAAGTACTACAGGCAGATAATGCTAAAGCCGTCGTCAGTGCGGCGATTCCCATAACAGCTGATTTTGTAAATTTCATTTTCTCTTTCCTTGTAGCTATTGTGTTCTATAAGCCTAGGAGAAGAATGAGCATTATTCAAACCCATCGCCTTTTTTTGCTTAAATTAACCAGCGTTTTAAGATTGATCCGAAAGTCATTTTATCGGTTAAATATCATCCTATTCATCGATTCTTAGCCATACTTTAGCCATTGGCTTCAAGGCCATGCACGGTATACTGTCCCAACGAAGTATTAAGTTTCCTTATTATTTATCGAATTTGGAGTTACATCATGGGATTATTAGATAATCTGGGCGGCATTTTAGGTAGCCAAGGTGAAAACGGCGATCACGTTCAAGCTATCTTAGCTTGGGTAGAGCAGCAAGGTGGTATTGCTGCGTTAGTTGAAAAATTCCAAAGCCAAGGACTTGGCAGTATTGTTGAGTCATGGATTAGCAATGGCAGCAACCAACCTATTTCTGGCCAACAAGTCGAGAATGTGTTTAGTGTTGAATCCATCACCGCGCTTGCAAGCTCTCTCGGTATTAACACCGACAGCGCATCACAGCTGTTGGCAACCTATTTACCTAAATTGGTTGATGGCCTGTCACCTAACGGTGAGATCCCACAAGGAAACTCATTGGTTAGTGCAGGATTAGATATGTTGAAAAGTAAATTCTTTAGCTAAAGAATAGCATTGCCTTGCCGCTTATACGGCAAGGTAATCGAGATAAAATGATGCTCCACGACTATATCGTTATTATATGGTTCAGCCTATTTTACTTTTACCCCGCCACTTTGATTATCACGGGTCTTATCGTTTTTTTATTATGGCCAAAGAGAAAATCAATAATAGTTAAAACTCTATTATCAGCTCTCGTCATATTTGTTCTTTTGGTTATCTATAACGCGATTGAACGACATTTTCTAGGCTAGCACGGATTCATCAATGAACGTCAAACGCAGGCTTTAGCCGCTTCCAGTAGGGCTTGCTGGCTGTTGCCGCGCGATGTTAGATAGATTTCTACATCAGCCTGATTGTCGCTTATCGTTTGAATTTTTGCCGATGCCATCTCGCCTTGCCCATCTAAATAGCTAGCAATGGTATGCGTGTTATTAATATTATAATAACGTGTGGCAGGATTAATATCAGACCATTTTTTATTTAGGCACTGAGAATAAATACCCGCAGCTCGGCTTATTTTTAAATCCATGACCTGATGTTTATTTGCCGTAATTGATTCAGGACTACTACATCCAGCCAACGCGAATAAAATCGCGGCAGTTAATATGGTTCTCATTGGTCAATTCCCCTCTGTTGGCAGAGATCATACACTGCATGAATAGCTAACGTGTTGCCGTTAGTGTGATCGGTATCACGCACTATCCCGACTTTAATAAAAAGCCTCAAGGAGAAAAGTCTTAAAGGATGGGGAGAGTGTTCCCATGACAAATCGAATCATGGAAACACTCGGCAAAAGCGCCTTTAGTGATAGTTAATCACTAGATGTCCAAGATTAGGATGACCATCGATGGGTTTCAAATGAACATCAGCCACATTAGTGGGCAAACTGACTTTATCACCGCTTTTTAACACGCTGTGGGCACGCTCTAGGTAATCACCATCTCTGTAGCAGGATGAATGGAAACCTTTGCCTTTTGGTGTAATGTCACAGGTTGACTCTACAATCGAACCTACGAAACGAATTGTGCCCTTGTTAGCGGCGTATACTGGCGCATGCAGGGCAAGCAACAATGCTATCCCGCCTACCCATGCTCTATTCCTAAGCATATGTAACCTCCATTTATTATTCACCTTAAGAATACAAATTAAAGAGAAAGATAAACTTGATTTACATCAGCTGAATATTCCGTAGGCCACTATTTTAATAGTTTGAAATGTCAATTACCGTAAAATAGTTGCAATAATATAAAAATATTTTTTAGAAGTTATACGCAACTGTTTAATTGCCCTAACAAAACCAACAAATAGCGGTGTTTTGCTCATCAATCGCAGCATCCTTAAGCAGCCCTGAACTAAATTCAGAAGCGAGTCATTGGCGTTCCAAGAACCTGAATTAGAAAAGTGATATCTAACCAATTAAACATTCATCATATGAATATGTTAGAATCATGCCGGAAAGTAAGGATGTAGAAGTCATGATTAAGCAATTTTATTTTTGGATGATAGTTGGTTGTGGGTTGTTCTTGTTCATGTCCGGCTTTGTGATGAGATCAACTTTCGAAGGTGCGATCGGTGCATTACTGATTCTGTATAAAACGGTGATGGACTAACGGTTCTACCCATCGTTCGGATGGGTAGTGATTCGAAGCTATATTTATAAATCATTAAGCGGCGTTTGTTGCTGACAGAGATAGTCATAAAGCGCGCTCACATCATTCTGCTGGCAAAGACGAGTTCCTTTGTTTAGGGTTGCAGCACTCCCCGCCGCGACGCCATACCGCACCATATCCAGTAAATCAGCCTGCTGTGACAATTTAAGTACCATGGCACCTACCATGCTGTCGCCCGCTCCAACGGTGCTTTTCATTTTTACCGGCGGTGGCACAACCTGAACCCAGTTATGCCGTCCAACCGCTATCGCACCCTGAGCACCTAACGAAACCACGACATATTTTGACTTTCCTGCCGCAACAATAGACTGTGCCGCCTCAAGCACGGCGCTGGGCTCTGCCAGTAAATCTTTGCCACTGAGCTCAGACAGCTCTTTTTGATTCGGTTTTACTAGCAGCAAATTACCCACTTCTAAGCCAGCCATCAAAGCACGGCCAGAACTATCAAGAACACATTGGATATGTTTCTTTTGTGCCTGACGCAACAGTATCTGCAGTTCTTCGGTGGTCACACCTTCGGGCAAACTGCCGCTAATGACTAGAATGGAGCCCTCGGGAATACCCAGTACGCAGCCGCGTAAACGATCGAATTCCTGTGGCGTCAATTTCGCCCCAGGCATGACAAAGCGATACTGCTCTCCGGTGATCTCGGTATGCACGTGCATGTTTTGTCGAGTCCATGCCTGCGTTGTCACCGTTTGAATAGCCACCTGTTCTTGCTCAAGTAGTTCGGCAAGATGCTGCCCCATTGGGCCACCTGCGGGAAAGATGGCACTGGCCTCACCACCAAGGTGGGCGATAGCGCGAGCCACATTGATGCCACCACCACCGGGTTCATAAACCGGCTCTGAACAACGTAATTTGCCATCAGGATAGAGTTTGGCCGTTGTGGTAGAACTATCGAGTGAAGGAGCTAGCGTCAGCGTAAATATCGGTGTCATAACATCTCCTCGTTATATGAATACTTTATCCCAGCCTAGCACTTCACCCCGTGTATTCATTGTTTTAGTTCATTAAAGGATCTTTCCAGCCACGCTAAACGATCGTTCGATACACTGCCGATTGGCTACTTGCGAACGGCTCACGAACAATGTGATTATTTTTTAAACAATTGAAATAAGATAAGCCGATCTCGATCGTGTCACAAAAAAGTCATACTGCAATGTTATTGATATTGGTGCTATAACAAAGAGGTCAGCTCAGTGCTGACAGACAAATATTTTGACGGATTTATGTATTACGGAGCCTCTATGAAGCGAATCATTAAAGGCGATACAAACTTCTCTCACCTCGTTGTCGCGCATGCAGCGATCGATCAGCATGCCAAAGCCTATGGCCTTGCCCGTCAAGGATGGCCTTCTACTTACCATATTAAATATCGAGATAAACTCATCGCGGTGGAAGTTGTGACCCGCCGTCAATCCTACGTTGCCACCGTTATGGTTGGCGCTCGAAGTTTAACCAAACTATGCGGTATGCCAGCCGCTGCATAAATCACTTCCGGTGGTACTCTGGCAAGTGCCACCTTACTCAGACCATAAAACAAAGAAGCGGCTTTACGCCGCCTCTTGTCGTTACTTATACGTGCAACATTCCATGCAAACTACTGACACAATTGACGTGCGTGCTCAATAAAAGGCGTTACGCTCATCTTTTGCCCCGGATGATTCGGATCGTCTAGCAAAATCGTTTCTAACGGTAATGCCGCCATTTTTTTAGCTTTCACCAAGCTATTGGCCTTCTCATCTAAAGGATACTGCGCCAGCGTGCTTGCATTGATGACAAACAGCGCCTGATTTTTCGTACACTGCAGCTGCACTTCCTCTTTCACAAAGGCCCACTGGCTACCGAATTGCGCTTTACTCACCGTCTCCACGGTACGTGCCGCTAATACATCCGTAGATAAAAAACCACCAGCCAGCGTCAATAATCCTGTCAGTAATACACTTTTTTCATCACGAAGTTCCACTATCGTCCAATCATAAACTGCCGTTATCTTATTCTAAATAGGTGGCTGAGTTGCGAAAAAACTCACCGCAAGCAGTGCCAATAGACCCAATATCCATTCAAAAACTGCATTACTCGCCAATAGCGTTAATGCCCTCTGTCGATTTTGGCCCATGCTCCGCACCACGCAATAACGGTTATACAGCGCAATACCAATCATCACTGCCACCAACAAGATCTTCAGCCACAACCCGCGCTGATAAATGGAGTCGAACGCCAGCGGCCAGCGCCCTAAAATCCAAGCCGCATTGCCTATTCCGGTGACGATAACCAGAACCACCGCAAGGTGTCCCCAACGTGAATAACGTATCACCGCTTGCATCGCAAAGGCTTTCACCGTGCCTGAAAGCTGTCGTATGGAAAGCCAGAACGGCAGCAAACCACCAAACCAAAAGCCAGCGCTCAGCAGGTGAATACCATTATTAAGCCGGTGCGCTATACCGCTGATGCCCTGCTCCGCCGATGCATGCCCTGTGCGAGCTAAAGTCATTAGCAATGATGCTGCAAAAAAGATAAATAAAAAGCGGCGAATCTTTGGTGCAAATAAAGGTGTTACCAGCAGCAGAGAGGAAAATATCAGTTGTAACCACCAAGCTTCGCCAAATGTCGTTTGCATAACGGCAAGCCAAGTTTCTGGACTGAAAGCATCTTGCCAGCCATCGCCCATTTGACCTGCTTGTAACGTCACCATAAGCCAAGAGCTCACGGCGCAAAACACTAAACTGGTCCCCAATAGCACTCGGGTGTGTTTTTCTAGGCTATGACGAAGTGCGGGTGGAGCGATCCACCCGACAAAAAGAACTAAACCAAAGATTTGTAGTGCACTGGCAAAATGAACCCAACGGCATAAAACATAGAGAGCCGTGATACTCATAATCAGCCTTATTTAACCGAGAAGGTGTACTGGCCCTTAGTTTTATGTCCATCGACGGAGACAACGTTCCAGCTCACCGCGTATTCACCTTTGTTCAAGGGCTGGGTGAAAGGAACAGAAACATGCGTTTTATCATTACCCGCTACGGATAACTTGCCTGTTGCAATCGGTTGATTTTCAGGCCCGACTACCGTGACTTTGCTAAAACCCGTTTCAATACCTTCACTAAAGACGAACGTCAGTTCAGATGGTGCACTCACTTGGCTTTTGGCCTCTGGAGTTTGTTCGGTGAGATGCGCATGGGCAAATACCTGAGACGAAACGCCCAGTAGCAGCGCGGCGCCGATAATAGATAGATGAAATTGAGCTGTCTTTAGCATTTTCATAGAGTCGCATTCCTTTTATAAGTCGCAGGTTAGCGCATTGGTGACGTTCGCGATTGGATGGAAGCTTTTAGGTAAAGTCGCCAAATACGCTAGCATATTGATTTTTATCTTACATTTTCCCTTCGCGTATTGCCATGAAGTCAGCAACAAAATCACAACCAGATGTTCACGTTTTTCAACTATGCAATAAACGACTTACTGACATACTTTTCCTATTCATCAACACCGATTAATAAAACCATATAAATCATTGCGTTGAACTATCTATACAAAATGTCGCTTGCAAGTTTGGCCGTAGAGAGCTTTAGTTAACGGGCATACCAACCTAACTACGGTTAAGAGAGGCCAAAATGAGTAAGGGAATGGATAGCAAAAAGAATGCGAAGAAGAAACCGTTGAAGAGCCCTGCAGAGAAACGCGCGGAAAAGAGAGCAAAACGCGCACATCCAGATGGTGATTAATCAGTAAACGTATCTCGTATCTTAAACCCGCTCACGGCGGGTTTTTTATTGCCTAAATTAGGTCATTCCCCAGAAAACATGAGTGGCAAAAATCAGCTGCTCACGAATAATATTGCGACAGTGCTTCGCTTCTCATCCGCTTCGTATATATATATCTGCTGATACTTCAATAGATCGTTTAACAGCCAATAAGCCCCATTGATATCAGCGTATCAGTCACAGATCTGCGCTCGATTATTTTCACCCAAGGCAGTCAACGCACCACCTCATATTTAATAAACAGCAACGCTCAAAATCTGTTAATTCTTGACTATATGTGCTGTTTATTATTTTAAGCATGAATAGCCAAAAAACGGTATGAGGCGTCTATCGGAATAGACATATGAAATAACGATGAGGGGCGTAAAGAGAAATCGCACAAATAGCTAAAAATCGATTTAAGAACGGCATTATTTGACAAGTAATTTCTTATTATAGCCTATTCCCCAACTTTTTCCATAATAGAGAAAGTGAAAACAAGCGCACAAATAAAACACACAACACACTGATAAATATAGACTTTTATAAGTTTAAAGATAAAAAAAACCGAACCTTAAATAAAGGTTCGGTGTAAAAAGAATCTTAAGACACAGTAAAAAAATGCAGTAACAATGATGAGATTTAATTATACATCATATTCTTCATTGTAATTTGCAATTTGTGTGGTGAGCGATTTCTTATAAAACAGACAAAAAAATTCGGATGGTTAATTATCACTTAAGGGTATCTTTTTTCGGGGAAAAATTGGTCACTCTGCAGCAGGTTTGTATATTTATCTTTGCTTCATTTACATTTCAATACATTTAATTACCATAAAAAATAAATAAACGTCGCATAGGCACTTTTTATTTATAGCGCATTAAACATATTATTAAGCTATGCTTGTGTCGTGAACTTTGACTGATGGCACGCACTTAAGTTCACACAGCGAGTGTAAAAAAACATAAATAAGCAGTGGCACATATAACTGACCTTGGCCGGTCAAAAAACTAAGAAGGAATATCATAGTGAAACGTAATCTGCTGGCAGTAATCATCCCTGCACTTTTAGTCGCAGGCGCAGCTAACGCTGCAGAAATCTACAACAAAGACGGCAACAAGCTGGATCTGTTCGGTAAATTAGATGGACTGCACTACTTCTCAGACGACAACGGTTCAGACGGCGATCAGTCTTACGTTCGTTTCGGCTTCAAAGGTGAAACTCAGATTAACGACCAGCTGACCGGCTATGGCCAGTGGGAATATCAAGCAAACCTGAACCATGCAGAAAGCCAAGATAACAACAACTTTACCCGTGTTGGCTTCGCTGGTTTGAAATTTGCTGAGTTCGGTTCTTTGGATTACGGCCGTAACTACGGTGTGATCTATGATGTTGGTTCTTGGACTGACGTGCTGCCAGAGTTCGGTGGCGATACCTACGGTGCGGACAACTTCCTGTTCCAACGCGGTAACGGCATGCTGACCTACCGTAACACCGACTTCTTCGGTATGGTCGACGGTCTGAACTTTGCTCTGCAGTATCAAGGCAAAAACGACAGCGCTGAAGAGTCCAACAATGGTCGTTCAGTACAAGGCCAGAACGGTGACGGCTACGGTATGTCTCTGTCCTACGATCTGGGCTGGGGCGTTAGCGCAGCAGCAGCGTACTCTTCATCTGACCGTACCAACGAACAGAACCGTTTAGACTATGGTCACGGCGATAAAGCAGACATCTACACCGGTGGTCTGAAATACGATGCTAACAACGTTTATTTAGCCGCTATGTATACTCAGGCTTATAACGCTAACCGTTTCGGTGATTTCTCCTCTAACAAAGCAGATGCAGTTTACGACTTTGCTAACAAATCCCAGAACATTGAAATCGTAGCACAGTACCAGTTCGACTTCGGTCTGCGTCCATCCGTTGCTTACCTGCAATCAAAAGGTAAAGACATCGGCAATGGTTACGGCGATCAGGATCTGGTTAAATACGTTGATGTCGGCGCGACTTACTACTTCAACAAAAACATGTCTACCTACGTTGATTACAAAATCAACCTGCTGGATGACAACCGCTTCACTAACAACGCTGGCATCAACACTGATGACATCGTAGCACTGGGTGTTGTTTACCAGTTCTAATTCGTTAATTAACGAATTTAGCTATATGTGAATGCATAAAGGGGCCTTATGGCCCCTTTCTTGTTTCTCGCCAACACATATTACAACTCATCAAATGCGCTGTCTGGTGCCATCTCAAGCGCTAGTGCGGTCAAGGCGCTTTTGTTCGTAATAATGTATCCTGCTTTCTGCTTAATCAGCACCCCATCCTGCGTGAATTGAGCGATCACATACAGTAGGTGACGGTATGAAACGCCCATATACTCCGCCACAGAAGTATGCTTTTCGCGATACACATCACAATGCTGAGTTAATAAAATAAACGCGGCCAAGCGATTAATCAGAGGGAATGATTGGTTTTGCGTCAGCGAAATAATGTTGCGGTAATTTTTTTTACTGAGCGCAACGCAAAGATTACGTAAAAAAGTAGCGTCATTTAAAAGCGGAGCACGAAACTGTTTTATTGGTAAAGCAAGGCACCAACACGCCTCGATAGCCTGAACGGCGCGTGGCTCGTGATCCATATCAACCAGCTCAATTTCTCCAATAAAACAAGGCGCTGCAAAGAAATCGATCAACGACACGCGACCATTCGCCAGCGTTGAATACAGCTTAGCCCTCCCCTGTGCAAGGTAAAACAGATAGCTCGGAGGATGACCTTCTTTGACAATAAAATCACCTGCCAGCACATGGAACAGCTTTGTATTACCCACAACATCAATAGAAAAATTTTGGCTATAGCCCGTAGCCTCCAGCAGTTGGTGTTTCAGACTCGTGTCCAAGACTTCCTTCATCGCCATCCCCCGATATGAGATTTCTCATATTTAATATACGTTTTCTATTGTTATGCTTCAAACGCTGCGAATAAACATACCTGAGCATATTAAATTGATAATAAATTATTTTTAATAAAAAAGAGGATATAACAATGAAAAAAAGAAAAATCATACTCGATTGCGATCCAGGCCATGACGATGCAATTGCTATTATGCTAGCCGCAAGACATCCAGCCATTGATTTACTTGGAATAACCATTGTTGCAGGAAACCAAACGCTGAATAAAACACTCGTCAATGGATTGAACGTGTGTCAGAAACTGGATATTAATGTCCCTATTCATGCCGGTATGCCAAAGCCCATTATGCGTGAGCAAATTGTGGCTGACAATATCCATGGTGAGAGCGGATTGGACGGGCCGATATTTGCACCATTAGTTCGCAAAGCCGAAAGCAAGCATGCCATTCAATATATTATTGACACACTAATGAACAGCGATGGTGACATCACGTTAGTCCCCGTTGGTCCATTAACCAATATTGCCGTTGCGATGCGTATGCAACCCGCTATTTTGCCCAAGATTCGTGAAATTGTATTAATGGGTGGTGCCTATGGCACAGGGAATTTCACACCTTCAGCTGAGTTCAATATTTATGCCGACCCAGAAGCTGCGCACGTAGTATTTACCTCCGGAGTTCCGCTGGTCATGATGGGGTTAGATTTAACCAACCAGACGACCTGTACTGCGGATGTCATTTCCAGAATGAAAAAAGTGGGTGGCCCGGCAGGTGAATTGTTCAGCGACATCATGAGCTTTACGCTTAAAACACAATATGAGAATTATGGTTTGGCTGGCGGCCCCGTGCACGATGCAACCTGCATTGGCTATCTCATCAATCCAGACGCCTTTAAAATGCAGGATATGTATGTTGAAATCGATGTGAACAACGGCCCATGCTACGGGCGTACAGTGTGTGATGAACTTGGCGTAACCGGAAAACAGCCTAATACCAAGGTTGGCATGACCATTGATACCAAGTGGTTCTGGGACTTAGTAGAAGAGTGCGTTCGGATGTATATTTAACCCCTGCTGATGAGTCATTTTTGAGGCGTGTATTATACCGACAGTATCCAAAGCAATATTATTATTAAGCCATATTCGCACACCAGCACGTCAGGCTTACGTAAGTTTGTCGAGATGAATTTGTTTTTCTCAATATAACTTAATTTGCTATTGGCATACGGTATATAAATACTTTGTCTATCTAATCTTAATAGGCAACACATTGTTGCCTATTAACATCAGTCATACCATAAGACGTTTATAAAAGGTATTCATAATGGATACGATGAGAAGCATTCTAGGTATGGTGGTACTGTTAGTTATTGCATTTTTGCTATCAGTAAATAAAAAGAACATTAGTATTCGCACCGTTGGCGCGGCGCTAATATTACAAATATTGATCGGCGGCGCAATGCTCTATTTCCCACCCGGAAAATGGTTAGCAGAGCAGGCCGCATTCGGTATACATAAAGTCATGCTTTATAGTGATGCAGGCAGTGCATTTATTTTTGGCTCATTAGTTGGGCCAAAAATGGATAAGTTGTTTGACGGATCTGGTTTTATTTTTGCCTTTCGTGTCTTACCAGCGATTATTTTTATCACCGCGTTAGTCAGCCTGCTTTATTATATTGGTGTAATGGGAATATTGATTCGCATCTTAGGCGGGATTTTTCAGAAAGCACTTAACATTAGTAAGATCGAGTCCTTCGTCGCCGTAACAACGATTTTTCTTGGACAAAATGAAACGCCTGCAATTGTAAAACCGTTTATTGACCGCCTAAATCGCAATGAACTGTTTACCGTCATTTGTAGCGGTATGGCCTCCATCGCTGGCTCGACGATGATTGGCTATGCCGGATTAGGCGTACCAATTGATTACCTTCTAGCTGCATCTTTGATGGCGATCCCCGGAGGCATTTTGTTTGCCCGTATTCTGAGCCCCGCGACAGAAGCCTCTCAGATCGACTTTAATAATCTTTCATTTACTGAAACACCGCCCAAAAGCTTTATCGAGGCTATTGCAGCAGGTGCCATTGCTGGGATGAAAATTGCCGCTGGTGTAGCAACGGTCGTCATGGCGTTTGTGGCTATTATTGCACTCATCAACGGCATTATTGGCGGAATTGGTGGCTGGTTTGGCTTTGGCCATGCCACGCTTGAAGGTATCTTTGGTTATATTTTAGCACCGCTAGCATGGCTGATGGGCGTCGACTGGGGAGATGCATCGCTTGCAGGAAGCCTGATCGGACAGAAATTAGCAATTAACGAGTTTGTCGCTTATCTCATTTTCTCCCCTTACCTACAGGCTGGGAGTATGTTGGATACTAAGACTATTGCCATCGTCTCGTTTGCGCTGTGTGGTTTTGCAAACTTTGGTTCTATTGGCGTAGTGGTAGGCGCATTTTCTGCCATTGCACCACAGCGTGCATCTGAAATTGCTCAGTTGGGACTGCGTGCGCTGGCTGCTGCCACCCTTTCGAACTTAATGAGTGCCACCATTGCAGGTTTCTTTATTGGTTTTGCTTAAACAATAACGCGCCAGACTCAGCTGGCGCGTTGTTCATTTATTTTGTACTGCGCTACTTAAACTGCGTAGAACGATACCACACGGTATCAAATCACCCGCGTTGACTGGCCTATTACAGTGTCCCTATCGTCTAACAATCGGCATGAGGAAACTCAGCAAGGCTTCGTTGACCCACTCGGGCTGTTCAAGCGTACAAATATGCCCAGCCTGAGGCACAACTAGCTGCTTACAATTCAACATTTCAGCCATGAGGTAGCCTTCTAACGGCGGCCTAGGCGCATCTTGTTCGCCGGTAATCACCAGTGCGGGCATCTTGAGCTCTTCCAGCAACGGGCAGCTATCGCCGCGGCCGAAGATCATGCGACCAAGCGGTACAATACTTTGGCGTAAAACGGATTCAGGTAGATTGCTTAGGTGTTCAGATAATGCTTCCAACAACTGGGGCTGCGGCTCACGGCGGAAAAACATTGGCGCGATTTGTTCAACTAACGCAGCTGGCACTTTTCCAGCCGCATCTATCGCATTTAGCATCGCGTCATATTTCTTGAATGTGACTTCAGGCTCCAATCCAACAAAGGTATCCATTAACACCAGCGCTCGCACGCGTTCCGGAACCATCGCGGCTAACTCCACGCCCCACATTCCGCCAACAGACAGTCCGACGACAGCAAACTCATTAATATCCAATGCATCCATGAGCGCTAAGTGATCGCTAGCTAAATCTTTCAGAGAACGTCGTGATTCCGGCAGTGGATCTGACTTTCCATGTCCCCATAAATCGGGCGCTATCACGCGAAAATGTTGGCTCAGTGCCTCGATTTGTGGCGCCCACATGTTGGAGTCAAACATATAGCTATGACCAAGAAGCAGAGCAAAACCTTCACCGCGATCGATATAGTGCATTTGACGGTCGTTTACTTGGATAAAAGGCATTGGGGATCCTTGCGAAGAGAAGAAAAAGACAAAAAACCCATGCCGTAAGCGATATCACGCTCACAAGCATAGGCCTTAAAATTTACTGATGAATACCGGCTAATGCCAGAATAAAGGCATATTCTAACGCAATATCTTCATAGGCTTTGAAGCGCCCTGATTTACCACCATGCCCAGCATCCATATCGGTATAGAGTAGCAGCTGGTTATCATCCGTTTTCATCTCACGCAGTTTCGCCACCCATTTCGCAGGCTCCCAGTATTGCACCTGAGAATCATGTAGCCCAGTAGTCACCAGCATATGCGGGTAATCCTGCTCCTTCACCTGATCATAAGGGCTGTACTGCTTGATGTAGTGGTAATACTCAGCATCATTAGGATTACCCCATTCGTCGTATTCCCCCGTGGTCAGCGGAATAGACTCATCAAGCATCGTAGTCACAACATCCACAAATGGCACCTGAGCTACGATACCGTGATACAAATGGGGAGCCTGATTCACAACCGCCCCCATCAGCAACCCCCCTGTGCTGCCTCCCATGGCATACACCTGTTTGGCATCAGCATACTTCTCATCAACGAGATACTGGGTAACGCTAATAAAATCACTAAAGGTATTTTGCTTGTGAAGCAGTTTGCCATCTTCATACCACTGTTGCCCCAGATCCGCGCCGCCGCGAATATGGGCCAGAGCAAATACAAATCCACGATCGAGCAAGCTTAAGCGACTAACACTGAAAGCAGGATCCATGCTGCTGCCATAGGAACCATAGCCATAAACCAATACAGGGTTGTGCCCAGCGCTGAAGAGATCCTGTCGATAAACGATGGAAACCGGCACTTTCACGCCGTCATGAGCCGTCACCCATAACCGCTCACTGCGGTATGCGCCAGTATCAAAGTTTTTTACTTCTTGCTGCTTAAGCAACGTGCGCTCGTCGGTATCCATATTGATCTGGAATACCGAGCTTGGCGTGGTCATGGAAGAATAACCGTAGCGTAACAGCGCGGTATCAGGTTCTGGATTAAACGACAGCCAAGTCATATAGGTTGGGTCATCGAAACGAATATGTTTCTCTTCGCCGGTTTGCCAATTTATCTGACGCAGATTCGTTAATCCCTGCTCACGCTCCTCGACCACCAGCCAGTCTTTAAATAGGCTAAAGCCTTCAAGCATGACATCGTCGCGTGCGGCGATAATCGCCTGCCAGATTTGTTCCTGACTCGAGGTCGATTGATAAAGGCCGAAATTTTTCCCGTCTTTATTAGACCGGATGTAAAAGGTATCGCGATAGTGATCTAGGCTATATTCGTGGTCGCGACGACGCGCTAAAAATATTTCTGGATCCGCATTGTTGTCGTCAGCATCCAACATCAAAATTTCAGAGGTTGTGGTGCTCGAAATATGAATCAGAATATATTTGTTAGAGATGGTCTTCTCTAGGCCAACGTAGAAAGTATCGTCAGATTCTTCATAGATCAGTTGGTCTTCAGCAACCGATGTCCCTAAACGATGGCGATAAACCTGATAAGGCAGCAACGTCTGAGGATGTTTGCGAACGTAATAGAGCGTGGTGGAGTCATTAGTCCACTCGAAGTGCCCTGCCGTATTCTCCAGAACTTCGTCATACCAACTGTGATCGCTTAGGCGTTTAATGCGAATGTCATACTGGCGGCGAGAGAGAAAATCCTCAGCGATAGCCATCAACTGATTGTCGGGACTCACCTCAATGCCGCCCAGAGCGTAAAAATCATGTCCCTGAGCGCGCTCATTGCTATCAACAAGCAATTCCCAGTCACTGTTATCAGTCGCATCCGCTTTTTGTCTGACATACAGCGCATATTCCTGTTCAGGTTTATATCGCGACTGGTATCGGTAGCCGTTGCGTTGATAAGGCACAGATTCATCTTCTTGAGGAATACGCTCAACCATTTCATTAAACAGTTGCTCTCGAAGTTCCTCTTCACCGCGCATGCTGGCCTGAGTGTAGGCGTTTTCAGCTTCAAGATAGCTTAGAACTGCTTCGTTGCTGCGTTCATCGTCACGCAGCCAATAGTAATTATCGATTCGTGTATCGCCATGCATTTCCATGAAGTGCGGGTGTTTTGCTGCAATCGGTGCTTTATTCATTGTCTACGCTTACCGCCTGTAATCTGATGCATCGTAACTTAATCGCGCTATCCCCGTGATAACTCACGAAAGGACAATATTTAACGCTTGTAGTCGATAGGAGATAACTCTTCTCTCTCTACATTATTATACGACCTGCGGATCTCGGTAAGCTGTTTACATACAATAAAAAAGTTTTTTTCATTCATTGGGCTAAAAAGATAGTAGCCTTGCAACGCTGGGCAGCCTAGCGCCTCTAACGCCTTAAACTGCTCTTCGGTTTCAACATGCTCCGCTATAACGTTCATATTCAACGCATTGGCGATCAAAATAAGGTGCTCTACCAACATGCAGGCATCGGGGTTTTGCATCGCATGGATCAGCTCGCCAGGAATTTTGATCTGAGTTAACGGCAAATCAGCTAGCAAGGAAAGTAATTGATAGTTATCTCCAAAATGATCAACCGACAAACCACAACCTAACGCACGCAGTTTATGTAATTCCGTCATGACCAACGGATCGCTAAACAAATCATTATCACCGAGTAGTTCAATGACTAATCTATTTGCTGGAATATCATAGCGCTGTAAAACATTACCAATCTGTTCACTGAACTCCGTCGTGTAAAGTTGAGCTAATGGCAAATTGAATGACAATATTAAATCAGGGGATATTTCGCGGTGAACACGCTGCAACAGTTGGCAGACATTATCAGCAATCCAAAGATTCAATGCATGCATCAAACCAAAACGTTCTAAAGAGTCCAAAAAATCATAGGGTAAAAGTGTCCCCTGCTGAGGATGACGCCAACGAACTAAAGCCTCAGCACCTAATAATGAGCCATTAATATTGCATTGTGCTTGATAGTCTAAATAAAACTCATGCTCAGTGAAGGCCGATTGCAACGCTGTTTGCAATGCCATCTCTAATTCCAAAGGAGAAACACTCTGGTCTAAAACACCCAAAATATTATAGTGCTTATTATTCATTTTGTTATCTAATTATTAATAAAATGATGCTTGATTTAACTGCATTCAGATTAGAATTCGCTAATCTCAAAACACTTAAATTGCAATCCTGAAGAAATAGTCAATATTCCTGCAGGCTACCAGCGGGTTTGTACATTAAAATAGCGACCTAAAGCTACCTAACGTCACATTAGTCGTAAAATAAAACATGTTTGTATGCGCGATTGCATTCACGCCCATGACATCGAGAGATAAATTACACTATGCAAAGCGAGAAGATATCTCAATAAACCTTAAATTTCAAAAAGATAAGCTTTATCGTAAAACTATTTTACATTATATTCTCTCAAGTGAGAAACACACAAGTTAGCACTTTTATCCTCATAAACAAAATTTTCAGGCTATGACACCAAACTAAGTCAAATTCCTAGCTCAAGATTTTCATTGATGCAAACTTTATAGTCAAAAATGTTTCTTTGCGCTTAGGATTTTAAAATCATGGAATGGGCACAATAACGAGAATAATTTAATAGAAATAAGATTTATAACTAAGACTAATACATATGAATTTTGTGGTTTTTCCTAAAAAGAAAATTTAAAACCTCTTTAAGTTTAATAAAGAGGTTTTGGGCAATACAAAAAATAAGCTTTATTGTGGGCGGGAATATTCGAGTTTGCCAGCTTTGCAATCAACGTTAACGGTATAGTTTTTGTCGACTTTGGTACCGCGCACGGTTAGCTGAAGCACCCAGTCATTTCCCTTTTGGGTAATCTGATCCTGATTCACCCACACGACTGGCGTACTTGTTCCCAGCAGGGTTTTATCATCAGTCCAGCGAGGGATCCGGTTTTGTAAGAAGTCGTTCTTCACCATCGTAGACAGCTGAGCTGCCGTGGTTTGCTCACAATTAGCAATCTTAACCACACGCTGCTCGCTTTGTTGCGCTTGAGCAACACCGATTGAAAGCGCCAACACCAATCCAGCCACACCTAACGTAATTTTGTTCATTTTCAATCCTCATTTAGCTTTGGCGCAGAGATCCTCCCTGCAACCGATGGCTATTCCATGATATGAACGCACGCTCTGTGTGTCTGAACACGGCAAAGCGCGCTAACGTATGTGGAAACTAATCACATACAGTTCATTAAGCCCTGGATAAATCTCGCTGATAACCTGCTTCAGCTCGTCCAGTGTCATATTCTCTTGCGCCGCATGAAGCTCTGTCAGTTCACTCATCAACACGGGGGTTACACTCTCAACTTCGATAGTGCAGAAATAGACCCCGTCTTCGTAACGGCTCACGCTGAGCAACTCGCCTTTCTCAAAGTGAGATTCGCTACTATCACGGATAGTGATGGTTTTCTTACCTGACAAAATGTCAGCTTCAAAACGACGGTAAAATGTTATCTCACGTTTCATTCTAGATCCAGAAAAGTAAATAATATGTGAACTAAAACACTAGGCGGCGTTATCAATCGCAACTTTTACCTTTTTAGGTGCACTTTTTTCTTCATCGCCTGCTTTTAGCGATTCAAGAGAGTTGCCTCGCAGCAGCAATGAAAGCTGATCTTTATGCTCTGCAAGATAAAAACTGAGCGATTCCAAAACGCTGTCTTCTAAGTCAACGGGTGAATCCGCCAGCCACTCCCCTAGGTTATCAGCCAGATCCAGCATCTTATCGTAAGCATCGGCTTCTTTCTTACTGGCAAAGGTCATTTTTGCTACTCCATCATGTACTACCACGTACTGAATTTCAACACTCATAAACCACTCCACAACACTGTATATAATATCAGTATATTTATTTTTATCTCTTTCTGCAAAATTGACAACGATTAAAAGCAATATTCAGAGTTAGAAATAGTAGAACATTGCCACACGTTGAATAAGCCCTGCGTGACGTTCTTCCAACAACGCGCGTTCTAAGAAGGGAAATTGTTCATCCCCCACCAGCGTGAAGCCGACTTTCTGATAGAAAGGCGCATTCCAAGGTAAATCTAGAAACGTTGTCAGTCCTACCCCGCTGAAGCCACGCTGGCGAGCGGCAACTAAAGCATGATCAACTAAATAGTGCCCAATTCCGCGCTGGCTAAATGCAGGTAGCACATTAACCTCGGCTAAATGAGCAAATTCACCGATGACCTCAAGCATGGCAAAACCAATAGGTTTCTCATTGCGGATGGCTACCCACAGGCTTTGTGCCTGTTGTGCCAGCAACAAGCGCTCGTCGGACAGCGTGGCATTGCGAAGAGATTCTGGGAGTCGGTCAGCGGGAAACTGTGCGGCGGCGAGGCGTTCCACTTCGGCTAACATCGCAAGATGCTGCGGTTCGGCGAGCTGGAAGGTTATGTTTTCATTAGTCATTGCTTGTTTCTATCCATTCTGAGGCTAAAATGCAAAAAACCCGCACGCGGCGGGTTTTGTCAGCATGATAGTATCAGCTTAATTACAGCGCAATAACATCAGCCGCAGACGGGCCACGTGGGCTGTCCTGAATGGCGAATTCTACCTGCTGGCCTTCAGCCAGAGTTTTGAAGCCGTCACTCTTGATGGCAGAGAAATGGACGAACACATCTTTGGAGCCATCAGCTGGAGTGATGAAGCCAAATCCTTTGCTTTCGTTGAACCATTTAACGTGACCAGTTTTCTTGCTCATTTAACTTTCCTTTACTTAAAATTACTTGCCATTAGGCATGGTAGACCTGCTTACCAACATAACTCGAACGAGCCGTATCCTAACCTCGGTTAATTAAACGCCCATTTAAGAATAAGCATAAATATAAACCGAATCATTTTACGAACAAAAGCGATGTGATTACGTTAGCATTTCAGGCGTCAGTATTAACGCATAGTTTGAAGCTCAGCGCAAATATTTCGTGGCGAATAGGTTCGTTTATAAATACTGTACGTACAGTCTGTTATATTTCTATATATTGACAAATATTAGCCGATATAATAATCGGCAACTAAAAAATAAACTGTTATTAATCAACACAGTAAAAAATACAAAATGCTTACATTATTTTTTATTAATACGCAAAAGCATTCATAAATAAAATAGCGACATGCATCACAAATATAACTTCACTGTCCATAAAACAAACTGGAAAAACACGAAATAACAGCCTGAAATAAACAGCACATAGCTATCGTCTTTTTATTACATGAATATATAACAAACTCAGGTTCCACAATCGAAACTGCGGAACCCTCATGATTACATTATCAGCGAGGGACACGAATCCCACCTTCCACGCCTTTAGGACTCAGAAGGACTTGCCAAAGTTGGATGTTTCTTGCCCGAAACGCCCCTGCACACGCATTAAGGTAATAAGTGAACATGCGGTAGAAACGATCGCTATAGTTGTCTTTAATTTCCGGCCAGCTGTTTTGGAAGGCCTCAAACCACGCCATCAATGTGCGGTCATAATCGACGCCAAAATTATGCCAATCTTCCAGCACGAACAAATCCTCACTTTTTGAGGCAATATGCGCCACCGATGGCAAACAGCCATTCGGGAAGATGTACTTATTGATCCACGGATCAACGTTCAAATCGGTCTGGTTCGAACCAATGGTGTGGAGCAAGAAAAGGCCGTCGGGTTTTAAATTACGCGCCACCACTTCGAAATAGGTGCGGTAGTTTTTCGGCCCCACGTGTTCAAACATCCCAACAGAAACAATACGGTCAAATTTTTCATTTAAGTCGCGATAGTCCTGTAGCAAAATCTCGACATCTAAGCCTGCACAGCGTTCTTGCGCCATTTTTTGCTGCTCAGCGGAAATTGTCACGCCTTTCACCGATACGCCGTACTCTTTCGCCGCAAACTGTGACAGTCCTCCCCAGCCACAGCCGATGTCCAATAAGCTCATTCCGGGTTTCAACTGCAGTTTTTCGCAGATCATCCGCAGTTTTGCCTGCTGCGCCTGCTCCAGCGTTTCAGCATCTTTCCAATAAGCGCAGGAATATTGCATATACGGATCGAGCATTCGGCTAAACAGGTCGTTACCCAAATCGTAGTGCTCTTTTCCCACGATCCATGCACGTTTCCGCGTTTGATAATTAAAAATACGAGCCGAGGCAATTCGCACGATATCGCTGAAATGTTTCGGCAAATGCGTATCCAACTCAGCGGCTAGGATCATTTGGAAAAAGATATCTAAACGATCGCATTCCCACCAGCCGTCCATATAACTTTCACCAAGCCCCAAAGAGCCCTCTTGCAACACACGATGAAAGAACTCTGGGTTTTTGACGCGAATATCCTGCGGCTGAGTCCCGTTTATTGTAATTCCGGCCTGACTTAGCATTTCCTCAGCAATTCTGTACCAGTGGTCTTCTTTTATTTCAGTCTCAACAACACACGTCGCACTCATAGTTCACTTTCCCCTACACCACACCGCGCTAACCCTCCTGCCGCACGGTTATTGCTGTTTTAATTGTTCAACCTTCAGTACTCGGTAGGGATCCTACCCCGCCGACAACTAGATTTATCATACAATATATTTATCATATAAATAAATTTTAGTTAATCAACCGGCCATCAACAGATCGCACTTACCGGCGTATTTTTGGGTCCTATACCTATATCAGCCAGCCGTTTAATCCCAAAGTATCGATTTTCATTACAGATAATGAGCTCTCTATACGTGTTGAACACCCGTAAACTCGCTTATCAAGTTCACCGTACTTACGGCCACTTATCCCAACCGCACCTATATTTTCACGCTGTAAATAAAATCGAATTGCTGACACGCAAACGTTTTCGTATATACTGCAACCGATTTTTGACCAGCTCATAGGATGATGATTATGTTGTCGATTGGAACTGCACTCCGCCCACACGCCACTCGCGTTATGCTGTTAGGATCCGGTGAATTAGGTAAAGAAGTGGCTATCGAATGCCAGCGTTTAGGCATTGAGGTTATCGCCGTCGACCGTTATGCCGATGCGCCCGCCATGCAGGTTGCCCACCGTAGCTATGTGATAAACATGCTAGACGCAGAGGCCCTCAAAGAGCTGGTCGAGCGTGAACGCCCAGATTTTATCGTGCCAGAAATTGAAGCCATCGCTACATCTATGCTGGTTGCGTTGGAGAATGATGGGCAAAAAGTCGTTCCTTGTGCGCGAGCGACCCAGCTCACCATGAATCGCGAAGGCATCCGCCGCTTGGCGGCTGAAACGCTGGAACTGCCAACATCATCCTACCGTTTTGCTGAGACAGAAGCGGAATTCAATGCTGCTACGCAAGAAATTGGTCTGCCGTGCATCATCAAACCCGTTATGAGCTCATCCGGTAAAGGTCAAAGCTTGATCCGCCACGCCGATGAAATGGCCAGCGCTTGGCAATATGCCCAGTCAGGTGGCCGTTCGGGTCAAGGGAAAGTGATTGTTGAAGGTCTGGTAAAGTTTGATTTTGAGATCACCCTACTCACCATTAATGCCTGTGATGGATTGCATTTCTGTGCACCAATTGGCCATCGCCAACAAGACGGCGACTACCGCGAATCATGGCAGCCTCAGGCGATGAGCGACATCGCGCTCGCAAAGGCTCAGGAGATCGCAGGTAAAGTCGTCACGGCTCTGGGCGGCTATGGACTATTTGGCGTTGAGCTATTTGTTTGTGGCGACGATGTCATTTTCAGCGAAGTCTCTCCGCGTCCACACGATACTGGCATGGTGACGCTGATTTCTCAGGATCTGTCAGAATTTGCGCTGCACGTTCGCGCATTTCTTGGATTACCTATCGGTAATATTCGTCAATTTGGCCCCAGCGCCTCTGCGGTGATCCTGCCTCGTTTGCACAGCAACGATGTTGTGTTCGAAAACGTGAAACAGGCTCTGAAACCACAAACGCAGTTAAGATTGTTTGGCAAACCAGAAATCGACGGCACCCGCCGTTTAGGCGTTGCGTTGGCGTATGAAGAGACGATTGATAAAGCGATTGCACTTGCCAAGCAAGTCAGCGGTTGTGTGGTAGTGAAAGGATAAAACATCAGGGCGCGGAAACTCTCCGCGCCGCTTCATTACTGACTATTCTTCGTTTTGACTTTCGTTTTCGTTTTCATCTTCATCATCAAATGAGACTTTGATATGGTCGCCAGTATGGTTTGCACGGATTTCCGCTGCGACTAAAGCAATGGCTTCGCCGCTGCTCATCCCTTGCTCCATCAGTTTATGAATGCGATCGGCAGCCTCTTGCTGTTCTGTATGTGATAACGCTGGCATTCCGCTGTTCATCAATAACTCCTGCTGCTGAATGGTAATACGGGGGCAAGAGTATAGCCGCAAACCTCGCACAAGCCTAGATAATGCAGGGGCATTTATCCGCTAATCTTGCCTGCAATTTATGTTAGTCTTATCTTTGTCATATCAACATCGACGTTGAACCAAAATATCTGCATACCTATAAAAGTGATCTCTCGTCCATGACTGCCATAACCTCTTCACCTGCTGCACTATCGCGTATTGATTTAGACTATACACCGGATGCCCTGTTGGATTATTTTGCTCCGCTCGCGCAACAACCTTGGGCAATGCTGCTGTATTCCGGCGGCGCTAATCATCCCCATAATCGATTTGATATCTTAGTCGCCCAGCCTTTGCTCACCTTAACCACCCGAGGGCATCAAACCGTCATCGCCGAAAACGGCAATGTTCGTTATAGCGAGCAAGATCCGCTGCGCTTGGTTCAAGCAGAATTATCGCGTCTGCTTCCAACGATGTCAGAACAAGCCGACACCCCGTTTTGCGGCGGTGCCGTCGGTCTATGGGGTTACGATCTTGGACGACGCTTCGAAACCCTACCTGAACAGGCCGATGCCGATTTATCAACGCCAGATATGGCGGTGGGAATTTATGATTGGGCACTGATTGCGGACCACCGATTAAAACGCTTAACCTTAATCGTGCACGGCAACGCCCAAGCACGCCTCACATGGCTGACCGAACAGGTAGCAACGTCGCAGCCTTCTCGCTTCCAGTTAACCTCCTCCTGGCAAGCTAATTTAACCCAAGAAGAATACAGCCAGCGATTTGCCCGCATTCATGATTATCTGCATGCGGGTGACTGCTATCAGATTAATTTAACCCAGCGTTTTAGCGCTAGTTATCAAGGCGATGAATGGCAGGCTTTTTTACGTTTGAATGAGCAAAATAAAGCCCCGTTTTCGGCGTTTGTGCGCTTACCTGAAAGCGCCATTTTAAGCGTATCACCTGAGCGATTCTTGCAACTTGAACAAAAAAACATCTCAACGCGCCCGATCAAAGGTACGCTGCCACGTTTAGCCGATCCTATTGCAGACAAATTACAGGCTAAAAAGCTGGCAAATTCACGCAAGGATCAGGCTGAAAACCTGATGATTGTCGATCTCATGCGCAATGATGTCGGACGCGTCGCTCAGGCTGGCAGCGTGCGCGTTCCAGAGCTGTTTGTTGTGGAACCCTTCCCTGCGGTACATCATTTGGTCAGCACAATCACCGCAACGCTGCCGAATAATCTCGATGCGACCGATCTGCTGCGCGCGTGCTTTCCCGGCGGCTCAATTACCGGAGCTCCTAAAATTCGCGCCATGCAGATAATTGAAGAACTGGAGCCTCAGCGACGTAATGTTTACTGCGGCAGTATTGGCTACATGAGCTGCTGCGGGAATATGGATACCAGCATTACCATACGCACGCTGTTGGCCGAGAATGGCAAGATACATTGCTGGGCCGGCGGTGGCATTGTCGCTGACAGTCAGGTCGATGCGGAATACCAAGAAACCTTCGACAAAGTGGGGAAAATATTGCCGATCCTTGGCGACGTCGAGGTGTCAGCATGATGCAGCTTTCTCCTGAACTCACCGAGTTTGTGGCGCGCTTTCAGTTGCAGGCCCCCATCCAAACCAATGAAGGTCATAATCTGCGCCAAGCCGCGGTTCTGATCCCCATCGTTAATCGCCCGCAGCCGACGCTGTTGCTAACTCAGCGTTCAAGCCATCTGCGTAAACATGCTGGGCAGGTGGCTTTTCCGGGAGGTGCCGCTGATGCCACCGACGCCTCTTTGATTGCGACGGCATTACGCGAGGCTCAGGAAGAGATCGCGCTACCTCCCGAGAGCGTTCACATTATCGGACAGCTACCGGCAGTAGATAGCATCACTGGCTTTCGGGTTACTCCCGTGGTTGGACTTTTGCCTCCCAGTATCACGCCTATCGCCAGTGAGGACGAAGTTTCTGCCGTCTTCGAAATGCCGCTGCGTGAAGCGCTCGCCCTTTCCCGCTATCACCCGCTAGATATCCACCGTGCCGGACATCACCATCGAGTCTACCTATCTTGGTATGAGCATTTTTTTGTTTGGGGCATGACGGCCGCTATTATTCGCCGACTGGCTCAGCAGACCCACGTTTAGCCGCGTCTTGATTTGGCATCAATCAAACTAATCCGATATCTCAACAATAGGGTTTGTTTATCTCCTTATCTCAATGGATTAGAGATTCCTCGATCCCTATCACTCTCTTTTTTCTGTTATCCGCTAAAGTAAACCCTATAAACCTTGGTAAATACGGGTAAATTCGTAGCCCATTACTTGATTTATCTGGCATATGTCGCAATATCATAGATAAGACACTATGAATTAGCCTGTTTGTAGTGACAGATATTTCCGTCAGATTATCTTTTCACAGGTAGGAAAATGCCGATCAAGCGCTGGTTATTTGTCGCATAAATCGGCGTACAAACCTCACCCGATGTAGGGTTAATCGATTTTTTTGCGTTTGTTGTAGATAAATTGAAGGATTGCACGTGCGTCACCGGTTAAGTTCGGCTATTGTTGGCGCGCTTTAGTCATGGCGTGAGCAATATGCGAATTCTTACATTAAATTTTATAATGTGAAACTGCTTCCACGGCAGCAAGCGCATTGAACGTTAGAGCAAACAGCACCAGAAAAAACACCACGGACTAACGGTGGCAAATCCGTTTTCCGCAGTCTATACCCAAAATAATTCAAGTTGCTTGAAGGCGGCAAACCTGTGAGTCCCCCGGAGCTTACTCAAGTAAGTGACTGGGGTGAACCGGTGCAGCCAACACGTAAGCAGCTTGAAGTATGACGGGTATAATAACTTTTATATAAAGACAGTTTTTCACGAAGCGCGGTTACGTGTTTCTGAAAGCAATGTCTACTAAGGAGTCCCAACGTGATTAGCGTTTTCGACATGTTTAAGATCGGTATCGGCCCTTCCAGTTCACATACCGTGGGCCCGATGAAAGCCGGCAAACAGTTTGTCGACGATCTGATTGATAAAGGGTTGCTACCTTCTGTCACGCGCATTTCCGTCGATGTATATGGTTCTCTCTCCCTCACCGGTAAAGGCCATCACACTGATATTGCTATCATCATGGGACTCGCAGGCAACATGCCTGATACCGTGGATATTGATGCAATTCCGGGTTTTATTCGCGACGTAGAGCAACGTCAGCGCCTGCTGTTGGCTCATGGCCAGCATGAGGTTGATTTCCCACGCGAAGGCGGGATGAACTTCCGTAGCGATAACCTATCGCTGCATGAAAACGGCATGCAAATTCATGCATTTGCCGGCGAAAAATTGCTGTATAGCAAAACCTATTATTCTATCGGCGGCGGCTTCATCGTTGACGAAGAGCACTTTGGTAAAGATAGCGCGGGCGGCGTGACCGTACCTTACCCGTTCCACTCTGCGCAGGAGCTGCTGGATCATTGCAAAGAAACAGGACTGTCTATTAGCGGTCTTGTCATGCAAAACGAACTTGCCCTGCATACTAAAGATGAAGTTTATGCCTATTTTGGCGACGTGTGGGCAACCATGCAGGCTTGTATCGACCGTGGTTTGAACACCGAAGGTCTTCTGCCTGGCCCACTGCGAGTACCGCGCCGTGCATCAGCGTTACGCCGTATGCTCGTCACCACCGACAAATACGATAAAGATCCAATGACGGTAATCGACTGGGTGAACATGTTTGCCTTAGCGGTTAACGAAGAAAACGCCGCCGGTGGCCGTGTCGTTACTGCGCCAACCAACGGTGCTTGTGGCATTGTCCCTGCCGTATTGGCCTACTATGACCACTTTATCGAACCCGTTACACCAGACGTTTTCGTGCGTTACTTCTTGGCCTCCGGTGCAGTTGGCGCACTGTACAAAATGAATGCGTCAATCTCCGGCGCTGAAGTCGGTTGTCAGGGTGAGGTCGGTGTAGCCTGCTCGATGGCGGCGGCTGGTCTGACAGAATTGATGGGCGGCAGCCCCGAGCAAGTGTGTATCGCGGCAGAAATTGGCATGGAACACAACTTGGGCTTAACCTGCGACCCTGTTGCGGGTCAGGTACAAGTGCCTTGCATTGAACGTAACGCCATTGCTTCGGTGAAAGCCATCAACTCTTCACGTATGGCGCTGCAACGTACCTCAGAACCACGTGTTTCGTTGGATAAAGTCATCGAAACCATGTACGAAACCGGTAAAGATATGAACGCGAAATATCGTGAAACTTCGCGTGGCGGCTTGGCTATTAAAGTTCAGTGTGACTAAGCCAGCGCTAAACTCACGCAATATCTAATGCGGTTTAGATTGCGTGGATAAGCTTAAAGCCCTAAGCGTGCTATCAGTAAAACTGGTAACCGCTTAGGGCTTTTTCATTCCCAGCAACTCATTACTGCGCAAACTCCCGCCAAAATGCCTCCGGCGTCAAACCACCGAGTTTTTTCTGTGGCCAGTGCTGATTGTACTGTTCGCGTATCTGCTGCAAATAACTATCAAGGCCAATATCCCCGACGGCAGGAATGAGCTCACTTAAGAAACACTCCAGTCGTAGCGTAATATCCGCGGTGTCGCTTGCTCTTAGCGTCAATGGTAGCCCATGTTCTGCGCTCCACTGCTGTAATGGATGATCGGGTGACAATTCATTGCCAAACAGCTTCTTATTTTCAGTCTCAACAGATTGTATAGCACCTGGAGTAATTTTCATCATCGCTTCCAGCCAATGCACCACCAGCGTTGGCGAGGCGCCTGCGTAAGCGCGTGCTGCCATCCAGCCGCTTACTTCCTCTTGCGCCCACAGAATATGATGTTCACCGCCGTCTTCAGGGAGCAAACTCACGCGCTGATAGAATAAACGCAGCTTCCCCACGTTCATACCGGCCTTAACGGCTTTCTTGCCGCGCAGCTCTCGCGCCTCCAATACGTTCATGTGTGCTAATTCTGCACGCCGCATATAGCGGTCTAAACCCGCGCGCGAAACACTTTGCTGCATCCCTGAATTAACCAACGTGACCAGCTCATCGAGTGGGATCATCAGTTTTTGTCTCAGCCAGTTGATCAGCATGCTTTGCTCTGGTCTAAGTACCTTGTGAACCGTTTTCGGTGCCGTATGTTGATCGGCAACGCTTTGCCGCTGCCGCCAGCGACGCACCGTCGCCACTGAAATACCAAGCTCCTGTGCTAGCACCCTATCGCTCTTATCAGACTGCTGGATATACCGTCGAACTCTGGGAGTTGTTGTCGCGTTAGCGTGTAGCTTAATTTCCATTTCAGATCTCCTCTAACAATCGAATTAATGATATCCAATCATGTGAGACTTGTTTGTTGTAACCGTCACATTGTGAACTAACGCAACTTTATCATCACCTCATTCACACATAATCGCCGCATTAAGATCCCGTTACTTCATCATTAAAAAGCAATTTACGGAGTTCTCTATGAGCAACGTTTTAGGATTTCTTGAGGCGAAACTGATGCCACTGGCGGCTAAAGCTGCGCAGCAGCGGCATCTGTGTGCGATACGTGGCGCTTACGTTTCATTCATGCCATTTATCATTGTCGGCTCCGTTTTACTGATCATTTCGTCATTTCCCAGCCAAAGCTATCAACAGTTTATAACCGGCATGTTTGGCGCAACGTGGAGCAACATCGTTGAAATCCCGTTTAACGCCGTCTTCTCAACCATGTCGTTGTTTATCAGTTTTCTGGTCGCCTATCGGCTAGCGGAACACTATGAAGAAGACCGCGTGTCTTGCGGCATTTTGGCACTGGTATCTTTCCTCATCCTAACGCCATTCGTTAAGGTAGAGGCGCTCGGCAATATTACCGTGGTTCCCACCGAGTGGATCGGCAGTAAAGGACTGTTTGTCGCCATGATCGGTTCGCTGTTATGGACCGAGCTGTTTTGCTTCTTAAAGCGCAAAAAGCTGGTGATCAAAATGCCGGAAGGTGTACCACCGGCGGTACAAGAGTCCTTCGCGGCGTTGATACCAGCGCTGGTTGTGATCGTACTGGTATTGGCCATTCGCATCGTTTTCGAACACACCCATTACGAAACCATTCATCAGTTCATCTATCAAGTAGTTGCTACGCCGGTGCGCCATTTTGGCACCTCCTATGTTGGCGCGCTGCTAACGGTACTTTCGATCACCATTCTATGGTCGGTTGGGATTAACTCCGGTTCAATGGTGAACGGCATTATTCGTCCACTATGGATGGAAAACCAAACCGACAACATTGCGGCCATTCAGGCTGGTGTCACACCACCGCACATTATTACCGAGCAGTTTTTCGATATGGTCTGGATGGGCGGCGCGGGGGCTACGCTCTCGCTGGTCATCGCCATGCTCTTCTTTGCCCGCAGCAAAAGTATGCGTGAGGTTGCACGATTAGGTGCTGGTGCCTCGGTATTTAACATCAATGAGCCGATCCTGTTTGGCCTGCCTATCATCATGAACCCGATCATGCTGATCCCGTTTAATTTGGTTCCCTTGGTTCTGGTGACCGTTCAATACATCGCCATGAAAATCGGCATGGTTGCCGTTACCACCGGCGTGTTTATTCCTTGGACTCTACCGCCGGTCATCAGCGGGTTTATCGTCACCGGTCATATCAGCGGCAGCTTGATGCAAATCGTCAACCTTCTGATTGGCGCCATGCTGTATCTGCCCTTCCTGCGCATTCTGGATAAACAATATTGCGTTGCTGAAAAACAATAGATTATGTCTGTTATACAAAGAATTAGGAGCTTTACATGTGGGGAATGATCGCGACATGGCGCATGGCGCTAGAAGGCATCACACACGCCAGCACTCTGCTGGCGAAGGGGGAACGATCAGCCAAAGCCGTGGTCAATGCCGTTGCCGACGTTGAGGATTTTCCATTTTACAAATCCGTTGGCTATGGCGGCTTGCCTAGCGAAAACGGCGAGGTTGAATTAGACGCCGCGTTCATGGATGGCGATACCTTAGCGTTCGGCGCCGTGGGTAATTTGGTTGATATCGCCAACCCCATTCGCGTGGCGCATGCGCTGAGTCGAGAACGGTTCAATAGTTTGCTGGTTGGCGTTGGTGCGCGTGAATGGGCACTCAGTCAGGGATTTGCCGAAAAAACCATGCTCACCGAGCGCGCCATGCAACACTATCGCAAGCGCTGTCGCGAAACTATCGATCAAGGGCTCAGCCCCTACGATGGCCATGACACCGTCGGCATGATTGGTCTGGATACCCGCGGTTCGATGAGTGTGGCAACGTCTACCAGCGGTTTATTCATGAAACGCCGCGGCAGATTGGGCGATTCCCCTATTATTGGTTCCGGATTCTATTGTGATAGCCAAATTGGTGCGGCAACCGCCACCGGCGTTGGCGAAGATTTGATGAAAGGCTGTACCAGCTACGAGATCGTGCGACGCATGGAAGGCGGAATGACACCACAGGACGCCGCCGACTCGGTGATATTTGAGCTCGAAGACAAACTCATGGCGCGCTTTGGTCGCGTGGGGGATTTGTCCGTCGTTTGCATGAACAAACTGGGTGAGTTTGGAGTATCCACCAATATCAAAACATTTTCATTTGTCGTCGCCACGCGCGATCTTCCTCCTACCGTTTACCTCGCCGAGCGTCAATCCGACCGCACCCACTATATCCCTGCCGATGAAGCATGGATGAATGACTATGCGGCGCGGATCCGCGCACCTATCGGAGAACCTCAATATGATTAAGTCTCAGGTAATAAACGCTGCATCGCATAACGCTCTAGCTAGCCCAAATAGCCACCTGATTTCCTTTGCTGGCAGCGCGCTGTTAACACAAACCGAAATCAATGCTTCGCTATTGTCGGCTCTGCAAAAAGACGCGGCTCACTCCGTTGCCGACTGCGCCTACGGCTGCGCTCCCTTTGGCCGAGTCACCTTATTCCCCGAAGATCATTGGTTAGATTCGATAACCTATAAGCTTCACGCCGCACTACGCCCTCTGTTACGTAAAACGGCATGCAGCGATCTTATTGTTGATTGCAGCCTGTGGGACACCAATAAAAGTGCACACCGCGCCATGCTCTCTTCATTGCTGATCTTCTTGTTTAATCTAGATTATCAACTGAGTGATTTAGGGCTCAAAACATGCGCCGAGTCTGCGGTTCGGATTAAACACATCTCCCTTTACTGCTCGCCGCAAGACCAAGCCGCAGTGGAGAAAATACGTCGTCAGGCTGAAGCCTCGGCTATTGGCATGATCGCCGCTCGCCGTATTGCAGACGTTCCCAGCGATACGTGTACGCCTGAGTTTGTGGTAACCGAAATTGAGAAAGTCATCGCGCCGTATCGAACGCTACGCTGTGAGATTTTGGAAGAAACACAGATTGAGCGCCAGGGCTTAGGCCTGTTGCATGCGGTGGGTAAAGGCGCCGCCAACCCGCCACGGCTGATGGTTCTCCGCTATGAAGGCCGCGCCGACGGGCCATTCAGCGCCTATGTGGGCAAGGGAATTACCTTCGATACCGGCGGGCTGTGGCTCAAAGGCGGCGACGGCATGTACACCATGAAATATGACATGTGCGGTGCCGCCAACGTCTTTGGATTACTGCTGGCAGCCGCTGAAATGAAGCTGCCAGTACGCCTGATTGGCGTTTTAGCACTCGCTGAAAATATGATCGGTCCAGAAGCCATGCGTCCAGGTGACGTTGTCACAAGTTATGCAGGGCTTAGCGTTGAAATTAATAACACCGACGCAGAAGGACGCCTTGTGTTAGCTGATGCGATTGCTTATGCCAGCAAACTCACGCTAGACGATCAACAACCGCAGTACATCATCGATATGGCAACGCTCACCGGTGCCGTCGTTAAAGCCTTAGGCTACGACCTCAGCGGGTTATGGAGCCAAGATGCTGAACTCAGTCACAAGCTCATTCAAGCGGGGCTGCACACCCACGACGAAGTGTGGTCACTGCCGTTCGACCCGCGCTTTGCGCCGCAGGTTGAAAGCGCCATTGCCGATGTTTGCAACACCCCGACTAACAACGCCGCCATCAGTACGTCGGCGGCTTATTTCCTTAGCCGCTTCTGCCCACCAGAGATCCCTTGGGCACATCTCGACATTAGCGGAACCGCGCTGTGGCGCGAAGGTGGCCGTAGCGTTGCCTCTGGACGCCCTATCCCTCTTTTAATGCAGCATTTGATAGAAGATTTGGAGAAATAATATGAAAAAAATTCTGTTGGTTTGTGACCTTGGTATGTCGACCAGTTTGATGGTTAAGAAAATGCTGGAGTCTGCCAAAGCACGCGGTATCGACGCGGAAATTTGTGCCAAGTCAGTTCGCGATTATAAGACCTGCGCAGCTGATTTTGACGTCGCTTTATTAGGCCCGCAGATCCGCTATAAGCTGCCTGAATGCGAAAAAATCGCTCAGGAGCACGGCAAGAAAATCGCCTGTATCGATATGATGGCCTACGGCACTATGAAAGGCGATAAGGTACTCGATCAGGCATTAGCGTTGATTGAAGAGGCGTAGACATGGATCTCGAAAATGAAGTCATGGAGCTCATTGCTAACTCCGGCTATGCACGCAGCTTAGTCTTCCAAGCCATCCGCTGCGCTCGTGAAGAAAAAGATTTTGCTCAGGCTGAAACGTACATGCAGCAGGCGCAAGAGGCGTTATCCTCAGCCCATCACGTACAAACCAAACTGATCGAAATGGATGAGGGAACTGGAAAAATCCCCGTGCATTTGGTGATGGTTCACGCGCAAGATCACCTGATGAATGCCATCATGTTGATGGAGTTGGGTCGCGAAATTATCGCCCTGCACCAACAATTCGCTCATTAAATGAATTTTCCCCCTTACTAAAAGTAAGGGGGTTTTTGGCTCAAATAAGCAAAATGCATGACAACCGCTAATGTGTTTCTTTAAAAATCCCTCGTTCCCTGCTTCGGAATTTTCTCTAAGTCTGTATAGAAAACAGTAAGTTCTGCGTAGATAAATCCTAATTTAGCGGCTTTTTAATCACGTAACGGTTTTATTATCTTCACAATATCGACCTCTAGTTGATATTTACGCTACTATCCGTCCACATTTTCTTTTCAATAGCTACACTTACGCAAAGAGTGAACAATTCATTGACTGTATGTTGGCTAGGATTTTCCTGTCAAAGGATGCTTGATGCGCTTCTCAAAGGTGGCAATTAAAAAGTATCGCTTGTACCGTTTACTGCTCGCCGCCGGAGCAGGATTGTTTGCTTTTGCTATTTCCATGGGTGGACGTTACAGCCAAGAGCTTGATACCGTGCGTACCGCACAACATAAAGCTGCCCTTTCTGCCGTACAACAAATCGATCGCCTGCTTAATTCAGCCAATGAAATCTCAACAACCCATAACGAACTGGTCAACAGCAGTTGTCCCCAGGCCCAACCACGTTTGCTGAACATGTCAGTACAGTTGCAGACCGTAAGGGCTATTTTGTTGGTAAAAAACGACGTGATTTTTTGTTCTAGCCTATTCGGCCACCGCGACTATCAGCTTGACGTGATGTTTCCTACCTTTGCTAAGCCCGGCCATAACCTGATGCTTAAAGCAGCATTATTGGTGAAACGCGGGAGCCCTACGCTACTCTTTTGGGTGCCAACACGCTCGGATCCTCACAGCGGGATGATCCACGTGTTTCATATCGCGATGCTTTCCAGCTTTATTCTTGAGCCGCAAAAACCCTATGTGAATTACATGGCCCTCAACGTTGAAGGACAGACGTTGATTTATGGGCAAGAGATGATTCGCCAAACACGAGATATCACGGATAAGCCTAGCGTCGCGCTTAATTCTGAACGCTATGCCTATTCCGTGGGTGTTTTTTCCGATCCAGATTGGCAACTGGCGCTACGCTCCCTTCCTCAGCACATCCCACTTTCGCTGCTAGTCTTTATGCTCGCCGGTATTATCGTCTTTATGGTTTCGGCTAATCGGATGAATTTGGCTTATCACATCTCTTCGGCAATCCAGCGCAAACAATTCCAGCTCTATTGCCAGCCGATAATTCAAAGCCAGAGCGGAGAATGTGACGGAGTGGAGATCTTGCTGCGTTGGTATGATGAGCGCCAAGGCTGGATCTCACCGGATATCTTTATTCCTCTGGCCGAACAACACGGCTTAGTTCAGTCGCTCACGCGCCACCTTCTGTATACGCTAGAACAAAATAAACATCTGTTCCCGCAGACGCCTGATTTTTATATCAGTATTAATATTGCCGCAGAACATTTTGCTCAAGGTCAGCTTGCACGCGATCTGCATAAGCTGTGGTATCAATTTAATCCCATAACAAAGCTCATGCTAGAACTCACCGAGCGCTCGGAATTGCAGCCCGCAGATTATGCACAGCTGACTCAGCTGCGCGCCATGGGCGCATCTTTAGCGCTGGATGATTTCGGTACAGGTCACAGCTCATTGAGTTATCTGCAAAACCTGCACCCCGACGTGTTGAAAATTGATAAGACTTTCTGTGCAACCATCGGTACAGATGCCATTAATGCCAAAGTGCTCGGCAGCATTGTTGCGTTGGGCAAAGAGCTCAAACTGAAGCTCATCGTTGAAGGGGTTGAGACTCGCCAGCAGGCTGATTATCTGCGCCAGCTAGGCGTGTGTGCGATGCAGGGATTTTACTTTGCGCGTCCAATGCCGATTGCAGAGTTTCCGCAGTGGCTGGCTCAGCAATATGCTAAACCCAAACAGAATGATTAATTGATTGAAACTATTAAACTTCCCTCCCATGTGGGAGGGAAGTTTTAACCGTAGTGAGTCACGATTGTTATTAGCAATTGTTAGTAACGGCTGTTATTCCTCTTCGTGCTCATCCGGCGTTTCGATACGCTCAATGTGAATCAGCTCAATGCGGTAGTCTTTGACTTCCATGACTTGGAAACGCAGGCCGTGCAGCTCTAATTTCTCACCTGCCTGCGGCATCTGATCAAAATGGGCCAACAGTAAACCGGCCACCGAAGCGCAATCTGATGAAGACTCGCTCACCAAGCCATCCCAGCCCAACATTTGCTCCAAGGTATGCAGGTCAGTGCCTCCTTTTACTAACCAGCCATTTTCCTGTTTGATGACATCTAGCGTTTCATCTTCATCCGGGAACTCACCCGCAATCGCCTCTAGCACGTCTAGCGGTGTCACCAAGCCTTGAACCATACCGAATTCGTCGCTCACGATGACTAAGCGCCCTTTTGCCTGACGCAATACATCTAGCACGTTGATCACGTCTAAACTTTCCAGCACTACGATCGGCGCGCTTTTCGCAGCATATTCAGCCACGGAGATCCCTTCGTCCAACGCTACCAGCAGATCTTTGGCGCGGACAATGCCAATCAGCTGGTCTAACTCACCGTCGCAAACAGGGAACAAACTATGCGGTGTTTCCAGCAGTTGGCTGCGAATTTCCTGCGGCGTGCGCTGGCAATCTATCCAGGTAATTTCATTACGCGGCGTCATGATGGTACGCAGAGATCGTGAGGCCAGCGTCAACACGCCGCTGATCATATAGCGTTCTTCGGCTGCAAAAGTCTCTTCTTCTTTAGTTGCGACCACGTCTTCACTGCGGTGACCGTTTTGCTTGTCTTTCTTACCGCCCATCATGCTGATGATAGCTTCAGCAGTACGCTGGCGCATTGGGCGACGGCGCTCATGTTTGATGTGGTTACGACGCGCAATTTGGTTAAACATCTCGATAAGAATTGAGAAGCCAATCGCGGCGTACAGATAGCCTTTTGGAATATGCAGGCCGAAACCTTCTGCCAACAAGCTCAAACCAATCATCAGCAGGAAGCTTAAACATAGCACCACGACGGTAGGATGTTCGTTAACGAAGTTGGTCAGCGGCTTAGACGCCAGCAGCATAATCGCCATCGCAATCACGACCGCACACATCATCACCGGCAGGCTATCTACCATGCCCACGGCCGTAATTACGGCATCCAGTGAGAACACAGCGTCAAGAATAACGATCTGCACCACGACCGACCAGAAACTGGCATATCCACGGTTGTTTACCTCATGGGTATGCCCTTCCAGCCGTTCATGTAACTCCATGGTGGCTTTAAACAGGAGGAACAGCCCTCCGACTAGCAAGATTAAATCTCGCCCTGAAAAGCTAAAATCACCTACGCTAAATAACGGACGGGTTAGCGTCACCATCCAAGAGATGACGGACAACAGCCCCAATCGCATCAGCAACGCTAAAGAAAGGCCAATGATACGCGCCTTGTCTCGCTGCTTCGGCGGTAGCTTGTCTGCCAAAATTGCAATGAATACCAGATTGTCTATGCCCAGAACAATTTCGAGAACCACCAGCGTGAGTAAACCCACCCAAATTGACGGATCGAGTAAGAATTCCATGTTTTATTCCGCGTTAATGTGAAAAGAGAATTGTTGAACGGCAACAGAATCTTGCTGTGCACGACGTTTCAGCCCGTTTGAAAATTGGCTAAAACAGCGCGTTAATTTCCCAAGGCCTGCGATAAACCGCAGATCACTAAGAAAGCATGCATTCAGCAAAGACAAGCCACGGAACAAAACATCACCGGGCATAAAGAATAGTGTAGAGAATAGCGAAGAAATTAAAGGGCGTCGGGGACGGTCCATACGGTGGGTTTAACCCAATACTCCTGACAGTAATAAGAAACTTTATGCTAACAAGAAATAAAGCTATCCAAAAGAGCATCAGCGCACACATTTTGTCATTTTTTGTCAATACTCTGTTACTCATATTGCGCACAAATCCAGCATCTAAATATTTCTTATAATTTACATGTGCTAATAGCAGATGGTCGTCACATAAATTATTTTTTTACTGACTAAAATAAATCTCGCTAAAGAAGATTTGGGATTTTTCGCCTGAATCGATTCATGAAGCTAACTGATTGATACTTAAGGCACTTAGCATTCATCAGTGAGATCCAAGAATTATTTGGCGAGCAGTTACTCCACAAGGACGTATCTACAAACGGTTTTTTGACTTAATTCCATGCTGAGAAAGTGAGTTATTTCACACCGTAAAAGCATGCTAGCAAGTAGAGAGGAGGTAGCGAGTGAGTATTGCTATTATCATCGGCACTCACGGGGCAGCGGCTGAGCAATTGCTCAAAACCGCAGAAATGCTGCTAGGCGAACAAAGCAACGTTGCCTACATCGATTTCGTTCCCGGTGAAAATGCTGAAACGTTAATTGAAAAGTACAACGAGAGATTAACCCATCTGGATACCAGCAAGGGCGTGATCTTCTTGGTTGATACTTGGGGTGGAAGTCCTTTCAATGCGGCAAGCCGTATTGTCACGGACAAAGAGCACTATGAAGTGATTACCGGCGTTAACGTTCCAATGCTGGTAGAAACATTCATGGCTCGTGACGACGACCCTAGCTTTGACGAGTTGGTTGCATTAGCGCTGGAAACTGGCCGTGAAGGCGTCCGAGCTCTGCGCGCAAAAGAACCTGAAGCAGCTAAACCACAGCCAAAACCGGCTGCGCCAAAAGCACCTCAGGCTCCAATGGGCCCAGAAGACCACATGAAGATCGGTTTAGCACGTATCGATGACCGTTTGATTCATGGTCAAGTTGCTACTCGCTGGACAAAAGAAACTAACGTGAGCCGCATCATCGTTGTGAGTGATGAAGTTGCAGCTGACCACGTTCGCTCCACCCTGCTCAAACAGGTTGCTCCTCCAGGCGTTACTGCTCACGTGGTTGACGTCGAAAAAATGATCCGTGTTTATAACAACCCAGCTTACGGCCGTGACCGTGTCATGCTGCTTTTCACTAACCCAACCGACGTGGTGCGTTTAGTCGAAAACGGTGTGAACATCACATCTGTAAACATCGGTGGTATGGCGTTCCGTCAGGGCAAAACCCAGATCACCAACGCAGTATCCGTAGACGAAAAAGACATCGAAGCATTCAAAAAACTGGATGCACGCGGCATTGAATTGGAAGTCCGTAAGGTCTCCAGCGATAGCCGTCTGAAGATGATGGAATTAATCAATAAAATGAACTAACGCTGAATCGCGCACTTGCCGGTTCGTGTTTTTAAACTCAGCTCTTTGGTTAGAGGAGAAGTGCAATGGAGATTACAACTCTTCAGATTGTACTGATATTTATTGTTGCGTGTATTGCAGGGATGGGTTCCATCCTTGATGAATTCCAGTTTCACCGTCCACTGGTGGCTTGTACCCTGATCGGTATCGTTCTGGGCGACATGAAAACCGGTATTATTATCGGTGGTACGCTGGAAATGATCGCTTTGGGTTGGATGAACATCGGTGCGGCTGTTGCACCCGATGCGGCACTGGCCTCCATTATCTCCACCATTCTGGTTATCGCCGGTGGGCAAAGCGTTGGTGCGGGTATCGCACTGGCCATTCCATTGGCAGCAGCAGGTCAGGTTCTGACCATCATCGTTCGTACTATCACCGTGGGCTTCCAGCACGCGGCTGACGGCGCGGCCGAGCGTGGCGACCTGCGTGCGATTAGCGTTCTGCACTGCTCTGCGTTAATTCTGCAAGCAATGCGTATCGCGATCCCTGCGGTTGTTGTTGCAATCTCTGTAGGTACTGATGCTGTTCACACCATGCTGAATGCAATCCCTGAAGTCGTGACCTCTGGTCTGGCTATCGCGGGTGGCATGATCGTCGTAGTTGGTTATGCGATGGTTATCAACATGATGCGCGCTGGCTACCTGATGCCTTTCTTCTATTTAGGTTTCGTTACCGCTGCGTTCACTAACTTCAACCTGGTTGCGTTGGGTGTTCTGGGTCTGATGATGGCTATTCTGTATATCCAGCTCAGCCCTAAATACAACAAATCTCAGGTTGTACAAGTTGCTGCCGGCAATAACGACCTTGATAACGAATTAGACTAGGAAAGGGTGAGAGAAATGGTTGATACAACATCATCAGTTGCAACTCCAAAAACTGAAACGAAACTCACCGCAGGCGATCTGCGCGGCGTATTCCTGCGCTCTAACCTGTTTCAAGGTTCTTGGAACTTTGAACGTATGCAAGCATTGGGTTTCTGTTTCTCCATGGTGCCGGTTATCCGTCGCCTGTATCCAGAGAATACAGATGAGCGCAAGCAAGCAATCAAGCGTCATTTAGAATTCTTCAACACACATCCATACGTTGCGGCCCCTATCTTGGGTGTTACAGCGGCAATGGAAGAACAGCGTGCGAACGGCGCTCCGATCGACGATGGTGCCATTAACGGTATCAAAGTCGGTCTGATGGGTCCGTTAGCCGGTGTGGGTGACCCAATCTTCTGGGGTACTGTACGTCCTGTATTTGCAGCGTTAGGTGCAGGTATTGCGATGACCGGTAGCCTGTTGGGCCCTATCCTGTTCTTCGTTCTGTTTAACCTGGTTCGTCTGCTGGTTCGTTACTACGGCGTAGCTTACGGTTATAAGAAAGGTGTTGATATCGTTAGCGATATGGGCGGTGGCTTCCTACAGAAACTGACGGAGGGGGCATCGATCCTAGGTCTGTTTGTTATGGGGGCCTTGGTTAACAAGTGGACGCACGTCAACATTCCGCTTGTGGTATCCCGCATCACTGACCAAACCGGTCACACCACGGTAACCACGGTTCAGACCATTCTGGACCAGTTGATGCCAGGCCTGATCCCACTGCTGCTGACCTTCGGCTGTATGTGGCTGCTGCGTAAGAAAGTCAACGCGCTGTGGATCATTATCGGCTTCTTCTTCATCGGTATCTTCGGCTACTGGATCGGTCTGCTCGGTCTGTAATCGTATGAATAGCCGGATAGGGTTCGCCCTATCCGGCTTTTTTATTTTGTGTTTGGAGTATTCATGTCTTTAACTGATATCGCACTGTTGGCTTTTATCCTGCTGTTTATTCTTTACGCCGTCTATGATGAAATCATCATGCCTAGGCGCAACGGAAAAACACGTTTACAGGTTAATTTAAAACGTCGTAATAAAGCCGACAGTGGAATATTTGTTGGATTGTTAGCCATTCTTGCTTATCAAAACATAACTAATAATGGTTCTCATTTCACTACTTGGTTACTCTTTACTCTCGCTATTATCGCTATCTATGTTTTTTATATTCGCTGGCCAAAAATCTTATTTAAAGAAACCGGTTTTTATTACGGTAATGTTTTTATTTTATACAGCCGCATAAAAAATATGAACATGTCAGAAGACGGCTATCTGGTTATTGACTTAGAGAAGCGTAGGCTACTGATTCAAGTCGCTAAAATGGATGATTTAGACTTGATTTTGAAGTTTTTCGTTGAGCAGAAATAACAAACAAATCCCACCATTAATGAGATTCAGTATATTAATACTGCTATTTGTACTGAATCTCACTACGACTTAAAACGTTATTATTACTCTGTCATTACCCATTTAATAATAATTATCATTAGCATTGATTTCCCCTGTAAAATATGCCGTTGTTATTCTCTAAAGAAATAGAGTATGATCGCCTCCGTCAATTTGGGGAGTAGCCGGCGTTCTAGCTGATTAATATTCAGTTTTTGAGCGCGCTCGTGTCAACATACTCGTTCCTAGCATGGAACGTGGTACGAGCAGCCCGCTTGCTGATTATCAGCATCTTAAGCGCGGACAGGCGAGACCATAGACACGTAGCTCCGTCGTATGGTTGGGGGTGGGTTACGTGTATATGGAACACCCGGCCGAGTATTTTTCATGAATTTATCCGCAACAGTTATCCTCGCTTTCGGCATGTCCATGGACGCTTTCGCTGCGTCAATTGGTAAAGGTGCCGCCCTGCACAAACCTCGCTTTCGTGAAGCATTCCGTACTGGTCTTATTTTTGGTGTCGTAGAAGCGATTACCCCGCTCATTGGTTGGGGAATTGGTTTACTGGCCAGCAAGTTCATTATGGAATGGGATCACTGGGTCGCTTTTGCCCTGCTCTTCGTGCTCGGCAGTCGTATGGTTTATGAAGGCTGGAAAGGCAATCATGATGAAAATGCAGAACCGGTGCGTCGTCATGGTTTTTTGGCTGCTCGTCACCACGGCGATTGCAACCAGCTTGGATGCGATGGCTATCGGCGTCGGATTAGCCTTCCTACAGGTTAATATTCTCCATACCGCGATGGCGATTGGTTTAGCAACGATGATTATGGCGACCTTGGGCATGATGATTGGCCGCTTTATTGGCCCACTGTTGGGCAAGCGCGCAGAGATTTTAGGCGGCGTAGTACTTATCGGTATAGGCTTCTCAATTTTACATGAGCATATCGGCCCCTTCTTCTAAGAATCGCCTCTATAAAAAAGCCCGCATCATGCGGGCTTTTTTATATCAATCAAGCGCTTAATCACGGCGATACACACGAATAGCAAAATCGGTTTCACACTCAAATTCTGTTCTGTTTTTCAATGTTTCAGCCACATCAGGCGTTGCCCGCCAAGCAAACGGTGTCATTTGCAGTAAATTAGCGGCCTGCTCTCCCGGCAACATCATGGTGTACGCCAGTTGTTGATCATCGATGAGCGTAAACCCTTCAAACGACTCTGTGTTTTCTGCGTGCAACTGCACCGTGTCATAAACTTGCTCTTTGAGCTGGTAGAGATGGCGCGGAGCCGGTGACACTGTCACAAGAATGCCTTCTGGAGCAATAACGCGGGCCAGCTCCTCAGCCTTGCAAGGTGCGTAGATTCGAACCACAGCATCCATCGACGCATCGGCGTAAGGCAAACGATGGCTTGAGGCGACACAGAATGACACCGTTGGATAGCGCTTCGCCGCATAGCGAATGGCAACCTTCGCGATATCCAGACCGAAAACCGCAATATCCTGCTCGCTAAACTGTTTTGCCACTTCAGAGGTGTAATATCCCTCTCCGCAGCCAATATCGAGAATACGACGGGTTTGAGGCGCCATATGCGCCTTAATTGCCTGACAAACGGCGTCACGCAGCGGCTGATAGTAGTTCTGATCCAAAAATGCACGCCGTGCCTGCATCATTTCAGTACTGTCTCCCGGCTGCTTGGAGTGTTTGTGCTGAACAGGCATCAGATTTACGTATCCCTCTTTTGCACAATCAAACTGGTGGTTATTGGCACAACGCCACTGATGATCGTTTTTTTCCAGCGGTTGCTGGCAAAGAGGACACTGATAAGGCATTGGATTTCCCGCATACAGACGTTAAAGCGCAACAGTCTAAATAACGCCAGTCAGTGATGCAACCGACTCCGCACGTCGACGTTACAGCTAAAAGCGTTATCGCCCTTTTCTATCACGCCAATACCTCCTAAGCTGAGGCCCTCAAATTTGAAAAAGATCGAATAGGACAGCGTATGGCAATCTCAGGTTGGCACAACATTCCCAATATTCGTTATGGGTTCGGTCGCAAAACAGCGTTAATGCCAACAGCATTAATCCCCTATCGGGAAACAATGCCTGAAAAAAAGCAGGTGCATGGGATCCGCGTAATGGATGTGGCAACGCCCAATCAGGAGTGCGGCGAATGTGATGCACTTTTTACGAACCAGCCAAACATTTTGCTGACGATACTCACCGCAGACTGCCTACCCGTGATTTTCAGCCGCCAAGACGGCAAAGCCATTGCAGTGGCTCATGCAGGCTGGCGTGGGCTCATAGACGGCGTTTTAGAACAGGTTGCACAGCGTATTGCGCAAGATGATGATATTTCACAGTGGATGGCCGCTATTGGCCCTAGCGCTGGGGCATGTTGCTATGAAGTGGATGAACCGTTGGTCGAACGTTTTCATCAAGCGCTGCCTTATGAATCAGCGTTGATCTCTCCCCGCTTCCGACATTTAGATCTCGTGGCTATTGCACAGGCCAAACTGCGTGGTCTGGGATTCGCTGATGTCGATAACCTATCTGAATGCACAATTTGCACTCGCGAACATCAACCTGAAGCAACCCACTATTTCCGCTATACCAGTTTTCGGCGCAATGCGCATCGGCGCGAACGAGAACCTGAGCATCCCGGAATCAAAGGCCGTAATCAGTACTCTGGGCTAATCATCCTATCCTAGCCGCGCATCTCAAATTTCAGGCATAAAAAAACCCGCATAAAGCGGGTTTTTAACAGCTGACGCTGTCTTAGATTGCAGTTACGTTAACTGCAGATGGGCCTTTCTGGCCATCTTGGATTTCAAACTCAACGTGCTGACCTTCAGCCAGAGTTTTGAAACCGTTACCCTGGATTGCAGAGAAGTGTACGAACACGTCTTTGCTGCCGTCAGCCGGGGTGATGAAACCGAAACCTTTAGCTTCGTTGAACCACTTTACTTGACCTTTGATCTTAGCCATCTTGAGTATTTCCTTTGGATTGTTTAAACCGCCCTAGGGCGTTAGATAGACAAACTAGAGTCGTTACTGCTTGAGGCACTAAGATAAGAATCGGCAGAGAAGTGGTAGTCAACGCTATGGTTTTTACTCAGAACTTCTTTACTGAAAATGCCACACATATACAGAACTGTACCTCGTTTTACCCAGATGCGTTATCACACACTACGTATTCAATGGCAAGCCATTTTTATCCAGTGAACGACACGTCGCACAGAAATAAAACGGTCGGCGGAAAACTAAGCTAATTTGTGCCAAAAACTGTTGCCACTCGCAGAATTATCTGCTGCATGAAACTGCTTATTTAAGCACCGATTTATGCCGTTCTCCATCTCCTCCGTCGCTACCTTTTTACGCTATTCTGGACGGAGAGTCACCTATTCCGACGATGAAATTAACTAATAATGAGTACGAAAATGGAATGTGTGATGCATAATACGATTCTACGGAGATTTATTGCAGTAACAGCAGGGAGTTTGCTAAAAAATTGTTACATTTCTACCGCATTTTATGACGTGATAGTGTCTCGGTATAGATTGAAACCAGAGACGCGCCGCATCCCTCCCTTCTCTAATCCACAAAAAGAACAAACTCTCAGGCTAAGACCATGTAGTACCACTGCTTTCTATAGCAGAAAGATCATAATACCATTAGCTTACCAATACGAATTTGATAAGTTTTTTGTGTCCACTATTGGCCCATTTCCATTTCAGGAAAATCTGTATTTTTCCTGTTGTTTATACTTCATTCAACTTTGCCAACAATCCTATGATATAATTTATTCCTAACAATAAGATATTTGCTTCGATATAATTCTTCGATCGCGCCTCTCTGCTGAAAGACTTCCCAAATTAAAAACAAGATATTACCGAGAATAATAATGAAACTAGTGAAAACAGGTCGCCTGTATATTGGTTGTCTATCGCTATTGGTGCCCGCCGTTGTTTTTGCGCAAACACCAACATCAACCAACGAATCACCTGAGTCACACTCAAAGACGCAGCAAGCTAGCAGCTTTTGGGGCTCGTTTACCGATCAGGTTAAACAAACATGGAATGCCGATAATTACGAACTGTACGTGCCGCTAAACACTTGGCACAACCGTGCCATGTACGACAAAGAGAAAACCGACAGGTATAACGAACGCCCATGGGGCGCGGGTTTTGGCGTCTATCGTTACGATGAAAATGACAACTGGCATTCATTGTATGCCATGGCGTTTAAAGACTCTCACAATAAAATTGAGCCTATTATCGGCTATGGTTTTGAATGGATGTGGATCCCTGGCGACCGAGATGGTTGGCGCTTTGGTGCAGGATATACGGCCAGCATCACGGCTCGTGATGATTACTCCTATATCCCTATTCCGCTTGTATTACCTTTAGTTTCTATTGAATATAATCGTTTTTCTATTCAAACAACGTATATCCCAGGAACCTACAATAACGGAAATGTCTTATTTACATGGATGCGTTGGAAATTTTAATTAATAACCTTTGATTGATTAAGCTTATAAAAAAGGAGCCATCAGGCTCCTTTTTCGTTAAAGAATATTCTTATTTGATCGGCAGTTTTATATCTTTAAACATCGCCTCAATTTCTTCATTTGAGCGCAATGCAACCGCAGTATCCACAACGTCTCGCGTCAAATGCGGAGCAAAACGTTGGATGAAATCATACATATAGCTACGTAGGAACGTACTGCGGCGGAAACCGATTTTTGTTGTGCTAAAGGTAAAGATATCGCTGGTATCCACCGTAACCAAATCCGGATCCTGAACCGGATCGACCGCCATATTCGCGATAACCCCTACCCCTAAGCCCAAACGCACATAGGTTTTGATCACGTCGGCATCGGTTGCAGTAAACACAATCTTAGGTGTCAGACCCGCACGATTAAAGGCCGTATCCAACTCTGAACGTCCAGTAAAGCCGAAGGTATAGGTAACAATCGGATACTCGGCCAGCTCTTCAATGGTGATCGAGGTTTTCCCAGCCAGCGGATGGTCAGGCTTCACCACCACGGCACGATTCCAGTGGTAGCAAGGCAACATAATCAAATCATCATAAAGATGCAGGGCTTCGGTCGCGATAGCAAAATCGGCGTTCCCTTTAGAAACCGCTTCCGCTATCTGCGTCGGTGAGCCTTGATGCATATGCAGAGATACGCGTGGATAGCGTTCGATAAAGCCTTTAATCACCGGAGGCAGCGCATAACGGGCCTGAGTATGCGTCGTAGCCACATACAGCGACCCTTTATCTGGATAGGTATGTTCCCCTGCAACAGCTTTGATGGCATCAACTTTGGATAAAACTTCACGCGCAATGCGGATAATTTCTTGTCCTGCTGGCGTGACCTGCGTCAGATGTTTTCCACTGCGGGAAAAAATCTGGATACCTAATTCATCCTCTAGCATTCGTACTTGCTTACTAATGCCCGGCTGAGAGGTGTATAGGCCTTCTGCGGTCGATGACACATTTAAATTGTGGTTCACCACTTCCACAATGTAACGAAGCTGCTGCAATTTCATAGCTAATACCATCCTAGGTTGAAACTTAACGCGATGGCAGTCTGGATAGGAGCACCCCTTGGCAATAGGCCTACACTCAAGCCTTGGGCTTTCTGTGCCGATTTAAACCCGTTTTGCCCTACATTGACCGCAATGTTAATAACTCAACAATCATTTAAATTGCTTTTATATAACCACTATATCATTTTGAGCCGATCTGTATAGGTCTGGTAACAAGATCATAACGAATTATTTATGGAATTAATTAAAGTCTCGATAGCATTCGCATTTAGGCTTTAAGCCAAAAAACTAGGTCGCTTGCCTTGATGCAAAGATGAATAGTTATGCAAATTAATGCACAAGATTTTGCATTACAGATTTTGGTTTTTGCATAAAAAACCGGTCAGTAATCCTGACCGGTTTTAACCACTTTTTAGCGAAAAAGCGTTAGATTATTTCTTGGTTTCGACCCATTTTCCGTCAACGAAGAATGCAGTCCAACCTGTCGCTTTGCCGTCTTTTTCTGAAGAGACATATTGCTGTTTAGTCTTACGACTGAAACGCACCATCGTCTTATTACCTTCAGGATCTTTCTGCGGTGCATCGGCCAGATAGCTCAACTTTTCAGGTAAGCGATCTTTGAAACGAGCTAACTCTTCCACCAGAGGCGCACGCGTTTCACGCGATTTAGGGAAGGTATTCGCCGCTAAGAACACACCCGCAGCGCCATCGCGCAGCACGAAGTAAGCGTCTGACTTTTCACACGGCAATTCAGGCAGTGGAACCGGATCTTCCTTCGGTGGCGCTACGTCGCCGTTACGCAGGATCTTACGGGTGTTCTTGCACTCTTCGTTGGTACATGCCATGTACTTACCGAAACGCCCCATTTTCAGGTGCATTTCAGAACCACATTTTTCGCACTCAACGATCGGACCGTCATAGCCCTTGATGCGGAACTCACCCTCTTCAATCTCGTAGCCGTCACAGGCAGGATTGTTACCACACACATGCAGCTTGCGCTGATTGTCGATGAGGTAGCTGTCCATCGCCGTGCCGCACTTAGCACAACGGCGCTTAGCGCGCAATGCGTTGGTTTCAGCATCATCGCCTTCCAGCACGTTCAGCACTTCGGCTTCCGGCACCAGATTGATCGTGGTTTTGCAACGCTCTTTCGGCGGTAGCGCATAGCCAGAACAACCCAAGAAAACGCCGGTGCTTGCGGTACGAATTCCCATCTGACGTTCACAGGTTGGGCAAGCAATGCTGGTCAGAACCATTTGGTTCGGACGCATACCCCCTTCTTCTGGATCTTTTTCAGCGACTGAAAGCTGTTTGCTGAAGTCTTGGAAGAAACCATCAAGCACGTTTTTCCAATCTTCTTTGGCATTCGCAACCTGATCGAGCCCATTTTCCATGTGCGCGGTGAAGTCATAATTCATCAGCTCACGGAAATTTTCTTCCAGACGGTCAGTGACAATCTCACCCATTTTTTCAGCGTAGAAACGGCGGTTGTCCACACGCACATAGCCACGATCCTGAATGGTTGAAATGATTGCCGCATAGGTAGAAGGACGACCGATACCCCGTTTTTCCAACTCTTTAACCAACGATGCCTCGCTAAAGCGAGCCGGTGGTTTGGTGAAGTGCTGGCTAGGTAAGAGCTGCTGCAACGTCAATTCACTGCCAATTTCGACAAATGGTAATGTGCGATCTTCGTCGCCTTTACGCAGCTGAGGCAGAACTTTAGTCCAACCATCAAAGCGCAAAGTGCGGCCTTTCGCTTTCAACGTATAATCACCCGCTTTCACGGAAATCGTGGTTGAATCGTATTTTGCCGGTGTCATCTGACAAGAAACAAACTGGCGCCAGATCAGCTGATAAAGCTTCTGAGCGTCTGCTTCCATGTCTTTTAACTGTTCAGACAGCACGTTCACATCAGAAGGACGAATCGCTTCATGCGCTTCCTGTGAGTTGTCTTTGCTGGCGTAGGTATTCGGCTCTTTCGGCATATACTGTTCGCCGAAGTTTTCACCGATATACTCACGCACCATGCTCACCGCATCCTGACTCAGGTTAGTGGAGTCAGTACGCATATAGGTGATATGACCGGCTTCATACAGACGCTGGGCCATCATCATGGTTTTCTTCACGCCAAAGCCAAGACGCGTGCTTGCGGCCTGCTGCAACGTGGAAGTAATAAACGGCGCAGAAGGCTTGCTGCTGGTTGGCTTATCTTCACGATCTAAAACCGTGTAATGCGCATTCTCCAGCGCCTTAACGGCGGTCTGAGTTTGATCGCCATTAACCGGTTTGAACGGTTTGTCTTTGTGATGCGTAACCTGCATTTGCAGAGCAACGGCATTCTTATCGTTCAGATCGGCACGCAGTTCCCAATATTCTTCAGGAACAAACGCTTTGATCTCACGTTCACGATCGACAACCAAGCGTACAGCAACCGACTGAACACGACCGGCAGATAAACCACGGGCAATTTTCTTCCACAACAGCGGAGAAACCATGTAGCCCACAACGCGGTCCATAAAACGACGCGCCTGCTGTGCGTTTACACGGTCGATATTTAATTCGCCGGGTTTATTAAATGCCTGCTGAATAGCGTTTTTAGTGATTTCGTTAAACACCACGCGGCTATAACGACTTTCGTCGCCGCCAATCACCTCACGCAAATGCCACGCGATGGCTTCCCCTTCGCGGTCAAGGTCGGTTGCGAGATAAATGTGGTCAGCTTTTTCAGCTAATGTTTTTAACTCTGCAACAACCTTTTCTTTACCTGGGAGTATTTCGTATTGCGCTTTCCAGCCGTGATAAGGATCAACGCCCATACGATTAACCAGCGCTTCACGCTCATTCTTTTTGACTTTAGGCTTCGCTTTATCTTCAGCGGAGGCTGCGCCCTTTTTACTGGCTGAACCACTGGTCGGCAAATCGCGGATATGACCGACGCTGGACTTAACCACGTAGTCATTACCCAGATACTTATTTATCGTTTTAGCTTTTGCCGGGGACTCAACTATTACGAGAGCTTTACCCATAATTACCTTTACCTGAATGAATCCTTCTGTCTCCAGAAGCCTTTGTTCGCCATTATCATAGCGATTGAAAAATTCTTTTTTATATTGCGGCAGACCGCGCTGAGATCAAGCCATTTTTTTATAAATCGCTTTCAACTGCTCAACACAGCTGCAATGTGCGGCACAAAAAACAGGAGCAACGCACTCGCAACCTTATGACATGCGGAACTTTTATTCAAAACGACAATCTTTCGTTCCGCCAAAGGTCAGAAAACCCATCACTCTACCGGATTGAGAACATCACGCAACTTAATTAGCACGGAATGGAGATTTTTACCAATTATCGGCCAAAACTCAGATCAAGCCACCGCGATTATTTGCGATACCCCTAGAGTACGCAGTACTATATTAGTCAGTGTTATTAATAGACAACGTCATTTGTTGGAGAACGAAAAATGTTCGGTGAAACAACCCCAATCAAACGTGAAGCTCTACTGGCAGAAGCAAACCAAATCATTAAAGAGCACGAAGATTATATGCAGGGTATGGAAGCGACCGAAGTCGAGCAAAAAGGCGACGTATTAGTATTCCGCGGCGAGTTTTTCCTCGACGAAGACGGAATTCCAACCCGCAAAACGACCGCCGTGTTTAATATGTTTAAACACCTCGCTCATGTATTATCTGAAAAATATCATTTAGAAGATTAATTCATCATTCTGAATTGAATAGTTAAAAAAATGCCCCTTTAAAGGGGCATTTTAATTTCATTAACGTTACTCAATATTAACAATGTTATCTTATATATCGTAACGCTGACTGCGTTGCCACCAACGTAACATCAGGCGATCGGCACTGTTCGCGGCGCTATTGGTGAAGCGATCCATCATGCGTTTACGACGGGTGTAACGCACGCCGATCACGTCATGATTTTCCATTTCAGCAATCAACAGATCGTCGCTGGTACCAACGGAGTCGACCAAACCTTTCTCTTTCGCTTGGATCCCATACCAGTGTTCGCCGGTTGCAACGGAATTAATATCCAGTGATGGACGTTGCTGGCTGACAAACTCTTTGAACAGCTCATGGGTTTCATTCAGCTCTTCGCGGAATTTCTCACGTCCCTGCTCGGTATTCTCACCCAACAGCGTCAGTGTGCGTTTGAATTCTCCGGCCGTATGCAGCTCCACGTCGATATCGTTCTTTTTCAGCCAACGGTTGAAGTTAGGGATCTGAGCCACAACGCCGATTGAGCCAATAATAGCAAAAGGCGCAGCAACGATACGGTCAGCGACACAAGCCATCATATAACCACCGCTGGCGGCGACTTTATCAACCGCAACGGTTAATCGCACGCCCGCCTGACGTAAACGCTGTAGCTGGGAAGCGGCTAAGCCATAGCCATGCACCACGCCACCGGGGCTTTCCAAGCGCAGCAGTACTTCATCGCCCTGCTTAGCGGCAGCCAGTACGGCGCTGATTTCTTCGCGTAATGAACTCACCTCATGGGCGTCCATGCTACCTTTAAAATCGAGCACATACAGGCACGGTTTTTCTTTCGCCGCAATTCCCTGTTTGACCTCGGCTTTACGCTGTTTTGCTTTCTCTTTATCCTGTTTTTTCTGCTGCTTATACCACGCTTTTAAGGCGCTATCGTCCATGCGCGCTTCCTGCATACTGCGCTGCATATCACGATACTGCTCGCCTAAATCTGTTAGCTGTAATTCTCCGCGGCTCGCTCCCTTTTTATGTCGCAGGCTGACAAACAACACAATCAGTGCCCCTATTGCGATCACAAAGGTCATCACCTTCGCCAAAAATAGGCCATACAAGGATAACCATTCCACATTCACCGCCTTGTTTAAGATTTTCTGATACTACTTATATTAGCGTTATTCCACTGTAACGCGTCCGCCAGTATGTAACATACTGGCGGACGCGTCATTTTCAAGGGGCTTATACGTAAAGTCCCTGTAAATTCAGCACATAATGTCCGCTCTAGGAACAATACCATTGACCATCTACCGTGCAATAGGTCAAGATCGGCGACTATTAGTTACAGCAAATAAACAATTTAGTCATAACTTGCCGACCCAGCCGAAAAGCCTTGATGCTAAAGCGGCGTGAGGAAATACAACATGCACTATCAACCACAGCCTGAGCTTTTGCAAAACCGCATTATTCTTGTAACCGGCGCGGGAGACGGAATTGGCCGCGAAGCGGCGCTCACCTACGCTCGCCACGGCGCGCAGCTGATTCTGCTGGGTAGAACGTTGAGTAAGCTTCAGGCCGTGCAGGAACAAATACGCCAGCTTGGTTTGTCGCCTGCGGCCATCGTTGAATTCGATCTGTTAACGGCAAAACCAGCTGACTATCAGAAACTCGGTGCGGAGCTAGCCTCAGCCTACCCTTATCTAGATGGTGTATTAAACAACGCCGGTTTGCTCGGCACGATTAATCCTTTGGCGGAACAAGACTATCAAGAGTTTTGTGATGTCATGCAGGTTAACGTTAACGCCTCGCTGCTGCTGTCGCAGGCGCTGCTGCCGTTGCTGCTAAAAGCCCCCTCGGCTTCACTGATTTTCACCAGTTCTAGCGTGGGCAAAGTCGGCCGTGCGGGATGGGGCTCTTACGCCATTTCCAAATTTGCCACCGAAGGCATGATGCAGGTATTGGCTGACGAATATAAGAACACCAATTTGCGGGTAAACTGCATTAATCCGGGTGGGACACGTACCGGAATGCGCGCATCGGCTTTCCCAGACGAAGATCCACAGAAGCTCAAAACGCCTGCCGATATCATGCCGCTCTATCTCTATTTGATGGGTGACGACAGTCGCCGGAAAACGGGAATGAGTTTTGATGCTCAGCCAGGGCGAAAAGCAGGCCCAGCAGAATAACCACCACATCGTGTTGGTGTCGCTATTTATACCGACGTATAACAATAAATTAATAGGTTAGGAGAAAGCATGTCTGAAGAACGCCACCAGCAGCGCCAACAACGTATTAAAGAAAAAGTGGATGCCCGTATTGCTGCCGCACAGGAAACTCGCGGCATCGTGATGATTTTCACCGGCAATGGTAAAGGTAAAAGTACGGCGGCGTTTGGCACCGTAGCGCGCGCTGTAGGCCATGGGCATCGCGCGAGCGTGATTCAATTCATCAAAGGCACATGGGAAAACGGTGAACGAAATCTGCTTGAGCCGCACGGCGTTGAATTTCAGGTAATGGCAACCGGTTTTACGTGGGAAACACAGAATAAAGAGACGGACACCGCCGCTGCACTTGCGGTTTGGGAGCACGGCAAGCGCATGCTGAAAGATGAAAGTTTAGATCTGGTGGTCATGGATGAGCTGACCTACATGGTGAGTTACGGCTATATCGCGCTTGAAGAGGTGCTCACGGCGTTGAAACAGCGTCCAGCACATCAATCCGTGATTATTACCGGACGAGGCTGTCATCGCGAACTGGAAGAACTGGCGGATACCGTAAGCGAAGTTCGCCCGGTGAAACACGCGTTTGAAGCCGGTATCAAAGCACAGAAAGGTATCGATTGGTAATGACTAAACGCCGAGGCCGCCATTGCTGGCTTCGGCGTGCTAATTAGGCAAGCGCATTACCCCTATTGTTTAAACAGTGAATAACGCTGAATCCGTCACGGTAATCGATTCTGCTATGCGCTCCCTGCTCGATGCGGAAATGCCACATGGCACGGTCTTCTAGTTTGAGAAGTTGCGTGCAGATGATCGAGATAACACCTTGATGTGCAACGATCAACACTCGCTGTCCTGCATGCTTCTGCTGAAGATCAGACAGTGCCAACCTGACTCTTGCAGAGAAATCACGAAATCCCTCCCCGCCCGGCGGAACTGTTCGCTGCCAATCGGCACACCAAGCAGCGTAGTGCTCAGCATCCTCTTGCTGTAATTCTTTGTGGTGGCGAAGTTCCCACTCGCCAAATGCCATTTCGTCCAATCCGGTAAGTTGGACAAATTCAGCTTCGGCACCGAGTATTCTCTGCGCAGTTTGATGGGTGCGTTGTAAGCCGCTGGTATAAACCGCGTCGAACGAAATTCCCGCCAGCTGCGCCGCAACCTCATCAGCCTGCTGCTCGCCTAGCGCCGTTAGGGCCAAATCGCTGCTGCCGCAATACACACCGTCTAGATTGGCCTGAGTCTGTCCGTGGCGTATCAAATATAACTCCATCAGTGCTCCTTGGATTCAGATTAGCGGTGCTCTAAATTGTGGATTTAAATAACCGCAAACAGGAAGATAAGGCCGAATAGTTCGTTACCCGCACCGATGGTATCACCGGTTTGCCCACCAATACGTTTATTGATGAAACCACGATATAACAGCGCAAACAGATAAGTAATGATCGCAGCCAACCCGCCGTGCCAGCTTGCAAAGCCCAGCGTCATTAATAGACCAATAATCAGCGCAATCGCGTAATGCTGGCCGCCAATTTTCCCGATGTACAGGTTTCCCATACCATTTTCACGCGCATATTTTTGCTGATACATCAGAACCGGCAGCAATGCGCGGCTCAGCGCCGGAGCCGCAACCAGCAAGGTGTAAACGTTATGTCCGGTCTGCGTTAGCTGATAGATAATCGCCACCCGAGCCAAAATCACAAAAATCAGCGCCAGAGCACCGTTCGAGCCAATACGGCTATCGCGCATGATCTCGAGAATACGCTCACGTGGACGCGCCGAGAAAATCCCGTCGCAGGTGTCGGCCAAACCATCCAAATGAAACGCGCCTGTAACCAACGTGGTCGCCAGCACCGCGGCAACCGCTGCCAACAAAGGGCCATAAACTGGCAATACCACGGCAAATGCCAACGCGCTCAGCAAGCCAACGATCAGGCCAACAAACGGGAAATAGACCACGCCTTTGGCGTAATCATTCATGTCGAGATTATCTGTCCAGCGGGCAGGCACGGGAATGCGGGTCATAAACTGCAGTGTGGCGAGGAATAGTTTCATTGTTACGGGTCAGTCCATGTCGTCGGTAAGCAAGAGCAAGAGAATTAACTCTCTGATTGCCTTCTATATTAATACCAGACGCTCATCTGGCGCTAGCGCCAGATCGCAGATATAAAAAAACCGCAGCGGATTAACGCTACGGTTTGATATTTGCTTGGCAATTCTACGCTGCAGCAACGCGCTGTGATTAGCCGCGCTTGTTTCCTTTGCTGGTAGCCGCTTTATTACCCGCTGCGCTACGCGTAGAAGACGTGCCTTTATTCGCTGAACCAGAACGACGGTTTGGCGCTGCAGCTGCAGCACTGCCACCCTGACCATGACGTTTAACCGCACGGCGGATCTGATTCGCTTTCATACGGCGACGTTCACGCTCAACTGGCAGCTTGCTCACGGTTTCCGCGTTCAGTTCAACCAATTCGCGCAGATAGTTGATGTCGTTAAGTGGAAGCTCTGCCCAGCCGCCGCGTGGCAGGCCTTTTGGCAAAGGCAGATCGCCATAACGAACACGGATCAAACGACTCACCTGCACGCCAACGGCTTCCCACAAACGACGAACCTCACGGTTACGCCCTTCGGTTAAGGTCACGTTGTACCACTGGTTAATCCCTTCACCGCCTTGGAAACTGATAGTTTTGAATGATGCAGGACCATCTTCCAACTGCACGCCACGGCTTAATTGACGAATTTTTTCATCATCAACCTGACCGAACACACGTACCGCATATTCACGCTCAACTTCACGGCTTGGATGCATCAAACGGTTTGCCAGTTCGCCATCGGTGGTGAACAACAGTAAACCAGACGTATTGATATCCAAACGACCTACGGCGATCCAACGAGAACCGCGCAGTTTTGGCAAACGATCAAATACCGTTGGACGACCTTCAGGATCGCGACGGGTACATAGCTCGCCTTCTGGCTTGTAATAAGCCAAAACGCGACAAACAGATTCGGTTGATTCGCGGATAGACACAACGCGCCCATCTACACGAATTTTCATAGCCGGAGTAACCTCAACACGGTCACCAAGCGTTGCTAATTTACCATCAACGCTGACACGGCCTTCTTTAATCATGGCTTCAATTTCACGGCGTGAACCATGACCAGCATTGGCAAGAACTTTCTGTAACTTTTCGCTCATTGAGCAACCTCTAATGTCGCCTTCACAGGCGTCGTGGGGTATTGTGGATGTATCTGAAATTCAAACAATTAATTGAATTTTAACGCGGCATTATACACGAAAACGTGAAAATGTCCGAACGCTATACTTTTTTATCCACGAGGAAAAGGAATAAAAGCGCCAATTTTCTCGGCGGTATAGCGATTCACATCAACACCTTGCCGTTGAATTTCTGCACGTAAACAGCCTGGAGGATCATCCAAAGCTTCATCGGCTAACTCGAATACGCCCCAATGCATGCCGAAAGCTCGCTGACAGCCGAGTTCACGAAATAAGCGAACCGAATCCGCGGGGTCCATATGCTGAGAATGCATAAACCAGCGCGGTTCATAGGCGCCCAACGGCAGCGCCGCCAACGAAAATGGACCTAATCGTTCGCCAATCTCTTTGAGCCGTGGCGCATAACCACTGTCGCCAACGAAATAGAAGCTATCGGTTAAATGCGAGAGAACCCACCCGCCCCACAGGCTACGATTTCGATCCCAAGGAGTTCTCATACTCCAGTGCCGTGCGGGCACAAAATGGATCTGCACATCGCCAACCGCACGCTGTTCCCACCAATCCAGTTCGTGAACGTATATTGCACCACAACGGATAAACCATCGTTTCAGCCCAAGCGGCACCATACAAATCAGTTTCGGAAAACGTTTTAACAGCGCATCGATAGTCTGTTTATCAAGATGGTCGTAATGATTATGGGAGATCAAAACCGCATCAATATCTGGCAGTTGTTCAACGTCGATAGGCGACGGTGTTTTTCGCTCTGGTCCGTAGAAGTTCAGCGGCGAAGCACGCTGGGAAAGCACGGGATCAATCAGGATATTCTTACTGCCCATTTTCACCAACATCGCAGCGTGACCCAGCCACCACACGCCATCCTGTGACTGCGCAAGATCAACCGGCTGCCACCAGCGCTCAACGAGCCCGCGATACCCTTGTTCAGGCTTTAGCGGCAAGTGGTTCTTTTTGCGTTCGTTTTGCCAGCGCTTTAAATCACCAGGACGATGCTCATTGGGCTCAGGATTGGTCAAACCCTCTGGCGTATGGTGGGTTTTATTAGGATCATAATAAGGATTTTTCTTCACTCGACGCCCTCTTCGGTGACAACGTCACTTGAATATAGTCAAAATAGCACCATATTTCCTGATAGTTACCAAAACAAAATCGCCATCTGGATGCTGCGTTAAGAATAACTTAATAACTACAGCCTATTCTCGATGTCAGCTTTTGTCAGCCACGTAAAGTAGGCTAAAGGTGCTGGGGTTTTGAAAGAATTCTCTTTAGTCTCATTTTCAAGAAACAAACGACGGGTGGATCACAAATTGGCCCGTTAGCGAGTCATTAGGAGTTAATAAAATATGAAAAATAATCAGTCACACACTCGCACTCAACGTATGCGCAGCGCTCTACAGGGGCAGATGCAATATTGGAAAATGTACCTATCGTTGAAGTCTCGCCAAATGGGACTCAGCGGTAAAATGCGCCAGATGACGCTTATCGTATCGGCGGTAATGATGGTCGCCATGCTTATGGCAGGCTTCGTGCTCTTTAACCTGCTGGTATTGAGCGTCGCCTTAATTGGCGCACTAGTTTCACTCTTCCGCCCACGCCAGCGTCCCTTCACCACGCAGGGTCCGAGAGTGATCTAGATTGAATTTAATTCACTTCATGTAGCGTGAAGTTATAAAAATATCTAGTAGATGAAATTTAGCGGTTTTGCTTATGCATTACCGCTTTTTTTATTATCAGGTGCACCACTGAGGGGCTCTTAATTTTGTTGTGCTTACCCAGCGCTTTACCGCAAATTATGACTGGATTTTTACACAGCAATCGCCATAAATATTTCAAAATTGCCCTGTATAATCTGCTGTATAAAGTGCCCGCGAGTTATACACCCGCTGGGGCACTTTAATGAATCTACCAACGCAATTCCGATGGCGGGAAAAACGTGATTTTTTGCACATAGTCCGCCATATCGTAACGAATCTGCATATACAGTAGTGGGGAGAATCCCTCCACAGAATACAAATCAGCCCGACCAACTTCACGCCTCATAACAACTTTAGGCTCAACACTGCGTAATGGTTGTCCATAAGTTGAATGAACCCAAGCCATAGGCATAACTTTCCGTAGACCGAAAGGCAACTCATTGGGAAACTCCCAATGAGTTGCCTTATCATTCTGAATTCTCAACGTGATTTCTTTAAGAATTCGCCCATCACGTCTGAATGACAGATAAACGCCCTCTTTCGCCATGTCCAAACTAATATCCGGATCCCCCGAAAATCCCGTTGGGGGGGTTTTATAGGGAATAAGTTCAGCATCAAGTAAATCACTATATGATTTTCCCAAACTATGTATCAACGCATCGACGTTCACTGTCATTTGTAGAGCCCCATTCTGTCATTCAGTTTGTGCATTTTTGTCCTTGCCGCTTCTATTTTGGCATCGGTTGCGCCATGCTCTTTCAATGCAGATCTTATCGCTTCCAGATTGCGATCCACCGCCGCACGTAAATCTCGTGAGTCCACTTCAATTTGTGCATCGGTATTTCGGCCTCCATAAGTTTCGCTCAGCTTCCGATGTACCTCTTTTGGAACGACTATCGAGGCCACGTCTTGAGCATATGCATCTAAATCTTCACTGTCTGCATCAGGATATAACCGTTTGAAATGAGCTCGTACAGCCGCAGCCGAAGGCATATGGTCGGCCTCGTATTTCCCCTGTCGCGATCGACGTTTAAAGTCACTGTATAGCTCCACGTCCAAAAACTCTACCGGAGGCTTACTCAGGTAGATATAAATTGGGGGCATATCCGTCCCGAGGAAAACAAGGATGTAGTCCTCAAAATCCCCCTCAGTCGGCGCGGGATAACTCTCGATATCGTTTCCGACTTTCTCCGGTATCGGCAGTACCGTTATGGACGATGGTAAACTTGGGCTATCCTGATGTCCCGTATTCGAGGGAATATCTAGTTCTAGCTTGTCAGGGTTCCAGTAAATCGTGACCGGCTTTACCCCCTCTGTCGTAAACTCATACAGCCCAGTCTGCGTGTTGAGCTTCATCTCACGCACGGGTACTTCAGATAAACCGCTTTCCGTTGGTGTGTGATAGCCTTTCGGGGATAAGCGCCCATGCCCATCATCCTCCCAACGAAAACGCACCCGCGTTGGCGCTTTGCCACCGGACTCTGCCAATTGAGCTAGTCTCATCTGGTTAATGAAATCCTGCTCACCGCTATTAAGCGTTCGAGGCATCATACCGAGAAGAGCCACCGCAATCGGCGCTCCCGCACCGGCAGCGGCAATTTCACCAAACGGAACCACGGCGCGAACAGCCCATGATCCCGCCGTAATGAAACGCCCACCGACCCATTCAAGCGCTGCCGAACCTGATGGAAACACTGTGCTAGCCGCTACAGGCGCAGCCACTGCTGGTACAGCGGCTGATGCTCCGCCAAATAACTTTTTGTACCACGGTTTTTCCGGTTCGGGAGGCGGTGATGCGGGCCGTTTCGCACTCTGCGTATGTTGCTCAGGTTCAGGCAAAGGCACTGCGCGAAAATACCCCATAGTCGCAAAGTTTTCGTGCGTCTCCGGCCCCGTCCCCGCCTCGGTATTTCCGTCACCACGCTCTCGCGATTTAGCAAACACCGGCATTGAGCGCTTTGCTTGCTCTATTGCCTCATTCTCAGCCTGTTCAGTCGCATCTGCTGCTATCTTTGCGACCTGCTTTTCTGCAGCTTGCTGTGCTGGCGATAAACCTGCGCCAAGCCACTGCCCCAACGGGGCAATGATCCGGTTACTGCCAGAGGGGCAGCCGCACGGAACAATCGCACCATCTACCGCCAACATCTTACCCATGATAATAAAGTTGGGCTGGCCCTCAATGACACGCCCACATTTGCCACATTTTGGGCATACCGTCGTACTATCACCAACCCTGATAACCGCATGGCCGTAGACCCTATATTGGCTGGTAGGCAGTGAGGCAATCAGCTTTGATCCGGTTGTCGTTTTGTCACAGGACAAAGCCTTACCTTTACCCATAATGTTCGGTCGGTAGCCCATTACCTACACTCCACCAGAAACTCCACTGGAGGATGAGCGTGGATATAAGCTTCTTGCTCACGGATCATGGCTAAGCTTTCGATACTTAAGGTTGAGAGGGTTTCTGCGCTAAACGGCGATATATCAAGGCTTAAGAGAATTTCAGCTGTGAATTCGCTTGTATACACCTGAAGGGTGTTGTTGGTCGTCATGCGACAATAGTCTTTTAAAATGAATGGTTATAGTTAGAACAATACATTAAAAAAACTATTGATTACCACAGCGAAAATTCTGAAATTAAATTGTGTATTCATGCACATATCATCTTAATCAGTTCAGTAATAATTAAATATATTGCAGTATTAGATTTGATATTTCGTTGGTTTGTCTCTGTAGCATCCACGTCTGAGACAGCTTTCGACGCTACAACCCTGCTTTCATTGGCAATAAGCCATAGAGTCAAACGACACATTCTGGAATAATGAAGCCGACGCAACAGGAGGTCATATGAGTTTCAATCTAGCCGATCTTCCTCAGGAAGAGATGGACAAAGTTAATGTCGACTTAGCCGCAGCTGGCGTATCGTATAAAGAACGCTATCACATGCCGGTTATCGCGGAACTGGTTGAGCGTGAGCAGCCTGAACATCTGCGCGCCTATTTTCGTGAACGACTGGCTTATTATCGCACCCTACGTATTGATACCCTGCCATACGAACCGCCAATGAAATAACGCCTGCGTAAGCTATTTTCCACCGGCTAAATCAAGAAAACTGCCGGTGGTTCAGTCCGGTCTGTAACTTCAAAGGCGAGAGGTATAGTGGTAAACGCCATGATGTCGTAATATGTAGTAGACGGCATGTTGCTAATGAGAACGATTACCGGAGAACGAATGACGCAGAACGAACGCAATATTGCCCTAGTATGTGCGCTAAGCGAGTGGATAGAGCAACATCTAGGCCGCGATATTTATCTGGATGAGCTAGCTCGCTACTCTGGATATTCACTGTGGCATATGCAGAAAATTTTTCGTGAAACCACCGGCATGTCCTTAGGCCGCTACATTCGCGAACGTAAACTGTCTGGCGCAGCAAAACGTTTACGCCATACCGAAGAGTCGATTATCGATATCGCGGTCTATTACGGCTTTGCCTCGCAGTCGCATTTCACCTACATGTTCCGCAAGCATTTCGATATCACGCCAACCAACTATCGGCTCCAGACTGACATTCAGCTGTCTACTATTCAGCCCCTGCACGTGATGTATAAACAAAGCGCCTGAATTCACTGAGAAACAGCATCATGCCAACCTCGTTACGTCACGTTTTCGGCGCTGTTTTGCGCGATCGTTTACTGCAATTTCTTTTGCTTGCTGGCGTAGTTTTGGCCTGTTTTACCTCTTCCCCGCTGCGTGATTATCCTCGCTGGATTGATTGGCCCACGATTACCACCCTGCTCGGGCTACTGTTACTGACGAAAAGCGTTGAGATGAGCGGCTATTTCGATTGGCTGGGGCGAAAAATGATGGCTCGTCTCAGCAATGAGCGAACCTTAGCGCTGTTTATGGTTGCGGCTTCTGCGCTACTTTCCACGTTTCTTACCAATGATGTCGCTCTTTTTATCGTGGTTCCGCTTACCATCACCTTAAAAAAACTCAGCGCCGTACCGGTTTCCCGTTTAATCATCTTTGAAGCATTAGCGGTTAACGTGGGTTCTTTGCTGACGCCGATTGGCAATCCACAAAATATATTATTGTGGAATCATAGCGGCCTATCGTTCAGCGCCTTTATTGGGCAAATGTTACCTTTGTCTGGCGTGCTGCTGTTTCTTCTATTGCTGTTCACGCTGATATTCTTTCCGAATAAAACCATTCGCCCTCCAGCCGATCGCGAAAACAGCACCCGCAAGCGCGGGCTATTGCTGGCCTGCGCGGTGCTCTATGGGGTGTTTCTCGTTAGCGTTGATTTAGGCATGCCCTACCTCGGGCTGTTAATCGTGCTGGTCGCCTTACTGTGTTTGTCTCCCAAAGTCATTTTGTTGGTCGATTGGGCGCTTATTTTCATTTTCATGGCGATGTTTATCGATGTGAAATTACTAACTCAGTTACCCGCGCTATTACCGCTAACTGAAAACATGCAGCATCTTTCAACGTTTGGCACCTACACGATCGGCATTCTGCTCTCTCAGGTGATCAGCAACGTACCGGCTACCATTTTGCTGCTGGGTTTTATTCCGGCCACCAGCACGCTAGCGTACGCCGTAAATATCGGCGGTTTTGGGTTTGCGCTGGGATCCATGGCCAATCTGATTGCCTTACGCATGGCCAATGAAAAACGCATCTGGCTGACGTTTCATCTTTTTTCTATTCCTGCTCTCGTTATCTCTGCGGCGCTTGGCTGGTGGTTAATCTAAACTGATAAGCACTGCGTGATTTTTAGGCTTTATTCCATTTGGTTATTGATAATCGCAGAATGTGATTTAGCAAACCGCAGACAATGGTTTAGCTTCATCATCAATAACGGAGCGCAATTACCTGCGTTTTTTTTAAACAAATAATTAAAGTAAGACATTGGGATATCTATGAAAAAAATGACCTTGGCTCTGCTTGCAACCTCATTATTTGCTACCTCTGCACTGGCTCAAGCAGCCGATGATCTGGCGGCAATTAAGTCTGCCGGCGTGATGAAATTCGGAACAGAAGGCACCTACGCGCCTTATACCTACCATGACAAAAGCGGCAAGCTGGTTGGTTTTGACGTGGATGTCGCTCGCGCCGTAGCCGAAAAAATGGGCGTTAAACCTGAATTTGTCGAAGGCCGTTGGGATGGTTTGATTGCGGGCTTGAGCGCCAAGCGCTATGACGCGGTCATTAACCAAGTCGGCGTTACCGACGAGCGTAAAGCCAAGTTTGATTTCTCTCAGCCCTATATCGGTTCTAAAGCGGTGCTGGTTGTCCGTGATGACAACACCACCATCAAAAGCTTTGCTGATTTAAAAGGCCAGAAAGCGGCTCAAAGCCTGACCAGTAACTATTCGAAACTGGCGACTAAAAACGGCGCAGATTTAGTGCCAACCGATGGATTCAACCAATCTTTGGATCTGGTGTTAAGCGGTCGCGCTGCGGCAACGTTAAACGACAACCTGTCATTCTTGGATTTCAAAAAGCATAAGCCAGACGCGAAAGTTAAAATCGTCGCTACTGATGAAAATACCGAGAACTCAGCGATCCTGCTGCGCAAAGATCAGCCAGAATTAGTGAAAGCGGTCAATAAAGCGCTGGATGAAATGAAAGCTGATGGCACTTATAAAACGATTTCTGTACGCTACTTCGGTCAGGACGTTTCTCAGTAATCGTCTTTAACACTATCCCCAAAATAGTGACAAGCCTGCCTCTGTGAATCCTTAACTGGGTATCACTTCATGAGGCGGGCTGTTGTATTTAAGAGGATCGTATTTAGGACGATCGCGTTTAGGCATACTGTTTTTAGACATATCGTTTCAAGACCTATTTTTTAGACTTACTGTATTAGGAGTACGGCATATGGCTTGGCTACACAGCCTGACTGACTATATTCACGGCCTTGCCTGGCTACAGCTGATGATTGATTCGTTTTGGAGTCTGCTGTCTGCGGGACTGCAATTCACGCTGCCTTTAGCAATCCTCTCTTTTATTGGCGGGATTATCCTTGGCTTCATCACTGCATTGGTTCGCCTCTATGCGCCAAAACCGGTCAAGTGGATTTTTGATTTCTACGTATGGGTTATTCGTGGCACACCGCTGTTAGTGCAGTTGTTCTTAATCTTTTATGGTTTACCGAGTGCGGGGATCACCCTCGATGCGTTTCCGGCGGCGCTCATTGGTTTCACGCTCAGCGTGGGTGCCTATACCTCTGAAATCATCCGTGGTGCGATTATCTCAGTGCCTAAAGGTCAGTGGGAAGCCTCTTATTCTATCGGTATGAGCAGTTCACAGGCCATGCGCCGTGTGATCTTGCCACAGTCGGTATTCGTATCACTGCCACCGCTGTCTAACTCATTCATTTCGCTTATCAAAGATACGTCATTGGCTGCGGTTATCACCGTCCCTGAGATGTTCTTGGCGGCACAGCGCATTGTGTCTGTCACTTACGAGCCGCTGATTTTGTACGTAGAAGCAGCGCTGATTTATCTGGTGTTCAGCACGGTGCTGGGAAAACTGCAAAACAAGCTGGAAGTGTACTACCGCCGTTACGAGTAAGTTTTTGTTATCTGTCCAGTCACCTTCCACAAGGTGACTGGGATAGAAACCTTCGCGACAAGACGCCCTCGCAACAAAAAGAAAACCCGCCGTCATTTACCGAAAAATCAGCAAACAAATCAAGCGGGTGCAAATGCATGAGAAACTCTATGTCGAAGTTATTCAACAATTCGATAATAGCATCACACACTTTATTAACAATTTGTTTTCCTGATTTTGTGAGCAGGATCATCAAATTACCCCGTTTTCGCCCTGCTAAGACCACACGCTAATCTGAATTGATATGTTCCTTACAGTAGCGGCGCTTATAGGCCACCGGCGTGAGCCCAATCTGCTTACGGAAGATCTGCCTAAAATAGCCCACGTCATGAAATCCGCTACGATCGGCTACTTCGGTTAATGAACACATATCATTTAACAACAACTTCTCTGCGCTGCTTACACGCTGGCGATGAATCGCTTCCGTTAAGGTCATGCCAAACGTTTTACGGAATACTCGCCCCAAATAGTCTGGGTTACAAAACAGCTGCTCGGCTAACGATGCTGTGCTCATCGGCAAATGATACTGTGTTTTAATCAGCTGCCGCGCCTTATACGCTAAGGCAACCCCTGAGTGGGTGATATTGGCATCGTCCGGCAGCCCAGCCGATATTTGTTGTAGCATAAGCAATAATATTAATGCTAATGCGGGGGATTGTTTTCTATTTTCCTGTTCACTAAGAAATTGGCGAAATAAAGAAATAATATATTGTGGTTCGTGAACCTTACAATGCTGAGGAATAGATAACAGCGCCGCCGTGGAGCTATTACGTCCATGTTTTATAGCCGTTTCGTTAATATCTAATAAATTGACATCAAAATGCAGCCAATAAAATTTTAGATTAAGCGGAAATGTCTCCAATCCAACATGATGGCACCCGGGTTTCAGCAGAAGAATTTCGCCCGCCGATACACAAAAATCCTCATCACCTTCGCGGATAGCCAGCGTTCCGCTTTCAACAAGAATCAGTTCCCATGAGGACAGAGTCCTTGCCGGATGGGCGCCTACGCCGCGTGAAATAAACAATCCACCATTTTGCACGGTAAGTGGAAAATCAACGGTGACCTCAAGCATTAGCGGTTTCCTGTGGATAGATTTGACTTATTCTAGCCCACAAAGACATTACCTTAACGTTTTAAAAACAGACGAACCGATCACCCTCACACTTTTCCGATTAAGTCGGAATCGTCATCTTTTTATACTTTCCCCTCCCCTTGTCGCTCCCTATGCTCTATGCCAGATTAATAACGTCGACACCAGAATCAAACATAAAAAATAATAAACTCCCTAAAGTGAATAAATAAATTAATAGCCAAAATAATTCGAGTTGCATTGAGGTTTCAAGTGAACGCATCCCGATGATGCTTACTCAGGTAAGTGATTACTCGGGGGCACGAACGTAGCCAACAAAAAATGCAACTTGAAGTATGACGGATATATTCACTTCGGCATGATTACGTCGCCAATATGCGAGGATTCAACATGACCGCTACGCCCATTAATCAAGCAGACCTTACCACTAATAATAATGAATCGCTGAGTATCCGAGAAAAAATTGGCTACGGCTTAGGCGATGCCGGTGGCACCGTCATTACCTGCCTCATCATGAATTTCCTCACCTTTTTCTACACCGATATTTTTGGCCTGACGCCAGCTTTGGTCGGTACGTTATTCATTGCCCTACGCGTGATTGACGCCATCTCAGACCCGCTGATGGGGATTCTCGCCGATCGAACCCACAGTCGCTGGGGGCGTTTTCGTCCGTGGCAGCTCTGGATTGCTTTACCCATCGGCATTGTCGGCATCCTGACCTTTACGGTGCCAGACGTCAGTATGAACATGAAAATACTGTGGGCATTCATTACCTATTTTTTGCTCTCCATTAGCTACACCGCGATTAATGTGCCCTATTGTGCGCTGATAAACACCATGACGACCCGCCACAGCGAAGTCATTTCCTGCCAATCATGGCGCTTTGTTTTGTGTGGCGTCGCGGGTTTTCTGGTTTCGGTTGGATTACCTTGGCTGGTTAAGGTATTGGGGCAAGGCGATCAGGCGGCAGGTTATCAGTTGGGCGTCGGCGTACTGTGTGCCGTAGCCGTCATCATGTTCCTGTGTTGCTTCTTCTGGGTAAGAGAGCGGATCCCACTCGCATTGATGGGGAAATTTACCCTACGCGAGCATCTTTCTGGGCTACGCCATAACGATCAAATGCTGCTGGTGCTTGTGATGTCATTCCTGCTGATCAACGTATTTAACCTACGTGGCGGCGGCTATATGTATTTCATCACTTACGTATTGCAAGGCAGCACCGGCTTTGCATCGCTCTTTTTCACCATGGTCACCGTTGCTTCCATACTTGGTGCAATTATTGTTAGCCCGCTGTCGCGCAAGTTTGACACCGTCCGCCTGTACTACATCACCGACCTCATTCTCGCGCTACTGGCCGTCATTATGTGGTTTATCCCAACCGGCCCGCACTTCCAAACGCTGTGGCTTGCGGTGATCCTCGGGAACGGGATTATTCTCGGATTCACCCTGCCGCTGCATTTCTCCATCATGGCTTTCGCCGATGACTACGGTGAGTGGAAAAATGGTATTCGCTCTTCCGGCATGAACTTCGCTTTCAATCTGTTCTTTATCAAGCTTGCGTGGGCCTCCAGCGCAGGTGTTTTAAGTTTAGTGTTCATCTGGGTGGCCTATCAGCCTGGAATGGAGAATCAAACGCCTGCCTCGTTAAACGGCATTACCTCTCTCGAAACCCTGCTACCCGCTTTTTTCCATTTAGCGCTGGCTTTCGCCATTCGTTTTTGCCGCCTCAATAACCCAATGATGAGCCGCATTGCTCACGATCTACACCTTCGCCATGCAGGCTAGGCCTCATTTCCCGTCTTTTTAGGAGCTGCAATATGAGTACGTTAGAAACCGTTCAGTCCGATACCATGCCAAATGCCGTAGCGCAGGCTCAAGAACTGGATTTAAACCATGTGCACGTTAACGATCCTTTTTTAGGCCAGTATCAACGGCTGGTTCGCGACGTGGTGATCCCTTACCAATGGGATGCACTCAACGACCGCATCAGCGACGCAGAGCCCAGCCACGCTATCGAAAATTTCCGCATCGCCGCTGGGCTAGAAAAAGGTGAGTTTTACGGCATGGTCTTCCAAGACAGCGACGTCGCTAAATGGCTAGAGGCCGTTGCGTGGTCTTTGTGCCAAAAGTCCGATCGCGAACTGGAGCGTACCGCCGAGCATGTTATTGAACTGATTGAAGCCGCGCAGTGTGAAGATGGTTATCTCAATACTTACTTCACCGTGAAAGCACCACAGGAACGCTGGACGAACCTTGCCGAATGCCATGAACTCTACTGCGCAGGGCATATGATTGAAGCCGGTGTGGCGTGGTTTCAGGCCACGGGCAAACGTCGCCTACTCAACGTAGTTTGTCGACTGGCTGACCATATCGATAGCGTATTTGGCCCCAATGAAAACCAACTGCATGGCTATCCTGGGCATCCTGAAATTGAGCTGGCCTTAATGCGTTTATACGAAGTGACTGGCAATCCGCGCTATATGAAACTCACTCAGTATTTTGTTGAACAGCGCGGCGCTCAGCCACCACACTATTACGACGAGGAGTATGAAAAACGCGGGAAAACCTCTTATTGGAATACCTATGGCCCTGCGTGGATGGTCAAAGACAAGGCCTACAGCCAAGCACATCAGCCGTTGGCGCTACAGCAAAGCGCCATTGGTCACGCAGTGCGTTTTGTCTATTTGTTGGCTGGCGTTGCGCATTTGGCCCGCTTAAATCACGACGAAGAAAAGCGCCAAATCTGCTTACGCCTGTGGAACAACATGGTGCAACGCCAGCTATACATTACCGGAGGCATTGGCTCGCAGAGCAGCGGTGAAGCCTTTAGTTCCGATTACGATTTGCCTAACGATACGGTATACGCCGAAAGCTGTGCGTCGATTGGTCTGATGATGTTTGCCAACCGCATGCTGCAAATGGAGGGCGATAGCCAATACGCCGACGTCATGGAGCGCGCACTTTACAATACCGTGCTCGGCGGAATGGCACTCGATGGACGCCATTTTTTCTACGTCAATCCGTTGGAAGTTCATCCGAAAAGCATTCCGTTTAACCACATCTACGATCACGTCAAACCAATCCGCCAGCGCTGGTTTGGCTGCGCGTGCTGCCCACCTAATATTGCGCGCATTTTAACCTCTATCGGCCATTATATTTACACCCAGCGCGACGATGCTTTATATATCAATTTATACGTTGGCAATGAAACCACATTGGATAATGGGCTAAAAATATCGATAACCGGCAACTATCCTTGGGATGAACGTGTCCGCCTGAAAATCAGCACCGCAAAGCCTGTTCGCCAAGCCTTAGCGTTACGGCTGCCTGAATGGTGCGCTTCCCCACAGGTTTTATTGAACGGCGCGCCCTGCGACGGAACGATCAAACGTGGTTATCTGCACATCACGCGAGAATGGCAAAATAACGATCACATTGAGATGGTCTTGCCGATGCCGGTACGCCGCGTATATGGCAATCCGCTCCTGCGTCACGTAGCGGGAAAAGTGGCGATCCAGCGCGGCCCATTAGTTTACTGCTTGGAACAAGCCGACAACGGCGCTGAATTACATAATCTCTCCCTACCCATCGATAGCACATTTACCCTACTCAAAGGCCAAGGCATTTTTGCCCATAAGATGCTGATTCAGACAATGGGAACGCGTGTGGTGAGTGACAATGCCGCGCATCAACCGCTATATCGCTACGACTCTGCGCCGGAGAAACAAGAGCAGCAGAAGCTGACCTTTATCCCGTGGTTTAGCTGGGCAAATCGTGGTGAGGGGGAGATGAGGATATGGGTGGGGGAAAGATAGTTTACTGACGGTTAATGGCTTCGTGCGCTGATGCTGCTTATGTACTTGTGGTGTAAGGTTTCGACCGCCTACCAATGAAAGTCGTGTGTAAGGCGAAGCATATTCACCGGATATCTATGAACTCACGATGTAAGGTTTCGACCGCCTCTTGGCAACGGTATTCACATATAAACTAAGTCGAAGGCGTCCGATGAGGGGCGCCAGCGCGCGCCCCTTCAATCCTCGCGCTTTTTATCCGTGACGCCATCTCCGCGCCGGGTCGGCATGCGCCATCCTTGGCGCCTCCTCCCCTCGTAGAAACATCCTGTTTCTACTGCTCTTTCTACCAAGACTTAAACAATTTAAAAGATAAGAAGACAAAAATATCTTTTGTCTTTTGTCTTTTCATGTTTAAAGAATGCATTTTAGAGCCGCCAGCAGGGATGCTGGTGGCAGGTTGAGGGCGTACAGGATGTACGCTCCGAGACCGGTCGGCCAAACGACTCGGTAAAAAGCGCGCGAGTTGAGAGTCCCCGCGCAACGGGACTCTCATCGGACGCCTACGCCAACCGTCTCATAGAAACGCAAATGCTCACGGGCGGACGAAATCTTTCACCGCCCTCACATAAAAGATTCTATATACAAGGCGGCGTTGCTTGAGCCGCCTCACTCGGGCGCCTACGCCAGCGGTTTCATGGAAACACATGCGCTCATAGGCGTTCGAAACCCTTCACTGCTCTAACATAAAAGAACGTGGAGAGCTATATACTCGGTCTTCCGTCAAACTTAGTGTGCCTGCTCCTGCTGAGCAAACTTCAACTCAATCAGCGCTATCGCTTTTTGCACGCCGCGCTTAGTCACAGGATCAATGCTGGCCTTGTCAAAATCGATGCTCTTCAGCTGGCTGGCCATTTTTTCACGCACTTCGGTAGGCGCAATCACGTCAATAACGTCTAAAATCTGCTTAATCACCAGTTGGCAGGCAACCAGATCGGACGCCAGTTCTTCACTCTCAGTCAGCATCTGAGACATACTTTTTCCTTTTTGAATTCAAATTTACGCGTGTGGAATCAACAGGGATTTTATCCCTGTGGGTATTACATAAATGGCTTTGGATCGCCCGCACCAACGCGCACAACTTCCGGCGAATCCTCGGTCAGATCAATCACCGTGGTTGGCTGTTGACCTAAGAAACCACCGTGGATAACCAAGTCCACCACTTTACCCAGTGAATCTTGGATCTCTTCCGGATCGGATTCAGCAAAGTCATTGCCTGGCAGCATCAGCGTGGTCGACATTAACGGCTCGCCCAGTGCGGCCAGCAGGTCCAGCGCGATCGGATTTGACGGCACGCGCAAACCAATCGTCTTACGCTTTTCGCTCATCAAGCGACGCGGCACTTCTTTCGTGGCCTTCAGAATAAACGTGTAGTTGCCCGGCGTATTATTCTTGATAAGACGAAATGCGGTGTTATCGACAAACGCATAGGTCGAGATTTCAGACAGATCGCGACACACTAAGGTGAAGTTATGATTGCTGTCTAACTGACGGATACGGCAAATACGTTCCATCGCGTTTTTCTCACCCAGCATGCAACCCAGCGCATAGCCCGAGTCCGTTGGATAGACGATAACGCCGCCCTTACGCAGAACTTCCACACACTGATTAATCAGGCGCGGCTGAGGGTTATCCGGGTGAATATAAAAAAGCTGACTCATTGTAATTCCTCATTATTCAGGACGCTGTCGATAGCTCAGAAAGATGAATATCCTAAATTACCAATCTCGCCATACAGGCTCAACGCCCGTCGGGAGCCACAATTTGCGGCCCAACTCAATCCATGCGCAGGGCTGGTGAAAATCAGAACCCTGCGAAGCTAATAGCCCGAACTGCAACGCATACGCGGCCAACTGCGAACGTTCATTAGGGGCTTGCTGGCACTGTGCGACTTCCATCGCGTCGCCGCCCCAGCTTTTAAAATCGGCCAGTAGCCGTTTCAACCACTTGTTGCTTAGCTGATAGCGGCCCGGATGGGCCACCACGGCCTGTCCACCCGCATGGTGAATCGCAACGATGGCCTCTTCAATTGTACACCACTGAGGCGGAGCGTAACCGGTTTTACCGCGTGCAAGATAATGTTTAAAAACACCACCAACGTTGGTTGCATAGCCTTGCTCCACTAAATAGCGGGCAAAATGACCGCGCGTGATCTCAGCCCCATCGGCGATACGCATGGCACCCTCAAGCGCTCCGGGAATACGCGCTTTCTCAAGCCGCAGCGCGATCTCTTTCGCCCGCGCCTGACGACGAGTCACCTGTTCACCCAGCAGCGTTTGTAGCTCAGCGCTGTTAGTATCTACGTTAAGCCCAACAATGTGGATTTCATGATTCTCCCACAGCGTTGAAATTTCCACGCCCGCAATCAGCTCAAGTTCAAGCCCTTGCTCAACGATAGCTTGGCGCGCAGCGGGAATGCCTGCCGTGGTGTCGTGATCGGTAATCGCCAACGTAGTCACGCCCATCTCTGCGGCGCGGGACACCAACTCTGCGCTAGAAAGTAAACCATCAGATGCCGTCGTGTGGCTGTGCAGGTCAAACAGGGGTTGAGGTGACAGTGTCACATCTTCTGATTCAAGCAGTGTATCTTGCAAAATAGCCATCCTATTACGGTATCTGGCTCTATCATACCTAGGATGTCTAGCCTAGCGCTAACCTATTCACCTAATTCCTAAATCATTCACTGATGTCACGCTCTTTTCTCTTATTTTCCATGATTGAAATTTATTCATTTAAAAGGTGTTGACACACAACCATGAAACTAGTTTACTAGTACGCAGGTTCGGTGCTAACCCACACGTTTGTAGTATCCACAGAAAAGTACCGACAGAAAATTAAGGTGAATGAGATGCGTAAGATTTCTTTAAACAGTCAGTTTGTAAATCAGGTGCAGGTGTCCGCAATGACCCTTTCTGCACGTTGGTGGCGCGACTCATTCGGTTGGGCGGAGTAACTGTGTTACGGATATGACATCCAGCACATCCCGCCCGCACCCTGCGGGCTTTTTTATAGCCAAAATTCAGTAAAAAACTCTTTTAAAGACCACTAGCGAACAAGCGGACATAATAATGAATTCGACAAAACCTACTTTGACCTTGTTAACGCAAACGGCAGCCTATCGTAACGATCCAACGGCGCTGTTTCACCTACTGTGTGGCGCTCGCCCCGCAACGTTACTGTTAGAATCCGCTGAGATTGACAACAAACAAGATCTGAAAAGTCTGTTAGTTATCGATAGCGCCCTGCGTATCACCGCGATGGGCCGCAGCGTCACCCTTCAGGCGCTGACCGAAAACGGCCGTGGCCTGCTTCCGTTGTTAGATGCAGCACTGCCCGCAGACGTTGAGAACGAAATATCCCCAAACCAGCGCATTCTGCATTTCCCTGCCATCGATACTTTGCAGGATGAAGATGCGCGTTTGAAATCACGCTCGGTGTTTGACGCTCTGCGTACCCTGCTCACGCTGGTTATCGTGCCTGAACAGGAACGTGAGGCCATGTTTATCGGGGGGCTGTTCGCCTATGATTTGGTGGCGGGCTTTGAAAATCTCGCGGCGCTAAACAGCGATCAGCGTTGCCCTGATTTTTGCTTCTATCTAGCTGAAACCTTGTTGGTACTCGATCACCAACACCGCAGCGCTCGCCTGCAAGCCTCCGTGTTTACAGAGAATGCCGCTGAAGCACAGCGTCTACAGGCTCGTTTGGAGCAGCTAACCCAGCAGATGACGCAAGAGGCTGCGCCAATTACCCATCCTCGCGTTGAGAATATGCAGTTGAGCTGCAATTTGAGCGACGACGCTTTTGGTGCCGTTGTCAGCCAAATGCAGCGGGCCATCCGTATCGGCGAAATTTTCCAAGTGGTACCTTCACGCCGTTTCAGCCTGCCGTGCCCTTCTCCACTGGCGGCATACCATACGCTGAAACACAGCAATCCAAGCCCGTACATGTTCTTCATGCAGGATAACGATTTTTCTCTGTTCGGTGCCTCACCTGAAAGCGCGTTGAAATATGACGCGACCAATCGCCAAATTGAAATCTACCCGATTGCAGGCACCCGTCCACGTGGACGCCGCGCCGACGGTGAATTAGACCGTGATTTAGACAGCCGCATTGAGCTTGAGATGCGTACCGATCATAAAGAACTGGCAGAACATTTGATGCTGGTCGATCTGGCACGCAACGATCTGGCGCGCATCTGCGAACCGGGGTCACGCTATGTCGCAGACCTGACCAAAGTTGACCGCTACTCGTTCGTCATGCACTTAGTTTCTCGCGTGGTCGGCACCCTGCGCCAAGATCTGGATGTGCTGCACGCCTATCAGGCCTGCATGAATATGGGCACTTTGAGCGGCGCACCAAAAATTCGCGCCATGCAATTAATTTCACAGGCAGAACAAACTCGCCGTGGTAGCTACGGTGGCGCCGTGGGCTATTTCACCGCACACGGTGATTTAGATACCTGCATCGTGATCCGCTCGGCCTACGTAGAAGACGGCATTGCCACCGTTCAAGCCGGTGCTGGCGTTGTTTTAGATTCTGTTCCACAGGCTGAGGCCGACGAAACCCGTAATAAAGCCCGTGCAGTGCTGCGAGCCATCGCCACCGCTCATCACGTGAAAGAGGTGTTCTAATGGCTGACATTCTTCTGCTCGACAATATCGACTCATTTACCTACAACTTGGTCGATCAGCTGCGCTCTAGCGGCCACCGCGTAGTGATTTACCGTAATCAAATTCCTGCGGATGTGATTATCAGCAAACTGGCTGAAATGGAAAATCCGGTTCTGATGCTTTCTCCTGGCCCCGGCACACCGGCTGAGGCGGGATGTATGCCTGAGTTATTAACCAAGCTGCGCGGCAAATTGCCTATCATCGGAATTTGTCTGGGTCACCAAGCGATTGTGGAAACCTACGGCGGCCACGTGGGGCAAGCGGGTGAGATCCTGCACGGCAAAGCGTCGCAGGTTGAACACGATGGCGAAGGCATGTTTGCTGGTTTGCCTTCTCCGCTGCCGGTTGCACGCTATCACTCACTGGTCGGCAGCCAAATCCCGGAGGGATTAACGGTCAATGCCACCTTTAACGGTATGGTGATGGCCGTTCGTCAGGACGAAGATCGCGTGTGTGGTTTCCAATTCCACCCTGAATCCATTCTTACCACTCAAGGCGCTCGTTTGTTAGAGCAGACGTTGGCTTGGGCATTAGTCTAAATACGATAAATACAAACAAAATCAAAAGACTAACTTATAAAGAATTGACGGAGTAAACACCATGCAAGCCACATTGATCAAACCAAGCATTTTTACGCATCAGCCTATTTTAGAAAAACTGTTTAAATCGCAGTCGATGACGCAAGAAGAGAGCCACCAGCTGTTTGCCGCTATCGTGCGTGGTGAATTAGAAGACAGCCAGCTGGCTGCGGCGCTGATTAGCATGAAAATGCGCGGTGAGCGTCCTGAAGAAATTGCAGGAGCTGCCAGCGCTCTGCTGGCCGATGCTCAGCCGTTCCCACGTCCAGATTATGACTTTGCGGATATCGTAGGCACCGGCGGCGACGGGACGAACAGCATCAATATCTCTACCGCGAGCGCTTTTGTTGCGGCCAGCTGTGGCGCCAAAGTGGCTAAACATGGCAACCGCAGCGTTTCTAGCCGTTCAGGATCGTCTGATTTATTGCAGGCCTTTGGCATTCGCTTAGATATGAGCGCCGAAGATTCACGTCAGGCGCTGGATGACTTAAATGTCTGTTTCCTGTTTGCGCCGCAGTATCACACCGGCTTTCGCCACGCAATGCCGGTTCGCCAGCAGCTGAAAACTCGCACCATTTTTAACGTGCTCGGCCCGCTCATTAACCCAGCGCGTCCCCCTAAAGCTTTGATCGGCGTTTACAGCCCTGAATTGGTGTTGCCGATTGCTCAGGCGCTCAAAGTGTTGGGCTATAAGAATGCAGCCGTGGTTCACGGTGGCGGGATGGACGAGGTCGCTATTCACGCCCCTACGCAGGTTGCTGAGTTAAACAACGGCGAAATCGAAAGCTATCAGCTTTCCCCGCAAGATTTTGGCTTATCGAACTATTCACTGAATGCGTTACAAGGCGGAACCCCAGAAGAAAACCGTGACATTCTGGCGCGCTTATTACAAGGTAAAGGTGATGCAGCGCACGCTGCGGCAGTCGCCGCAAACGTTGCTTTGCTGTTGAAATTGTTCGGTCAGGATAATCTGCGCCACAACGCGCAGCTGGCACTGGAAACCATCAGAAGCGGGACAGCATTTGAGCGAGTGACCGCATTGGCAGCACGAGGCTGAGTATGTCGCAAGGTAATCTTTCACCACAGAAGCAAGAAACCGTATTAAATCGCATCGTTAGCGATAAAGCCGTGTGGGTTGAAGCACGTCAATCCCGACAGCCTCTAGAGAGTTTCCGCGAGAGCATTGAGCCGTCATCGCGTTCGTTTTACGACGCACTGGCGGGCAACCGTACCGCGTTCATTCTGGAATGTAAAAAAGCCTCGCCGTCAAAAGGCGTGATCCGTGAAAACTTTAATCCGGTTGAAATCGCCACGCTTTACCGCGATTTTGCCTCGGCAATCTCGGTGTTAACGGACGAAAAATATTTTCAGGGCGACTTCGACTACCTGCGTCAGGTCAGCGCCACCGTTCATCAACCCGTGTTGTGCAAAGACTTTGTGATTTCCGAGTATCAAATCTATCTGGCTCGTCATTATCAGGCCGATGCGATTTTACTCATGCTCTCTGTTTTAGACGATGAGCAGTACCAACATCTGGCCGCCGTGGCTCACAGCTTAAATATGGGCGTATTAACGGAAGCCAGCAACGAGGAAGAGCTGGAACGCGCTATCGCCTTGAAGGCCAAAGTGGTCGGTATCAACAACCGTGACCTGCGCGATCTGTCGATTGATTTAAACCGCACACGCAAAATGGCTCCGCGTTTGCCGCTAGGTGTGACCGTGATTAGCGAATCTGGCATCCATACCTACAGCCAGATCCGCGAGCTCAGCCATTTTGCTCATGGCTTCTTGATTGGCAGTGCGTTGATGTCTGAACCTGATTTGAGCATGGCGTTACGCCGCGTGCTGTTGGGAGATAACAAGGTTTGCGGCCTGACCCGCGCTGAAGATGCTGCCAGCGCCTATAACGCCGGAGCCGTATACGGTGGTTTGATTTTCGTTGGCAGCTCGCCGCGCTACGTTGATATCACTCAAGCACGCGATGTGATTGCCGCTGCGCCATTGAAATACGTCGGCGTTTTCCGCAATGCCAAGCTGGAAACGGTTCGCCTCACCGTAGAGCGTCTTGCGCTGCATGCCGTTCAGCTTCACGGGGATGAATCACAGGAATATATCCGCGAACTGCGTCAGCTATTGCCGGTTAACTGCCAGATTTGGAAGGCCATCAGCATCACCGATCACATTCCTGCGCGTAATTTGCTGCATGTCGACCGCTATGTCTTCGATAACGGCAACGGCGGCACCGGTGAATCCTTTAGTTGGAATCTGTTGGCAGGGAAAACGTTGGATAACGTCATGCTCGCCGGTGGTCTTAACGCCAGCAACTGCGTTCTTGCCGCGAAACTCGGCAGTGCGGGACTTGATTTCAACTCTGGCGTAGAAACTGCCCCCGGCATTAAAGATCAGCAAAAACTAGAAGCCGTATTTCAAACGCTGCGCGCTTATTAATTAAATCAATAATTAGGTTGGGACATAACATGACACTACTAAACCCCTATTTCGGCGAATTTGGCGGGATGTACGTTCCCCAGATCTTGATGCCTGCACTGAAGCAGTTGGAAGAAGCCTTTGTCAGCGCGCAGAAAGATCCTGAGTTCCAAGCACAGTTCATCGATTTATTGAAAAACTATGCAGGTCGCCCTACGGCACTGACGCTGTGCCGTAACTTAACCAAAGGCACCAAAACCAAACTGTACCTGAAACGCGAAGACCTGCTGCACGGCGGCGCACATAAAACTAACCAAGTGCTGGGCCAAGCATTGTTGGCCAAGCGCATGGGCAAAACCGAAATTATCGCCGAGACAGGCGCTGGGCAACACGGCGTAGCTTCTGCGCTGGCCTGTGCCCTGCTCGGTCTGAAATGCCGCGTATACATGGGCGCTAAAGATATTGAGCGTCAATCGCCAAACGTCTTCCGTATGCGTTTGATGGGCGCAGAGGTTATCTCTGTCACCAGCGGTTCCGCTACGCTGAAAGATGCCTGTAATGAGGCGCTGCGTGACTGGTCTGGTTCTTACGACAAAGCGCACTACATGCTCGGCACCGCGGCTGGCCCACATCCATATCCAACCATCGTGCGCGAATTCCAGCGCATGATTGGGGAAGAAACGAAGGCGCAGATTTTAGGCTTTGAAGGCCGCTTGCCTGATGCAGTTCTCGCCTGTGTTGGCGGTGGTTCAAACGCCATCGGCATGTTTGCAGATTTTATCGTCGAAGAATCAGTGCGTTTGATCGGCGTTGAGCCCGGTGGATTAGGCATTGAAACCGGACAGCACGGCGCACCGCTGAAGCATGGCAAAGTCGGGATTTACTTTGGTATGAAGTCACCGATGATGCAGACCGAAGAAGGCCAAATCGAAGAGTCTTATTCCATCTCTGCGGGCTTAGACTTCCCTTCCGTCGGGCCACAGCATGCTTATTTAAACAGCATTGGTCGCGCTGATTACGTGTCCATTACCGATGATGAAGCGCTGGATGCTTTCAAACGCTTGTCGCGTGAAGAGGGAATTATTCCCGCGCTGGAGTCTTCTCACGCCTTGGCACACGCATTAAAAATGATTGAGCAAGATCCGGATAAAGAACAACTGCTGGTGGTGAACCTTTCAGGCCGCGGCGATAAAGACATTTTTACCGTTAACGATATTTTGACTGCGCGGGGAGAAATCTAATGGAACGCTATCAACAACTGTTCGCTGAACTCAAAACGCGTAATGAAGGTGCTTTCGTTCCTTTCGTTACCCTTGGCGATCCTACTCCCACGCTCTCTCTGGAGATCGTAAATACCTTAATTGATGCCGGTGCCGATGCGTTAGAGCTGGGCATACCCTTCTCCGATCCGCTGGCTGACGGCCCAACGATTCAGGATGCAACGCTGCGTGCTTTTGCGGCCGGCGTAACGCCAACGCTCTGTTTCGAACTGCTGGCTGAAATTCGTAAAAAGCACCCGCAGATCCCAATTGGTTTACTGATGTATGCCAACTTGGTGTTCCACAACGGCATTGACGAGTTTTATCAGCGCTGCGCCGAAGTTGGTGTGGATTCCGTACTGGTTGCCGACGTGCCAATCGAAGAATCTATGCCGTTCCGTCAGGCTGCGTTACGCCACGGTATTGCTCCTATTTTCATCTGCCCACCGAACGCCGATGATGATTTGCTGCAAGGCATTTCCGCACAGGGACAAGGCTACACTTATCTGCTTTCTCGCGCTGGCGTTACCGGTGCTGAAACCCGCGCTCAGCTGCCGCTGCATCATTTGGTCGCGCGGTTAGCTGAACTGAAGGCACCTCCTGCGCTGCAAGGCTTTGGCATCTCTGAACCTTCTCAGGTAAAAGAGGCACTTGAGGCGGGTGCCGCTGGGGCAATTTCTGGCTCCGCTATTGTCAAAATCATTGAGAAAAATCAGCACCAACCCGATGTGATGCTGAAAAAGTTACATGATTTCGTCAGTGGGATGAAAGCCGCGACCCGCCGTTAAGTTAGCCGTTTAGATAAACCTAGCCTCAACAACCGTGCCGTATTCGTACCGCACGGTTTTTTTGTATTAGTGATGCTTACATATTGATAAGCCTGTTTTTTAAAAATGGATTATAGTGATTACGGATGACATGACGGCTAATCATTAGATTAGATATTAGATCGGTCATTCCAACTATAAACAGCAAGGAGAGACATTGATGAAATGGGTTAAAGCGATTACCACTTTTTGCGCAGCGGCGATTTTTTCTGTTGCGTTGGCAGGCTGTGCGCCAACGGCCAAACAGGAAGGCACCGGCGGATATATTGATGATACCGTCATTACGACGAAGGTGAAGTCTGCGCTATTGGCAGAGAAATCTCTCAAATCAACCGAAATCAGCGTTGAAACCTTTAAAGGCCGCGTTCAACTGAGCGGTTTTGTTTCTTCTTCTGCTGATGCCAACCGTGCAGTTTCTGTCGCTAAAACGGTGAAAGGTGTGCGCGTTGTTGAAAACGATATGCGAGTAAAGTAAGTCCTTCTCGCGATCAAAAAAGGCGCTTAACGCGCCTTTTTATTGTCTGTAACTTTTTGTCTGTTCTGCGTCTGTAACACTGGCCGTTTTATTGCCTCTATATCCGCCATACTTCAAGTTGCTTACGCGTTGACAGCCCCATTCAAGCAAATTGAATTATTTTAGATATATCCACTTCTGATTAGAAGCGATAGCCAACGGCAAACATGAATACAAATGGGTCAACATGTGTATCAATGCTTTGCTTTTGGTTATTTCCATCTCTGAACTTGATGGTGGTATCAATATCCATGTACCACAGTGATGCGTTGATCATCCAGTCTTTATCAACCAGATAGTCTAAGCCCACCTGACCGGCAGCACCCCATGAATTATCCACGCTCAGATCATGCAATCCAATGCTTTTACCCGTGTTATTAAACTTCGCATCGTAGAAATTGGTGTAGTTGATACCCACACCGACATAAGGGCGCAGCTTGTCTTCGGCTTTACCGAAATACCACTGAGCCATCAACGTCGGTGGCAATTGACGTGCAGATGCAATATCACCCGTCGCCTGCAAACCTACTTTGTGCTGGAACGGCGTTGCTCCCAGCAATTCAACACCAATGTTATCCGTGATTAAGTAGCTGAACGTTAATCCTAACTGGGTATCGTTATCGATCTTAAATCCGCCCAGTCCCATTACGTTATCACTGCTTTCCGTTGGGCGTACCGTCGCGGTACCGGCACGAACAATAATATCACCCGCCTGATGAGCCATAGCGAAAGATGGTGCCAGCGTTGCTGCCACACATAGCGCAAGTGTAATTTTTTTCATCATCCCTTCCCTTTATATGGTTATCACTGCGTGCGGAAATATAACTAAAAAGGATGATGCGTGATCTAACACAGATCACATCAATGACATTGTTTTTCACAAAATGACATGTATTAAACATGCATTAATTATATGATTTTACGTAAATTGATATGGATCAATTTTAACGAGTTATAAACATACCTCACGCATCTCATCCAAGTTGATTGACGTAAAATTAACCTCGGAGTAATTTTTCTATTCCGATTGTTTTGGTTCGAAGCCATAAGGAGTGGTGGGAAATCAAGATGAGTAACAGACAAACAATTCCAACGATCTCACAACACAATCCCTGCATCTCATGTGGTGCATGCTGCGGCTATTTTCGCGTTTCATTTTATTGGGCTGAAGCAGATGATGCCGGAGGCCTCGTGCCCGCTTCGCTGACCGAACAGGTCAACCCTTATATGCGCTGTATGCAGGGTACCAATACTAAAAAACCGCGCTGTATCAATTTACGCGGTGAAATTGGTCAAAACGTGATGTGTTCTATGTATGAGAACCGCCCCTCACCCTGCCGAGAATTTTCTCAATCTTGGGAGTTTGGAGAACCTAACGAAGCCTGCGATCGCGCCCGCGCCGCCTATGGGCTTGCCGCGCTCACCCCGCCAAACGCTGAAGAATTCGCCAGTAAAATAGCGACGGGGTGCCACTTCCCCGGTTAACAGGGTACAATCGGCGCACATTGATTATTCTAAATCCCCTAATAACCTGATACTGCGGCAATCCTACAGCCGTTTTCAGTGAATTAGGGGGTCGTTGCAAATGCCAAGGAGCGCCTGCATGCCAATCACGGCCCGTACATTGTACCGTGACAGTTTTAACTTCTTCCGTCATCAGATAAGCACGCTGTGCCTGTTAGCGCTGTTAACCGCGTTTATTTCGGTGATCCTGAATCAGGCATTCACGCCGGGCGCAGACGATCTGAGTATTTTAGCCGGTGCCGACGGAACGCTAACGTCTGGTATGGGACTGCAAGAAATGGTGCAACAGATGACACCAGAGCAGCAGATGGTACTGCTCAAAGTTTCCGCTGCGGCCAGTTTCTCCGCGCTGATTGGTAATGTGCTGCTGCTCGGCGGTATGTTGGCGTTAATTCCGCTGGTGTCTCAAGGACAACGCCTTAGCGCTCTGCGTGCGATTGGTACTTCGGCACCGATGCTGCCACGCCTGTTACTGCTGATGTTCCTGTGTACGCTGATGGTTCAGCTTGGTATTACCGCCTTTATCGTGCCGGGTATCGTATTGGCCGTTGGGCTAGCGTTATCGCCGATGATTATGTCCGAAGAAAAGGTCGGCGTAATCAGAGCCATTCGTAGCAGCTTCCGCCTATCGTTTGCCAATGTCCGTTTAATTAGCCCTGCCATCATGCTGTGGCTGGCGGCGAAACTGGCATTGCTGATGTTGGTCGGAGTGCTTTCTGCCCTGCACCCAACGGTGGGGATGGTGATTATGGGCGCGCTGAGCAATCTGGTTTCTGCGATGCTGATTATCTATCTGTCTCGTCTTTATATGTTGGTGAGACAACCGGCGTAATCAATATGTGATAGCAAAATGGGAGCCACTGGCTCCCATTTTTTATGGTGATACTTTAAGGTTCTATTGGCGGTTGATGTCGTGCGCTCTTATCTTCCAGCGCCAGTACCTTGGTTTCACTCGGCGGTGAAGGCTCACAGTTTACGCACTCGCTACTCTGAATAAACTTGAGCGCCAAATAGAGATCGGAAACAAACAATAGCCCTTTCTCTTCGCCCTTCGCTCGGTTTGCGCTGAACCAGCGTTTGAGGTCAGTTCTTCTACCAGCTAACACCAATTTAACGTTGCGCTGTTTTAAATCGCGTTTCAGTTCATCAATAGCCGAGATCACGCTGATATCAGGATAGGTAAAGCTGGCGACCGCATCAATCACCACCCAGCGCGGCTGGAACGGCATGCCATCAACCAAATTGAGCACTCGTCTTTTAAAATAGCTGACGTTGAAATAGGTCAGCGGCGAGTTAAACCGATACATCAACACGCCTTCGACCGCTTTAACCTGCGCGCCGTTGCCTAACGAGTGGATCATGCCCTCTTCGTTCACGCCCAGCAGTTGTTCCGTTGGACGAAACACGGTGCGCAAAAACTGGAGTAGACCGAGTAAAACGGCCAGACCGATCCCCGGCATAACCCCCACTAACATCACGCTGGCAAAGGTAAAGAGCGCCAAGCGAAACGCCGGTGGGTTACGCCGACGCAGCTGAATGATCGTGCGAAAATCCAGCAATGACCACGACGCATAAACTAACACCACGCCAAGAGCCGAGACGGGAATGTACTGCAACGGAGAGGTGAAGAACAAAACTACCACGCCAATCACCACCGCCGCCACAATGGAAACAAGCTGGCTTTTACCGCCGTTGGCATCGTTCACCGCCGTTCGTGAGCTGGTGCCGCTGATGGCAAAACCCTGCGATAGCCCCGAAACGATATTGGCTACGCCAAGCGCTCGAAACTCGGCGTCGGCGTTGACCTCATAACCATTTTTAGCGGCAAAGCTACGCGCGGTGAGCATCAAGCTAACAAAGCTAATCAACGCCAGGTTAAGCGAGGGGATCACCAAGTCACGCAGTAAGCCCGGCTGGAAGCTTGGCCATTGCACAATCGGCAAACCATCGCTGAACCCGCCAATCGTGCGTATGCCATGACGCGGCAACTCAAAAAGCCATACCAACAACATTGCCAGACACATCGCGATAAGCGGCGCTGGCCAACTCGGGCGCAGTCGCCTCACGCCGATCAGCACCACCAGCGTGAGCAGTGATAACAGCATGGTTGGCCAGTGGCTTCCGAGTAAATCATGCGGCAGCGACAGCAAGCGTTCGATAAGCTCACGCGCTTTGGTTTGGAAGCCAAAAATTTTGCCTAACTGATCGACAATAATCGTGATCGTCAGACCGTTGAGTAATCCGGTGAGAATGGGCCGCGATAGCAAATCGGCCAGCGCGCCGAGCCGAAAACGGCTGGCGATCAAACACCAACCGCCGGTCATCAGCGTCATCATGATGCACAACTGCCATTGAAGCTCGGCGTTACCTGCGGCAAGCGGCGTTACAACCGCCGCGATCACCGCACAGGTGGCCGTATCTGGCCCCACAATAACCTGACGCGACGAACCGAACAGCGCATAGGCAATCATTGGGAATACGCAAGAATAGAGCCCAACGATAGCGCCAACGCCCGCTAAATCAGCGTAGGCAATCGCCACCGGCAAAGCCACGGCGGCAACCGAAAGCCCGGCACGAATATCACTTGTCAGCCACTCCCGCTGATACCCCATCAAGAGGGCTAAACCCGGCATCCAGCCGTTAATAAATTTCCATTTCATGTCGCTTACCTTCTTTACACGCTTGCTACATCATGCGTGTAAGCAACAAACTTATCAAGGTGATAGCAAGCATTATGCCATCTTGTAAGTATTTGCAAAAATAGCCGCCGTTGCATCCCACTCGGCGGCATTATGCGCGATAATGAGAACAGGTACGCGTTAGGGTTTTAATGCCTCACCGCACTGAATCGGGTATAGTCGCTCGGTTAACTGATTTATGGACAGGTATATGAAGCAGCTTTTAGATTTTCTGCCCCTAGTAGTATTTTTTGTCTGTTACAAGCTTTATGACATTTACGTGGCCTCTGGCGCGTTAATCGCCGCCACCGCGGTAGCGCTAATCGTGACCTGGCTTAAATATCGTAAAGTGGAAAAAATGACGCTCATCACCTTCGTGATGGTGGCTATTTTCGGTACGCTGACGCTGGTATTCCATAACGATTTGTTCATCAAATGGAAAGTGACCGTTATCTACGCACTGTTCTCCATCGCGCTGCTGGTAAGCCAAATCGTGCTGAAAAAACCGTTGATCCAACGCATGCTCGGTAAAGAAATTTCGCTGCCAGATGTTGTGTGGTCGCGCCTGAACGCGGCGTGGGCGCTGTTCTTTATGGCCTGTGGTATCGCTAACCTGTATGTGGCGTTCTGGATGCCGCAAAGCGTTTGGGTTGATTTTAAAGTCTTTGGACTGACGGCACTGACGCTGGTCTTCACGTTATTAAGCGGCGTATACATCTACCGCCATATGACCGAAGAACAAAAGCTCGGCAAATAAGGTTTTTCCTGAACGCAATCTGCTTCAGGAAAGTGGTAACTGAAAAGAATAAGACTGACATTTATGAGCGAAAAACATCGTTTCCCTGAGGGAGAGCTTGTCCTTCGTACTTTGGCAATGCCAGCCGACACTAACGCCAATGGTGATATTTTCGGTGGCTGGATTATGTCGCAGATGGACATCGGCGGCGCAATTCTGGCAAAAGAAGTGGCTGAAGGACGTGTTGTTACCGTGGCGGTTAACGGTATCACCTTTTTGAAGCCGGTCGCCGTGGGCGATGTGGTGTGTTGTTACGCACGCTGTATCCGCACTGGCCGCAGTTCCATTACTGTAAATATCGAGGTGTGGGTGAAAAAGGTGTCCTCTGACCCGATTGGACAACGTTACTGCGTCACTGAAGCCGTCTTTACCTACGTGGCAGTTGATGATGACAACAAGTCACGCACCTTGCCTGCGGGCAAAGAGAACTTCCGCGTTGGCTTCGACGATTAAGATCTTCACCACGATTTAAGCCTACAAAAAAAGCCAGTTCACAATGTGACTGGCTTTTTTATTGATCTCGCCGCGGTTATTGAATTTCAGTATCACCGGTGATGCGGAAGATAATCGTCTTGGTCAATCCCTTCCCTTCACGACCCGTCGCAAAACGCCACTTTTTCAGCGCCTGTTTCACTTCGCGTTCAAACAAGTTGCGCGGCTCAGCGGAGATGATCTCCACGTTCGTCACTCGTCCATTGCTATCAACGTCATAACGAATCACAACCTTGCCTTCTTGTTTTAACGCAAAGGCACGCGCTGGATACATCGGTTTCACAATGCTCAAAGCCTGTGGGCCACTGGCTACCGCAGCAACCGCTGGCGCACTGACGGTATTGTTACTCGCCTTCGTCGTCGATGTGCTGCTGTGCGTCGATGTGCTTGAGGTCGACGTTTCAGGCGACGTCACCGTGCGGTTTGGCGTCTCTTCGCGCGGCTTCTCTTCAACCACTTTTTTCGGCTGAGGTTTAACAACCTCTTTCTTCACTGGTTTCGGTTTTGGCTTAATGATGGGCTTAGGCTCGGGCTTAGGTTCCGGTTTTGGCTCGGGCTCTGGTTTAGGTTCTGGCTTCGGCTCTTCTTTTGGCGGTGGCGGCGGAGCAGCCTCCGGTTTGGCATCTGGCTGAGGGATCGCGACAGGTGCCGGAGCGGCAAACATCGCAGGGTTAACCATTACCACATTGATCGGTTCCAGCTCCTCAGCGGGCATATGCAGCATTTCCTGCGCAGAGGCATACAGCAAACCAGCGATTAGCGTTGAATGCAACCCGATGGACAACGTCGTTGGCCATGAAAGACGACGCGTCAGGAAAAACTTCTTCAGTGGTGATGTTTTCAGCGACAAAGTGTTAGCAACCTGGTTTGACGGATTGATTTAACCCAAATGTTCTTTACTCAATGAGCCTGCAAGTTTAAATGCAAATAGCAATCATGTGCAATGTGCAAAGGCGCCCAGAGCGAAAGAAAACGCGTGATTGACGGTTAAAACAGCACCCCCACAAACTCCTTAACAGCAAGATAACAGGCTTATTGCACCCTGAGTACAGATGCCGTAACGTGATGTTGTTTGTATCACACTCTTTATTCCAACAATCAGGATAGCCTTATGTTATATCTCATTTTCTCTCAGGATGTTCCCGACGCGCTGGATAAGCGAATGACCGCACGCCCTGACCATTTGGCTCGCTTGCAGGTCTTACGTGATGAGGGACGCCTACTGACCGCAGGCCCACTTCCCGCCATCGACTCCAACGATCCCGGTGCGGCCGGTTTCTTAGGTTCCGCTATCATTGCCGAGTTTGAATCCTTAGAGCATGCCAAAGAATGGGCCGATGCTGATCCTTACGTCGCGGCTGGCGTGTATCAGGCGGTTACCGTAGTACCGTATAAGAAAGTATTTTAAAACAGGACGTTATAGACAAATTCTGGATATAAAAAAGGCCTGCTTGCGCAGGCCTTCCTTAATTCAGAGAAGTGCATTTAGCGGGGCTACATGGAGATTCCATTGATAATGCTAAATGCGCTTTTCTGTCACAATCAAGTGATGCTGCGCAGTCTACCCTTAAACCTCGAGCCCCGCAACATCCTGATAATTAGTACTTATGAGTTATACAAATAGCCGATTCAAAAATGATGATTAAACCGACAAAACGCTGAAAAAACGTTGCTTAATCGTTGATAAAAGCAGCGCCCATCTCTAGGTTTTATCTGCTTTTTCGTGGCCTATTGCAGCTATTGATAAAAATGCCTGCCGGAGCCTAGACCTCAAACCGCAACTCTGGCAGGATAGAACTCAAGGAAACACGGATAACTTATTGTTTATATAAGCCTGTTTTTTTAGGTTGGATGATCCGACGCGATGTTGGCGACGTTCTCCACCGCGCTCAGAGTCAAAAAATCGATATCGATTTATTACGGATGTTTCACTTTCACCGAATAATGAGGAATTCACGATTATGGCGACAACGAAAAAAGCGACAAAATCCCACATTGGTCTAGATACCAAACAATCTGCCAAACTGGCAGAAGCCCTCAATAGCCTGCTCGGCAACTACCAAGTGTTGTACATGAACGTGCGCGGCTATCATTGGAATATCACCGGACCACAGTTCTTTGAACTGCACGTGAAGTTTGAAGAAACCTATAACGATCTGCTGCTGAAAGTCGATGAGCTTGCCGAACGTATCCTGACGCTGGGCTATCAGCCTCGTCACGCGTTCAGCGAATATCTGAAAACGGCGGATATTAAAGAAGATACCAACGTGACCGACGATAAAGGGACGTTGAAAGGTTTGCTGTCGGGCTATTCCATTCTGCTGACGCAGCAGCGTGAAATTTTAGAGTTGGCGAGCGAAGCCGGCGACGAAGGGACGTCTTCTTTGATGAGCGATTACATCAAAGAACAGGAAAAACAGGTTTGGATGTTAAATGCCTATCTGGGCAAATAATCCTGTTTGAAGTCTTGCTCCAGCCCCGCGATGCGGGGCTGAATTTTTTCTACCACTCGTAAGCCACAGAATACAGCAATGACCGATGATGCTGAATTTTGTGTAAGCGGCGAACACTATAGATGTGTCGGTTTCTGCGGGATTGGCCTTCTAACCAGCAACTGCGTCGACGGTGTACCTGACGCAACATGCGCCAGCGCCCTACTTCATTTCTACTACGTCGCATGACAAACGTCTCTCTGGGTAAGTGCGCGGGCATTATAAACCTATAGTGATATTTGTCACACAATCGATTTGCCTTCTTCGGTGCAAATCCTCCGCACATCACAGCCAAAGTTTTGTCTCAATGTTACAAGCTGTAAATTAATACGAATTTTAAATCGATGACTTTTATCCGCGAAAAGGTTTTACCTTTCAACAACAGTGCGTAAACTCAATAGAGATAACGCTTTTTTGCGAAAGGACAACTCGCCTTTATGACAACGTTTTATACCGTAATTAGCTGGCTTACGATTTTTGGCTACTGGTTACTTATTGCCAGCGTGACACTTCGCATTTTGATGAAGCGCCGTGCGGTTCCCTCCGCGATGGCTTGGTTGCTCATCATCTATATTCTGCCACTGGTGGGGATCATCGCTTACCTGTCATTCGGAGAACTTCACTTAGGGAAAAGGCGTGCCGAGCGCGCTAAAGCGATGTGGCCATCGACGGCGCATTGGTTAGCCGACCTTAAAAACTGTAAATCTATTTTTGCGACAGGGAATAGCGAAGTCGCCGCCCCGCTGTTTCAACTGTGTGAACGTCGTCAGGGGATCGCGGGCGTTAAGGGCAACCAGCTACAGTTGCTGACCACCAGCGACGATACGCTCAAAGCCTTAATTCGTGATATCGAACTGGCACGCAGCAACATTGAGATGGTCTTTTATATTTGGCAGCCCGGTGGATTAGCCGATCAGGTTGCCGAATCGTTGATGGCGGCGGCGAGACGCGGCGTTCATTGTCGATTGCTGCTCGACTCTGCTGGCAGTGTCACCTTCTTCCGTAGCCCTTATCCTGCCATGATGCGTAACGCAGGCGTTGAAGTTGTTGAAGCGCTGAAGGTGAACCTGATGCGTGTCTTTTTACGCCGCATGGATTTACGTCAGCACCGCAAAGTGGTTTTAATCGATAATTTTATCGCCTATACCGGCAGCATGAATCTGGTTGACCCGCGTTTCTTTAAACAAGATGCCGGTGTTGGGCAATGGATTGACGTGATGGCGCGCATGGAAGGCCCCGTGGCAACGACCATGGGCATCATTTTTTCCTGTGATTGGGAAATTGAAACCGGTAAGCGTATTTTGCCACCGGAGCCGGAATATCATTCTCTGCCGTTCGAAGAAGAATCAGGACATACCATTCAGGTTATTGCTTCTGGCCCAGGCTTTCCTGATGAACTGATCCATCAAGCGCTGCTGACCTCGGTCTATTCCGCGCGCGAACAGCTCATCATGACCACGCCTTATTTCGTGCCGAGCGATGATTTACTGCATGCCATTTGCACCGCGGCGCAGCGTGGCGTTGATGTTTCTATCATCGTACCGAAGAAAAACGACTCCATGATGGTGGGCTGGGCCAGCCGCTCATTCTTCACCGAACTGCTGGAAGCGGGCGTTAAGATCTATCAGTTTGAAGGCGGTCTGCTGCATACCAAGAGTGTATTAGTCGATGGTCAGCTGAGTTTGGTCGGCACGGTTAATCTGGATATGCGTAGCCTGTGGCTGAATTTTGAAATCACTTTAGTGATTGACGACGACGGTTTCGGCGCTGACTTAGCCTGCGTGCAAGACGATTATATTGCCCGTTCAACCCTGCTTGACCACGCTGAATGGCTAAAACGTCCGCTGTGGCAGCGCGTTGTTGAACGACTGTTTTACTTTTTCAGCCCATTGCTGTAAATAGCTTGGCTAATTGATGACGAGACAGTACAGGACACTCTTATGATGGATTTAGACAATCGACTCACCGAAGATGAAGCCTTAGATCAGGCTTACGACATTTTTCTTGAACTGGCCGTCGATAACCTCGACCCTGCTGACGTTATTCTGTTTAACCTGCAGTTTGAAGAGCGCGGCGCAGCAGAGTTATTTGATCCCGCCGAAGACTGGAAAGATCACGTTGATTTCGACTTGAACCCTGACTTCTTCGTTGAAGTGGTGATTGGTTTAACCGATGGCGAATCAGAAGACATCACCGATGTGTTTGCTCGCGTACTGATTTGCCGCGAGAAAGATCACAAGCTTTGCCATATTTTGTGGAAAGAGTAAGTTTTCCCCACTTAACGCTAATCAAAACGCACAGCTCAGGCTGTGCGTTTTTGTTTTAATCATGGGTCTGTTTGCTAAGCCGTTTACTGCAAAACTTACAATACACGGCATCATCGTCATGACCCGATTTATGGCAGTGTTCACAATGACGGACGGTGCGCCGACGCTGCAATACTTCGGTCATATGCGCCGTTAACACCCCAGTTGGGATGGCAATAATAGAGTAGCCAATCAAGATCAACACCGAAGCCAGAATACGTCCCGCCGGTGTATGGGGCGTAATGTCACCATAGCCGACCGTCGTCATGGTGACTACCGCCCAATAAACTGACACAGGAAGGCTGGTAAAACCGTGTTCAGGGCCTTCAATCACATACATCACCCCGCCAAATAAACACAGCAGGATCATCACAAAGGTAAAGAACACCAATAGCTTTTTGCGCACGCCAACGATGCTATCCCACAGCAGCGCCGCAGAGCCCATATAACGCAGCATTTTGAAGATGCGTAACACCCTTAAAACACGCAGCAGCCGCAGCAACGTGACATACTCAACGGCCATATTAGGGAAGAGAAGCAAGCAATAGAGCGGAAGCGTGGTCAGCAGATCGACAATGCCTAAAAAACTCGACGCGTATTTTTTGGGTTTAGGCGTGGTCAGCAAACGGAGCAGATATTCAAGGGTAAATATCGCCGTAAAAAACACTTCTAGCTTTAGTCCTAAATCCTCACGCGCCACCAGCACACGCAGCGGTTTCGGATCGCCTGACTCCATAAATACGAGAACGACGCTGGCCACAGCCATCGTGATCCAAAAGAATTCCATTTTGCGACCAAAGGCCGTGTGAGTGTCGAATAAACTGCGATATAAATTCTGACGCCAAGTACCTTTTTTCATGCCTGTCATGCTGACCCCAAAAGAGTTATTTGAGCGTAATCCCGCACTTTAGCATCACAATATCAAACAATGGCTTTATAGAAGTGTCACTAACGGTAAAACATATCAGCACTTTGCTACTCTCACTTGCCGCAATCAGAAACGATCGCGGCAAGTAGAATGTTTACCGTTCTACTTCATTTTCCTGATCACAGCATTTTTCTGATCACAGCATTTTCCTGATCACATAGTGCAAAATGCCGTCGTTGCGGTAATAGGCCAGCTCGTTTCCGGTATCGATTCGGCATCGGATTGGCACCACTTCACGCCGCCCATCAGCATAGGTGATCGTGACGTCAATCGTTTGTCCGGTGGTGAGGTGTTGTAATCCACTGATATCCAGCGTTTCATCTCCGGTCAGATTAAGCGTTTTACGCGTTACCCCCTGCGGGAATTCTAACGGGAGAATGCCCATACCAATCAGGTTTGAACGGTGAATACGTTCAAATGACTCTGCAATGACCACGCGAACACCCAGCAAGCGCGGGCCTTTTGCTGCCCAGTCACGGCTCGAACCCGAGCCATACTCTTTACCAGCAATCACGGCGAGCGGCACGTTCTCTTCTTGGTATTTCATCGCCGCGTCATAGATCGCCATCTGTTGCTGGGTCGGAATATGACGCGTCACTCCGCCCTCTACGTTAGGCACCATTTCGTTACGGATACGAATATTGGCGAACGTCCCTCGCATCATCACTTCATGATTGCCGCGGCGTGAACCGTAAGAGTTAAAATCTTTGCGCTCTACGCCGTGTCCCAGCAGATAGCGTCCTGCTGGACTTTCCGCTTTGATATTACCCGCGGGCGAAATATGGTCGGTGGTCACAGAGTCGCCTAGCATCGCCAACACCCGAGCGCCGTGAATATCTTTCACCGGTTCAGGTTCTGCCTGCATGGTGCTGAAAAATGGTGGATGGCGAATGTAAGTGGAATCCTCCTGCCAATCATAAGTGGCTGAGCCTTTCACCTGAATCCCCTGCCATACCGCATCACCGTCAAAGACCTGCGCGTACTCCTTGCGGAACATATCGGTTTTAACCATCTCAACCGCATTGGCGATCTCCTGCCCGCTTGGCCAGATATCCTTCAAATAAACCGGTTTGCCCTGCGCGTCGTTGCCGAGTGGATCGGCGGAGAGATTCACGTTCATATTCCCCGCCAGCGCATAGGCCACCACCAGCGGAGGAGATGCCAGCCAGTTAGTTTTTACCAGAGGATGAATGCGCCCTTCAAAGTTACGGTTACCCGACAGTACTGCGCCAACGGTGAGATCGCCCGCTTTAATGGCCGTTTCTATTGGCTCAGGCAATGGGCCGGAGTTACCAATACAGGTAGTACAGCCATAGCCAACCAGATTGAAGCCGAGCTGTTCAAGATAAGGCGTCAAACCCGCCGCATCCAGATAATCGGTCACCACTTTCGATCCCGGTGCCAGCGACGTTTTCACCCATGGCTGCCGCGCTAAACCTTTCTCCACCGCTTTTTTCGCCAACAAACCCGCCGCCATCAGCACGCTTGGATTTGAGGTGTTGGTACATGAGGTGATCGCTGCAATCACCACCGCGCCATGCGTTAAGCGATGTTTTTCTCCCGCCAACGTGAATTCTTCGAATTCCACGCGATTTTTTTGGCTGCTGATTTCTAGCTCTGTCGCCGCCTGAAAAGCCTGTGGAACCTTAGGTAACGGCACACGATCTTGTGGGCGCTTTGGCCCAGCCAAACTTGACTCAACCGTGCTCATATCCAGCGATAATGTACTGGTAAATACCGGTTCATCACCGGTATGACGCCATAGACCTTGCGCTTTGCAATAGGCTTCAACCAGCGCGATCTGTTCTTCACTGCGCCCACTCAGGCGCATATAGCCTAGGGTCACTTCATCAACGGGGAAAAATCCACAGGTGGCACCAAACTCAGGCGACATATTACCGATCGTTGCGCGGTCAGCCAGCGGCAAATCGGCTAATCCATCACCGTAAAACTCAACGAATTTGCCCACTACGCCATGTTTACGCAGCATTTGCGTAACGGTCAGCACCAAATCCGTGGCGGTAATACCTTCGCGCAGTTTTCCTGTGAGTTTAAAGCCGACTACGTCAGGGATCAGCATCGATACCGGCTGCCCTAACATGGCCGCCTCAGCTTCAATACCGCCCACGCCCCAGCCTAAAACCCCAAGGCCGTTAATCATGGTGGTGTGCGAATCAGTCCCGACAAGCGTATCGGGATAGGCGACCCGCTGGCCATTTTGCTCCTCATGCCAAACAGCCTGCCCTAAATACTCAAGGTTGACCTGATGACAAATACCGGTTCCCGGTGGCACCACGCGAAAACGGTCAAAGGCTTTTTGCCCCCAGCGCAGGAAAATATAGCGCTCGTGGTTGCGCTCCATCTCTAACTCAACGTTTTCACCAAAGGCTTGCTCATTACCAAAATGGTCAACGGTCACCGAATGGTCAATAACCAGATCTACGGGCGATAACGGATTAACTTGCTCCACGTTGCCACCCAAACGAGTCACGGCCTCACGCATGGCAGCAAGGTCAACTACCGCGGGCACGCCGGTGAAATCCTGCATCAGAACGCGTGCAGGTCGATAGGCTATCTCTCTGTCGGCATGGCCGGTTTTCACCCAATCGACAATCGCCTGTAAATCTTCCGGCAGCACGCTTTCACCATCAAGGTGACGCAGCAGGTTTTCCAGCAGAACTTTCATCGATTTAGGCAGTTGGCGGATATCGCCCAGCTGTTTTTCTAGCTCAGGCAAACTGTAATAGTGGTACTCGATATCTAGGGCACTCAGTGTTTTCTGACATTGCTGGGCAAGATGTGGCTGGCTCAGACGATTTTGACGATCGGATGACATAGCTTCTCCTTCCTTATCATGCTTTAAGCGGTGTTTCTCGGCGCTGAGCACCTCGGATACAGTTTCGTTCTAGAACGAATGCTCATCAGCCGGAAACAATCTCCTGATAACGCTGTGGCTATCTTTAAAGATAACACAAAGAGATGGTAACGTTTTAGCAACATTACCCCATTACTGCGATAGACGATGAAAATGAAGAAATAAGATTTGGATCACGGAAAGGAATTTCGTACTGATATCTATCTTAAGTACTCAATAATAAGAAACAAAAAAGCCTCCACAAGGGAGGCTCTATATTTTGCATGGTCGCTGTTTAGAAATTATTGCTCACCGGCAACCATTGCGGCGTGACGCTGTTCCATTTTTTCGATACGTTTTTCGAAATTCTGGTTAAATTCTTTTTTCTGTTCTGGGGTCAGAACATTATACATTTTGTTTTCCATCTTCATGCGTTCCAGCATCATATCGTTGCGCTCTTTGTTGTTGGCTTCGATCTGTGCACGCGCTGCGCTTTCATCAAATTTATCGCTGGCAACCAGCTTATGCATATCTTTGAAATGCTCGCCCATCATTGGCTTTTTGTGCTCAGAGCGGAACTCTTTAGCGATGGTTTTCATTTGCTCACGCTGCTGGTCTGTCAGCTTCAAGCCTTCAAACATACCGCCGTGGCGCGGGCCTTGTTTGCCCATCTGATGATGCATCATCATTGGTGCGCCGTCAGCCTTGGTTGCAACTGGAGCCGCTGGGGTTGTTGGTGTTGCGGTGGTTTCAGCCGCGTTTGCCATTGAAGCGCCCAGAGCCAGAGATGATGCCAACATTAAAGCAGTTAATTTACGCATAATTATGATTCCTCAAATAGTGTGTTCGTTGTTGCGTTGATGGAATTAAGTCTATAGGTCTAAATATATAGTAGTTACACGCTGAGTAAATAAACGAAAGGAGAAAAACCAAAAAACAGGCAATTATGGAGAGAGTGTGAAGATTGAGGGTTTATTTTAAACATAACACTAAGATAAACCTTAAAATAACAAATCCGCGAGTTTTATTCCAGCATCGTTTAATATTAAAAACCCCTACGCTGTTATTTAACGCTAGGTTTTTTGCCACACCGAAGAGCATCGGCTTTTCGCTTTGATCGAGTCGTTCGCTTCTATCTGCAAATATTTCACTGCGCGCATGAGTAGCTCTCCCTGCCCTATACGCCACGCTTTGTGATCCAGTAGCCAAATTCACAACATCGAACCCATAAAAACAAAACAGTGTTTCATTTTTAATTGAATTGCGTATCAGAAGGATCTAACATGCCTGCATCGACACGAGCAGAGCCCCTGACTGTTCATGCCAATCAAACACTCAAACGAATATCGACGAGGTGAAAGATGGAAGTCCGTCAAAGCATTCATAGCGATCATGCCAAGCAGCTCGACACAGAGGGCCTGCGCCGCGAGTTTCTAGTTGAAACCATTTTTGATGCCGATCGGTACACTATGGTGTATAGCCATATTGACCGCATCATCGTTGGCGGCGTTATGCCGGTACAAAAGGCCGTCACTATCGGTACTGAGGTGGGTAAACAACTCGGCGTGAGCTATTTCTTAGAGCGTCGCGAACTTGGCGTTATCAATATCGGCGGGCCTGGTACCATCACCGTTGACGGCGAATGCTATGAAATCGGCCATCGTGAAGCCCTATACGTCGGTAAAGGCGCACGCGATATTATCTTCAACAGCGTAAACGCTAGCCAGCCGGCAAAGTTCTATTACAACTGCGCACCGGCTCACACCACTTACCCAACTAAAAAAATCACGCCGGCAGATGCTTCACCGCAAACGCTCGGCGATACGAAAACCAGTAACCGTCGCACTATTAACAAATATATGGTTCCTGACGTGCTGCAAACCTGCCAGCTTTCAATGGGGCTGACCGAGTTGGAAGAAGGCAATTTGTGGAACACCATGCCGTGCCATACCCATGAGCGCCGCATGGAAGTCTACTTCTATTTCAACATGGATGATGACTCCTGCGTTTTCCACATGATGGGTCAGCCGCAAGAAACCCGCCATATCGTGATGCACAACGAACAGGCCGTCATTTCACCGAGCTGGTCCATTCATTCCGGCGTCGGCACCAAGGCATACACCTTTATTTGGGGCATGGTTGGCGAGAACCAGGTCTTCGATGATATGGACCACGTTGCCGTTAAAGATATTCGCTAAGCCTTAGCTCACTCATTTCTGCGGCTGCAACGTCATAGCCAGCCGCACTCAAAGGATATAAGACATGATTCTTGATGCATTTTCATTGCAGGGTAAAGTTGCGCTGGTTACAGGCTGTGATACTGGTCTTGGTCAGGGAATGGCCGTCGGTTTAGCACAGGCTGGCTGCGATATTATTGGTATCAACATCGTTGAGCCCACTGAAACCATTGAACAAGTGACTGCGCTAGGCCGCCGTTTCTTGAGCCTGACTGCGGATTTGCGCGATACATCGGTTATTCCCGATCTGGTCGCTCGTGCCGCCAGTGAGTTTGGCCACATCGATATCCTGGTGAATAACGCAGGCATTATCCGCCGTCAGGATGCACTGGAATTCAGCGAGAAAGATTGGGACGACGTGATGAATCTGAACATTAAAACCGTGTTCTTTATGTCACAGGCCGTCGCTCGTCAGTTTATCGCGCAGGGCAAAGGCGGCAAGATCATCAACATCGCCTCAATGCTCTCTTTCCAAGGCGGAATTCGCGTGCCGTCTTACACCGCCTCTAAAAGCGCAGTCATGGGCGTGACTCGTTTGCTGGCCAACGAATGGGCTAAGCACCAGATTAACGTTAACGCCATTGCCCCTGGCTACATGGCGACTAACAATACGCAGCAGTTGCGTGCTGACGAAGCGCGTAGCGAAGAGATTTTAGGCCGCATTCCCGCGGGTCGCTGGGGATTACCCGAAGATTTAATGGGCCCAGCGGTATTCTTGGCATCGCCGGCGTCAGACTACATCAATGGCTATACGATTGCCGTTGATGGCGGTTGGTTAGCGCGTTAATTTATGCGTTCTCACCACGCTGGTGCCCTGCCAGCGTGGTTATTATGTTTTATCCTGCATTGAATCCTGCATTGACACCCCACGCTCCACGCCGTAACGTCCGCATCAGTCCAGAGCATAAATTGAAATAATCAGCGTGGTATTGGTGTGCATACTCATAAACCCCCTTTAAACGTGTTAGCCGCAGGCAGTTTGCGTAAAGCGCTGACGCCCATTTTGTCTCAGTTTAGCCAGCAGCATAATGTGAGCATCAATGCACAGTTTGGCCCCGCCGGACTACTACGTGAACAGATTGAAAACGGTGCTGAGTGGGATCTGTTTGCTTCCGCCAACCAAGAACATCCGCAAACGCTACTCGATCACGGTTTGGCACACCGCGTGATGCCATTTCTGCGCAACAAGCTGTGTTTAACCACCCAGCGTGCCAGATTAGCGCCAACGACAAACTGGCTAGATTTACTAACCGACCCGAACATTATCGTCGGCACCTCTACACCCGGCTGCGATCCTTCGGGCGACTATACGTGGCAACTCTTCGATCGCGTCGAACAACACCATGCGGGCGCTGGCGAATATTTGAAATTGAATGCAAAACAACTGGTGGGCGGAAAAGACAGTTTGCAGGTTCCTGCAACGGAAATCGCTTCTGCATGGCTGATTCGCCAAGGTCTGGCTGATGTTTTTGTCGGTTACGCACACTATGCGCAATGGCTACAGCACGATGCCGATATTGCGGCGATCGCCATTCCCGATGCTGACAATATATTCGCCACCTATGCACTGGCGCTGCACAGTGACGTTGCTCAGCCACTGGCAGAATATCTCTTGTCCAACGATGTTCAGCAACAATTTGTTAGCGCTGGGTTTTCGCTGCGCTAATCCGCGGAAAGATCGAAAATTGGAGTGAGCACCGGCTGAACACCTGCGTCAGACGATACGGCCGCCCGCTCCACTCTTACGCCATAGGCCTTAAGCAAATTATCCTCGGTGAGCATTTCTTTGCTGTCGCCATAGGCCCACCGCTGATTATCCAGCAACAACAGGCATTTTTGCGCCACCAGCTGTGCATGTGCCGGATCGTGAGTGGTGAACAATACGCTTATTTGACGCTGCTTCGCCAATTGGTGGATCAAGCGCAACACCGCCTGCTGGTTATATAAATCCAAGGCGGAAGTCGGTTCATCAAGGATCAACATCTCACAGCCGGTGGCTAACGCCCGGGCAATCATCACCAGTTGACACTGCCCACCGGATAACGTTTGAAAGCTGTGTTCGGCCAATTGCGCAATCCCTAGCGTGTCTAACGCTTCTCGAGCAATCCCTTCATCTTTGGCCGTTGGCTGTTGTAGCAGGCCAACATTACTCACTCTGCCCATCAAGACGATCTCAATAACCCGATAGGCAAAGGCGGAGGAAAACGATTGAGCAACAAACCCGATCGGCGCACTGCGTGATATCTCTCCCGCCAAAGGGGGAATAACGCCGGACAGCGTATTCAATAATGAGGTTTTTCCACGCCCATTCGCGCCAAGAATGGCCGATATTTCACCACGGCGACAACAAAAACTCAGCGCGTCAAATAACGCTTTCTTATGGCCGAATTCAAGTGCATTTACGCTGAGCGCTATCTCATTCACCGTGCGATCTCCGTCGAGAGCGAATCAACAGCACGGCAAACAGCGGTGCCCCAATTAATGCGGTAATGATCCCCAACGGAATTTCGGCTGCGCTCAATGTGCGCGCCACGTCATCAACCAAAACCATAAACCCACCGCCGAGCCAGAATGCCGCCGGAAGTAAACGTCGATGGTCTGCACCCACTAATAACCGTGCAAGGTGCGGGATCACCAATCCTATCCAGCCGATCCCTCCGCTCACCGCAACCTGAGCAGCAACCAACAGTGCGCAGAGCAATAACACCAACCGCCGTAAACCCGCAACGGAAACGCCTAGCGTGCGCGCATCCGCATCGCCAAGAGATAAAATGTTGATCCGCCAGCGCAGGCGAAACAGTAAACAACTCGCCAAAGCGAGCGGAATAGCCATCATTAAAAGCTTGTGCCAGTTGGCGGTGGCAAAACTCCCCAAGAGCCAGAACACAATGCTCGGCAGCTTTTCTTCGGTATCCGCCATATATTGCAACAGACTCACCAGCGCAGAGAAAAAGCCGCTGAGAATAATGCCGGAGAGGATCAGCATCAGCCGATTTTCATTACCCAGCGTAGACGCTATCGCATACACCAACACCAGCGCCAACAAACCAAAGGCAAAGGTCGAGCTCATCAACCACAATGGCGAAAGACCCAGTAAAATCGCCAGCGTGCCGCCGAAAGCGGCGCCGGAGCTCACGCCGATAATATGCGGATCAACCAACGGGTTATGAAACACACCTTGCAAGCAGGCACCGCACAACGCTAATGCCCCGCCCGCACAGCACGCCATCAAGATACGCGGCATGCGCACCGTCCAGATAATTTGTCCGGCCAGATCTTGCGTTTGCATGGGAGACATTAACGCATGCCAAACATTCATCGGTGAGATTGAATATTGCCCGAGCCCTAATGAAAAGAAGGCGACAATCAATGTCGCCATCGGCAGTAGCAGATTGATACGTTGGTTATTCAACGGAAGCATGCGGTTCAGAAACCCACGAAGTGCGGTAAAAACGTTGGTAATAATCGTTCGCGGCTTTATTGATATCAATATCGTTAAAACGAGCTGGATAGAGTTTCTTAGCCATCCAAAGTTCCCCGATGGCTAGCGCTTCAGGCATCGGATATCCCCACGCTTTGGCATACTCGGGCATCAGATATACGCGCTGATTTTTTACCGCATCAATACCCTGCCATGCCGGATCGTGGCGGATCTTATTAATCTCGTCAGGATAGCGATCCTGCACAAAGATAACCTGCGGGTTCCAAGCCAAAACCTGTTCAATCGAAACCTGCTTATAGCCCTTGATGCTGGCTGCCGCAACGTTCATCGCGCCTGCATGTTGCATCATTAAGCCGGTGTATTTTCCTGAACCATAGGTGGTTAAATCAGGGTTTGCCATATAGACACGCACCCGCTGGCTTTGAGGTATATCCTTCAAGCGCTGAGCCACTTTTTCACGCTGAGCGAACGTGTAATCAATCAATGCCTCACCCTGCGGCTCCCGATTAACCACTTTTGCGATAAGACGAATACCGTCCTGAAGCCCCAAATTATAAGACTGTTCTTCATTCCCCATCTTAGGATTCAGTTTATCCTGCTCACCTTGCGAATCACGTCGTAAAGAAACCGCCACCACCGGTATTCCCGCTTTCTCAATCTGGTTGATCATTTCCAGCGGTGCATAGTTAGCCACGAAAACAACCTGAGGGCGTTCCGCCAGTAGGCTTTCAATATTGACCTGAGTCAGATCGCCTGGCATTGGCAACGTGGATAGTCGAGAGGAAAAACGCGCAAATTCTGGGCCAAGCTGTTTTTTCCAGCTCGATAAAATCCCCACCACATCGTCAGTGGCATCAAGCTGAACCAATAAGTTAAGCGTTTGGTGTTGCAGAACGACCACCCGATTAACGTGATCGGGAATCGTTACCTGACGACCTAATTGATCGGTAATGGTGCGGTCAGCCAAGGATGAAAAAGAAACAAGCAGCAACGATACGCCAGTGACCATCGCACGGTTAAATTTAGGAAATGAGAGATTCATAATAGAAGGCTAAAGTTATGTTATATAGCAAACTATATAACGAACCCGCTTCTGCAAACAAGTTATCCCTTAGTTCTTCAGAGGGTTTAGCGCTTCAATCCACTTCCCTGCTCACGATTAAATCTTAAAAAAATCACCTAAATTTCATATTGATATAAAACATGAACAATAAATTTATTTTGTTCAGTTTTAGTTCATCTTTAAACATCCTACGATGGTTTTATCAGCGATAGGAGGTCAAATATGAAACAGATTTATAAATACTTAAATGAATTGAAAGCCAGCTATCAGCAAGAACATCCGTCCAACAAATTACCGAGTGGGTTCTACCTCACACCGGAACAACGTCTGGAAATTTTGAAAGAAATCTTGGCGCCCTACAGCGAAGAAGAAGAGAAATTATCAAAAGAAACAAGATAAGGAAGGAAAGTGCAGGATCGAACAAATCTAAAAATCACAGCCAAACCGCAATGATGGAACAGTGCGGTTTGGCATTTAAACGTACGCTCGACTACAGACGCTTACGTATCGCATTCTCTGCGCTAAACATCCACAGCTCAGGCTGCCGATTAGGTGAAAATCGGACTTCATAACGATCTTTCAGCGGTGTTAAACGCCAGCTCATCAGCTTCTGATCACGCTTCGGTTTCAGGAATCGACGCCAGCCTAATGAACGGGTGGCCTGACGATCGAGCATCCATGCGGCCGTTGGCGATAGCGGCAAACGTATAAAAGTATCTTCAACGCTGATATCACAAATACACATACGACTTTTCCATAACGTAATAATTGTTCACTGATGCTTTAACACCATCACTTGGACGAATTATCCCGTTAGGCCGTGTATAAGCCAAAGAGATAACACCTGAACTATGATGCGGATCACAAATAGTGGGCGGTAGAATTAACAGTTTCGCAACCCCGCCGATTACACCCTTGTGTAGATTTACAAAAATGATTTGCTTACAACTTATAGGTCAATTAACTGATTAACAGCATGTATTCCTTCATGTTAAATAACACATTGCAACTATAACAAAACAAATCATAACGTTAATTTATAATACAGAAGGTAACATATGCATAAACAAATAATTGGCGCTGCACTACTGCTATGCACGGCCACACTCGCTCACGCAGATCCTAGCATTATCGCGCATCGAGGCGGAACCGGAGACGCGCCAGAAAATACGATCGTCGCCATTAGCCAATCATTAAAAAACAACGCTGACGCCATTTGGATCACCGTTCAGATGAGCAAGGATGGGGTTCTTGTGCTTTACAGGCCGTCAGATCTCAACAGCCTGACAAATTTACAAGGTTCCGTCTCATCATTCACGGCAGCTCAGCTCAGCAAAGCTGATGCAGGCTACTTATTTGATAAACCCACCTACCCGTTTCGTCACAAAGGAATTGGAATACCGACGTTAGAACAGGTGTTAAAGAAATGGCCGCAAACATTTTTCTATATCGATATTAAATCCCCAGATGCAGACCCAGACAGGCTTGCTCAAGCTCTCGCTGCTGTTTTACAGAACACGAATAGCCTAAGCCGCACCAGAGTCTATTCCACGGATGAAAAATATATTGATGCACTACCAAATGATATCGCTAGATTCGTCAGCCGAGATAAAACGCGCACGATACTTGCGAACGTGACCATGAGCCACCACTGTGAAATCGATAAAAACGTGACTCAAGAGCGCTGGTATGGGCTTGAATTAAAACGCGATGTTGAAGTGGTTGAAAAGTATACCCTTGGAGAAGGACGTTCCAAATCGCAGCTAGAGTGGGATGAAGAGGCAATGAAATGTTTTCGTAGCGCAGGAGGGGCTCATATTATCTTCTTCGGTATAAATACACTGGATGACTATCGTAAGGCCGTACAATTAGGTGCTGATGGGGTTTTAGTTAACTCCCCTGCATACTTCAATAAAATCAAAAAAAATTAACCATCGGTAACAAAACAGGAGCTTTACCTGCGCTCCTGTGAAAATAGGTCATGGCATACAGACGAAAAAAAGCCACCCATTGGGTGGCTTTTTTACAGAATCATGGTGCCGACTACCGGAATCGAACTGGTGACCTACTGATTACAAGTCAGTTGCTCTACCTACTGAGCTAAGTCGGCGAATTTGGCGGAAGGATAGAGATTCGAACTCTAGGAGCTATTACACTCGACGGTTTTCAAGACCGCTGCCTTAAACCACTCAGCCATCCTTCCAATGGGGGCAGATATTAGCGACCTTCCCGTTGGCTGTCCAGCGCTAAAATGTTTTTTTTGTTCAAGTGGACAATAATCAGCCCAAGCGAATTATTTTCAACCAGATAGTGCTATTTATTAATCAGTTAGGCGTCTGTTTTCAACATTTTTCATGCAATAATGCTTTGCATACAGCGTGAAATTTTCTTCGTGAAGTGACCTTTTTTAGGTTTTTTATGACAAACCACACAAAAATATTAGTGAGCAGCTGCCTAATGGGCTTTCCAGTTCGCTATAACGGCAGTGCCAAACCGTTTATGCCTCCGTCATTACTACGCTGGCAGGAAGAAGGACGACTTATTCTCTGCTGTCCAGAGATCAGCGCTGGTTTTCCAACTCCGCGCCTAAGCGCGGAAATACGCGTCACGTCACAGGGAGAGCGCACGGTGGTTGAATCCGATAGTCACGATGTGACATCCGGCTATCTGGCAGGCGCTTATATTGCTCTACAGCTGGCCCTTAAACATCAATGCCGCTTTGCATTGCTAACTGATGGCAGTCCCTCATGTGGCAGTTCACAGATTTATGATGGGAGTTTCAGTGGTACACGGATCGCGGGAATGGGAGTCACGGCTTCCCTGCTACGTGAAAATGGTATAGCTGTTTTTGGTGAATCCGAATTCTCATCCCTAGAGCAGGCAATCCATTCCTTGGATATGAAAACGGCCTTCTAACAGGCCGTTGAGTTGATAAAAGTAGGGTATTACAATTTTTTGCTCAAACGATAATCAAGGGAATAGCGTCCAGCACCTGTCACTATCAACAATAAAAGCCCGCCAATAATACTGATGTTTTTATAGAAGTTGATCTCGTTAAGTACCATATCCATCCCGCTCAGTTTCCAGAATGGGTGACCAATAATTGAAGTTCCTAAAACATAGAGTGCAAAAACTGCGGCGATCGGGCGAGTCCAAAGCCCCAGAATAATCGCCAAGCCGAAGAAGAACTCAATAACAACGGCAATAATGGCAGAAACATACGGTAACGGTGCGCCATATCCCTGCATGGCAGAAACAGCTAGCTCAAAATGAGCTAATTTCCACCAGCCAAAGATAATAAACAGCAGCATCAGCAGTATTCTGGAAAGAAGAATAAGAGAATCTTTCATACCGTCGCTCATTTTTAACTCCTTTTGTGTAAAAAGAGGACAACCTGCCTACTTTTATTTTAGAACACAATGGGGATTTATCGAGCGGCGAATGAAATTGGCCATACCGCAGAGTATAGATATGGCCAAAAAGAGGAGTAGTCGGTGTTGTTAGCTCATCGCGTGAAATGTTGTCACGATCTCTAAAATACCGTTAATGATAAACTGAACGCCCATGCAGACTAATAAAAATCCCATCAGACGGGAAATAGCGTCAATGCCGCCCTTTCCAACCAGCTTCATAATGGCGCCCGAGCTACGCAAGCACCCCCATAAAATGACGCTGACGGATAAAAATACCAATACCGGTGCAACCAATAATACCCACTCTGGGAAATCAGCACCGTGCTTGATGGTGGACGCAGAACTGATGATCATCGCGATAGTCCCTGGACCCGCAGTGCTTGGCATCGCTAACGGAACAAAGGCAATATTAGCCGTTGGGTGCTTCACCAGCTCTTCAGTTTTGCTTTCAACCTCGGGCCGATCCTCCATTTTCTGCTGAGGAAACAGCATCCTAAAACCAATAAATGCCACGATTAGTCCACCCGCGATACGCAGGCCAGGAATAGAGATCCCGAAGGTGTTCATGACTAACTGACCGGCGTAGAAGGCCACCACCATGATCGCAAATACATAGACTGAAGCCATTAGCGACTGGCGATTTCTCTCCTCGCGATTCATATTTCCGGCTAAGCCAAGAAATAACGCGACCGTTGTTAGCGGGTTAGCCAGCGGTAACAAGACCACGAGCCCTAGCCCAATTGCTTTAAATAATTCAACCATTCGTCATTCTATCCTTGATGTATTTTTCTAATACGCGTGATACAACATTTGAGTATATAAAATCGACTCTACCCTTGCTATGCCGATTATCGTCCACCGTTTTTCTTCATCGATTTATCCAGTTCATTACGTATCTGCGCATGGCTGATTAACGCAAAGATGAAAGTTCCACCAATAATATTTCCGGCCAACGTGGGTAAAGCAAACGGGTATAAAAACGCATGCCAATGTAGGTGTCCCGAGAACACCAGATAAAGAATTTCAACTGACCCAACCACAATATGTGTTAAATCACCTATCGCCACCAGATATGTCATGATAATAATCACCCATATCTTGGCTGCTCCCGCTGATGGGAACATCCATACCATTGAGGCAATAATCCAACCCGAGATAACCGCGTTGGCGAACATCTCCGTTGGTGAATTACTCATTACTTGCTGACTAATGGTTACAAATGCTTTACGCGTTTCCACATCGAATACCGGCAAATGCCAAAAAATATAGGCCACCAATCCAGTACCGACCAGATTACCGAGGAGAACTAATCCCCATAGCCGCATCAACAAAATAAGATTGGTTTTGTTAGGTTTATTCATGACGGGGAGCACTGCCGTTAACGTATTCTCGGTAAACAGTTGCTGGCGCGCCATGATGACAATGATAAACCCAAAGGTATAACCAAAGTTCTCAAGTAAAAAGGCTCCGGGAACACCATCAAGTTTCACATGGAAAATGCCCTTGGCCATCAGCGAAGCCCCCATCGAGAGTCCCGCTGCCACCGCCGACCACAGAAGCGCCCAAACATCACGCTCCAGTTCCTTAGTGCCTTCTTGGCGAATAATTTCGTGAACCGCAGCGGCACGAGACGGTAGCCGCTCTTCATCAGTATTAATCGGCTTCCCTTGCTTCTCTTCTTCGTTATCGACCTTTAAATCATCAGCGGGTTTCTCATCGACAATCTCATCTTGTTTTGGCTCATCATTCATTCTGCGCTCCTCCTAATTCTTAGATTAAGCGTAGACGCTCATTCGAAGATGCAGTACCTCAGGTTTTATGTAGGCACGGTTGTGCCGTGTTTTGAATGAAAAACCTGCTGGAGCATTCGTTCAATGGAATTTATAATGTGATCAACATCACACTTTAATATTGAGTAAGGATTTGGTTACATGGGTACTGTTATGACCGGGCTGATCGTAGCCCGCTGGGAAATCATGAGCACTTTTATGATGTTTATTGCCAGCTCACTGAATGTGAAATTCCGCAAAAAGGGCCATCGCATTATCGCCTTTGCATTCAGCGGTATTGGTTTTGCCACCGCATGCTGGCTAGTTTTGACGTTATCTGGCAACACCATTAACACAGCCGGTATGAGCCATTTTTGGGCAGTTGCAAAAGATGTTTTCGTCGATGTAATGAGTCAGCCGTCTGCCTATAGCATGATGTAACAGGCACGGCATGCTCTCGGATTATGTCTACAATAGCATGACGCCGCAGGTCTTGATGGTTATACATCACTACCTGACGCACTGACGCCAGCTAAAAGTGAAGCCTTAAGCATTTTCATTGCCGTATTCCAGCGGCTTGAGCTATGGCGTGCAACGGCATATTTTGCTACTGACTGTGCAATTTTAACTCTTTTCGCATTCATCGTTTGGCTCCTCTGATAACTGAGCGTTATCCCCACACGCTCATCGTTATTAGGAAAAAGCCTATACCCTTCTGCTTCAAGCTGTGTTTTTGAATTGTAAACTTTTATCGAAAACTATATCCAAAAAACATAATTTAAAGACTTAGCATTATAAAATGCAAAAGGGCCGCAATGCGGCCCTTGGTTCAATCAGACAATTTAGTCTAATTTCGGATGCTGATCGATAAGGCGTTGTTTTTGACGTTCCAACTCCCCAATCTGCTCGTTAATATCTTCCACCTTCTGCTCAATGTTGTCATACGTTTCTTGTAACAACTCTTTGGCTTCAGCACGGTCTGATGCCGCTGGCGTTGCACCACGCAGTGGCTTGTTTGCGGTTTCTTTCATAAAGATACCCGTAGCCAAGCCTATCAATGCGACAACCATGAGGTAATACGCTGGCATATACAGATTATTTGTCGTCTCAACTAACCACGCAGCGATTGTTGGCGTTAAACCTGCCACCAAGACTGAGATGTTGAAAGAGATTGCCAAAGCGCTGTAACGGATATGCGTTGGGAACATGGCCGGTAGCGTCGATGCCATAACGCCGGTGAAGGCATTGAGTAATACGGCAAGGATAAGCAAACCTAAGAAGATTAACCCAATGACATCGCTGTTAATCAGTTTGAAGCATGGAATTGCCAACAGCAGTAATCCAACGCTACCGAAAATGATAAAAGGCTTACGGCCAAAACGGTCGCTCATTAACCCCATTACTGGCTGCACAAACAGCATACCAATCATGATAGCGATGATGATAAGCACCCCATGGTCTTCAGAGTAATGCAGGTTATGGGACAAATAACTCGGCATATACGTCAGCAGCATGTAATAGGTTACGTTGGTTGAAATCACCACGCCCACACACGTTAATAAGCTTTTCCAATGCTGGGAAACGATTTGTCTAAATGAAGTCTTAGGTGGGTTTTGAATCGCGTTGCGATCGTCTTTTTCCATTTTATCAACATGCTGTTGGAATGCCGGAGTTTCTTCCAACGCATGGCGCAGATAAAGACCGATTAAGCCCAGCGGAGCTGCAATGAAGAATGGAATACGCCATCCCCAATCCAGGAAGTCCTGCTCCCCTACAATGCTAGAAATAAGTACGACAACGCCTGCGCCAAGCACAAAGCCAGCTATCGAACCAAAATCCAACCAGCTTCCCATAAACCCACGTTTTCTATCTGGAGAATATTCGGCCACAAAAATTGCCGCGCCAGAATATTCACCACCGACAGAAAAGCCCTGCGCTAATTTGGCTAACAGCAGCAGGATTGGAGCCCAAATGCCGATAGAGGCATAGGAAGGGATTAAACCAATACAGAATGTACTGACGGCCATGATAATAATTGTTACGGACAGAACTTTTTGGCGGCCAAACTTATCGCCCAATGCGCCAAAGAAAACACCACCGAGAGGACGAATTAAAAACGGAACGGAGAATGTTGCTAGGGCAGCGATCATCTGAATGCCAGGATCTGCGCCGGGGAAAAATACCTGTCCAAGTGCATAGGCCACAAATCCATATACACCAAAATCAAACCATTCCATCGCATTACCCAGTGCAGCAGCGGTAATGGCTTTTTTTAATTTCTCATCATCAATAATTGTAATGTCGTTAATGTGTAGCGGCTTTGCCTGCTTTCTTCTTAATCTCATTATCGTTTCCTTGCTAAATTTTGTGCTGCACAGCGAAAGCCATCTCGCTGCAGCGCACTATGGTCACTTATGCCTGATAGGCGTGGCCTAAATCGCCGTCAATATGCGCTATTGGAGAGCTATTTCCCCGCTAAGCTACGCATTTTTTGGCCCTTTTATCCTTATTTAATCCCTCAAATAACGTAGCGGCTAGATAACAATAATTCAACAAAATGACCCAAATGTCAAAATTTGTGATCTTAGTCACTTGAAACGTAAAGAAGAGTTGAATAAAAAACAATCAGCAAGGAATATATTAACGCAATGAAACTAGTTAACGGATCGAATATTTTACTGCGGGAGATACGGGTATAGAGAGGAATAACGCAGGATTGAATGGCTTAATTAAATAGGCATCATCCGTGATACCCAAGTCAATATTGATTTATGGCGACTCAATGACGATGGCAACGCGTCTATTTTCGGAGCGGCCCTGCTTAGTATTATTACTGGCAATTGGGTTACTTTCCCCCATTCCACGAGTTGTCAGATTCATTCGTGGGATCCCGCCCTGAGAAAGTGCATCTGCCACGGTATTGGCTCTTTTCAACGACAGTTGTTGGTTATAACTTTCATCGCCGTAATTATCCGTATAGCCACTCAGACGCGCATGCATAATATTAATCTGAGCGAGTGTTTTGCCCATTTTTTTCACTGTTTCAACGCTATCAGGTGTTAAATTGGACTTGTTATTGCCGAAAAGAACTTTCTCTGACAGTCCAAACATCCACCCTTCTTCCGTTTGTTGGAAGCCTTGCTCTTTTAGTACCGCAATTTGTTCAGCGGTAAGCCCGCCTTTATGCTGACAGCCGGCCAAAAAAAACATGGCTAAAAACATGCCAATAAATTTCCAGTGAATATGATTTTTCACGTTCCCTACTCCCTATTTCTACTTTTTAATGTTCTCGTTATGAGAAACTCCAACCACCGCCGCTATGTTTGCTGTGATACATCGCGGCATCTGCCTTCTCTAATAATTCAACCGGTGTGCTCTGTTCATGTGAAAGTGTGAAGCCAATACTCAATGAAATAAATACTGGCTCACCGTTAGGCAAATAGATTGTTTCCCGCATGGCTTTAACAATTTTGTCGATGATTTGCATAACATCATCCTTATGCGCAATGTGACGCAATAAGATTGAAAACTCATCTCCGCCCATACGAGCAACTAAATCATTCTTGCGAATTTGCATTCGCAGACGCTCAGCAATAGTGGTCAACACATAGTCGCCAGCAGCATGCCCCCACGTATCATTCACTGCTTTAAAACCATCCCCATCAAGGAACATCACACATATTTGTTCCTGCGCCGTATTCATGCTTTCCAGCATGCTCATAAAGTTTGAACGGTTAGGTAATGAGGTTAGCGGATCGTGCAGTGCTTTATATGAAAGCTGATCGTTTTCATTCACCAAATCTGCTTGCTGTAGTTCCATTTCTCGCAACAAACTGTTGAAGCCTCGACTGAGCTCGTTAATCTCAGCGATTTGTGACGGCCTCACGCGCAAAGAAAACGCTCTATTTTCTCGTGCCGAGCGAGCGACATGGGCAATATTTTGCAATTCGTCAACAATTCCGGTGTGCATCCGGCGCACCAGCCAAAATGATAGCAACGCGGTAAGCACCAAACAGCTCAGCAGCCCGAGCATTAAGTTTCCGAGGAACTTAACCATTGTCGCGCCACCAGCGGTCAGCGTTACATAACCTACGACCTCGTTTTCGCTCATCACCGGCTGCACGACCATTTTTGGCAGTAGCCATTTGCGAATAGGATCATCAATGGTCATGTGTAAACGGGTCGGCGAAGTCCAACTGGCTAGCAGCTCTTTCTTTTGATCGTAAATGCGTGCCTGGTAAATCTGTTCTTTTCGTGCAATCAGCGTGAGAGCTTCCTGAGCCGCGGGTTTATCACCAAATACCACTGCCGCTGCGCTGGTGTAGCTTATCGTTGACGCGACCAACTGCAAATTGTGCTCCGCATAGGTTTTCAGCGTAAACACGGATAATACAGACAGCGGTATACCCGCCATAAGCAGCGTAATGGCGATAATCATCAAATGAATACGCTGAAACATGTTGCGCAAAGTTGGCCGCGGTTTTGGCATATTGGCGTTTGAGGCAAAAATATGATTCATCTAATTACCCTTTTTCTTCGCCAAAAGCAGCACGTTAGGATTCACCTGTACATTGCTGCGCGCCAAAATATCTAAGTTCAGATCAAACGCGATCCCTGAATTATCAATGCGTAAACAAAATGCGCTGCCTTTAATACACTCGGGATTATCTTCTGCAATGGTTAAAATACTTTTCCCTTGCATACTTTGTATGAGCAATTCTTGATCGGCAGGTTTTATATCTCCGAAGTAAACCACATCGCATTGTTCGAGCAATTTCGTTGGCGAAAAATCAACGATCTGCGTAGACACATGACGACTAGGTAACACAATTTTCTCCTCGACTAATAAGCGTGCATAGCGTGCCGGAGGAACAATACAAAGCTTGATAGGATCAGGAGAATTGGCCCAACGAGTATAGCGGATCATCCCAATAACAACTTTTGCAACTTCTTGTTCTTTAACAGCAATTAGCTGTGGCGATTCTACAGGCGTTTCGACTGCAAAAACAGGAAAGCTCTGTGCTGATAGAACAAAAATTAAGGCTACAGCGGCTTTGCTCTGCATCCCTCTTAAATAACGACAAAATTTTGCGCGGATAGAGGACGATATCATGAAAAAAGAAGCCTAACGGCAACGGCCTCAGATTTAATTAGGTTACACATTATTATTCCTCCGTTAACATCCGCCAGCATAATGAAAACATTAAGTTCAAAAAAAGTATACACGTAAACTATAGGATTTTTCTCGTGTACGAATTTTTCGCATAATTATGCTCCTATTTTCATTAGATAAAGCAAAAACCTCAATAAGATTGTTCCCTTTATTGTGCAATCCATAAACATTTCCACGTGCAGTAAGCATAAAACGCGTGCCGTAGTGCACCACCATATGATTTAAAAACGCTTTTCTTTAGCCAATAGCCGATCATTTTTTCAATGCATTAAGCATTTTTCACTGTGGATATAAAGGAAAGGTATAATCTTGGCATCGGTATTATTAGCAGTATATCCATACTCATTTAATGACCGAAAAAAACCGCCGTAATGGCGGTTCTTGCTAGTCTCGTTTATTCATCTCCATCACCTCTTCAAGGTTAGGATATTGTCTTTTATCACGAAACTTTGCAGGTGATGTTTCAAAGTGAGCCCTGAACACACGGCTAAATGTCTGCTGAGAGCTAAAGCCATATTTAAGCGCGATATCAATAATTGGAAGCTCACTGGCACATAGTAACGTTGCAGCTTCGTGCAGACGACGTTTGCGGACATATTCCGCAATCGAGAGTCCCTTTTTCTGCTTGAACTCACGCTGTAGATACCATTTTGAATAGCCGCTTTTCGCTGCAATAGCATCAACCTTAATAGCCTCACTCAGTTGAAGTTGGCCTTCTATCCACTGAATAAGCTCGCTGACAATCACCTCTGACATGTATAACCTCTATCGGTGAGCGCTCAGCCCTTAGCTGGCGCTCATAATTTCTTTAGCGAGTTGAGTCGCCTGCTCTGCTGTTGATTCCATGATCGATACGCCATACATCCGCTCTAATCCCTGCCTGAGATTATCTGTACATCCTTTGTTTGCTGAACACAGTATAATTGCTTTGCAATATGTCGAAAACTCGTCTCGATGTTTTCTCAGCCATTTGGCAATAACCGTTCTCGCTTCTCGCGCGTCTTCATTTTCTACCTGTTTTGCTTCATTCTTTTCTAGTGGGAAATGCAGCTCAGGATAAATCAATGTAAACGCACATTTTTTCGCCAACAGTCGTTCTGTTTGTTGTACCCACTCGGCTCCAGAAAAGCGCATGAACTCAGCGCTAATGTGAACCACTGGCATGGTGCTCAAGTCATACAATGGATGATTTATCAGACTCATGTCCTTTTCCTTACTGTTAAAAATTTCAGGGTAGACATGCTCACATTGCTTTCAGATTTATTCTTTTATGTGAATTCCATTTCTGATGAGACGTATTCTAATTACCTTCATTTTTCATCTGGTGCATTTCGTGCTAAAAGACTCGGACTTTACCCCTACAGAGCACAAATTTACTCTAAAAAATAAGCAACCTATGGAACAAAACACCAAGAGCTAAAAAGGTAGATATGGTATGCTACAGGCTACTATAAAAGGTGGTATGTATGGCCTTAATGACTAAGGTTCTCGATATATTTAAAAGTAAACAGGCGTTTGTTATTTGTCAGGAATGCAATCACAAAGGCCGCTTTGATGAATTCAAGATTGAAGACAGCATAATGATGCACTGCCCGCATTGTCATTACAGCTTCAATCGCAAACGGCATAAAATTTCGTCTATTTAGAACCATCTTACGCAACAAATACTTGAGTCTGACTATCTCGCCGCCTTACGGTGGATAGAAATTTTCTCGTAAAAATCAGCACTAACATCCTGTATAAAATGGCGATTGTTGAAGATAGGTTGAACTTGCCTTGCTAAGATATGTAAGGTGTATTCAACATTTTCGTGGCAGGAAAATTTATGCGATTCTTGATCAACACAATGACCGGTCTTGTCGTCATTTTACTTGCTGTATGGACCGCATTCATTTTCGATATCAACGAAGCCAACAGACTCCCGGCCTTTTTATTTCATCATATTGAATCATTTTTCAGTCGATGATCCTTGCCGTATAATAGAGGCAACAAGGTATTAGTCCCTTTTATCTGTAAGGATTTATGATGTCTCCCGCGTTGATCACCTATGGTGCTTTAGCTTTTGCTATTATTTGCGAAGTCATAGCCACATCTATTCTTCCGCACACCAAAGAATTTACTCGCCCTGCACTCACCATTACCATGGCACTCCTTTATGCGGTTGCATTTTATATGCTATCTATTGCAACGCGTACTATGCCCGTTGGGATTGCTTATGCGATATGGAGCTGCTTGGGGATTGTACTTATTGCGGGCGCAAACTATGTTTTGTTCAAACAAACTCTCGATTTGCCTGCAATGATCGGGCTGGGATTTATTATTGCCGGTGTGCTGATCATTAATATATTTTCTCATTCGGTATCGCACTAATATTCTTTACAACCAGTGTTTTATTTATTCATTACTGGTTGTAAAAATAGTATTATTTGCATGACAATAAGACCCCATTCAAACATACACATTTACATCCCTTCACAATCTTTTTCTTTCATTATCTTTTGCTTATCTCTCCTTTATGTTTTTATCTTAAAATCATTTAATCTGTTAGTTTTATCTTGTAGTTTTATTTAATCTGTCATATATAAAAACAGATTCAGAGTGAAATTCTTCATCACTATGCCCCACACAAAATCGAGCGTTTAGGGATACGAAATGAGCAATATTAATGAAAAACAAATCCTCAAACGAGTGCGTAGCATAGATTTGAATTTAATCACTGTTTTTGAAGCTATTTTTAGCTGTAAGAGCGTGAGCTTAGCCGCAAAAACGCTGAACATATCACCTTCTGCGGTTAGCCAATCATTACAAAAAATACGTAATCACTACCAAGATATTCTCTTTATTCGGCATGGGAACGCGCTACAACCTACTCTCGAGTGTTTAAAAATCCATGAGCAACTGGCTGAAATCATGCGTTTAGTTGATTTCTCTTTGAATAGCCGCGTTGATCCACTTAAAAAAAGAAAGTTTATTATTTATGCGTCACAGTTCATGGCGACATACTACCTGCCAAAACTGATTAATTTATTACAACACCAGTCACCTAACGTTGAAATCGTGCACCACACGCTGACTGAAAGTACCCATGTTGACGAGCTGCTAATTAATCGCCAAGCCGATCTTATTTTCGATCTTCACCCTACCGCCAGTCATTCTGTGATTTCTACAGAGTTTTCTTCCGAAACGCTCACATTAGTATGCAGCACAGAACACCCGCGCCTCCAAGGCAAAGTCGATATTACACAGCTATATACCGAGCGTTTTTGTGGCTTAAACTCGGCGATTCCTTACATCATGCGACGCCAAGTTGAGCTTTCACGCTTGTTTAAAGAACGAAATTTTATCTTCTCCAGTGATTCCGTTATGGCTATTTTAAGCATTATCAAAAGCACCGAATCTATTGGCCTTGTCCCTACTTCTTTGTTAAATGAAAACCACTGTCCTCATATCCGCCAGATTGATATCGATATTCCGATCGAGCCCGTCACGTTTTACGTTCTATATAACAAGCATGTTGCTGACTCACCGGGGTTTTCTCAACTTCTGGCTACGATTATGCAGCTACGACAAGGCGTGGATAAGAAATAAATGCTGCGTCTGGGTGCCTAGAAATACACCCAGACATCACGCCAAACGAAATACTGAGATCGCCTGCTTGAGTGCATCCGCCTGATGCCCTTGCTGTTGAGCGACTCTCACCGTTTCAGCCACATGGCTGACGTTTTCCTGCACGCTGTTATCAATTTGAGCAATGCTTTCATGCATTTGTGCAATGCTAACCCGTTGCTGAACGCTCATTTCCGATAACTCATCAACCAACTGTGACAAATGCGTAATCGAGCTCATCACTTCCTGCATCGTTACTCCAGCGGCGCTCACCTGCCGCGATCCGGTTTGAGTACAGCTCACAGATACTGCGATTAATTGGCGTATTTCTTTAGCCGCATTTTCACAGCGCTGAGCCAGCACTCTGACCTCTGTCGCCACTACCGAAAATCCTTTGCCATGAACACCGGCACGCGCAGCCTCCACGGACGCATTAAGTGAAAGGATATTGGTTTGGAAAGCAATACCGTCAATAATTTCTAGAATATTGCTGATGCGCACAGACTCTTCTCTAATTTGCGCCATGGTTTGAATTGTTGCGGCAATATTTTCGTCGCCACGAATCGCGACATTGGAAGCTTGCAGTGCGAGTTCCTGTGCTAGCAGCGCTTTTTCACTGGTATGCGCAGACACTGAGGTCAGCTGTGCCATTGCACTGGCGACCACTGCGAGCGCCGATGCTTGTTCATCTGTCCGTTGTGATAATGCCGAATTTTGCAGCAGAATGCTTTCTGCGCCACCTTGTACCATCGCAATCCCGTGGTTCACCTGACCAAGCGTATTACGCATTGTTTTCAGCGTAGAGCTGAAAGTGCGAGCGAAAGCTGAATGGCTTGGGTGCTCCTCACGATCCAACGTCAAACAGCCCGCTTCTCGATTAATATGCGACGCCAATTGCGCCACTTCGCTGGCTGAGCGCGCATCACGCGCCATGTGTACCGCCATATAAATCAATATAGCCGTTTGCGCCACCACAAATAACGCGTGAAAAATAACCATATGAAATCCAGGATGCATAAAGCAGACGATCCCATAGAGATCGTTTTCCTGTAAATAGTTAAACAGGAGATGATGTAACGCCGCGGTGAGCGCGCCCATCAGCAAAGGTCGATAATCTCGGTAGGCTAACAGCGCTGACAGCAGAACAAAAACTGAGAAATGAAATTCTGTTTCACCCTCTCCTAATTGGATCAATAAAGCTGCGAATCCTAATAGCGTAAAAGCATAAAACAATCGGGTAATTAATTTTCCTGGAAACAGCATCTTTATCAGCGTTGAACTGAGCACCAATATTAGCCCCGCAATTACCGCAGTAGACGTATGCTCGTAATACCAGCCCACGCCAAGCGCAATAGCAAATAACCCCCAGACTAATAAAAACATCAGCCAATCAGCACGCCGGTAGATCTGTTCGAGTGAAACCGTCTCTGGGGATTCACCTTTGCTCTGTAAGATTGTCGCTGTCACCATTTTATCATCCATACTGTCTGAGATTAGGATCGCTAACGTTTTACACATTACATCTCATCAAGCGTAGATGTTTTATGGACGATTGGTGGGAAATTTACTGCGTATTTTATTCGTAGAATTAACAGGTAAGACTGCTTTTGCGCTGAAGTCTTCGACCGTTACCGTCTTTGTTTTACGAAGATACCGCTGAACGCCAATGTTCAGTTTTATTTACATAAAAATCTTCCCTGAAACTTAGCAAAATTATCCATACTGACTATCACTCTCATAAATTGCTTATTAGCGCTATGCTTTTCATCACACATATAGAGGTAACAACACAATGAAACTATTTACGGCTCAACTTCAAGACGTTAAGAAAATTCTTCCGCTTTACTTAGGCTACCGAGCATTCTATCAAGTCCCTGAATCCGCTGAAAAAGCAGAGAAATTCCTGACCGACAGGATCACCAATCATGAATCCGTCATTTATTTTGTTGAAAAAGATGGCGTCCCTGTTGGATTCACACAGCTGTATCCGCTGTTTTGCTCATTAGAAATGAAGCGTATTTGGCTGCTTTATGACCTGTATGTTGCACCTGAAGCCAGAAAGTCTGGGGTTGCACAACAACTGATCGCTCGCGCCGATCAATTGGCTAAAGAGACAGATTCCGCCTTCATCATGCTCAGCACTGCAACTGATAACGTGAAAGCTCAGGCCTTATATGAAAAAGAAGGTTACGTTAAAGATACTCAGTTCTTTGTTTACAACAAAATGCTAGGTTAACGGACGCTACACAAAACGCTGTCATGCACTAGACTTTCAGGATAAACAATAACTGACTAAGAATTGAGGTTCTTATGCGCAAGACTTTATCTGTTTTATTTATTCTGATGCTTGCTGGGTGCTCTGGTGGATATCATCATCAGAAAGCCACTGACGATCAAAATAGCGAACAAACCTGTCAAAACCCAGACGCTAATGCGGACAGCACCTGTGGTCATTCCATTGTTCCGAGCATGTATTAGTGGCATGTTTGAACGCATAAATGATAAAGGCCACCGTTTGGTGGCCTTCTAACTAGAATAACAATTAATCACGTGTAAATTTCTCAGCCTCTTCTTCCGTTTCAATGTAACTCGACCCAAAAGCAATTGTTGCAAGCAGTCCGACAATAAACCCAACTAATCTACTGCGCATTATCTCTCTGAGTAGCCTCATCGCATCTCCAGTTCAGGAACGGAGTTAGACTATACAGAGTAATATGGGTGGAAAATGCCAATTAGCCAGCAAATTTTTCAGTTCTACCGGGGATATATCGGCTTTCAGCCATGCTAGTTTTCGGTTCAATGACGATCATGATAGCTTTACGCGCCAAAGGGATTGTATCCCTTTCCTACATCTTCTAATACCCAATCATAGAATGCGCGAACTTCAGTGCGTTTCAACGACGCCGCAGAACATACCAGATAATATGACCAGTTAATCGGCCACGCATACTCGGGAAATAGCTGAACTAGATGTCCAAGATCTAAATCTTGTTGAACCAACGCTTTACGAACTAATGTGATCCCTCGTCCCCCCATTGCGGCAAGAATAACCGCCGCCGTCGAGTTAATATGCAACCGTCCCTGTTTGCTGTTTGGCTCACCGAGCTGTGTTAATACACTCTCCCAAGTCGGCGCGTTTGCTCCTGGGTGCGGGGTATCGTCTTGAATGAGTTTCTGCTGTAGAAACCACTCAAGCGTAGTGATACCGTCGGCAGGTACCAGCGTTGGGCTGCACACTGCCACCATTTCTTCATCCATTAGCCATGTTGCGACCACGCCAGGCCATCCACCGGGCCCGCAGCGAATACCGATATCGGCTTCGCCATGGGTTAAGTCGATCAGCCTGTCAGCGACGTCAAGACGTACATCAATAGTTTCATGGTGTTCTGAAAAACGATTTAAGCGCGGCATTAGCCAGTTCATCACCAGCACCTGCGACGCGGTAATCACCACCACTGAACGAGCAGCACTTCCTCGCAGCTTATTTAGACCAATCTCAAGCCGATCTAACCCCTGAGTAATATCATCCAAAGCCGATTGAGCTTCACCGATCAGCGCTAATCGTTCGCTACCGAAACGACTACGTGTCAGCAATGGTCGCCCTATCCACTCTTCTAGTGAGCGAACCGACTGCCCAATTGCCGCAGGTGTCACCCCTAATTCATTTGCCGCACCGGTAAAACTGCCATGCCGTGCAGCGGCTTCAAATGCCTGTAACCATTTTAATCGGCTAAGCGATCGCATCAAACTTCCTACCTAGCGTAAACCCATGGCTAATCCTAGCTCGATAGTCACATACGAGATAGTTTTTCTTTCTTGTTCAATCAATTCTTATGATTCGTTTACTCGCACAAATACAGGCAATCTACGTCTATCGACATACGGCAACCACATGGTTTTGCTACTTAAATTTTACCGATTCAACATTAGTTAGGAGATACACAGATGACAGCAACATTCGCAGGCAAAAAACTTCTCGTAGTGGGTGGCACTAGCGGTATGGGGTTTGAATCAGCACGCATTGTGTTGGAACAAGGTGGTGAAGTTGTCTTAGTGGGCAACCAACCTTCAAAAGCGGAAACCGCACTGCAGGCATTGGCCCCTTTAGGCAAAGTGACCGTTATCGTAGCTGACCTAATGACCACAAAAGGAATGCAGCATGTTAGGCAGGTGATTAATCTAGAACATCAAGATATCAGCCTGCTCGTCAATGCCGCTGGTGTCTTTTTCCCTAAGCCATTTATTGAGCATGAAGAAGATGACTACGATAAATATATGAGCATTAATAAATCTCTATTTTTCATTACCCGTGATGTCGTGAAAAACATGTTAGCCGCTCATATTAAAGGCGCTATCGTTAATATTGGTTCGATGTGGGCTCAGCAGGCGATTGGTGCAACACCCTCTTCCGCTTATTCGATGGCAAAAGCGGGGCTACATGCCTTAACTAAAAATATGGCTATTGAGTTAGGTGCAAGTGGCATCCGCGTTAATGCAGTATCACCTGCGGTTGTGCAAACGCCAATCTATGAGGGGTTCATACCTAAAGACGAAGTAAACGGAGTCATGGACAGCTTCAACAGTTTTCATCCAATTGGTCGCGTTGGCACGCCGCGTGATATCGCTGAAACCGTCACGTTCCTGCTATCAGATAAAGCCTCTTGGGTAACGGGTGACGTATGGAATATTGATGGCGGCGTCATGGCAGGCCGTAACGCAGGTTAAGACATCGCAGGCTACGGATAAACTTTAACATTTTGCCTTACCACTATAACGCTGGCTTCCGTCTTCGAGGCCAGCATTCTTATTCAAACCGATACCGTGTACCCACGAGATCATCGCAAGTTAATCTCCCTTACTTTTATCCTTTGCGCGTTAATAGCTAGCATGGTTTTAATTTTAATGAAATTAATATCAGTACAATAATTTAAACAAATCCAAAACAAACATAAAAAACATCTTATCTGAGCAATACATTTATATAACCAGTGATATCATCAGCGGGATTTTTACAACTACTCTAAATTTTCAATATTTGTTGGGATTCACCATGCTAAAAACAACGCTTCTTTCCGCTATTTTTATCTTATCAGGTTGTACTGCCAGCGATTGGATCAGCGCCGCCGGTGGCATTATGCAGGCAACAGATGATCATAACCGCTCTACAATGGACACAAGAATTAAAGCGGCGAATAAAGCAGCAGGATACTAACGCCTCATTTAGAAACTGATATTCGCTGTCCGATATGGTTTCATTGCCCATCGCTAAGCCGCATGATCCTTTGGCGTAGAAAATCAACTAATCGCTTGCTGTCTGGTGACAGGACAGCGGCCTTAGCTTTTACAACACCAACATCCATATAGGTAATGCAGTCATCAATAGTTCTGCGTACAACTCGAAGTCCATCTAAAGACCAAGGTCGATAAACCAGATCCGATAAAATAGTCACGCCTTTTCCTTGGGCGACGAGGCTTCTGATAGCCTCGAAAGAGTTCGTTCGAAAATGAACATCGGGAACACACTGCCGACTCTGCCAGTAATCTTGAAATACCTCAGCATATTCGTCGGTCACCAATAGTAGAAATGGGTATTTTTCCACATCAGAAAGAGTCAGCATCGGCTGGCTTAGCAGTGGGTGGCCAATTGGTGTCCATAGTTTTCTCTGAGAACGTATAAATGTCTCGATCTGCAAATCAGCGTCATGATTTATATTGGATGTCAGCAGTAAACAGAAATCGAACTGCTTTTGGCGTAACGCGCTAACAAGAAGTGGAGAAGCCGATTCTTCAAAAATAATTTCCATCAGCGGAAAGCGGTTTTTTATATCGCTAAGAATATTAGGCAACAAGTAAGCCGACAACGTTTCAGCAATACCAATACGCACTGTACCACTCGCAGTTTCCGGCTGATGTTGTAGATCCTCCAATGCCACATGACTATTCATCACAATTTTACGCGCGTGTATGAGAAATCGCTCTCCTGACTGGGTTAGCTGAACGCCTTTCGGATGACGAATGAACAGTTGACTGTTCAGCGCTTCCTCAAGATTACGCATAGATACTGTCATTGAGGACTGCGAAATATGACAACGGTTAGCCGCTTTTGATATTTGCAAGGTTTCAGCTAATGCGATGTAAAATTCAAGTTGCCTCAATGTAAAGTTCATAGTTTTAACCTATACCCAAGGATGAAAACTTTATATTAGCATCCTAGCATTTATTGGCGGTAATCTTGAACCAACAAATAAGCCAATACTTTACTGGAGCATTTATGCCTTATCTCCTGCTTAGCCTTGCTGCGTGTTTTTGGGGGGGAAACTATGTGGTAGGCCATGTATTAGTCGCTACTGAAAATCCTATTATTCTTTCTGCCGCACGCTGGATCTTTACTGCGATCATGCTACTGACAATATATTTCAGACAAATTCAAGAACAGTGGCCTGCCATGAAGAAATCTGCTGGTGTTATCGTATTTCTTGCACTTTGTGGTCAGGTTTTATTCCCATTAACGCTTTATATTGGCCTGCAATACACTTCATCACTTAACGCCGCCATATATTTATCCACCACCCCATCTATAGTATTACTAATTAATTATTTTATTTTTAAAGAGAAAATATCATCACGCAATATTAGTGGAGTCATACTCAGCTCTTTGGGGGTAATTTGGCTCGTTCTGCAAGGTGATATTGCCCATACGGAACTATTTAGCCGACTAAATAAGGGAGATCTCTGGACGATGGGATCAGCCGTTAGTTGGGCAGTATACTGTGCATTTTTACGTACGAAACCATATGAAGTTAAAGGGAATGCCTTTGTGGCGGTAAGCGCTGCATTAGGTGCAGTGGTATTGCTTCCTATATTAGTTCTCACCATTGTAGAAAACGGAGTTCCTAACATAGTCCACTATGTTAGACCTGGATTTTTGATGGGGCTCGTATATCTGATCATATTCCCATCTTGGCTCTCATATCTTCTTTGGAATAAAGGCATTTCGACTATTGGCGCAACGCGTGGAGAAGTATTCTCTCACATCATTCCGCTGAGTGGCGGGGTATTTAGTATTTTATTTTTGCAGGTACAGCTTCACGCTTACCATGTGGTCAGTGCCCTGCTTATCATCGCGGGCATTGCGTTATGCTCGCATTCGAACAATCTAAAGGTGGCAAAAGGAAGTGACAAAGTAGATAACGAGTAATACACATCTGTATGTACTTTAAACGTATCTGCGTGAATAAGTACAGCAGATACGTTTATCGACAGGTCATTAATGACTCACTCACTTCTCTCCACGATAACGCATTGGATGTTCAGACAATGGGTGATCCAAATTGACATTGTGGGCGCCTTCGATTTTAGCGATAACTACCTGAAAACCAGCAATCCATTTGCCACTTTGCTCTTTGGCACGTAGATGTTCAACGTTATTCATGAGTAGCTCAAGACCTTCGCGGTTATCCCAATAGTAGTTATTTATCAGACGGCCACTCTGAACGTCGGTAAATGATTCCATGCCAATAAACCCAGCAATATCCTTTGAGAACTCTTCTATTTTTTTATCCAGTTTATAAAAATCTTCGTCATATTCTTTTTTGTCAAAGATAAAACTCGTTAGAAACATTGCATATTCCTCTGATAGTTCCTGATGTTAGAGCTTGCTGACGTTTTCAAGCAACGAAATCAGCAGGCCCCCAAATATCACACTCGCGGTATAAACTAAGCAAAGACGATCAGTTTACCTTTTCTATGTGATGCCTTTTACCAGTAATCCTACGCCACATTTATCTGGAAACGAATAGATGGAATATCGAACAGCGCTCATTACTCAAGTCTCACGAAAGCACCGGTGTCTGTAAAATTTTATTGAGTATTTTTCAGCATAAAACAATGCTATAGGCTGTCGTTTATTTAACCATAACAAACAGTGAATATACCAAATCGGAAACAATCTGATTCAATTTATTGGCGTTGAAATAAGGCGTTTTTTTGAGCACTAATGAGAAACAGCATGGGGAGTGTTTGAAACGAAATTTAAGTGGTGCTACAGTAGAGGCTCTCTGGACAGTATTGGCTTTGCAAATCCACTGTCCAGAGATTTTTCCCTGGTGTTGGCTGAATTAGCTACCTGACTCTCGTGGTCAGGTTTTTTTATCTTCAGCTTACCGGGGCATTATAAGTCATTGGCTAAGTTCTGTAAGTTGTACTTAAGTACTTTGCGCCCTGTACTTAAGTGCATGTTGTCACTCAGACATGGGAAATTGAACGTCTAGGAGCCCAAATGTTTTCTGTTTTCAATGAAAATCCGATACTAACGGAAACGCTCCGAGATTACATCGATAGAAAACTATCGCATTTAGGCAGCCCTGAATACGCATACACGGTCATCAATAAAAAAAATCCGTCAAAACTACTTATCATTTCAAACTACCCCGATGAGTGGGTTAACCTCTATCGTACTAATAATTTGCAGCATATCGATCCGGTCATCTTAACCGGCTTTAAGCGTACCTCGCCGTTTGCGTGGGACGAAAACATCACATTGATGTCAGACCTCAAGATTTCAAAAATTTTTTCGTTATCAAAACAATATAATATTGCCAATGGATTCACCTTCGTACTGCACGATCATTTGAATAATCTAGCGCTTTTATCGTTAATTATTGATAGCAATATGAAGGAGAATTTAGAGAAAAAGCTGGCCGCTGAGCGTGGTAATATCCAAATGCATCTCATTGAGATTAATGAACAAATGTATCATCTTGTTCAGTCGATTTCTTTTGGTAGCGAAGACAGCGAGATCGATTCAGACAAGCCTATTTTCACACTGCGTGAAAATGAAGTGCTCTATTGGGCGAGCATGGGTAAGACCTATGCTGAAATCGCTACGATCGTGGGTATTTCAGTGCGCACCGTTAAATTTCATATGGGCAACGTCGTGAGCAAGCTTGGAGTAAGCAACGCCCGACAAGCAATAAGGTTGGGCGTTGAACTCGATCTTATTACACCAATGCAGGTGTAACGGCTATCGACATTGGCCAATTAACCAGCTGGGACTGAATACCACTGACTGAAACACCGATTTTGGCAGCCATTTTTGCTTGGCTGGCAGAGTCCGTCGGGAGGTATACCAGATAGATTCGCTCATCCTCACTCAAATATGCTTCCTTAAGCGGTTTAATTTGCCAACCTGAACGTTTCAGTATTGTCAGCATGGCTCGGCTAACGATGGTGTAAATACCGTTGCAGCCATAGTGCCTAGCATAATTTATCATTGCTAAAAATAGCACTTGGCTTAGCGGATATCGCTCGCCTAACAAATCCCTCGCGCGTGATTTATCCACAAAGAACCGGCTTGATTCTGTTTCGCCGGCTGGTAAAGGCACATCCGAAAAACAAGCCTGAAACGTGTGAGTAATCATATTAGGCTCATCTAAAGGAACAAAGCGCACGCTACAGACTAGCTGTCCCTCATATAAACCTAGGATGTAACGTGTATTAGGATTATCAAACTCGTCAAACTCCATGTCTTTGTTGCAGACAACATCCCATCCTAACCGGTCACTGAACGTTTTTTTTCTCAGACGATAGAGTTCATCAGAACGAACCCCATTCAGTTCTTCGTAACTGACATCAAATAGCTCAAGCATTCCATCACCTTGATTACATTTTAGTTACTATCCATATTATCTATGGCTGGTGTTTTTCGCGTCCTGCTATTGTACAGTTTTTTTTAAGAATATTTGAAGATAGGTTATAAAAGTCTGGGATCAACGCCGCAACTCATTTCTCCTCCTAAAGATAACGTGCGTAGATATACACGCTCATTGAGAGATATCAGGCATAATTTCAGGATGTTCCATGCATATTACTCAAAAGAAGAACATGTTTGCCTTCCCCAATGGAAAAGTAAAATGAGCTAATATGTAGAAAATCTGAGTGCAATAAATAGGTTATCAGGCGTAATTTCAGTAGATTTGATATGCGTCGCGAGGCTGTTATGTAAAAGGCTACTATGAAGTAGCCTTTATATTCATTTTATTTATTTGAAAACTTCAGCTACAGCTTCAAAGTTTGGGCCATGCTCACGAGCTGCAATAATCACGTAGTATTTACCCCCCTTTTCATCTGCTAGCTTTGATAACCGTTGATGCAGGTCGGATGGTGAGCCCACTTCCCCGTTAGTCGCGCCTACAGACACATTTCCAATATACTCATATTTAAAATGATGAGCTTCATCTTTAGAAATCAGGTCTGCCGCTGTTGCACTGAATGCCGTCATTGAGAAAGCGAGGGCGGTAGCTAGAATAATTTTTTTCATATAACACTCCATGCTCATTATGAATCCTTACCGTAACATAGACCCAACAAACAAGAATGATCCATATCAAATTATTCACATTTCGCATACTTAGCATGATACCCAATCTACAGCGAGTATGAGCTAGATCGGCAGGCCAACGCGAGAAGATCTTGATTGAAAAAGAGTTATATCTTTCTCATATTCAGTTTTTATTTTGTATCAGCTTGCCCATGAAAATAGGAGTTTAATTATACAATGAAATAACGCTAGCTCACTATTAGCGTGGTTAGTAGAAAGCAACCTAATAACGAGCGTTGGTTTAATCACTATTGAGAAATACATTGGTAAATTTGCGAAAAGTAAACCGAGTTATTTGGGAAAATCGCAACATGTTACCAGCAAAATTATTAGGGTGGAAACCATCTAACTATAAGATTTATTGCCAGGCTTATCGTGAATTTGGCGGGAGCGTATGCAGTCATCCTTTAGTATTAAAGGTTTTGGAGGACAGCGCACCTAACCAAATTCTTTTTTTTCATAAAGAAGTGAATGGCAAAATCGTTGGTGCATTCTTTGCTGATAAACGTGGGGAGATTATCCATCCTTATAAGAAAATCCCCGTTATATTTGAGAACATTATTCTGCCCATCTCATCGACTCTAGGCGGTTGCTCTCTACCTGCAAAATCGAAAGAACTTTCCATTAGGCATGAAAAACAGTTTCTAAACTATACCTATGGAATATTAAACCGTAGATCAATATGTCTTGTTAAAGATTCTTTTTCTAAGAAAACGAATAAAAAAGACAATCTGAGATGAACAAATTTCTCAATAGCGGCGGTGAAGTGGTTCCCATTTCAGCCTTTAGCAGCGAACAGCTCAGTGAGATTTACATCAAATTATTCAATATGCGCTGGGGAGGTACATATCATTGCAGTAGTATCGAGAAACTGGCTAAGTTTATAGCCTCTATTCGCCCACTGCTTTTTGGAAATGTCTTGCTCTATAAGGGTGAGCCTTGTGCTTACGACTTAATTTATCAAGCAGAATGCGATAATTGGATCTATTTTGACGATCATAATGGCGGTGTTAACATCGATATCAAAGACTTTAGCGTTGGAACTCTTCTACTCTTTGCTAATATCAATGAAGCTCGTAATCTTTGCCATCAGAAAAACAAGGAGTTTATTTTTAGCCTTGGTAGAGCAAACGACAAGTGGGGCTATAAAAAACTGTGGGCAAATGAGATTAAATTAGGCAAGATTATTTTTTAGACTCCCAGGCATTATGCAGAGTTAATCGCAAAATTCATATAACCGCCGGAGCTTTAAATTTACCCCGGCGGATAATGAGAGAGTTGCTAGCGTTACACAAAACAGCCAAATATTAGCAGTGCAAACAATCCATAACCTCCGCTAACAATGACTAATGCACGTCCATTAGCGATACCTCGACGGAAAATGTGCCAGAGATAAACAATGGCCAAAACGGTAACAGCGCCAGCAACCAACAGTGGGCCATCAAACAGCCATGGCGTAAAAAATAAGCCTAGCGCGCTAGGAACGGTTGCTTGAATCATCATCGCGCCTGAAATATTCGCCAGAGCTAAACGCTCTTTGCCCTGCCGTACCCAAATCAGCGCATTCATTATTTCGGGGAGCTCCGTCGCCACTGGACTCAGAAATAAAGCCACTAAGTGCGCAGGCCAATGCATGAGGATCCCTATTTCCTCAAGTTGGATAATGAAAACATGAGAGGCAACCGCGATAACGATAAGTGATAAAACAATTTGCAGCACCATCCAACCCAGTGATGGCTCAATCGCTGAGGGACAAATTTTAAGCGGTTCAATCATCTCTTCTTCGGGCGCCGTATCGCTATTCCGAATTTCCCGCCAAACATAGAGCGCATAAGCTGCCAGAAATAAAATTCCCAGCCATGGTTTTAATGTAAAAACGACTAAGCCTAACGCAACTTTAACGATAAATACGGCAAGAAATGCCGCCTGATCGTGGCTCATGCGCGCATAATCGGCGCGTATCTGAGTGCTCTTTCGATTAGAACGACGATGATGAAAAATTAACGCTAATCCAACTATGGCATAGGCCAGCGTTGCCAACACGAGCGGGCCTCCCATTGCGGCCCCCACGCCAATATTTTTTTGCTCGGGTGTACTGCCAAAGACCACGGCCATAAAGGTCACCGTACTTTCTGGCAACGCAGTACCAAAAGCAGCAAGCACGGATCCAACGGCGGTAGCGCCAATATTTAGCCGTCGCCCAAACCATTCGATCCCATTGACAAAACACTCACAGGCTAAATAAATGGCGAACGCAGAAAGGAAAAAGAAGGTGATTGTTTGATACATGATAATGATGTGGCCGGGCGAGTCGGATCCCAATGGTGCAACAACACGACTCGCCCGGCTGGGAAAGTGTATTGCGACCAAAAGTCTCGCCTGGCTATGCTTTCGCAATGGCTGACCACGCCATGAGGAAATAAACCTCAAGTTTGTTGACGTGGACTCCTTCACAGTACTCCCAGTACAGCTGAAGGATGGCTACTCCCCAATGATAGTGCCGCGCATGCTACCAGAACTAAGAACACGAGTCTTGGATGTTCAAACGCAGTTATCATTCTGTTTTTATTCTGTTTAGGTTCAAAAATTGGCGAGAACGAAAAACGGCATGGTTATGATAATATTCATCGAATATGAATCGTATTCAAGGCTGAATCAATACATGTCCCCTTCACTCATCTCTTATAGGCTGCACATCGGAATATTATTATGTTAACCCTAGAGCCCGCTAACGCTTCTCAATTTGAGCGCCTCGTTTCCATCTGGGAATCCTCTGTTCGAGCAACACATTTGTTCTTAACCGAAAGCGACATCACAGAGCTACGTCCTTTAATTCTTAATGCCTATCTACCAAATCTACCCGTTTTTATCGCTCGTGATGAAACTGGCACAATACACGGTTTTATTGGCGTTGATGGTTCGCATATTGAGATGCTATTTGTTGATGCAGAAAGTAGAGGGAAAGGGATCGGGGCGCTGCTTCTTACTTATGCCGTTGAAAAATTACGCGCAGATGAAGTGGATGTTAATGAGCAAAACCTTCAAGGCGTCGGCTTCTATAAGCACATGGGATTTGCGCAAACGGGTCGTTCAGAATTAGACGGTCAGGGAAAACCGTTCCCGCTATTGCATATGAAATATTCTCGCTAAGACGGCAATGTGGGCCGATTGAAATCAAACTCATCGATTTTGTCGACCCCACACAAGTATGACTACTGCTCTTTATCTACTTTAGAATGAAATGACAGACGAGACTTGAAATAGGCTTTAACGCTCTCCCCCATCGCGTGAATTTTGGCGTCTATATCCTGACATAAAAACTCATCGCTATTCATTGCTCTAACTCTCTGTAGCGCGAACTCATCTATCTCTTCTTTTTGCTGTTCGGTTAACTCATTATCATTTTGTTGTTTCATTGGGAGTGAGTCCTCTTTTTTAGTCGTTAAAAACAGAGCAAGCAACGCTCGTTGACATCGAGCAGTGCGCTATTCTTAATTATAAGAGTAATTTCTAGAACGTTTATAAATACACACTACACAGGTGGTGCGTGGCTCATCAGTAGCCTCACTATTGCAGCCCATTGGCAGGCGGGAACAAGCGTTATAGCGGCCGAAAAACTCAGCTAATGCAGCGATTGGCCACGACAATCTGGCATCACATCAAAAACTACAGGTATAATCTCACTATTATCCCCAAAATTTAGATGCGAACATGACAAAACTTACCTTGCAAGAACAGATGCTTAAAGCTGGACTCGTCAGCAGCAAAAAGATGGCCAAAGTGCAAAGAACGGCCAAAAAATCACGCGTTCAGGCTCGCGAAGCGAGAGAAGCCGTGGAAGAAAATAAAAAAGCGCAGCTTGAGCGAGATAAACAGTTGAGCGAGCAGCAAAAACAAGCAGCGCTATCGAAAGAATACAAAGCTCAAGTGAAGCAACTTATTGAAATGAATAGAATTGATATTTCAAAAGGCGATATCGGTTTTAATTTCACTGATAATAATTTAATTAAGAAACTTTTTGTCGATAAGTTGACCCAATCACAGCTGATTAGCGGCCGTCTCGCGATTGCTCGTTTAGTGGTGGATGGAAATAGCGATGCTGAATACGCCATTATTCCTGCAAGCGTAGCTGATAAAATTGCGCAGCGTGATGCTAACAGTATCGTATTGAATAGTTCGCTGAGTCAGGAAGAGCTGGATGAAGAAGATCCGTATGCCGATTTTAAAGTCCCTGATGACTTGATGTGGTAATGGATTTCTCTATTTGAAAAGCCCGTTGGGCTTTTCATTTCGATTGAATGTTCAAGCAGATCATGGAAAGGCGTAGGCTACGCAGGCATTGTGCTTTACACTGCGCGCTGCAAAAACTGAGTAGATAAACAATTTAAGTAGGCGGTAATGGCGATGAATGGAACGATCACAACGTGGTTTGAAGATAAAGGTTTTGGATTTATCAAAGATGAAAACGGTGATAACCGTTATTTTCATGTGATTAAGGTCGCCAACCCTGAGCTGATTAAAAAAGATGCGGCGGTTACATTCGAACCCACCACAAATAACAAGGGCCTGTCGGCTTATTCTGTAAAAGTTATCCCAGAAAGCAAATACATCTACATCGCAGGCGAGAAAATTAAGCTAACGTCAATTAAGTCTTACCTCGTTTATAGCGAAGAAGTTCCCGCCGATACCGGTATTGATAAAGAAAATACCGTGCTGTCTGTAGGCATATTGATGAACAGCATCAGACCGAAAGCATCGACTAAATCAGATGAAACGCGCTCGCTGAAAAAACTGGCGATCACAACCTTCCAAGGAACAACGCTGATCTTCACTGCAGATGAGATTGACATAGATGCTACGGTGAAACTGCTTAAAGTCTAAGTGATTCCAATACTGGGCTCTTCTCCAATTCAAAAACAGAGTTTCAGCCCTTAAAAAAGGCCACCTTAGGTGGCCTTTTCAATTTTTCAAAACCGCTAAAAATACGTTAGCTTTGCGTTTCGATCTGTGACCAGCCCTTGCTATACATGCAATCTTTAATCAGCACTTTGCGCTTTGACTCATTTGCGTCAGAAACCGAATAGCTCGTATCAGATGTTTTATTTTTCTTATCTTTTGTCGTATACGTCGAACTAACAACGTTATCTGGAGGTAAGTCTCTTAAGGCCTGAGCTTCACATTTTGTTTCAGCCATGGAGGCATCATTTGCATTAGAACCCGGTTTAACCCATTGATAGCTGCTACATCCAGAAAGAAGCAGCACCACGGAAAGAGTAATAAATTTATGCATTATTAATCACTTATATTTAAAGCTTAGTGAATATCAATATAAAAAAGAATTATTTATAGAATTCAAATCCATAAAATTCCCTTCTCTAATCCATAGATATTCACTCAAAAGATAAATCCGCTGTTACCAGCTAGGATAGTGGCTTGTTGCCGCAGCAGTGCGCCAACTTAAGTTGTTCATGGCAACCACCCTTTTCCATAAGCTGGGTTAAAACATGCAACGCTCTCAGGGTAGCTGAATGAAATCTCATAAACAATAACTGTACGTTATTTGTTTATGGTCCATTGATTGCGAAAGATTGCGAAAGTGGCTGGGAGATGATGGAGTATTGAGCTGAACGGTGAGTCGCTGATTAACCCCCCCGTTCGCCAGCAATGGGCGTCGCTAATTGCCAACGAATAGCAAAATGCGCCTCATACTGACGGATTAAATCAGGCGCATCTTTAACCACGATTAAATTTTCACTGTTCTCTTTTTCGGCAAGGACGGTGTAATTGAATGAGCCCGTTTCAAGCGTGCTACCGTCAATAATCATCACCTTGTCATGCTGAATGTGGTAATGACTGTCAATTCGCATATGAACGCTATGGCTTAGTGCCGACTGTATGGCGGCCAGCGCTTTGGCATTTTTACGATTACAGCGTGAATCAATGACAACATCCACGCGAACACCACGCTCCGCGGCATTACCAAGCGCCGCCACAATGTCTGGGGCCTGGAATTCATAGGCCATCATATCAATACTGGAATGAGCCTGATTGATTGAACGCAGAACCAGCGTCTGCGCTGAACCTTCAGGAGAAAAACCCACCTCAATCGAGGGTGCGGCAGACGCCACACCAGCAACACTCATCACGGCAATAAAAAGCTGTTTTCGCATATTAAACACTCACGAACTCTACCCAAGCGCAATGTGAAGCCGCTAGCATCTTATGGGCAGAGAAAAGTGATGTTGATGATGGTCATGTCTATATTGCGTTCAGACGTAAATCGCTGTGCCGTTTAGGCCGCGTTGATAATCGTTGCGGTCTTAACAACACGCATGAGTGCCCTATTCAAAATCAATGGATAATGAGCTACTCATTACCCCATCGATTAAGAAACTCGGCGATATCATCAATTCGTTGCTCATCAATACCCGCCTCGCCGGCCATCTCCTTCTGCGTATCTTCGCTAACTTCTTCGTTATTCATTAAACGGGTGATCAGCAGCTGGAAGTAATGCGCCAAGGAATCACGCTCCGACTCGCTCACTGGCTTTGCTGATTCCGTTGAATACTCATCCAGAATGTCATAATATTTTAGGGATACTTCGTTATTCATAGTTACTCTCCAAATTTTAGCCTAAGTCAGCTGCGGTCTAAATCGACTGATTTTGATGATATCATTCTGGCTGTATTTTCTAGTGTGTGGTAATTAAGTCTACCCCTGCAACAGCAGCTTAACTCATCATTATATTAAATTTTCCAGGTGAAAAACCCGTCTTGCGTTTAAACATATTCCCGAAAGACTCCGCAGAAGCATAGCCCAGACGGTGGGCGATTTTAATAACAGAATATCCCTCTGCAAGAAGTGACGCCGCACGAATGACGTGCATTTGCTGAATCCAGTTACGAAACGTCAATCCGGTTTCTTTAACAAAAAGCCGCATCAGCGTTCGATTACTGACGCTGATTTTATCTGCCAGACTGTCTAAGGTTGGCAGATATCCCTGATGATTTAGCAACTCCTCACACAAAGATTGCATTCGTTCATCGCTTGGCCAAGGGAGTTCCAGCGAGTTTTTCCCACCAGATTTTATTTCCTGAAGTATCAAGGTTTCTAGAGCAGAAAAACGAATTTGCAGCTGTTTATTCGCCATATCCGGCTGATGTGTAAGCTGGTTTATTGCAATAAGCAACTCTCTCAGCAAAGAGGTAATCCCTGTCATAAAGCAAACACTGCCCAATGTTTTGCTATGCACTTCGGATACCAGCACGGTTTTCAGCAGAACATTGCCCGTAGCAACAAACTTGTGCGGCATTTGCGGAGGTATCCATAATGCACTGCTAGCATGAACCATCCACACACTTCCACCCGCCCACACTCGGACACTCCCTTCCGCCGGATATAACAATTGGGCATAGATGTGTTTATGCCACGGAACCGTGCCTCCGTTCATATGCTCTGAATCCAGCCCGATAATATGGTGTCCTGGGAGCGTTTCTGGCTGCAGCGTAATTGTCATTTAAAGTAAGCTTATTGGCATTAATCATTAAAAGAGACATGTTAAATTTTCTGTATTGATTGTGCAACCTCATCAGGATGCACAGTAAGAAGACAACCTGAGCTACAGAAAATAATGATGACCTTTTCTAAACGACACCTTGTCAGTATTGCGGGAATTATTTCTCTGCTGGCTGGCGCCATTCTTTTCGGATGGTGGATAACAAATGGACGATTTATACAGTCAACGGATGATGCCTATGTCGGCGGGGATATTACTGTCGTGGCAAGCAAAGTGCCGGGTTATATTGCCCAGATAGCCGTTCGCGATAACCAGTCAGTTAAAAAAGGCGATGTTATTCTGCGCCTCGATAACCGTGACTATTGCGCAGTGGTCGCTCAGCTACGAGCAAAGGTAGCAAGAAGTAAAGCCCAACTCGAAAATATCCATGCCAGCCTAGCGATGCAACAATCGATTATTAAGAGTGCCAGTGAAACATGGCAAGCGGTAAAACTGGAGGCTCGGAAAAGCCTAAGAGACAGCCAACGTTATGAACAACTCGCAAAATCGGCTGCGATTTCTCAGCAAATTAAGGATAACGCCCAGCTTGATTACCAACGAATGATCGCTAAAGAACGCAAAGCTGCAAATGATTACCAGGCAGAGACACAACGACTAGCCGTATTATCAGCCCAAGAAAAAGCCGAGCGTGCAAGCATTGAAGAAGCGCAGTCGATGCTAACGCAGGCGTTACTGAATTTGGAGTACACCGTCGTTCGTGCGCCTATCGACGGCATTGTGGCGAACCGTAGCGCCCGTACAGGGAGTTGGGTGGCTGGCGGCACACAGCTAGTTTCGCTAGTACCGGTCAGCGGACTGTGGATCGACGCTAATTTTAAAGAAAGCCAGATTGCGGGAATGAAGCCCGGTATGAAAGCGGAAATACGTGCAGACGTTCTCCATGGCAAAGTTTTTCACGGTTATATCGAGAGCCTTGCTCCGGCAACGGGAGCCAGCTTCAGCCTGATCCCCGTTGAAAATGCGACCGGTAACTTCACCAAAATCGTACAACGTGTACCAGTGCGGATTGTCCTCGATAAAACTGATGAGTTGATGCGCATTCTTCGCCCAGGGTTATCCGTGACCGTTAACGTCAATGAGAAACTCTGATGAATACGGCGATGCGAAAACATATTGCCTTTGCCAGCATGTGTATTGGGCTATTTATTGCTCAACTTGATATTCAGATTGTCTCTGCATCACTCAATGAAATAGGCGGCGGCCTCTCAGCAGGCAAAGATGAAATGGCTTGGATTCAGACCAGCTATCTGATTGCAGAGATCATTATTATCCCTCTGTCCGGCTGGCTATCGCGTGTATTTTCTACCCGCTGGCTTTTTACCGTATCGGCTGGGGCATTTACCGTCATGAGTGTCGCCTGTGGTCTTGCATGGAATATCCAAAGCATGATTTTCTTCCGTACTCTACAGGGCGCGGCAGGAGCATCCATGATCCCTTTAGTCTTTACGACGGCCTTTATTTATTATGAGGGAAGAGAGTTGGGTTTGGCTGCCGCGGTGGTTAGTGCACTGGCGTCTCTGTCTCCCACGCTTGGGCCAACTTTCGGTGGATGGATTACCGATAACCTTGAATGGCGCTGGCTTTTCTACATCAATATATTACCCGGCTTATATCTGGTAATGAGCATTCCTTTCCTCGTTGATATTGATAAACCAAACCTATCACTCCTCAAAGGAGCTGATTATTTAGGCATTGCCCTGCTCGCGGTTACGCTAGGATGCTTGGAGTATTCTTTAGAAGAAGGAGCGCGATGGGGATGGCTTGACGACGACACTATCAAGCTAACACCTGCTATGGCATTGATAAGTGCCATATTGTTTGCAATACGCACGCTTAAGATATCGAACCCAATAATGGATCTTTATGCCTTCAAAGATAAAAACTTCTCGTTGGGATGCTTCTTCTCCTTTGCAGGGGGCGTTGGGATCTTCTCAACGGTTTATCTGACTCCCGTATTTTTAGGGCAGGTACGAGGATTCAGCGCGATAGATATTGGGCTGGCGGTATGCACTACCGGTATCTTTCAAATACTGTCGGTACCTCTTTACTCGTATTTAAGCAAAAAAATAAACCTACAATGGTTGCTTATGGCGGGACTGGGGGGGGATTCGCATTTTCAATGTACCTTTTCACCCCAATAACCCACCAATGGGGATGGCAGGAATTGTTATTACCTCAGGCTATCAGAGGCGTTTCACAGCAGTTTGCGATGGCCCCGATCGTCACATTGACCCTAGGCGGCATTCCAAAAGAACGGCTGAAACTGGCATCTGGTGTATTCAATCTAACGCGTAATCTTGGGGGCGCCATCGGGATTGCCCTGTGTGGCACCATTCTTAATAACAGGACTAATTTTCATTACCTAAGAATGGGTGAAAAGATGGTGTCTATGCCACAAGCGGTGAATGAATTTATTGCCAGCAACGCCTCAATATTTGTTCAGGGTGGAAGCAACAGTGCCACAGGATTACTGGCGGCAACAAAATTACTCAGTCAAATGATGATGCGAGAAGCGCAAACAATGGCGTTTTCGGATGCATTTTTGCTGATTAGCATCTTGTTATGTATCGCCTTTATGCTAGTTCCTGTTATGGATAGAAAACGGTAATAGCTTCCTAATGTAATAATCATCTCAATTAAACAGAGCGTTGGCAGCTATGAAAGCCCTATATCCATTCATTTATTAAGGATTTGTTAAGGTTTGGTTTGTAAACTTTATACACATGGTTTCAAAGGGCATAACGATGACAAAATTCTCTACGCTACAAATACAACTCCACTGGCTCACACTAGTCTTAATTGCTGTTACCTATGCTGCTATGGAGCTACGTGGTTGGTTCCCCAAAGATTCCAATGCATATCTTGCTATGAGAGCAACTCATTACAACGCGGGTGTATTTGTATGGCTGCTTATGTTCTTTCGTTTGGGACTGAAGCATAAATACAAAGATCCGAATATTGTTCCACAACCACCATGCTGGCAAATGTACGCTGCTAAGCTCATGCATATTGCGCTTTATGTAACCTTCCTTGCGTTACCCGTGCTCGGCATTGCCTTAATGGCCTATGGTGGCAAATCATGGAGTTTGCTCGGTTTTACTATTTCGCCTTTTGTGACAGCCGACGGGGGAGTAAAAGCAACAATAAAAGACATCCATGAAACACTCGCCAATGCAGGCTATTTCTTAATAGCAATTCATGCCGCTGCGGCGTTATTTCACCACTACATACAAAAAGACAACACGCTCTTGAGAATGATGCCAGATAAAAAGGTCCGGTAATAAGCACTAGAATAAGTGACACGGCACCTTAATCCACTGCTGTGTCCCTTCCCCTTCCAACTGTTTCTGTATTGTAGCTACTTCCACTTAGCGGGTTTTCTCATCGTTGTATCACCGCCATTTCTCTAGCAACGAACGTATCATCATTAACACGGCTGACACACATGCCGACAGGTGCCCTATTCAGCATCTCAAATAATCGGCTTTGAGTTACCACCGTTGCTTGGTCGCCACATCTGAACTCCTTCCCCTGAGGTCTTGGCATCTCTAGCTTACCGCCGCTAGAAGTAGAGCCGTTTATGGCCCAGTTTAAAGCGCCAATAATGCATACCAACCCAATACCTAACGAAATAAATATCGCTTTTACACCATTGGAAAACTTCACGCGGAGTTCCTTCCCAAAATAAAAGCGAAGATAACAGCATGAAGAGTATGGTTAAAATTGGTTGTATAGATCAATTACCTCTTATTGATCGTTCAAAACGATCGGTATTGCAAAGGTATTACCTTGGTATCTAAGGAAGTACCAGTAGCACCTCAAGTAATACGCTTCAATATATGGATGTCTGTTTAGCTGGCGCTAAATACAAAAAGGCCACATAAAATGTGGCCTGATAAGCGACTTATTTAAGTTTCAATCGTAAGCTTAGATTTTTGTCATTTTTTCTCTAAGCGCAATGCGCAGCAATTCAACAGACCATATCCATAAACAGGTCCCTAGGATCTCAGATATGATTTCGTCTGCAGGAAGATGAATAACCGCGGGTGATAGCCCAAGAATCGGGAGCATAATACCGTGACAGATAGCGGCAAAAAGAATACCAAAAACAATACCTTGTAACATGGTTATTCTAGGAAACACTTCTGCTACCACGCAATAAAAAATAGTCGCGACAATAGAAAAAACAATATGTACAAAGTTCCCTCCCCAGTACACCAACTGATCAGAATAACTATAAACAAGTGAGTGCCAATCAATGCCCATATCAGTCAACATCTGTACAGGAGGAGCAATTCGGTCTGGGGTTCGAGGAGGAAGAATGTCCTCCGTTCCTGATTTCACGAATGCCGAAATGATCCCCGTAATAACCCCGATGACTAGGGCGATAAAATAATGACGATTCTGTTTTGGTGTTGTCTCAAGAAGTGTAATTGACATGCTATATCCTCTGTTAATTCCTGTAATTATTATTTAACATTGGAAATGTTAACAAAGCATATACTTTAGTTAAGTAGGGTTAATTTTAAGAAAAACCTTCTATCACATACCTCGCCTACCATGTAATTAACAAGCTATCCCTACCACCTCGTTATCACAGTTCAACCGAGACATCTCAATCGGCTGAGCCACCGCGATTTGTTGAAAGACTGGTACCGGTCACAGGTGTTACATGGAAATAACTCATGCGATTAGATAGGATAGCGCGCAAATCGCCCCGGTTCACAATAACGAAACCAATACCTTCATTTTACTCCACCAGTGTCTGTGACAACTATTTTATCCTCAGATGCAACGTGATTGATTGTTGCTAAGGATATATCACTCAATTTCTGATGTATGAAATCAATGAGCGCTCTTGTTTTCGCGGGCAAGTAACGCCGATCTGAATAAAGTGCGAACAATTGCAATGGGGCTGCCGACTGTTCAAACTCAATCTCGATTAACCGGCCATCGTTAAGGTAAGGCTGGCAGGCTTGTTTCGATAGGATTGCGAAACCAACACCGGCTAGCGCAGCCCGCCCTGCCATCTCCCCGCTATTTACCCGATAATGGCCTTTAACCTTAATCGTCTCGAAACCTCCCCTTTTATTAATAAACTGCCAGGGAGCACCTTTAAGTGCACTAACCGTTGTTATACAGGGCAACTCTTCAAATTGGTGGATATGAGCAGGAGTGCCATAACGCTGAATAACGGAGGGGGCTGCAACGATGGTGCAAGGGATAGTCACCAGATGGCGCGCTATGTAATCACTGTCATCCATCTGACCACGGCTAACAATGATAGCTAAATCTAGATCCTCTCGCAGGGATTCCAAACCCGATAAATTTGTGACACAGCTTATCTCTAGGTCAGGGTGCTGACAGGCGAAATCGGCAACAGCAGAGCCTAGTAATGCAGGACCTATTTCATTGGGAATGCAGATACGTAATGGACCCTTAAGTTGCATTTGCCGCAACGTTAATTCTGTCTCAGTTTGCTCGAGCGCTTCCAGTAATGGCTTCGCACGGGTATAGAGTAGGTGTCCCAACTGAGTGAGTTTCATATGTCGGGTGCTACGCTCAATGAGCTGAAGGTTCAGTTTTTCTTCTAACTGAGAAATACAACGACTCACATTTGATGTCGGCATTTCAAGGGCTTTCGATGCCCCAACAAAACTGTCATTTTCAACCACAGTAATGAACACTTTCAGGGTATTAAAATCAAGAACCGGACGCATCAATTATCCCATATATGATAATAATAAATGCCATTTTTACCATCTAATGAACATCATTGATAGCAGTTAAACTCGGATATCTTTCATCCATAGGTCGTTTGCTATGTCATTGGTCACAACAACACTTAATCATAAAGCCCTCATGCGGATTGCCATTGTAATGGCTTTTATCCAGTTCACTAATGCGCTGGAATATATGATGTTCAACCCTGTATTTGCCTTTATGGCAGCAGATTTCGCGGTTCCCATATCTTTCTCAGGCTATGTCTCCGGTATGTATACCTCTGGGGCAGTCATATCGGGAATTATCGCCTTTTACTGGATTAGCCGTTTCAACAAGGGAAGGTGCGAATAAGCGGGGAAATTCTTCTCGGCTGACTCAGTCATTTCATTTCTTCATGTTTGAGCCGATTTTTTCTCCCGTAAATGCCTTGAATCAGCCTATTTAGACCGTTTCTTCGCCATTTAAGGCGTTATCCCCAGTTTTTAGTGAGATCTCTCCCACTGACGTATCATTTGGTCCGCCCGAAACAGGTTGGCCAGCGTGAATAACATCGCCAGTTGGTTATCGTTTTTCAGCAACCCCTTGTATCTGGCTTTCACGAAGCCGAACTGTCGCTTGATGATGCGAAATGGGTGCTCCACCTTGGCCCGGATGCTGGCTTTCATGTATTCGATGTTGATGGCCGTTTTGTTCTTGCGTGGATGCTGTTTCAAGGTTCTTACCTTGCCGGGGCGCTCGGCGATCAGCCAGTCCACATCCACCTCGGCCAGCTCCTCGCGCTGTGGCGCCCCTTGGTAGCCGGCATCGGCTGAGACAAATTGCTCCTCTCCATGCAGCAGATTACCCAGCTGATTGAGGTCATGCTCGTTGGCCGCGGTGGTGACTAGGCTGTGGGTCAGGCCACTCTTGGCATCGACACCAATGTGGGCCTTCATGCCAAAGTGCCACTGATTGCCTTTCTTGGTCTGATGCATCTCCGGATCGCGTTGCTGCTCTTTGTTCTTGGTCGAGCTGGGTGCCTCAATGATGGTGGCATCGACCAAGGTGCCTTGAGTCATCATGACGCCTGCTTCGGCCAGCCAGCGATTGATGGTCTTGAACAATTGGCGGGCCAGTTGATGCTGCTCCAGCAGGTGGCGGAAATTCATGATGGTGGTGCGATCCGGCAAGGCGCTATCCAGGGATAACCGGGCAAACAGACGCATGGAGGCGATTTCGTACAGAGCATCTTCCATCGCGCCATCGCTCAGGTTGTACCAATGCTGCATGCAGTGAATGCGTAGCATGGTTTCCAGCGGATAAGGTCGCCGGCCATTACCAGCCTTGGGGTAAAACGGCTCGATGACTTCCACCATGTTTTGCCATGGCAGAATCTGCTCCATGCGGGACAAGAAAATCTCTTTTCTGGTCTGACGGCGCTTACTGCTGAATTCACTGTCGGCGAAGGTAAGTTGATGACTCATGATGAACCCTGTTCTATGGCTCCAGATGACAAACATGATCTCATATCAGGGACTTGTTCGCACCTTCCCTAGATGTCACTCACCAACATTGATGCCTTGGAGATTATTTCGTTACTACTTCACGCGGGCACCCGTGCCTTTGTGATTGCGTCGCCTCATCGTCGCTAATAACCGGTATATGCTTGGCTGGCATACTGCCTCACGTAATTAATTCAATGAAATGGGTACGCAATTAGCTTCACGCTAACGAGCCGAATATCATCAGGCTTAGGATAGCCGACTGAGCACATCCGGCTGCACGTAGCAGTATGCTATCTGGAATACCTGCAGCAGTTCCTACGGCGCCATAATGAAAATTACCAAAATTCTCTAGTGACCGACTCTGAGTTTTGTAATCCCAGACGCCACCATATTTAACTCGCTCATAAAACCAAGCGTAAGTCACCGGTCCAGCCATGTTGGGGCCATACCCTTTTCGCTTGCCTTCTTTCATATGCTCGTTAGTTTCACTTCTCATAAATCCAAGTGGAACTATTGCCATCAATTCAACCTCATCCTTCTGTTGAGTCGAATTAATATCAGGCAGAGCAGTTTCCCACTGTTGGCAGACATTGCAAGGCATGTACTTAAAAACAGGAAAAACCGCACGTTGGCGAGGTCTGCTTGAATAAGTAATAAGAGCCAATCACAGGAGGGTTTTGGGGAAGAATTTTGGTGGAGTTTTGGGGAAGGTTTCTTGTTAACAAAAAATAACGGGGCTCTAACGGCCCCGTTTACATTTACGCTATTACATATGCTTAATAATCGCGTCACCAAACTCTGAACATTTCAGTAGCTTAGCGCCTTCTAACTGACGTTCGAAGTCATAGGTCACGGTCTTAGCAGCGATTGCGCCTTCCATGCCTTTAACAATTAAATCAGCCGCTTCGAACCATTCCATGTGGCGCAGCAGTATTTATACAGAGATATGGCAACAATATGATTAATAGCATAATTTATCTAAATCATCGTTGAATTGCAGCCTTTTGACATTTTCCTAACTCACTGATTATCTGTGCATGTTTTTGGGTTTTGATAACCGTGTTTGATGATGACTGGACGCTAGCACTAACCATGACTTCACATCTAAAATTGGGATTTTAAATCACCATAAATTTTCAAATATTTCATATATATACATGCTTTTATCGCCAATAAGTTGTTATAACTTATCCTTTAAAATCAAATTAGTATAAATCACGCAACACAACAATGGCGAATATTACTCACCTGCTGCTCTTTGCTTTCGGCTAGCCCAAAAAGGTTTGCATGCCGCATCCCCAAACCACATCTTCTTGACGGTCAGCTTTGTGCCAGAAGCGGATGTTGTTTAGTTCATACAAGCATGAAGTTGAAACGTAAGTTCGTCTAGCTTAAATTAAAAGTCAATTTCAAAGAGCATAAGGATATTTTTAAATTGAAAATTTTAGATTTAGTTCACGATTTTGGCAATAACCGTACTTCAGGAGTTGGTGGAATTTGCAGAGTCAGATGTTATATAAACAAAAAAGATATTATTGTGCTTTTAACCGACTTAGGTGCATTAAACGATGGACAGTCAGTAACCAATGCAGTAGAAAAAATAATAAGTTCAGTCTATGAACATGGGGTAGTTACACAACCAGCCATTTTCATAGAGCACTACGAAAGAAACTCACATAAGCTTGATACGTTTGATATAGTGAACATAAACCCAAAAACAGAGTGGTTCTCAATATCAAGAGAAAAAGTGTTAGACTTACTTGGTTGTGATGAAGATGAGCTTTCTGAACGCAGCATAAATAATGGGAGGATATATGAGAAAGCCGATAAAATAAGGTACGCTCGAGATCCTTTTATAGATTCAAATTATATACCTTCACCAGAATTCATTTCTCGTAAGTGCGAAATATTAAACTCTATGATTCCCAAGTCTTCAATTACTCAGCTAATTGAGTCAGGTGCAAAGGAACAAGAAATTCAGCGAGTTATAAAAAGTGATTTGTCTTTAATTGCCGAGGCTTACGTCGGTGGTAATGAATATATTTGCTTTTCCGAATATCCATTAGCTGACGGATCAGTAGATTTTGTAATTTTCACAGGCAGGTCGCGTATGGATATCATCCTAATTGAAGTGAAAGGGGCTAACTTTAACTTAGTTAATGCGAATAACTACGGTTCATTTAACCATAAAGTTAGAGATGCCGCAGAGCAGATCCAAAAAAGGCTTGGTCTAGTCTATAGGGATTATGAATCGTTTCGGAAAGATGCTCATGAAAAACGAATGAAAGTTTTATCAGGTGATTTAATCCATAATGCATTCGTCGGGCCCAAATCTTGTAAACAAGTAGATCCAAATAAAGATGTATACGTTCGTTCTATTGTCATTGGGGGGCGAACAGTAAACGATTTAGAAGAAAGTAAAAAACGCCATGACTATGAAATTCATTCAACTCCGCCTATCCGTATTGAATCTTGGGATACTTGGCTTAGGAGATTAACACGATAGTCTGTGCCGAAAGATAGAGCCTATGCATAATGAACTTGATGTGCCTTTATGTGCAGCTCGTTGATAAGCCCACAATTGCTTTGGTTGCAAGCCAAACGTCCGCTCCTCGCTCATAGCAAAAGTCCTACCGCCCAGCCATGTCCCATTCATGCAAAGAGGTGCGAATTGCAGACATCACGGTGTATTAATCAGTAGGAATTAGGTAAATCGGGGGGGGGCGTGCGCCTCCGGTGGTACTGCTTGAATATACAATTCATCACCAGAAACGGCTTATCTGAACGTCCTGACTCACAATAGTTCCATGTTGCTTCTTTCCATGAAGCACCCGGACACCGGACACAATCACTGTAAAGGCTAGTATTAAGCTATGACCAGATTTCAAGAAACAGAAATTTAGTCAAATACTGCACCAGCATAGATGAATACTCCAATACAAAGTAAGCAGCAGTGAGCATTAAATATAAAATATTGCAGCGGTGAATAACTTCAATTCATTCCAGAGCAATAATATTAAACTTCCCACTCAGTAACGGTTTGCATAATATTTTGTATCCGTCCCTATCGAAACAATCTGCCGTAGTGTTGATTAATTTGGCCTCTTGCAAGCTTCCGACTGTTCCTAGGTAAAACCAGTTATTAATAATGTGATACTGAGTGAAAGTCTCGCAACTTTCTTCAACAGCCACTTTGCCATTATATGGCCAGCACTGTACTCGCATGCTCTCCATCGCTTGCACCAAACGCAGCTGATGTTCTTCGAGCGATTCCTTGCCGCAGCAAGCGCCGGCACACCGCTTAAGAGCATAACGAAAGCAAGAACTGCCTTGAACCAAACGCTCCAAACCTAATACGCCATAACAAAGTCTTTGCTGATCAGCTACCGCTCTCAATGCATCTAATGCTGACGATTTATTGGGAAATAAGCCGAATAATTGGTCTTCATGCCAAAAGTCACGATCGCCAGCATAAACAACCTCAACGCCGCTGCGCTTTAGCGATAGCGAACAAAGCTGCTTAGCATGTCTCAGCTTTTTGTTGAATAATGGTTTTTGTGCCTTTATCAACTGAGCTTCTATGAGCAGAGCCCCTAGCTCGCCAGCCATTTCAATATGCTCAATATGGGTGGTTAAATGAAGCAGTTTTGCTTCATTTTTATTCCTGAAGTGCGACATAACTCTAGAGCGAATATTGACACTTTTACCGATATAAAGCGGCATTGTCTTGCTTGTACCATGAAAAATATATACCCCCGGTCGCGAAGGGAGCGCTGCGAGTTCTTTCTTCAGATGCTCTGGATATTTGTACATATCCTCATCTAATATTGACACTTATTGTCTCCTTTCAGCCAGAATGAGCTAGTGAGCCTTGGCAATAGGTAACTCGCTAAACCGCGTGGTATAGGCTGGCGAAAGCATGTTTCGTTTCATCTGCCAGCTCTTTTGGATGCCTTGCCCCGCAAACCAAATCTTGCCCCTACCCTTATTGTTTATCTCATCGAGAACCTTCATCAGCGCCTCGCTGTTGGGCTTTGGCCCCAACTCATCAAACAGATTAAGCTGTGACACGCCGTTATCGTAAAAGTCACCCAGCATGATCCCCGCCTTTTGATACCGATTGCCCGGCTGCCAAATTTTATCTAAACATGACAATGCGTGTTTGATGATATCTCGGGTGTCATTCGTGGGTGTTTCTAGCCGTGAGGATGCAAAATTACTGTAATACAACTCACGCTCAGCGAATGGCGATGTTTTGATGAAAGTGCTGACATGCTTACAGAATTGGCGCTCACCTCTCAGCTTCTCCGCGGCGCGTTCTGCGTAGCTACAGATAGCCTCTTTCATATCCTGATACTCAGTGATACGTTCACCGAAACTCCGGCTGCACACAATTTGCTGTTTGATAGGAGCGACTTCTTCGATATCGAGACATGACTCTCCACGCAGCTCCCGCACAGTTCTTTCAAGCACAACGGTGTAGTTCTTACGAACATAGGCCAGATCCATATCGGCCAGTTTTAGTATCGTATCAATCCCAGTAGCTCTCAGTGATTTGGAAAGTCGCCTGCCAACACCCCACACCTCTTCTACTGGCATGATGGCCATCAACTTACGCTGTCTTAGCTCATTCGATAAATCGACAACGCCGCCGGTTTTAGGCCACTGTTTCGCTGCATGATTAGCGAGCTTGGCCAGCGTTTTCGTCGGGGCAATGCCCACCCCAACTGTAAGGTGCGTGCTCCACTTAATGATTTCACGTACTTCACGCCCAAAATCTTCAAGATTACGGCAATGGCTCACACCACGAAGATCCATGAACGCCTCATCAATCGAATACACTTCAACACGCGGTGCCATCGCATCAAGCAACCGCATCACTCTCTGGCTCATATCACCATAGAGGGAATAGTTGCTGCTAAAAACATGCACGCCATACTGCTCAAACAATTGTTTTTGCTTGAAGTAAGGCTCACCCATTTTTATTCCAAGTCTTTTCGCCTCAGAAGAAAGCGCAATCACACAACCGTCGTTATTTGAAAGCACAACGATTGGCTTACCATTCAGATCGGGGCGAAACGCCGCCTCACAGCTGGCATAGAAGCTGTTCACATCAACAAGGGCAAACATCACCGCGCCTCATTAATCACAAACTTAACCACACCAAACGTCTCCAACTCCTCCCCTTCATAAAGCTCGATAGGCGGATAAGCAGGGTTCTCAGCTAAAAGCATCGTTCTTGGTCGAGTGACATAACGCTTTACGGTGAACTCACCACCAAGGCACGCAATGATGATGTCGTTATGCTGGGGTCTGATGCTTGAGTCCACTAACAACAGGGAACCGTCGAAAATGCCCGCCCCTGTCATTGATTCACCAGACACTCGGAGAAAGTAAGTAGCCGCAGGGTGTGCGACTAAGAGCTCGTTTAAATCGATCGGCTTGTCGATGTAGTCAGCGGCAGGACTCGGAAAACCTGCTGGCACACGATTGTCAAAGAGCGGAAGCGATACAACGGATAGAGAAGCCGCGACTGGATAAAATTTCATAACGTCAAACCACGATTACTGTATATGCATACAGCATAATGTAAGTTTTTAATTATGGAAAGAGCGTACTGATTAGATAAACAGCGATCAGGCGGGAATGTTCTGATTAGGTTGGAATTAAATGTTTTGTAAGACTAAACCTTATCGCTGCTCTGGTTTATCTCTGTAGTATCCTCGCCTGAAAATAACGATGGCGTGTTTTGAATGCAAAGGTGTTATCGCTGCATTTCTATCTTACATATTGAACTGTAAACCATCAATGTACCAATATTAATACATTAATATGTTAATAACCTCGCCTTAAGTATTTACATAAAATTTTCTAATGTTAATATATATGTAGAGTGCAGAGTTAATCTTTTCAAAATTCAACTGAATAGATAGTTTGCATGCTTATTATAATTACAGATACTATTTTTTTGTTTTTTATTAACTTATATTTTGGCATGGTTTCAAATGAACAATAATATACTCAAAAATGTAGCGATATTTTCACTAATATCGTTGTGTCATATTGCTTATGCTTATGGTTTTGATTTTAAAATCATCTATGTATTTTTTACATTTAGCATATTATATATAATATCCAAAAGCGTGATAAATAAAATTATTTTAATAATCTTATCTGGAATATCAATTATCTATTTACCCGTTGGTTTTTTGTATGGAGAACCTAATTTCAACACTGTCGCTTCTTTATACTCCACGAACACAATTGAATCCATAGAATTCCTCTGCAACATTCCAATTAAATATATAACTCTTTCATTTTTTATTGCAGCTTTATGCTTTTTGTGTTGCAGGCTTGATTGTTCATTTCCCAAGAAATATAGAAGATTTATTATTTTTTTGTAGTGGTCGTTGCTATAGCAAGTCCACTAAAAAATATAATAAAAAGAAACAATATAGTTAACATTGGAATTCCTGAGTGGAAGTTTGCGTCAAAATTATTTCATAGCATAAAAGAGTTTAAACTCGAGAAAAAAAAGCTAGAAGGATACATGAACAACGCTGACACTTTCGAAAACGTTAAGTTTTCTGGCAAATACAATACGTACGTAGTTGTTATAGGAGAAAGTGTTCGGAAAGATTACATGCATATGTATGGGTTTGAAATTAACAACACCCCTTTTATGGATAGTACTAATGGAGTTCGTTTTTTAAATTATATATCTGCTGGGAGTTCAACTTTACCGTCATTAACTAACTCATTGACCCAATATCCAAATCTAAGTAACAATATAATTACATTGGCAAAGAAAGCCGGTCTTTATACTTACTGGATTTCCAATCAAGGTTTTATAGGGGATATAGAGAGCCCTATATCAAGCATTGGTAGAAAAGCAGATGAGTATTTTTTCTTAAAAAAAGGGGGGTATAATTCTAAAATTAAATACCAAGACTCTGATCTACTACCCAAAATAAGCGAGTCTATTAATATTAACAAAGGCGTTAATGGAAAGCTAATAGTCATTCATCTGATGGGAAGTCACACTCCGACATGTCATCGGACCAATGACGAGTTTGATATTTTCTATGGAAACATCGAGTTATCATGTTATATCCAGAGTATCAAAAATACAGATAAGCTACTTTCTAACATTCAAAGTTTGCTTACAGATACTAACAGCATGTGGTCTATGATGTACTTTTCAGATCATGGTTTATCATTCAACAAAAAAAGTATAAAACATGACTATGAGTTGATTCACAGTGATGCTTACAAGCAAAGTTTCGAAGTCCCATTCTTCATAACATCATTTGATAGCAACGAAAAAAAATCAATTTCTGCTGAACGAAGCGGCCTTAGCTTCTTGGGCCTTTTCTCTGAGTGGATAGGAATAGAGAGTAAAAATATATTGCGATCATGCCATTATTTATCTGATGAGGATTGTAACCCTGAAGGTATAAAAGTTTATAATTACAAAAACCACAAAATTGACTTCCAGCAGATACCAAGGCAAGAGAAAATATATTAAGCCCCCCCAACAACACCCTGTCAAACAGGCGGGGTGTATATTTTCCATGGTTTTAGTTACTCCATTACCTCAGGCCAATCTAAAAACGGTGCTTTAGTTATACCCATTCTACTGAGTAGAACTTGGTATTTTCGCCATGCAAGTAAACTACTTTCTTCTGTTTCTGTTGCCATCTCTAAATCCACTGCATCCTGCAATATATTGATGGTGTTTGTAGCAAAGTTCATTCGCTCTTTGAGTTCACGCACAGCCGTATCAGCATGAAAATCTTTCTCGGCCTGTGCATTCTTCACCCATTCAGCGCCATCCCATACATCAAAATCACTGGTCGGGACTTTTTCTGTCATATCACTTGGTATATCTCCTAGCCTATCGATCACCTGTATTTGGTGGTTTTGTGTATTCCAGCAAATCTTCCCACGATAGTCAGTCACGTATTGCCATATTTCTATGTCGGCATCAAACACCAATGTAAAACCGGCCTTTTCTTTAGGCGGTTTTATGTTGGTGCAATAGGCGGGTAAACCGGTATTAGCAGGGACAAAACAATCTCCTGCACCGATAGCCCCACAACAAAATCTCACGACAGAGATTATCTCTTGTGGAGTGGCAGGCGATTTTCACACAAGCAGATCGCCACCCAGCCTATCTCAAGAACGGGATGCTATTAGCATTAGTCACCGGCCAAAGGATCGGAGATATATGCGCGATGAAGTTTTCGGATATTTGGGATGACATGTTGCATGTAACCCAAGAAAAGACAGCATGAGATTGGAGATCCCACTGAGCCTCAGATGCAACGCGATTGATATGAGCCTTAGAGATGTAATTGCGGTATGCCGCGATGCCGTTGTCAGTAAGTATTTGGTTCATTCTAGGCATTCAACATCTCAAGCCACACGCGGGGGAAAGATTGGATAGTTGTTTCTATATAAAAGAGCCAATCACAGGAGGGTTTTGGGGAAGAATTTTGGTGGAGTTTTGGGGAAGATTTCTTGTTAACAAAAAATAACGGGGCTCTAACGGCCCCGTTTACATTTACGCTATTACATATGTTTAATAATCGCGTCACCAAACTCTGAACATTTCAGCAGCTTAGCGCCTTCTAACTGACGTTCGAAGTCATAGGTTACGGTCTTGGCAGCGATTGCGCCTTCCATGCCTTTAACAATTAAATCAGCCGCTTCGAACCATTCCATGTGGCGCAGCATCATTTCAGCGGACAAGATAATAGAACCTGGGTTCACTTTATCCTGACCGGCATACTTAGGTGCGGTGCCATGAGTCGCTTCGAACAGCGCGCATTCGTCACCGATGTTAGCGCCCGGTGCAATACCGATACCACCCACCTGTGCGGCCAGCGCATCGGAGATGTAGTCACCGTTCAGGTTCATACAGGCGATAACGTCATATTCAGCAGGACGCAGCAGGATCTGTTGCAGGAACGCATCCGCAATCACATCTTTAACGATGATGTCTTTGCCGGTTTTAGGATTCTTGATTTTAACCCATGGGCCGCCGTCGATCAGCTCGCCGCCGAATTCTTCACGCGCTAACTGGTATCCCCAGTCTTTGAATGCGCCTTCGGTGAACTTCATGATGTTGCCTTTGTGAACCAGCGTCAGAGAGTCACGGTCGTTGGTGATCGCATACTCAATCGCCGCGCGAACCAAACGCTTAGTGCCCTCTTCCGAGCAAGGCTTGATACCGATACCGCAATGCTCAGGGAAGCGAATTTTCTTCACGCCCATTTCATCACGCAGGAATTTGATCACTTTGTCAGCTTCAGCGCTGTCTGCTTTCCATTCGATACCGGCGTAGATGTCTTCTGAGTTTTCACGGAAGATCACCATATCGGTCAATTCTGGCTGTTTCACCGGGCTTGGGGTGCCCTGATAGTAACGGACTGGGCGCAGGCAAACGTAAAGGTCGAGCTGCTGGCGCAATGCAACGTTAAGAGAACGAATACCGCCGCCAACCGGAGTGGTCAGTGGGCCTTTGATAGCCACGCGGTAGTCACGAATAAGGTCCAGCGTCTCTTCAGGCAGCCATACGTCTTTGCCGTAGACCTGAGTCGATTTCTCGCCGGTGTAGATTTCCATCCAAGAAATTTTGCGTTCGCCTTTGTAGGCTTTGTTAACGGCTGCATCAACGACTTTGATCATCGCTGGAGTCACGTCAACACCGATACCGTCACCTTCAATGAACGGAATCACCGGGTTATGCGGAACAACCAGTTTCCCCTGAGCATCAACCGTAATTTTCTTACCTTCAGCCGGAACAACAACTTTGCTTTCCATTAACCTCTCCTTCAGCGCACGTACTTATAAAATACCGTTTATAAATATCACTACCCATTAACCTGGGTCATTCGTTTTTGTACAGTAACTGTTTGATTTCGCTAAGGCATGAATTTTAAAAAATGCAGCCTTTTGTTAATGCAATGTAAGATACCTGTCAATATTACTTGAAATATTGTCTGTCGCCAATCGGAATACGATTTCAGTTATAATGTTGTGACCATCTGCTATCATAATCACTATGTCAAAATTCCCTGTTAAAAATCACAAAGTTAACCGATTCAGCTCGCGTCCTGCTGCGGCTGTAAAGCGTCCACGTGGGCCGCGAAAAGTGGTCATATTCAACAAACCTTTCGACGTTTTGCCTCAGTTCACCGATGAAGCCGGGCGCTCTACATTAAAAGATTTCATCCCGTTGACCGATGTTTACGCGGCCGGCCGTCTCGATCGGGACAGCGAAGGTCTGCTGGTGCTAACCAACGACGGCAAACTTCAGGCTCAGCTGACCCAGCCGGGGCAAAAAACGGGTAAGGTCTATTATGTTCAGGTTGAAGGTGCACCCGACGAAAGCGCTCTAGAGCAATTCCGCCGTGGCCTTGAGCTAAAAGACGGTATGACACTCCCTGCTGGGATTGAAATCGTTGCGGAGCCAGAATGGCTCTGGCCGCGCAATCCACCGATCCGTGAACGTAAATCCATCCCTACCACATGGATGAAAGTCACGCTTTATGAAGGCCGTAACCGGCAGGTGCGTCGAATGACGGCGCATATTGGTTTCCCCACCCTGCGCCTGATCCGCTACAGCATGGGAGATATTACGTTGCAAGATCTCGCCCTCGGCGCTTGGCAAGAAATCCAATATCCCTAGCCACAAAGCATGGCTAAATAACGAAATGGTTAATCAGTCATGAATAGCTAACTCATAGAAGAAGGAAATCTGATGCTAAAACCTCATGTGACCGTTGCCTGCGTCGTGCAGTCTCAGGATCGTTTTTTGATCGTTGAAGAAACCGTACACGGTAAGCCAACGTGGAATCAGCCTGCGGGTCATTTGGAGGCCGATGAAACCCTACTAGAAGCTGCGGTGCGTGAGCTATGGGAAGAAACGGGCATACACGCCCAGCCTCAGCACCTCTTGCAGATGTATCAGTGGGTTGCACCAGACAATACGCCTTTCTTGCGTTTTACCTTCTCGATTGATTTACCCGAACAGCCAGAAACGCAGCCGCACGACGATGATATCGATCGTTGCCTGTGGCTTACCGCCGATGAAATTATCCACAGTGACCGCCTGCGGTCGCCGCTAGTACGCGAGAGTATCCTGCGCTATCAACGCCCTGAGCGATATCCGCTGGAAATTCTCACCACCTTCGGTGAGCTAAAAAGAAACTAATTAAGCGTTAAACCCCGCATCGGCGGGGTTTTTCTTATCTTCTCGGCATGACGTGCTTGCGATCACACTTTTTACTTTTGATATTCTTATTCGTCACAATTGACGTTTTTTTAACTCATAAAAATGACGAACCCCGCTCAAATCACCTTATTTAACTCTCGCTAAAAACGTTACCTATTCTTTTTATTAGAGAAAATTTTCAGGTCTATCTTTGGCACAGATCGTGCTCATGCATTGAACATGCTAGTCACCGTTGTCATCTGAACCAGAGGACCGAACATGAATCGCTTTGTGATTGCAGACCCTTTGCGATGCATTGGCTGTAATACTTGTCTGGCTGCCTGCGCCCAGACGCACAAGGAACAGGGTTTGCAGCAGCATCCCCGCCTTGCGATGACGCGTACCGGCGACCAAACGGCGCCCATCCTGTGCCGACAGTGTGAAGACGCGCCGTGTAAACGGGTATGCCCTGTTAACGCCATCAGCCAAGGCGCAGACGCCATTGAGTTAAACGAAAGCCTGTGCATCGGCTGCAAACTATGTGGTCTGGTCTGTCCCTTCGGGGCGATTACGCCTTTCGGCAGTCATCCTCTCGATCTTCCTAATCAATTCGAATATCACGTCAGCGCGGCTGAACTTGCCGATGTTCCCGTCAGCCCACCGACGATGGAGCCTTTTCTCGCGTGGAATGCAGGCGTTCGTAGTATTGCCGTCAAATGTGACTTATGTGCTTTCTCACCGTCTGGTCCCGCCTGTATCCAAGTTTGCCCTACTGATGCGCTGCACTTGGTTGATGAAAAACTGATTACGCAGCAGCTGTTGCAGCGCCGTTTAGAAGCCTCTTCTGAGTTAGCGTCTGACCTTCTGGCGCTCGCCATTCCACCGCAGGAGCACCTCTAATATGGATTCTCTTCACCTGTTGTTTTGGTCTGTTGCTCTCTACGTTGTGGGCGCCGTACTTTCTTTACTCTTCGCAAAGCAAGAGCGAATCGCGATTTGGGCCACCGGCATCAGCGCTATGCTTGGCGGTATTATCGGGCTGTGTAGCGCGTTTCCCGTATTGATGCAGAACGCAACGCTCACTTTCTCTAGCGCGGGTCCTTTCCCTTTTGCCGAGTTCGTGGTTCGCATGGATCCACTGGCAGCGTTTATGGTGCTGGTTATTTCGTTGCTAGTCACCCTGTGCGGGCTCTATTCGCTTTCTTATGTCGAGGAGTATCGCGGGCGCGGCGCGTGGAGCATGGGGTTCTTCATGAATCTGTTCATTGCCTCCATGGTGGCGCTGGTCGTGATGGACAATGCTTTTTACTTCATCATTCTGTTCGAGATGATGTCACTCGCTTCGTGGTTTTTGGTTATCGCCGATCAGGACGATGAATCTATTCACGCGGGCCTGCTCTACTTCTTTATTGCCCACGCGGGTTCCGTGCTCATCATGATCGCGTTCTTCCTGATGTGGCAGCAAAGCGGCAGCCTTAACTTTGCCTCTTTCCGCAGCCTTTCTCTTTCTCCAGGGCTGGCCTCGGCCGTTTTTCTGCTGGGCTTTTTTGGCTTTGGTGCCAAAGCTGGGATGCTGCCGTTACATAGCTGGCTGCCGCGCGCTCACCCTGCGGCACCTTCCCACGCATCGGCGTTGATGTCTGGCGTTATGGTCAAAATCGGCATTTTCGGCATCATCAAGATCGGTATCGACCTTTTGGGTGCCACCGAACTGTGGTGGGGGATCGTGGTGCTTGGGTTTGGTGCCGTATCTTCCGTGCTAGGCGTGCTGTATGCGCTTGCCGAGCACGATATCAAACGCCTCCTCGCATGGCATACGGTTGAAAATATCGGCATTATTTTAATGGGCGTTGGCGTTGGTATGGTCGGAATGGCCACTCAGCATCCGGTTCTCGCCGCGCTAGGCTTGCTCGGTGCGCTCTATCATCTGTTGAATCACGCCGTATTTAAAGGACTGTTGTTCCTCGGGGCGGGCGCGGTTATTTATCGTGTACATACCCGCGACATGGAAAAAATGGGCGGCCTCGGCAAACTGATGCCGTGGACAGGACTCGCGTTCCTCATCGGCTGTATGTCCATTTCGGCACTTCCCCCGCTCAACGGCTTCATCAGTGAGTGGTATACCTATCAATCGCTGTTCTCAATGAGTCATTCCGGTGATTTCATCATGCGGCTAAGTGCGCCGATTGCCATTGTAATGCTGGCCATCACCGGCGCACTCGCTGCGATGTGTTTCGTTAAAGTGTACGGCATTAGTTTTTGCGGCGGTGCGCGCAGCGAGCAGGCCGCACAGGCTCGCGAAGTGCCTTGGCCGATGACGCTATCCATGTTGCTTTTAGCATTGCTGTGTATCTTGCTTGGCGCAGGTGCCAGCGTCGTTGCGCCCATTATCTCTAGCGTAGCCACAACGCTCGTCAACACTCACCCCATCACCGTATCTGAAGGATTACTGTTGGTTCCCGCGCAGGCATCCCAAGCCATGCTTTCCCCATTGGTCATGTTCATCTTGTTGCTGGCATTGCCGGTGCTACCGCTGCTGGTTTATCTGGCATTACGCGGTAAACAGCAGAAATTTCGTCGCCACGGCGATCCTTGGGCCTGCGGCTACGGCTGGGAAGACGCCATGTCTGCCTCCGCTGGCAGTTTTACTCAACCGCTGCGCGTGATGTTTATGTCGCTTTATCGGCTGCGTAAACAGCTTGATCCATCCCCTCTTTTGGCGCGCGCACTCGATAGCACCACCCGTGGAGCCGCACGAGCAGAACCCTTTTGGGATGAAGGCATTATTTATCCACTGGTTCGTGGTGTACGCCGTTTTGGTTCACGCGTTCAAAATTTGCAGGGAGGCGATTTCAGGCTGTACTGCCTCTATATCGTGGCCGCATTGGTGATCCTACTTTTGATAATTGCGGTGTGAGGAGAAAATCATGTTGATGCAAGAAACGCCCTCGCTGGCAATGGGGATCTTCGCGTTAGTGCAGGCGATTATCCTATTAGCCATGACTCCGCTGATGACCGGTATCTCACGTCAGATCCGCGCCAGAATGCAATCTCGTCGCGGCCCAGGAATTTGGCAGGATTACCGCGATCTTGGCAAACTGTTTAAGCGCCAAGAAGTCGGTCCGGCGCAGTCCGGTATCATCTTCCGCCTGATGCCTTACGTTTTGCTCGGCAGCATGCTGCTGGTGGCGATGTCTCTCCCCGTCTTCACCCAGACTGCGCCCTTCGGCGGCGCGGGTGACTTGATCGCTCTGCTGTATCTTTTCGCACTATTCCGCTTTTTCTTCTCGCTTTCCGGTTTGGATACCGGCAGCACTTTCGCCGGTATTGGTGCCAGCCGTGAACTCACCTTAGGGATCTTAGTTGAACCAACGTTGATTCTGGCTCTGTTAGTCGTAGCGCTTATCGCGGGATCGACCAACATCGGTACCATTAGCGCCACCTTAACTCAGGGATGGAGCTCACCAACGGCAACGTTCTTGGCGCTGCTAGCCTGTGGGTTTACCGCTTTCATCGAAATGGGAAAAATCCCCTTCGACGTCGCCGAAGCCGAACAGGAATTGCAGGAAGGGCCGCTGACCGAGTATTCAGGCTCGGGACTGGCCTTAGTGAAGTGGGGAATCGGCCTTAAGCAAGTGGTGGTCGCAGAACTGTTTTTGGCGGTGTTTATTCCCTTTGGCAAGGCTGCCACGCTCAGCGCCTCTGCGCTCTTCTTCGCGCTGATCCTCATGCTGATCAAACTTCTGGTGGTATTCGTGCTGGCCTCACTGGTTGAAAACAGTTTGGCTCGCGGTCGCTTCCTGATGACTCACCGTGTGACATGGCTTGGCTTTGGCGTTGCAGCGCTAGCCTTCGTGTTCTACCTAACCGGTCTATAAGGAGCTACCACCATGATGGAAAATATCGCTCTAACGACCCTTTTGCTACCGTTTATCGGCGCGCTTATCACCGCCTGCGCGCCCAAACGTTACGCTAAATGGCTATGTACATTCTTCGCCCTAATCGCAACCTTAGGCACGCTGGCACTAGGTTGGCAATATTGGCTGCATGATAAAGCCGACGTCACCTATACCCTACTCAGCTACGGCACGGTTGAGCTGTTTGGTTTTACCATTGACAGAATCAGCACGCTTATCGTTTTTGCTGTCGTGTTTCTTGGCTTCTTGGTCAGCCTTTATTCCACGGGTTATCTGACCGTCGGCAATAAAGAGCATCCGCATGACGGAGGCAATCGCTATTATGCGTTTTTGCTGATCTTCATTGGTGCCATGGTCGGGCTGGTTCTTTCATCTACCATTCTGGGGCAACTGCTGTTTTTCGAAATCACGGGCGGCTGTTCGTGGGCATTGATTGGTTATTACCAGACGCCAAAATCTCAGCGTTCCGCCATGAAAGCGCTGCTCATCACTCATGTCGCCTCGATTGGGCTATATCTCGCTGCCGCCACGCTGTTCCTGAATACCGGCACTTTTGCCCTCAGCGCTCTCGCCAATCTACACGGCAGCGCCAGCTATATCGTGTTCGGCGGTATCTTGTTTGCCGCCTGGGGGAAATCGGCCCAGCTGCCGCTACAGGCGTGGTTACCTGATGCCATGGAAGCGCCAACGCCTATCAGTGCCTATCTACATGCGGCATCAATGGTCAAAGTCGGTGTTTATATCTTTGCGCGTGCCATCCTCTCGGCTGGAGAAGTTCCGCATATTATCGGCTGGATAGGCATTGTCATGGCCACCATCACGCTGATTTATGGCTTCCTGATGTATCTGCCACAGAAAGATATGAAGCGCCTGTTGGCTTGGTCAACTATCACTCAGCTTTCTTATATTTTCCTCGCCCTCTCGCTATCGATATTCGGCTCTAAGCTGGCCTTTGAAGGCGGTGTGGCTTACATCTTCAACCACGCCTTTGCCAAGAGCCTGTTCTTCTTGATTGCCGGAGCACTCAGCTACAGCTGCGGTACCCGAATGCTGCCACGTTTGAAAGGCGTGCTGAAAAAAATGCCGCTGTTAGGCATCGGATTCTGCGTGGCCGCCTTAGCCATTACCGGCGTACCGCCGTTTAACGGCTTCTTTAGCAAATTCCCTATTTTCGCCGCAGGCTTTGCGCTTTCGCATGAGTTTTGGGTCATGACGCCATTAATGGTGCTGGTACTCATCGAGTCCGTCGCCAGCTTTGCATGGTTTATTTACTGGTTCGGTCGCGTCATTCCCGGCACGCCGAGCGAAGAGGTCGCCCAAGCGGCACCGATTCCTCTGGCCATGCGTATCGTGCTGGTGGTGCTGATCGCGATGTCGGTGCTCTCAAGTTTTATCGCCGTTGCCTGGCTTGGATAAGGGAGTCAACTATGACCGGATCATTAATCGTTAATAACCTCGCAGGGCTGATGATGCTCACGTCGCTGCTGGTCATTGGAGCCAAACGCCCTACCGCGTCCTGCTGGCTCTATGCTTTGCAGTCGCTGGTTCTGGTGCTGATATTTTTCACGTTATCGCAAACCCTTGAAGCGCATCAGTTAGCCCTTTGGGCCACCAGCGCATTCGTGACCAAAGTGGTGATGGTGCCACTCATTATGGGCTACGCCTTCCGCAAAATGTCAGATCCCTGCGCCAACGGCAGCATCATCAGTATGTCGATGCTGATGCTGTCTGCCGCCGTTATCGTGGTGCTGTGTTGGTTCGTGGTCGCACCGGTTCAGCGTCCGTTATTGGCAACGCTGAAACCCGCATTGGCGGTTTCACTCGGGCACTTCCTGTTGGGGCTGCTGTGCATCGTGACCCAGCGCAACATTCTCAAACAGGTATTTGGCTACTGCCTGATGGAAAACGGCTCTCACCTCACTCTCGCACTGCTGGCATTCCGGGCACCAGAGTTAGTTGAAATCGGTATTGCCACCGATGCCATTTTTGCCGTGATCGTGATGGCAGTGCTAGCGCGCAAAATTTATCGCACGCTCAACACGCTGGACGTTGAACAACTCACGGCGCTGAAGGGGTAACGCGATGAATCAAGAATCGATTTTATTTCTCCTACTGGCGACGCCGTTAATTGCCTCGTTGTTAACCTTTGCCAGCCGCCTGCTGGGTGATTCAGCCCGAATCGTGGTCACAGCGCTACACAGCATTGGCATTCTCGCGCTGTTAATTGTCGCCCTATGGGTGGTCGCGATAACCGCTGAACACGGCGAACTCTTATCGGCTAATCAGTGGTTGCACATCGACAGTCTCAGCGCTCTGTTCTTGGCAATTCTGGGCGTGATTGGCTTTTTAACCGGGCTTTACTCGATTGGCTACATGCGCCATGAAGTCGACGAAGGGGAAATTTCCGTCCCGACGCTGTGCAATTACTATGGCTTCTTCCACCTGTTTCTCTTCACCATGCTGCTGGTGGTCACCAGTAATAATCTCATCTTAATGTGGGCCGCCATTGAAGCCACCACCTTAAGCTCGGCGTTTCTGGTGGGCATTTACGGCCAGCGATCGTCGCTGGAAGCCGCATGGAAATACATCATCATTTGTACCGTCGGCGTCGCCTTCGGCCTGTTTGGCACCATTTTGGTTTATGCCAATGCGGCCAGCTTTATGCCCGATGCCAACAACGCTATTTTCTGGACAGAAGTGCTTAAACACGCGAGCGAACTAGACCCAACGCTGATGCATTTAGCCTTTGTGTTTATCCTGATTGGCTTCGGAACCAAAACCGGGCTATTTCCTATGCACGCGTGGTTACCAGATGCCCATAGCGAAGCGCCAAGCCCTACCAGCGCCCTGCTTTCTGCGGTGCTGCTGAACTGCGCTCTGTTAGTCATCATCCGTTACTACATCATCATCAGTGCCGCTATCGGCCCCGTGTTCCCAAGCCGATTACTCATCGTATTTGGCTTGCTGTCTGTAGCCGTTGCAGCGTTCTTTATTCTGGTTCAGCGCGACATCAAACGCCTACTGGCCTACTCCAGCGTTGAAAACATGGGGCTGATTGTGGTCGCTATAGGCATCGGCGGCCCGCTGGGGATGCTGGCGGCTTTGCTGCACACGCTAAATCACAGTCTCGCCAAAACCCTGCTGTTTTGCGGTTCTGGCAACGTGTTATTGAAATACGGCACACGAGATCTGCACGCGGTGAAAGGCATGCTTAAAATCATGCCGTTCAGCGCCGTACTCTTCGCGGGAGGCGCATTGGCACTCGGCGGAATGCCTCCATTTAACGTCTTCATCAGTGAATTTATGACCGTTGTCGTCGGTCTGGCAGCGGGGCATCTTTGGCTCACGGTATTTATCCTGTTGCTGCTGACCATCGTACTCGGCGGCCTAGTTCGCATGGTGGCATGCGTTCTGTTTGGCGATGCCCCAGAGGCCGTCAGCAAAGGCGAACTGGGGCTGTTCACCACCTTACCGATGGCGATCCTGATCGTGCTGATGCTGATCATGGGGACGCACATTCCCCAGCCGGTAACACGTCTACTAGAAAACGCCGCCACCATCGTCATGAATCCATCATCAACGCAGACCCCAAACTTCAGTTGGCCGTGGGTCGCTGCACAACGTGTTCCGTCCGCGCAATGCGCATCAACATCCTGCATGGAGAAGTAATGTGAGCTACCTAAATGTGGTGAATAGCAATCAACAGGGTGAAAAGCGCGGTGCGGGTTATTTAAAAAAACTGCGCGAAAAATTTCCCAACAGCGTACTAGACGAAGAGTGGCAAACTGCCGATCAGCTCACCGTTACGGTCAAAACTAACGAACTGCCAGAGATTGTGGGGTATCTGTACTATCAGCTCGGCGGCTGGCTGCCGGTGTTATTTGGCAACGATGAACGTTCACTAAATGGTTATTTTGCCGTTTATTACGTGCTATCGATGGAAGAAGGCGAGAAATGTTGGGTCACGGTAAAAGCCTTGGTCAGCGCGACCACGCTGGAGTTCCCTTCGGTTACACCTCGTGTTCCGGCTGCGGTATGGGGTGAGCGTGAAATCCGCGATATGTACGGTTTAATACCGGTGGGTTTACCCGATGAACGGCGCTTAGTGCTACCCGATGACTGGCCTGACGGCATGTATCCGCTGCGCAAAGATTCGATGGATTATCGCCAGCGCCCAATGCCAACCACCGATGCCGAAACCTATGAATTCATCAATGAGCTCGGCGGCAAAGATAACCGTATTGTGCCGATTGGCCCGATGCATATTACCTCGGACGAACCTGGGCATTTCCGCTTGTTTGTCGACGGCGAGCAGATTATCGATGCTGACTATCGGCTTTTTTACGTGCACCGCGGGATGGAGAAGCTGGCTGAAACCCGTATGGGGTATAACGAAGTCACCTTCCTGTCCGATCGGGTATGCGGAATCTGCGGCTTCACCCACAGCGTGGCCTACACGACGTCGGTTGAAAACGCGCTCGGTATCGTGGTTCCTCCTCGAGCACATACCATTCGCAGTATTTTGTTAGAAGTCGAACGTCTGCACAGCCACCTGCTTAACCTCGGCCTATCGAGCCACTTTGTCGGCTTTGATACCGGATTCATGCAATTTTTCCGCGTGCGTGAAAAATCCATGATGATGGCGGAGCTGCTCACCGGCGCACGCAAAACCTACGGCTTAAACCTCATTGGCGGTATTCGTCGTGACATTCTCAAAGCCCAGCAGATGAAAACCCTGCAATTAGTCCACGAAATGCGCGATGACGTTACTCAGCTAGTCGATATGCTGATGAATACGCCCAACATTGAGCAGCGCACACAGGGCGTAGGCATTTTAGATCGCAAAATCGCGCGTGATTTCAGCCCCGTTGGGCCACTGATCCGCGGCAGCGGTTTCAAGCGAGACATGCGTTTCGACCACCCGTATGCCGATTACGGCAACCTACCTAAAACGCTATTTACCTTCGACGGCGGCGATGTGTTCTCACGCGTGATGGTGCGCGTGAAGGAGGTTTTCGATTCTTTAGCCATGATCGAGTACGGTTTAGACAACTTGCCCGAAGGCAATCTGCTGGTCGAGGGCTTTACCTATCAACCACATAAATTTGCTCTGGGTTATGCCGAGGCACCACGCGGTGAAGACGTGCATTGGAGCATGCTGGGCGACAATCAAAAATTGTTCCGCTGGCGCTGCCGCGCTGCAACCTACGCCAACTGGCCGGTATTGCGCTACATGCTGCGTGGAAACACCATTTCCGATGCTCCACTGATCATTGGTAGCCTTGACCCCTGCTACTCCTGTACCGATCGGGTAACCCTAGTTGACGTACGTAAGAAAAAATCCAAAACCGTCTCCTATCGGGAAATTGAACGCTATAGCGTTGAACGTAACCATTCACCGCTGAAATGAGGGTTAAACAATGCTGAAACTGTTTAAGACTATCCTCAAAGCCGGTGAGCCAACGGTGAAATATCCGTTCAAGCCGCTGGACGTTTGCCCCGGATTTCGTGGCAAACCGGAATACGATCCAGAACAATGCATCGCTTGTGGGGCCTGCACCGTCGCCTGCCCCGCTAACGCATTGACGATGGAAACTCATCTCCAGAGCGGCGAACGCATTTGGCAATTGTTTATTGGCCGCTGCATCTTTTGTGGCCGATGTGAAGAAGTATGCCCAACGCGAGCGATTGTACTGTCGCCCGAGTTTGAAATGGCGGTCACCCACAAACCCGATTTGTATGTGAAAGCAACCTTTCAACTCCAGAACTGCCGCAGCTGTCACCGTCCTTTCACGCCGCTGAAATCGGTGGAATATGCCATGGCGTTGCTGGTCCAGTCTGGCGTCGATGCCGCCAGCGTTGAGGAAATGCGCCCTAAGTTTGAAACCTGCCCTCGCTGCCGACGCAGAGATGACCTCAGCCATCATGAGCACCAGAACCTGAGTTATCACGTTGGGGAGAAAAATCAATGAGCCAAACATCGAATCCTATAGGCCATACAGCCAGCCAACCGACTCAATTGGATGAGTCGGCAACCGCGCTCAAACAAACCCTGCTCAGGGATATTAAACGTTCGGCCTACGTCTATCGCGTCGACTGCGGCGGCTGCAACGGCTGCGAAATAGAAATATTCGCCGCGATCACCCCTCTGTTTGACGCCGAACGTTTTGGTATCAAAGTGGTTCCCTCACCGCGCCATGCCGATATTCTTCTGTTCACCGGCGCGGTCACGCGGGCGATGCGCGTTCCGGCGTTACGTGCTTATGAAGCCGCGCCCGATCCTAAAATCTGTATTTCCTACGGCGCCTGTGGCTGCGGCGGAGGCATTTTCCACGACCTATACTGCGTTTGGGGCGGCAGCGATACGATTGTTCCCATTGACGTCTGGATCCCCGGTTGCCCGCCAACGCCTGCCGCAACGATTTACGGCTTCGCCGTCGCACTCGGTTTGCTCGATCAAAAACTTAAAGGCGTAAACCACCAGCAGCAAACGGATGAGAAAGCCTCGTTATTACTGCCACAAACGCTGCCTGAACTCAGAATACTCGTTGAACGTGAAGCGCGGCGTTTGGCCGGTTACCGGCAAGGACGCGAGATCAGCGATCAATTCCTCGGTTTGCTACACAACGGTGATGCCAACACCGTGGCTGGCAATATTGAACAATGGCTGCAAAGTGCGAACGATCCACGCTTAAACGAGATCGTACATCGGCTACAAAGCCTACTGGCTACGGGAGGTCGGTAATGACTGGGGAAGAAAAAACAAATCAGCATAACGTGGTCTTTTGGTCACTGCGGCAAAAATTTCTCGATAGCGGCGATGTCCCCGAACAGGCGCAGCAGGTGATGTACTACTCCTTGGCGATTGGGCATCACGTGGGCGTTATTGACTGTCTGAATACCGAACTCACCTGTTCTTTAGAAGAGTACCAGCGCTGGGTTTCTCTCTTACCTGAGGGTGGCGCACTGCGTAAAATGCGTGGGCTACTGACTTTTGGCGAGATAACGATTGATATTACGCACACTCAGATGCTCGCCAACGCCTTTGCTCCGCTATGTGAGTCAGCAGCGGCACCCTTTGCCGCATGGAGTTCGACTTTAATCCGTTTGTTAACCGAAATAGTTCACGAACCCGCCATCTATCTGATGGTGAAAAAGACACCGGCCAATATCTAATTGCCTCATCACAAAATGAAGAAGAAGCACAGCAATGTGCTTCCCAAACAGTAGATAATTTGCCGTTCCAAAATTTATACTTCGCGAGCAGAAATGCCTAAACGCTGCATCCGCGATAACAACGTGGTGCGTTTGATACCCAGCTTAACCGCCGCACCGCGTGGCCCCGCCACAATGCCGTTAGTTTCACGCAGCACCTGAACAATACGCTCTCTTTCCTCTTCATCATTTTCTGGGGCTTTGGTTTGCAGAATCTGCGCCATTTTGGAGATTTTATCTGTCACATGCTTTTTGGTTGCGGGAATGCGTAAATCATTAAGCTGCAAATTAAGCGGCCCGCGCCGGGTCAAAATTACCGCTCTTTCAATCACGTTCTCCAGCTCACGCACGTTGCCAGGCCAAGGATATCGGCTCAAATGGTCTAAGGCTTCGGCGGGAATACTGTCAATATCTCGATTCATGCGGCGAGCCAGTTTTTGAGTAAAAAATCTCGCTAATAAAGGAATATCGTCTGGCCTTTCGCGCAGCGGGGGTAACAAAATCGGAAACACATTCAGCCGGTAATAGAGATCGCCGCGGAACTCACGCTCCGCCGCCATGTGTTGCAAATCACGGTTGGTCGCAGCAATAACGCGCACATTGACAGGGATAACGCGATTTCCCCCCAAACGTTCGATCTCCCGTTCCTGCAAAACGCGCAGCAGTTTGGGTTGAAGTTCGAGCGGCATATCACCGATTTCATCTAAAAATAACGTTCCCCCCTCGGCCATTTCGAAGCGCCCGAGATGGGTATTGGTGGCACCGGTAAACGCGCCTTTATCATGACCAAACAGATCGCTTTCAAGCAGACTGGAAGGCACAGCCGCACAGTTCATTTTTATCATGGGGCTATTATGTCTGGCGCTTAGCTTGTGAATAGCGCGAGCCACCATCTCTTTGCCGGTTCCCGTTTCCCCCAAAATCAATACGGTACTGTCGCTTTCTGCCACCATTTCCATTTGCTCAACCACATCACTCATGGCTTGGCTTTGGTAAATAATGTCGCTGAATCCATCGCTATTTTGGATTTGCTCGTTGAGCCAGATATTTTCATGCGCCAGACTATCTTTACTGCGGGTAATCTGGCCATAAGCGTCGGCATTTTCTACCGCAATGCCGATACGAGCCGCGATCTGTGCCAAAAGCTGGCAGCTATCGCGGGTAAAAATCGCGGGTTCTGGATGCGCTAAAATCAGAACGCCGAGAGGCTTGTGATTAAACGATAGCGGCAGAAAAAAAGCCGCCTGCATGCCTTTTTGAGCCAATGTCTGAAGCAATGGATCTTGTCTCCAATCGGCTAAATGCTTATGGGTTTGCACCAGAATAGACTGATTTTCATGCAGTGAACGCGCCACCATGCTGCCGTCCAGCTCAAGAGAAAATTGGCTACAGGTAACAGATTGATGAAGCAAATAGTCACTGGCGTATACCACTAAACTTTGCTGTTTACCGGCGTCGCGTAACGCCATGCCAATCGATGCAATACCAAAAAAGCGATGGATCTCTTTCGACACTTCTGCCACCAGTGCATCCGTTTCCAAATGCGATAACACAGAATTGGTGGTATCCACCAAAATCTGGCACTGATCGCGTTCATGACTTAAATTTACGCACTCTTCGCGCAGGCGCTCTTGCTCCAATAGGCCTTCAATGACCGGTGTGACCAGCCGCGCGAGCCAGGAAAAAAGCACTTTATCGTCAGCGCTAAACAGCCCACCGTCATTACGCACAAATCTGAGCTCAACCAGCGTGCTGCCCGCAAGCTTGACCACGTGCAAATTGCAGTCGCTCACGCTGCCCGTAAAAGCCGTTGCCGAACGCTCAACGCTGCCGTCATCAAAACAGCGATAATAAACGCCGTCGTTGAGATGAAGTTCGATAAATTGCACAGGGCTAAAGGGGGGCGGTAATGGGATAAAGGCTTTGAGCGCAGAAATACTGTCGGTTTGGCCAAGCAACTGCTGCGTAACCAGAGAGACAACCTCCTGCCACGGTAAATTTTGCGGAGTAACAACGCTAGTAACAATACTCGTTTCGCTCGGCTTCATAATATCGCAACGTTATCATTCTGATTATTGAATCCCCAGTGTAATACGTTTTTAAATTAATATAAGAAATGACACATTATTCTTTGATCAGAACAGGATATTTTTTTATTCCTCAACTCCCACATATATCTACGTCATCTTTAATAATCAAATTTTGTGATCTCGATAGTTATTCCACATTCGCTATAAAGTTTTTTTGGTACGCAACGTGCATGTTTTAAAGTGAATATAGAATCACACTTTCAATTCGTTCCTTTTTTATATCAGATGATATGACAGGAGTTAGCTATGAGCACAGGCAATCCATTTGATTTACGCTTGCCGGATGAAATGGCAAAAGTCGCTGAACAAGCAGGATTATATAAAGCAACGAAAAAGAAAGAGCTCTCATTCTTTCTCGCATTAACCGCTGGCGTATTTATTTCCCTCGCCTTTGTCTTCTACATCACCGTGACCATGGGCCCTGCGCCCGCAACGGGAGTCACCAAACTGGCCGGTGGATTATGCTTTGCCTTAGGGCTGATTCTGGTTGTCGTTAGTGGCGCGGATCTCTTTACTTCTTCGGTACTTACCGTGATGGCTAAGGCCAGCGGCCTTATCAACTGGCGTCAATTAATAACCAACTGGATCATCGTCTACGTCGGAAACTTTGTCGGTGCCATGCTGCTGGTCGCGCTTATCTGGTTCGCAGGACAAGCGATGAATAGCAACGGCCAGTGGGGGCTTAACGTTTTACAGACCGCCGATCACAAAATGCATCATACGTTTATTGAAGCAGTATGCCTCGGCATATTGTGTAACCTAATGGTTTGTCTTGCCGTATGGCTCAGTTACTCTGGACGTACTTTGGTCGACAAAATTGCCGCTCTCTTATTGCCTATCGGCATGTTTGTTGCCAGCGGTTTTGAGCACAGCATTGCCAATATGTTTCTTATTCCGCTGGCGATCGTCATTCGCAATTTTTCACCTGATACATTCTGGCAAACGCTGAATACAACACCGGATCAGTTTTCTGCTCTCACCGTGAATAACTTTATTACTGATAATCTTATCCCCGTCACTATAGGTAATATTATCGGTGGTGGCGTATTAGTAGGAATTACTTACTGGATGATCTACTTACGCCATCCTAAAAATGGAAAGTAATATTTTCGTCATTAATGACGATATGAGAAACTCATTATCATAATGGCGTACTGCCATTGTGATAGCTAGGGAAAAACTTAATGCATGATATCGGTAACGATAAATTTTAATTTATCTCGTCAGATTTGACGATTTAAAAAAATAATTCCATTCACGGATAAATTGACAACCAGCAAAGCCGAGCGAATACCAAACTGCTGCCAATATACAAAGATAAACAGGCTCACTTAATATGCCAAAGAAACAGGTTAGTCTTATTCAACATGACACGATAGAGAACCTTTCGGTCTGTTTTATCACGTATTTTGAACGTTATGGCAAACCGAAAAAAGCCTGCTTCTTAGCACATTTACAGACGCTATATCAGATACACACTGGCGTAAACCTTACCTCAGGAGAAGACCATTCCCATCACCTTGAAATTTTATTCTACCAAGCAACAAAAGCATGGCATATCTACCGCTACCACACCTTTGAACGGCGCACGAACAGAGGCCGAAATCATTTACAAGCAGGACGCGTATTTCGCGTCAATAACTGGAGCGTTCGTGACCTGTATCAGTGGTCGAAAAAGAATAGCTTCGATCTTTTCAACCATCTCAATATGCGGGGAGCAAAAAGGCTGCAATGCGTTTATCTCAACGATGAAGATCAGCCCTACTACATTCGTTGGCGCTCTGACGCTGCTGGCATTCATCCTTATGACATCATTGATTTTTCCTGGCGGGAGATTTCCACTTATCGGCTTATTCTCTCTGAGTCGCTAATCGTGCATAACCGTTGCGTTGGCAAAGAAAATGGCATCTGCGTGAACGGAAACCACTACCGCTCTATCCGTGATGCCTACGAAAGTTTGATGCCCAATAAGTCTTACGGTGCCGTTTGTCGCCTCCTGCGCCATGGCAAGACACCGGATGAAGCATTTGATGATGGCGAGCGGCATCGAAAGAAAATCTAAAATATTTTATTTTTTTGCATCCAATCCATCCCCCCGTCCGTATATGAGTATGTGAGGCACAGAGCCTGACTTTTCCCCTACTCATAAGGAACGCATCATGAATATGTTTACCCGTACCTTACTTTGCTCTTCTCTGCTGGTGTGTGGCGCTTCTGCATTTGCACAAAACATGTCTGAAGCCTCCATGATGTCTGGTGGTACTACCATGGTCGGTGGTGCAGCAATGTATCCACAAAAAAACATCGTCGAAAACGCAGTGAACTCTAAAGATCACACCACCTTGGTGGCAGCAGTCAAAGCCGCAGGTTTAGTCGATACCTTGCAGGGGAAAGGCCCTTTCACCGTTTTTGCGCCGACTAATGAAGCCTTTGCCGCCCTGCCAGCAGGCACGGTAGATACTCTGCTAAAGCCAGAAAACAAAGCCAAACTGGTGTCTGTACTCACATATCATGTGGTCCCCGGCTCTCTGGATATGAAAGCGCTGGAGAAAAAAATCCATCAAGGTAATGGCAAAGCGATGCTTAAAACCGTGAACGGACAAGATATCTGGCTATTACAAAACGGTCCGCACAATATTCAGATCCAAGACGCGAACGGCGGCGTGGCAAACATCAGCACATATGACGTTCATCAGAAAAACGGTGTCATCGATGTCATTGACAAGGTGCTCCTTCCTAAATAAAGCCGTCTATACTTGCTGCAGGCGAATTCTGTAGATTAATCCTGCACAAGGTAGAACGATGAATAATGGCGATATTGAGCCTCTAACACGACTAATCCAAGAGGCTGCTCGGGGAAACCGAGCGGCCTTTGAAGATCTGTATCGCCAAACGTCGCCGAGGCTTTATTCGGTTGCCGTGCAAATCTTACGTAATCCCACATGGGCGCAGGATATTCTGCAAGAGAGTTTTATTACCATCTGGCACAAAGCGGCAACCTATCAGCCAGGACTCAGTAGCCCGCAAACCTGGTTGACCCATATCGTCCGTAATCGCGCTATCGATGGTTTGCGTAGCGGCAGCGCGCGCTATGAAATACCAACCGATGATGAATTTGACACGGTGATGAGTGATAGCGGCATTAATGACGATCCGCTACAGCATATTCAAGACAGCGTGCAAAATCTGCGGCTAAAAGAGTGCTTAGCTGGCCTGCCCTCCGATCAGCAGCAAACCGTGGTACTGGCTTATTATCAAGGGCTGTCACATGGCGAAGTTTCCGCCTTTCTCCACCAGCCGCTGGGGACCATAAAAAGCTGGATACGCCGTGGCCTAGAACAACTTAAAGGATGCTTAGGCTTATGATCCCACGCACTGAACACCTCGAACAACTGGCTGGCGAATACGTGCTCGGCACGCTTCGCGGTTTGCCTCGAGCACGGTTTGAGCGTTGGCTGGAAAAGACGCCTGAGCTGCAAGTTCAGGTGCTACGTTGGCAAAATGGCCTGGCACCGCTTGACGATCTGTACCAACCGATTCAGCCTCCAGCTCATGTTTGGCAAAATATTGTGCGCCAGCTAGACGGTGAACGTGACAACGTCACACATATTAAATCTCACTGGTTTAAACGCCATGGTTGGATAGGCGCAGTCGTGCTAGCCGCCGCTTGCTTGTTATTAGTCCTGCTACCGAGAACATTGGTGAAACCCTACGCCCCACCGTCTGAAGTCGCGGTACTGGCCACTCAAGACAATAATATGCGCTGGCAGGTTAGCTTAAATCCAGACAGCCATGCGTTAACGTTAACACCGCCGCGTGGGTTGAATATTCCTAGCGACCGCAGCTTAGAACTGTGGGCGATACCGAAAGGTGGCAAGCCTATTTCACTCGGTATTATCAGCAATACCGCATTGAGCGCCGTTTCAGCATTAGGCAAACCGATTATTAATGGCAGCCTATTGGCCATAAGCCTTGAGCCGCGTGGTGGTTCTCCAACCGGACAGCCAACCGGTAAGGTTCTGTTTACAGGCAGTATTCAACTGTAAAATAGGCATTGTTCTCGATATGCCCATCGCTTCAGCCTGCGCCGCTAGACCAGTCGTCTAGAAAATACGGCGCAGTGCTTTTTCCACGCCCTGCTTTCGTGCTAAAATCCGCCCCTTAAATTTGTGTTCCACTCAGACTGTGAGAGTCTCATGTCAGATAACAGCCAGAAAAAAGTGATCGTCGGGATGTCCGGCGGCGTTGATTCCTCCGTATCCGCCTACCTATTACAACAACAGGGATATCAGGTTGCTGGCCTGTTCATGAAGAACTGGGAAGAGGACGACAATGAAGAGTACTGCTCAGCGGCGACCGATCTGGCTGACGCTCAGGCAGTTTGCGACAAGTTAGGTATCGAACTGCATACCGTTAACTTTGCGGCTGAATATTGGGATAACGTATTTGAGCTGTTCTTAGCCGAATACAAAGCAGGCCGAACGCCTAACCCTGATATCCTGTGTAACAAAGAGATCAAATTCAAAGCATTCTTAGAGTTCGCCGCCGAAGACTTAGGCGCTGACTACATTGCAACAGGCCACTACGTGCGCCGCCGTGATATTAACGGCACCACGCAGCTGTTGCGCGGCGTTGATACCAACAAAGATCAGAGTTACTTCTTGTATACGCTGAGCCATGAGCAAGTGGCACAGAGCCTGTTCCCGGTGGGTGAGCTCGAAAAGCCGGAAGTTCGCAAAATCGCCGAACAGTTAGAGCTTGCTACCGCGAAGAAGAAAGATTCAACCGGCATCTGCTTTATCGGTGAACGTAAATTCCGTGACTTCCTTGGCCGTTATTTGCCTGCACAGCCGGGTAAAATCATGACCGTTGACGGTGAAGAGATCGGCCAGCATCAAGGCCTGATGTACCACACTCTCGGACAGCGTAAGGGGCTCGGTATCGGCGGCACTAAAGACGGCGGTGAAGATCCTTGGTACGTAGTCGAGAAAGATCTTGAAAACAACGTGTTGCTCGTTGCTCAAGGCCACGACCACCCAAGCCTGTACTCGAATGGTTTAATTGCCCAGCAGCTGCATTGGGTCGATCGTAAAACCGTGCGTGAACCGTTCCGCTGCGTGGTGAAAACTCGCTATCGCCAGCCGGATATCGCTTGTACCGTCACGCCAATTGATGATGAACGCATTGAAGTTCGCTTCGACGAACCTGTTGCTGCGGTGACGCCAGGGCAGTCTGCGGTGTTTTACATCGACGAAGTCTGCTTAGGCGGCGGTGTTATCGAACAACGCATCATTGACTAAGTTTTCAGCAGCTTACTTAAGCCGGAGCACATTATTTGTTCTCCGGCTTTCTTATTTACAAAATTCAGACAGTTATAAATAAATCCTTTCTTAAATTACGGTTGAAAGTCGCGTGCTAGACTGAGAATATTCTGACGAATACTAATCAGAGATAAACGATGAATCCGTTACAGTCGCTCGATGTTCTCTACATAAATGCTTGTGTCACCTACGCATCGCTGTCGGTGAGCTATTTCGTGCTTAGCAAACACAACGCATTAAATTCACATTCATCGTTGAGTCGCCGCATTTTATTTGGCGTGATCGCGGGACTCATCTCGCTCTATCTCACGCGCAGTAAAATGTACTTCACCCATGAGATTTACTACAGCTTCGAAATTGTACCGATGCTGTTAGTCACTTTCTTTGGTGGCGGTATTGCAGGGATTACCGCATGGCTAGTGAACTTCGCGACCACCGGCGGTTTCGTTCTCGATAATCTGCTACTGGCGGTGATGCTGGTTCCGGTGCTCATCGCGAAAGTCTGGGAGCGAAATACCTTTCGCACCTATCTCAAAACGATCGTTTTTATCACGCTGTATCGCATAGTGATTGTGCTACCGTTTTTGCATACCAAAAATCACGTACTCGATATTTTGATCTACCAAGTTGTCTCTTTTCTTTGCTTACTGGTCTGTTATCAAACCCTGTCCATCAAGCGCCGCAGCGTCGATGCCTTCTTTAAAGTTCGCGCAGCATCGTTGCTTGATCCCATGACGAAAGTGCATAACCGACAGGCGCTCGAGCAACAAATGCAGGCGTTATCGAAGTCGCGTTCGCCCTGCTGTTTAGTGATGATCGATATTGATAACTTCAAATCCGTTAATGATACCTATGGGCACTTAGCGGGCGATCAGGTTTTGATTGAAGTGGCTGAGCTGATTCGTTTGATCACCCGTTCAGGCGATTTTGTGGCCCGTTTTGGCGGTGAAGAGTTTGCGCTTATTATCAATTATGACGATCTCAACCGCGCATATCACGTCTGTGAGCGTATCCGGTTAGCCATCAGTAACCGTAAATTCTTCCTCTCACATGGGCCAAAAATTCATGTCACGGCCTCATTTGGTATTAGCCTGTTTGATGGAAAAACAGCAACAATAGAGGAAGCGCTCAATCGTGCCGATAATGCGCTTTACACGGCGAAGCACAGCGGCAAAAACAAAGTGGTTATCGAGTAAAGTTTGCCCCATCGGCGTGGGAATCGAGCAGACGTCAGCCAAATATCAGCAAGGGACTCGATTGCCTCTGTGTTTAAGCCCTGCTTTGTGGCATGATCTGCGCTTGAATTTCTACGCGGGTTGCTAAACCTGCGTTAATTTTTCCTTGCCCGCGCATACAGGAGTCTCCGTGGCGAAGAACTACTACGACATCACCTTGGCATTAGCTGGTATCTGTCAATCAGCTCGACTGGTTCAACAGTTGGCACATGAAGGCCAGTGCGATAACGCCGCAATGAGAACGTCGCTGAACAGTATTCTTCAAACTAACCCGCCATCAACGCTGGCCGTATTCGGCGATCATGAGCGCGATCTTAAGTTAGGCCTCGAAACGCTGTTAAACGTGCTAAATGCCAACCGCCAAGGGCCTGGCGCGGAGTTAACGCGTTATTGTCTGAGCCTGATGGTGTTAGAACGCAAGCTGTTTGGCAACAATGCCGCCATGCAAACGCTGTCTGACCGCATCAATGTTCTAGACCGACAGCTGGCACATTTCGATCTCGAATCCGAAACGATTGTTAGCTCTCTAGCCTCGATTTACGTTGACGTCGTAAGCCCATTAGGCCCACGTATTCAGGTCACGGGTTCCCCAACTATCCTGCAAAATCCGCTAATTCAAGCCAAAGTACGCGCTGCATTGTTAGCGGGTATTCGCTCTGGGATCTTGTGGCAACAGGTTGGCGGTGGTCGCTTGCAGCTGATGTTCTCGCGCAACCGTTTATTCCAGATGGCACAAAATTTACTCACGCATTGTTAATCCAAGGCTTTGTCAGTTCTAAAGACAAGGTTTTGTAGGTTTAATACAGTTCGCCCAGCGATGACTCGCTGGAAGATGTACCGATTGATTACGTTTTTCAATATCCACCTCAATCCCTCAGGAGTTGCTACCGATGGAATTATCCTCTCTGACCGCTGTGTCACCGATTGACGGCCGCTATGGCGATAAAGTCACCGCGCTGCGTCCGATTTTCAGTGAATATGGTCTGCTGAAGTTCCGTGTGCAGGTAGAAGTACGTTGGTTGCAGAAATTAGCAGCCTGTGCAGAAATCCGCGAAGTTCCGCCTTTTGACGCCGACGCAAACGCTTTCCTTGACAAAATTGTCGCCGAATTCAGCGAAGAAGACGCTCAGCGCATCAAAACCATCGAGCGCACCACCAATCATGACGTTAAAGCCGTAGAATACTTCCTGAAAGAAAAAGTCGCCGAAGTTCCTGCGCTACAAGCGGTATCTGAGTTCATCCACTTTGCCTGTACCTCTGAAGACATTAACAACCTGTCTCACGCATTGATGCTGAACACCGCGCGTGAAGAAGTGATTAAGCCGCAGTGGCGCAAAATCATCGACGCGATTGCTGGCCTGTCTCAGGAATATCGCGATATTCCCCTGCTCTCTCGCACCCACGGTCAGCCAGCAACACCTTCTACCGTCGGTAAAGAATTTGCCAACGTGGCTTACCGCATGGAACGCCAATTCCGCCAGTTGGGTAATGTCGATATCCTAGGCAAAATCAACGGCGCGGTGGGTAACTATAATGCCCACGTAGTGGCATACCCTGAAGTCGATTGGCATCAGTTCAGCGAAGAGTTCGTCACGTCTCTGGGGATCCAATGGAACCCATACACCACGCAAATTGAACCGCATGACTATATTGCAGAACTGTTTGACTGCGTCGCACGCTTCAACACCATTTTGCTCGACTTTGACCGCGACATTTGGGGCTATATCGCTCTTAGCCATTTCAAACAGAAAACCATCGCGGGTGAAATAGGCTCGTCAACGATGCCGCACAAAGTCAACCCAATCGACTTCGAGAACTCTGAAGGTAATCTGGGTCTATCGAATGCGGTTCTGGGGCATTTGGCCGCTAAGTTGCCGGTTTCACGCTGGCAGCGCGATCTTACGGATTCCACCGTACTGCGCAACTTAGGCGTTGGACTTGGCTATGCATTAATCGCTTATCAGTCCACCCTGAAAGGGATTAGCAAGCTGGAAGTGAATCGCGATCATCTTCTGGATGAGCTGGATCACAACTGGGAAGTGTTGGCCGAGCCAATTCAGACCGTGATGCGCCGTTACGGCATCGAAAAGCCGTATGAAAAACTGAAAGAGTTAACTCGCGGTAAACGTGTTGACGCGGCGGGCATGCAGGCATTTATCGATGGACTGGCTCTGCCAGACGATGAGAAAACGCGCCTGAAAGCCATGACACCAGCCAATTATATTGGTGAAGCCATTACTCTCGTTGATAAGCTGAAATAATTAGCATTTCCGCTTCAAGCTGCCCGCCATTGCGGGCAGTTTTCATTCAGCCTGTTGTATTTTGTGCTTCGATATAAACCCCTGCCACGAAATCACGTATTTTTCCTTCTGCAATCTGAAATCACGGTCTACACTGAGGATCTCATCCGTCTTAATCAATACAAATAATCCGGACGTTCAATGCTATGAGCGCAGAAAATAGCCTGCAGTTATTAAATAAATTACAGCAAGATATTGCCCAAACTGGCTCAATGCCAATCTATCTTCGATTTAATGAATCTCTCCGCGAAGCCATTGATCAAGGGATCGTCAAACCCGGCGATTTTCTACCCAGCGAGCGTGCTTTCACTGACGCATTAAAAATTTCCAGAATTACGGTGCGTAAAGCGCTGGCATGCCTTGAACAAGACGATATTATCGGTCGAGGCCGTGGTTTTGGAACTATGGTGAAAAACACCCCAGCGTCGCCACTGGCTTACTCACTCGCTACCATTAAAGGGTTTTCGGGTGAGGTCAATCTACAAGGCCGGACGCCCGGTTCAGTGTGGATTAAGCGTGAACGTGTAACAGCATCACTCAACGTTGCCGAAAAACTGAATATTCCACAAAACAGTTCGGTTTTCCGCCTAGAACGTATTCGTACCGTGGATCACAGCCCCGTTTCCGTCGCTATTTCATACGTGGTTGAAAACGCCATTGATGACGTAGAGCAAATCGGCAATTCACTGTACGACTACCTGCGCAGCCGCCAGATCCAATTTGGTAAGCTTTATAGCCAAATTAGCGCCTGCTTAGCGAATAACGAACTACGCGAAAAGCTACTGATCAAAGAACCTTCGGCAATGTTGGTCATTCGCCAAACCTTGCTCGATCACGAACTGCGACCGTTGGAGTACAGCATCAACTACTGCCGTGGTGATATGTATGAGTACTCAACCGAAGATTGAGTTCTAACGCCCCATCATCAGAGCGCAACTCAACCAAGTGAGTGGCGCTTTTTTGTTTCCTTCTTTGCGAATTCCTTCGCATATTCATCTAGCAATTCCCTTTCGATCTTTATCGCACTGTGTGCAGCTTCGCAGGCTTTCATCATCAATCAAATTTCCTCAAGCAATTCAATTTGCTCAGGATTACTCTTTTTCGGCGACGACATGCCGAGCGATGTTGATACGCAACTGAAAATACTGCTTGCAAAGCATACATAAATGTATAAAATTTTATACACAAAGGAACGACACCATGTGTGATCAAAAAAGGACTTTCATTGCCATAACAGTTTCTGGTTTAAAACTAACACCTAGCGTTAAACCTATCGACTGGAGGGGAACATCTAAGAAGGCATTACTCTCCTTCTGCGATGAAGTAAAAAAACGGCAGGGTTTGAACTTCACCGTGTGCAATATGGCCTTGAGCCTCGGCATTGGAAGCCGAGAAACGATCTAGGTTCCGGTGTCGTTGAAATTCGAATAGATAACGACAATAACCAATACCGAATCATGTATGTCGCAACATTTGCCGAATCTGTCTATGTGCTGCATTGCTTCACGAAGAAAACGCAAAAGACCTCGCGCATAGACAATGAAATCGTCATGTTGCGGTATAAAGAAATCACCAAAGAAAGGAGTCTTAAACATGAGTAATCACAACATGAACAACCACATTGATACTCAGTCTCGCCATATTACTGAAGCGGATGGCAATATTTTTGCAGACCTTGGTTTTTCTGACAGCCAAGCCCAGCAATTACATGCAGAATCTCTCACCCAGATTAACGCGGAGTTAGAGATGAAGATCACCCTGATGGTTGAAATTACCCAGTGGATTGCGTCTAACAACCTTAAACAAAGCGCTGCCGCGGAAATATTGAATATTTCCCGCCCGAGAGTTTCCGACGTGGTGAATCAAAAAATCGAGAAGTTTACTATCGACTCACTTGTCGGCATGTTGAGCATGACCGGCAAGCGAGCACGTTTAGTGATTGAATAACGCGTGAGGTTAGAAAAACTCGGCTAACTCTTCCGTGGTCGGTGCACAATCACCGCCGCGGAAAGACACCACATAGGCAGCAATATGGTTGGCTAACGTCAATGCATCCTTGGCTGATAATCCACAGGCCAATCCTGCCAGCAGTCCAGCACAATGACTATCACCGGCGCCAATCGTATCAACCACGTTGACGAGGCAAGCATCAACCCAGCCTTTTTCATCATCCGCTTGATGATAATAGCAGCCAGCATCTCCCATTCTGACCACCACCAACTCTTTGGTTTGCTGATGAAGCTGCTGACAAAACGCCTCAACGCCATCTTTTTGCATACCAAGGATCTGGGCTTCACGCTCATTTAACGTGAGAATAACGCCGGGGCGCAATAGCTGCTGAACTATCTGAGGTGAAATGCGATCCAGCCTTGGGCCAAAATCTACCACCACCTTCACATCCTTCGGCAAACCATTAACCCAATTCAGTAAAACGTCACCACGCGGAACGCTAAGCTGATAGCCGGAAATGGACACAAAGCCCGACGTTGGTGTCAGCGGTGCTAACCACTGTGCCTGCCACTGGTTTTCAATACCGTCAAATGAGATAAAGGTTCGCTCACCATCGGGTTCAACCAACGCCAAACACCAACCATTGTCGCCTCCGGTGACGTTAAGCTGGCTATGAATGCCTTTGCTCGCCATGGCCGCCCGCAGCCGATCCGCCCACATTCCTTCGCCAATTGGCAGCATGGGTACACAGCTAACGCCCAAACGATGCAGCGCCAGCGCAATGTTTAACGCACATCCGCCCAGATGAACACCGCGTTCAAAGGCGGGCTGATCGCCGCCCTTTTCTGGTATACGATCGGTATCCGCCACCACGTCCATGACCGAGGCGCCGAGCACCATGACGGGCTGCGCCTGCTTTCGTTGATACAAAAATTGGTTCAGCCACGGTTTCATTATTTTGCGTCCTGCCATTGAGCACGGAATTTTTCGAACGCGATGCTATAACGCGTCATATCGATAGGGTTAGTTTGTTGCAGCGTTGACAGCCATTCAGGTTTAATGGCGTTAACCCCTTTCAATGCGCCGCAAATAGCCGTTGCCATAGCACCAATGGTATCAGTGTCACCGCCAAGATTGGCACACAGCACCGCACACTGGTTAGGACATCCCTGAGCCAAATCAACCATCGCAATCGCCGCAGGAACAGATTCGATGGTACTCACCCCCGCCCCCACTAATTGATAAACGCGCTCGCTGGCGTCTTCAATGCCATCAGAACCAGAAACCACCGAAAGCGCCAGTTCAATGCGCGCTGCCAAGGATGCGCTGAACGTTGATGGTCGAAACTCTTGCGCATAGGTGGCCACGGCAGGCAGCGCCATTTTGATTTCATCCCACGAAGCGCCTTCAACAGCTTTAGAGACTGCCCATGCAATCACCACGGCACCGGCTACCGCAATATCCGATTTATGCGTTGGACTCGAGGCTTCCCATACTTGATCAACAAAAGTACGCAACGGAGCCGAAGGAAGCACGCATCCCAAAGGAGAAACGCGCATCGCCGCGCCGTTAGTCACACCGTTGTTTTCTAAACTGCTAATTGGCTTGCCTTCTTTCTGTTCACGCAGCGCCACTTTTGAACTTGGGCCTAAAATATTCTTATTAAACGCATCGAAACTATCGACCCAACGAATAACGTTTCTCGCAATCAGCTCAGGGACCACTTTTCCGTTAGCCTCTACCAGCGCGTCAGCTAATGCCAGTGCCATCGAGGTATCATCGGTGAATTGTCCAGCGGTGAAATAACATGCAGCGTTGTTTTCCTGAGGGCCATCTAAGAAGCGGTCAATCCAGCCAAAATGGCTACGCACGCGTGAGCGTGGCCAAAGCTCAGAAGGCATCCCAAGTGAATCGCCCAACATTTGGCCATAAAGCGCACCAAGAATACGCTGTTGGAGAGTCACTTCTGCCTGTGAAGATACATGTAAGTTCATAGCAAACAACCTCAATATTTCATCGGCGACCGCGTTAGGAAACAGCCAAGTCGCCGCAAGATTAAATAAAAACGGTATTAATTTCCGATAGCAACCTGCGTGATTTCACGGTTTTTTTCGCGGAAAAAGAGAATGAAGAGCAGCATCACGGCAAAGACCATCGCCGCACCAACGCCCCACACGGTAAACCAGTCAAAGGTCATACCGTTGTGAGCTTCAGGTAATTGGAAGGCTGTCATTGCGCGGCCTCCCAGCCAGTTGCCGATAAAGCTGCCGAAACCTTGGCAAATAAGCGTGATCAAACCCTGCGCCGCTGTTCGCATATGCGCAGGCGCTTTTTTATCAACGTAGATATAGCCGGTCACAAAGTAGAAGTCGTAGCTAACGCCGTGTAGCAAAATACCGATAAACAGCATGCTATACATCAGCACATCCGCCGTACCGCCATAGATAAACAGCACATAGCGAATGCCCGCGGTGACGAAGCCCAGCAGTAGAACTTTTTTGATGCCATAACGCTTTAACAAGAACGGCAACGCCAGCATGGCGAAGATCTCGGACACCTGCCCAAGCGTCATCCAGCCGGTGGCATTTTCTAAGCCCACCTGCGTGAGGTAACCGTTGGCAAATTGATAGTAGAAAGCCAGAGGCATACAGAAGAGAAACGAGCACAGCGCAAAAATCGCAAAAGATCGGTCACGCAACAGGCTCAGCGCATTCAGTCCGAGCAAATCTTTAATATCGGTACGTTGACCCACTTTCGGCGGCGTGTTTGGCAGCATAAAGCTGTACAGGCCTAACAATACAGAAGCCAGCGCCGTGACAATCAGCGGCATATTGGTATCCGAAACGTTATCCATCCCCAGCAATGGCGGCAGCATAAAACCAACGACCAAGCCGGAAGCAATCCAACCTAAGGTGCCTAATACGCGGATTCGGGGAAAGTCTTTTTCAGTATCACGAATATTGGCAAAGGCGATACTGTTAGTCAGCGCTACGGTTGGCATATACGTCAAAGCATAAACCACCAGCAGAGGAAAAAATGTTGAGAACTGCGTCTGCCATGCCAAAAGCAGCATGAGCGTGCCGCCCACCAAATGCAGCCACCCCAGTACCTTTTGTGCCGCAAAATAGCGGTCGGCAATAACCCCCACGAGTACCGGAGACAGTATTGCCGCAATCGCCGTGCTGCTATATGACCATGCTATCTCTGAAGGAGAAAAACCGAGTTTATTCAGATACTGCCAGAGCGGCACAAACCATGCGCCCCAAATAAACCACTCCACGAACATCATCACGGATAGTTTAGTATTGTTATTATTAACTGTTTGCATTTGATTTCCTTGCACACGAATGGACTAACAACCCTTTCATTGCGTAGTACCTTAATAATACCATTGAAATAAAACTGAGAGCTGAATCGAACAATCATATTTGCTCTCTCAATCTAGGCAAACGTTTTCTTCTCGTTCTCCTCGCACCTTTCTAGCCAACCACCCCTTGATCGTTATTTTACTGAGAGCATTAAGTAAAAAAATTGTATGAAAATATTTTCTTAATTGTTTTTTATTTCCACATCTTTACAATGGAAATCATGATTAGCATGCTAATGATATGGAAGGTAAATGCTTATCATAATGTCTTCATCATCCTTCTCAGCCTGTTACTCAATCTAACGCTGGATCAAAATAAACAGCATTTCTTGGGTAACAGGTATCTCTTAAAGCAAGGTGCCGTTATGTCGAAGCCTCATGAAGCAATTCCAGCCAGAAGGCTGTTCTTAAAAAAATCGTTAACGCTGATCCCACTTGCCGCAGCGGCAGGAACCGGTGTGGTATCGCTCACCACAACTGCCCAAGCATCACCAGCAAAGTCCCCCGGAGTGAGCCAGCACTACGTTCCTGTTTATTTTAATAATGAGGAATGGGCCTTCCTGCTAGCAGCCTGTGAACGGCTAATCCCTACCGATGCAAATGGTCCAGGCGCGGTATCGCAGGGTGTCCCGGTTTTTATTGATAAACAGATGGAAGCCCCCTTCGGTCATGGCGGTCTGTGGTATATGCATCCCCCTTTTGTCGCCGCGGTGCCTGAACTGGGGTATCAGTCCAAATTGGTTCCTCGCGAGGTTTATCGTTTAGGGATCGGTGCGGTGAACGATTATTGCCAGCAGAAATTTCAACATCGTTTTGCCGAGCTAAAACCGGAACAGCAGGATCAGGTGCTATCTAGCCTAGAAAAAGACCAACCGACATTCGATGCCGTTCCCGCCAAAATGCTGTTCGATTTACTGCTACAAAATACCAAAGAGGGATATTTTGCTGACCCCATCCACGGAGGCAACCAGACGCTCGCATCGTGGCAACTGATCGGATTCCCCGGCGCTCGCGCCGACTTCACCGACTGGGTTGATCACCCGAATGAGCCTTACCCACAGGGCCCTGTCAGTATTTCCAGCAAGAGGACTGCATAGATGACAACGATAAAAAAAGACCCCGTTGACGTGGTAATTGTCGGTTTTGGCTGGACCGGCGCCATTATGGGCATGGAAATGACCGATGCGGGTTTGAGCGTCGTCGCGTTAGAACGTGGGGAAAAACGAGATACCTACCCTGACTTTGCTTATCCACGTATTGCCGATGAATTGACCTACGGGATTCGGCTCAAGCTTTTCCAAGAAGCGGCCAAAGAAACGGTGACCGTGCGCCATAATCCCGGCGATTACGCCGTACCCTACCGCCAATTTGGCTCATTCTTGCCGGGTAACGGCGTTGGGGGTGCAGGTGTTCACTGGAACGGCATGCACTGGCGGGCCTTACCGAGCGATTTAAAATTACACACCACAATCAGCGAACGCTATGGAAAGACATTTATTCCTCAAGGCATGTTATTGCAAGACTATCCTGTTGATTATGCCGACTTAGAGCCTTTCTTTGATAAGTTCGAAAAAGTCTGTGGAACCGCCGGTAAATCTGGCAACCTGCGGGGCGAAATTATCGAAGGCGGTAATCCTTTTGAAGGCCCAAGAGCCTCCGAGTATCCTACTCCACCGCTTAAATCACTCTATTCGGGGACCTTATTTAGCCAAGCCGCCAAAGAACTGGGTTATCACCCTTTTGCCATTCCTGCGGCGAACTGCTCACAACCGTATACCAACCCCTATGGCGTACAATTGGGCCCATGCAACTATTGCGGTTACTGCGAACGCTTTGGGTGTTTCATGTACTCCAAAGGATCGCCGCAAAGTACCATCTTGCCTGTGCTCACCCAGCGTAAAAACTTTGAACTACGCACCAACTCCATGGTTATTAAGGTAAACCTCGATAGCAGTGGTAAAAAAGCCACCGGCGTAACCTACATCGACATCCAAGGCCGCGAAATTGAGCAACCGGCCAATATGGTTATCTTGAGCGCCTATCAGCTGCATAACGTTCGCTTGCTGTTACTTTCCGGCATTGGTAAGCCGTACAACCCACAAACGGGTGAAGGAATGGTGGGGAGAAACTACGCGTATCAAATGAACAGCGGTATTTCGCTCTTCTTTGATAAAGACACCCATTTCAATCCGTTTATCGGCGCTGGTGCTGCGGGTGCCGTCATTGATGATTTCAACAGTGATAACTTCGATCATACCAATCTTGGGTTTATCGGCGGTGCTTATATCTCCGCCGTGCGTACCGGTGGACGTCCGATCCAGCAAATGACACTGCCTGCCGATACGCCAACGTGGGGCGCAGGTTGGAAACAAGGGATCAAAGATAACTATCTGCATTCGATGAGCATCGGTTCCGAAGGTTCGGTCATGCCGTACAAAGAGTGCTATTTAGATCTCGATCCAAACTATAAAGATGCTTTCGGCCAGCCCCTGCTTCGCATGACCTTTGATTGGAAGCCCAATGAAGTGAAAATGACGCAGCACATCACCAGTAAAATGCAGGGTATCGCCACCGCGATGAATCCTAAACAAATGAAAGTCTCGGTGATGGACATGAATAGTCATTATGACGTCCGCCCTTATCAGTCAACCCACACCACCGGCGGCGCGATTATGGGCGATAGCCCATCCAACAGCGTGGTGAATAAATACCTGCAAAGCTGGGACGTCCCTAACGTCTTCGTACAGGGTGCAAGCGCCTTCCCACAAAATATGGCCTATAACCCAACCGGATTGGTTGGCGCGTTAGCCTATTGGTCAGCACATGCCATTCGCACCCAATACTTAGCCAATCCGGGCCCATTGGTTCAGGCCTGACAGGGAGAGTAATCATGAAAATAATCAGACAAACGCAGCTGGCCATATTGTTACTGAGCGCAACCGGATTTTATGCTCAAGCCGCCCCTGTTCCACTCGAGCAACGAATCGCCCATGGTGAATATCTTTCCCGTGCGGGCGACTGTACCGCATGCCATACCGCCGTTGGGGGGCAGCCCTTTGCTGGCGGATTAAAAATGACAACGCCGGTCGGGGCAATCTATTCCACCAATATCACCCCAGATAGAAAACACGGTATTGGCGAATACAGCTTTGCCGAGTTTTCCGACGCGGTGCGCAAAGGTATCCGCAAAGATGGCACCCATCTCTATCCGGCTATGCCCTATCCCTCCTTCGTTAAAATCAACGAAGACGACATGCAGGATCTCTATCTCTATTTTCAGCATGGAGTGAAACCCGTGGCGCAAGCCAACAAAGACAGCGATATTCCTTGGCCGCTGAATATGCGCTGGCCGCTGGCTGGCTGGAATCTTCTGTTCCGTCATGACGGCGTATTCCAACCTGATACTCAGCAAACGACAGCATGGAACCGAGGCGCGTATTTAGTTCAAGGACTTGGTCACTGTGGTTCTTGTCATACTCCACGCGGGATCGGTTTCCAAGAAAAAGCGCTAGACCAGTCTGAGCCTGAATATCTCAGCGGGGGTACGTTAGAAGGCTGGCACGCGGCAAACTTACGCGGTGATAAAGTCACCGGTCTGGGTCAGTGGAATGAGCAACAAATTGCCCAATTCTTGCAATCCGGTCATACGGAAAAGTCCGCCGCGTTTGGCTCCATGACCTACGTGGTGCAAGACAGCACGCAATATTTAAATGCAGAAGATTTGCAGGCAATTGCGGTCTACTTGAAATCGTTGCAGCCGATGGGCGATAACGCCAAAGAACTGGTGAAGGATCCCGCCACCTATCAGGCACTCACCAGCGGTAAGGCAACGCAGCCGGGGGCGCAGCTGTATCTTGATAACTGCGCTGCCTGCCACCGTTCAGACGGTATGGGCTATGAAAACACCTTCCCTGCGCTCGCGCATAATCCTGTACTGCTGAGCAAAGATCCCTCTTCGCTGATTAGCATTGTATTGAAAGGATCTCATATGCCGATCACGCAAACGGCACCAACTGGGCTCACCATGCCAGATTTTGGCTGGCGTCTCAGTGACGAAGACGTCGCACAACTGCTGTCGTTTGTGCGCACTGGCTGGGGAAACCAAGCAGAACCCGTCAGCGCATCACAGGTGAAAGATATTCGCGCCGAGCTGCCTAAGCCTAAAGAGAAGTAATCGTTTTTCTATTTATTTCACGCCCTCTGCATACTCTAAAGGCCCCTAAACGGGGCCTTTCATTTCCCGTTTAGTTTTCGTTTAAGTTTGATGGCGCATGGTTGAGGAAAGGTTTAGGCGATAGTTTCGATACTGGTTGTCGCAACACTGCAACAATGAATATTGAGGGAATCACCTATGTTTAAGCAATCCTTATGCGCAATGGCCATCATCGGTGCGATGACCGGCATGGCACAAGCCGACGATTACACTTATGTCGCTGGCGGCCTTCAGATTGGTGGTATCACCAGCAAAAGTGATTTTGATAAATTAGTGCATCAAAACCGTCCAGATCAAAGCAAAACCACCATGGGTGGCTTTTACCTGCGCGGTGGCTACGGATTTGAAAATAATCTGTTCATTGATGCGCGCCTGAACGGAATGGGAAACAGCCAACGTAGCAGCGGCGATAGCCTGCTGGGTCTTGGCTATCATTTCCCAATTAATCCAAACACCGATATGTATGCACTCATCGGTGCCAGTGGTCACGTCATTTCAACCAATTTTGATTGGGATAAGAAGCGTGATAAAAGCTGGGGCAGCGCCACCGGTGAAATTGGCGTGAAGAGCCACATTACCGATAAAATTGGTATGAATGTCGCTTATCGTTACGCTGAATATGACAGCCGCGGTTTTAACGAAGCGCGAATTGGGGCAGATTATGCCTTAACATCAAATCTTGCGACCGAAATTGGTTATACCTACCATAATTGGAAAGTGGACGATCAGATCGGTGAGATCGGGCTTCGTTATACTTTCTAGTAAGATAACGCGAATATTAACCTTGCCAAGAGACGCTTTCTCTTGGCATCCATCTTAGGGAGAAGTCCTTCATGCGAATTCTGGTCGTTGAAGATAATGGTTTGCTTCGCCATCACCTGTCTGTGCAAATGCGCGACATGGGCCATCAGGTCGATGCTGCAGAAGATGCCAAAGAGGCTGATTTTTTTGTTAATGAACAAACGCCAGACATAGCGATTGTTGATTTAGGCTTGCCGGGAGAAGATGGTTTAAGCCTGATCCGTCGTTGGCGCTCAGAGCAAATTAAGCTGCCAATCTTAGTGCTAACCGCACGTGAAAGCTGGCAGGACAAAGTTGCCGTGCTTGAGGCGGGTGCTGATGATTACGTCACCAAACCCTTCCATCTCGAAGAGGTGATTGCACGTATGCAGGCCCTCATGCGTCGTAACAGCGGATTGGCCTCACAGGTGATTACCCTGCCTCCGTTCCAGATCGATCTTTCGCGCCGTGAGCTGACGGTTAACGATAATCTGATTAAACTGACCGCGTTTGAATACACCATCATTGAAACGTTAATCCGTAACCACGCCAAAGTGGTTAGCAAAGACGCTCTGATGTTGCAGCTTTACCCAGATGCAGAACTGCGCGAAAGCCATACAATCGATGTATTGATGGGACGTCTGCGTAAAAAATTACAGAACGAATATCCCCATGAAGTGATAACAACCGTGCGTGGTCAAGGCTACAGGTTTGATATCAACGAATGAACCTTTCGCGCTGGAATCGCTTTAAAACACAGCCGTTCTCGTTAAGAACGCGCTTTCTCCTTGCCACTGCAGCCGTAGTTTTCATGCTGTCATTAGCCTATGGCGTGGTTGCAGTGGTTGGCTATGTGGTCAGTTTTGACAAAACCACATTCCGCCTATTGCGCGGTGAAAGTAATCTGTTTTTCAGTCTGGCGCACTGGGAGAACAACAAGCTTACCATCACCTCTCCCCCCAACTTCGATCTTAACGCACCGACGTTGGTGATGATTTACGACGACAAAGGCACCCTACTTTGGTCGCAGCGTAAAGTCCCTGAGCTTGAAAAACGCATTGAAAAATCTTGGCTGGAAAAACCGGGATTCTATGAGTTGGACTCCAGTACCGTATTCAGTAGCGCAGTACTGGGAGACAACCCAAAGGTTCAAGACCAGCTTAAAGATTATGACGACAACGATGACGATGCGATGACCCACTCCGTTGCCGTTAATCAATACGCGGCAACGGCACGTCTACCGGCGCTGACTATTGTCGTCGTCGATACCATCCCGCAGGAGTTACAAAATTCCGATATGGTGTGGGGCTGGTTTACCTATGTCCTGATCGCCAATATTCTGCTCGTGGTACCGCTCCTGTGGCTGGCGGCATATTGGAGCTTACAGCCGATCAAAGCGGTGCTGATACAGGTACGCGAGCTTGAAAGCGGCCAGCGAGAACAGCTGAGTGAAAATCCGCCGCGCGAACTGCGTGGGTTGGTGCGTAACCTCAATATTTTGCTCAACAATGAGCGCCAACGTTACACCCGTTATCGCACCACGCTAACCGATTTAACGCACAGTCTGAAAACGCCGCTGGCCGTGCTGCAAAGTACTCTGCGCTCGTTGCGTAATGGCAAAGACTTAAAAATTGAACAGGCTGAACCCATTATGCTGGAGCAAATTAGCCGAATCTCACAGCAGATTGGTTACTATTTACACCGCGCCAGCATGCAATCTGAACACAATATGCTCAACCGTGAGCTGCATTCCGTGCCTCCGCTGTTAGATAGCCTGTGTTCGGCGCTCAATAAGGTTTATCAGCGTAAAGGTGTGGATATAACGCTAGATATTTCTCCTGAGCTGACGTTCGTCGGTGAAAAAAACGACTTTATGGAAGTGATGGGAAATGTGCTGGATAACGCCTGCAAATATTGTCTGGAGTTCGTAGAAATTACCGCACAGCAGACAGATAAAGAATTGATTATCATGATTGACGACGATGGTCCTGGCATTCCAGAGAGCAAACGTGAGCTCATCTTCCGCCGAGGCCAGCGCATTGATACGCTGCGTCCAGGGCAAGGCCTTGGCTTAGCGTTAGTGGATGAGTTATTACAGCAGTATGACGGTGAAGCCATCATCACTGATAGTCATTTAGGCGGTGCGCGAATGAGCATTCATTTTGGCCGCCAGCAGGTTTCCCACGCCGTCGATTAAACAATACCGTTCCCTTCCCCTGAATACGGCGTGTTATCTGCGCCGTATCAGCAAAACATTCCTCTTTTAAGTACAAGTTGTGACAAACAGGCAGAGGAATCCCTGCGCGCTTCCGTTATAATCCCAACAGATACATACACAGGGAATTAACAATGGATTATCAACTTGATCTCGACTGGAATGATTTTTTGCAACGCTACTGGCAAAAACGCCCGGTCATCCTAAAGCGTGGGTTCAAGAATTTTGTTGATCCCATTTCACCCGACGAATTAGCAGGTCTTGCGATGGAAAACGAGGTTGATAGTCGCCTTGTTAGCCAGCAGGACGGACGCTGGCAGGTCGCTCACGGTCCGTTTGAGAGCTATGACCATCTGGGTGAAAATAATTGGTCTATTCTGGTGCAGGCCGTCGACCACTGGCACGTGCCCTCCAGCGCATTAATGCGCCCATTCCGCAAGCTTCCTGACTGGCGAACTGACGATCTCATGATCTCCTTCTCAGTACCGGGCGGCGGCGTAGGGCCACATTTGGATCAGTACGACGTCTTTATCATCCAAGGCACCGGCCGTCGTCGGTGGCGTGTTGGCGAAAAGCATCCGCTAAGACAACATAGCCCACATCCTGATTTGCTTCAGGTTGAACCGTTCGACGCGATCATTGATGAAGAGATGGAACCGGGCGATATTCTGTATATCCCGCCAGGGTTCCCACATGAAGGCTATGCGCTAGAGAACTCGCTGAACTATTCGGTGGGCTTCCGCGCCCCTAATAGCCGTGAGCTCATCAGCGGATTTGCCGATTTTGTGCTGGCGAACGAATTGGGCAGTGAGCGCTACAGCGATCCGGATCTCGCCCTTCGCGAAAATCCTTCGGAAGTGCAAAGTGCCGAATTGGAAAAACTGCGTGGCATGATGATGAGCCAATTGCAGAACCAAGATAATTTCAATCTTTGGTTTGGTGAGTTTGTCAGTCAGTCTCGTCATGAGCTGGATATTGCACCACCTGAGCCGCCTTATCAGGCTGGCGAGATTTACGAATTACTCCAATCAGGTGAATCCCTTGAACGACTGGGTGGGCTTCGCGTTATCAACGTAGCAGGCAGTTGTTATGTCAACGGTGAGATCATTGTCACCGAGCACAGCGCAGCGGCACAGGCCTTAGCACGTGAATACGTGATTAACGCAGCAATGCTGGGCGAAGCGCTTGACGACCCAAGCTTCCTCGTCACTTTGGCCGCTTTAATTAATAGCGGTTATTGGTTCTTCCGCGATTAAACACCGTTATATTTAGCATCCCTAACATCTGGCAGATTATATAAATTTGTCAGATGTTTTTTATTTTAAAATATGAATGATTTATTTATTAAATTTTTTTAATGTAGAGTTAATCAATATATGTGCCCTACCTCACTATCAAACTAATAACTTACGTATTATTCTTTCCCCTATCCTTTCAATAGCACCAATTTTTTTAGAAAACTACTTTCTATGGATGCTCTATCTAATAAGAAAACATCTCTAGGCATTAACGTATTAAAAGCCGCAAGAGCGCGTATTGAATGGACATTCAATACTTTCAACCGAGTTTGTGTTTCTTTTTCAGGTGGAAAAGATTCCACTACATTGCTGCATTTAGCGGCAGAGCAGGCAAGAAAGAATGGAAGAAAATTCGATATTGTTTTTATCGATTGGGAAGCGCAGTTTAGTCACACCATCAATCATATTGAAAAGATGCGAAGCTTATATCAGGACGTCATTGAGCATTTTTATTGGGTCGCATTGCCTATTACCACGGGGAATTCTGTTTCACAATTTCAACCAGAATGGCAATGTTGGACGCCAAATACAAATTGGATCCGCCAACCACCGGCTGATGCTATTACCGACCCTAGCTTTTTCCCATTTTATTATGACGGAATTACCTTCGAGTCATTTATGCCCGCCTTCTCTGACTGGTATTCCAACCAGCAACCCTGCGCCATGATGATCGGAATTCGAACCGATGAGTCATACACCCGTTTCTGGGCCATCGCGTCTAAGCGTAAAAACCGCTTTGCGGATGACAAGCCATGGACAACAGGAACCATTACAGGTCATGCCTATAATATCTACCCTATCTACGACTGGAAAACGGACGATATCTGGACCTATTTCTCTTCCACAAAAAAAATCTATAACCCCTTGTATGACCTAATGTTTCAAGCTGGCGTAGGGTTACATGCCATGCGGATCTGTGAACCCTTTAGCCCCGAACAGCGGCAAGGTCTGTGGCTCTATCACGTGCTTGAGCCTGAATGTTGGGAACATGTTTGTGAGCGAGTCTCTGGGGCCAATACCGGCAGCATTTATGCCAATAGCCGAGGCGATTTCTATGCTCGCCGTCAGGTACACAAACCCGACAATCATACTTGGCGCAGTTATGCCCTGTTCTTGCTCGACAGCATGCCGCAAAAAACCGCTGAGCATTATCGAAATAAGGTCGCCATTTATTTACGTTGGTATCAAACCCATGGTTTCCCTGACGATATCCCCGACGAACAAGAAAAAGATATCGGTTCTAAAGATATTCCATCATGGCGACGTATTTGCAAAGTGCTTTTACGCAATGATTACTGGTGTCGATCATTATCATTTAGCCCGAATAAGCCAAACAGCTATGAACGTTACACTAAAAGGATACAGGCAAAAAGGAAATGCTGGAGCATCATATGAAGATTGATTTATTAATTAACGAGCTAAAAATAGAATTAGAAAATATGTCCGAAACCGTCCAAATTGAGACTCTAAATAAGATCCGATTAGCACTGCATGCGCTTAGCCCTTTTTCTAATGAACCTATTGATTGCGTACTTTGGAAACCCATTGAGCGTGTTATCTCAAATGATTACAACCCTAATTCCGTCGCACCACCAGAAAAACGTTTGTTATATACCTCGTTGCTGCGCGATGGCTATACTCAGCCGATTGTCACCAGTCAACTCTCCTCGGATGATAAAACACACGTTATCGTTGATGGGTTTCATCGGTGCGAACTCGCATCCACGCGGCCTCTTTTGCGCACTCGAGTACTTGGTTATCTCCCCGTTGTCATGCTCAACGAAAGCGCACAGGAGAAAACACATTTGATTGCGGCAACCATTCGCCATAACCGTGCCCGCGGCAAACACCAGATCAGCGCCATGTCCGATATTGTTCGGGAGCTCTATCATTTAGGCTGGGATGACGAAAGGATAAGTGAAGAATTAGGAATGGATGCCGATGAGGTTTTACGCTTAAAACAGATTAGTGGCCTGATGGAACTGTTCGAAGACCGTGAATTTTCTGAAGCATGGACGGTGAAATAGCAAAAAAATCGCCACTCTTACTCGGTAAGAATGGCGAACAAAATACCCTTCATAAATATAAGGCGCGAGCCACTATTTATAAATTTCTTCTAACAGCTCGCGGACATATTCAGGTACCACCTGACTCGCTGCGCCGTAATGCTTCTCGTCAAACTGACTTTCGACTTGGCTAGGCTCAAGATTGAGTTCAACGGTATGAGCGCCATTCAAATGGGCTTCATGCACAAAGCCTGCCGCAGGATAAACATGCCCTGATGTACCAATCGCAATGAAGTAATCGGCTTTTGCCAAAGCATCATAAATTTCATCCATACCGATTGGCATTTCACCAAACCAAACAATATGCGGACGCAGCGGCGCAGGAAACTGGCAGCAATGACAGCGGTCATCAACGGTTAAATCGCCTTTCCATTCGATAACCTGCCCAGACTGGGTGCAGCGAACTTTTAGCAATTCCCCGTGCATATGGATAATGCGGGAATTTCCTGCTCGCTCATGTAAGTTATCGATGTTTTGCGTCACTAGTACAAAGTTGTCGCCCAACTGCCGCTCTAATTCTGCCAGCGCCAAATGGGCCGCATTTGGCTGAATATCTGGCTGCTGTAACTGCTGACGGCGTGCATTATAAAAGCTCTGCACCAATTCTGGATCGCGATGGTAGCCTTCTGGCGTAGCCACATCTTCAACACGATGCTCTTCCCACAGCCCATCAGCGGCACGAAACGTTCTGATCCCCGATTCGGCAGAAATCCCCGCGCCGGTGAGTACCACGACATATGGCTTAGTCATACACCCTCCTGCCTGATTATTCGCATGACACAGCGTGTCACGGTGGAAAATTCGTGAACGAAAACGCTGGTGTCGTAGTCGTTTGTTTTTCCTAAACCGGCATATACGATGACGGGTACGCATAACCACAGCTCCTCATTGGTTTCATTACCACAGCAAAAAATAATCGTCGTTAGTCGGTCAAATTCAAAAACGCAGCGCCGCGCACGCCCCCCGCGTCGCCGTAGCGAGCAGGTTCAATACGTGGCGCTTTAGCAACCCGCAGTAAAGCACGTGGGACACGTTCATTCAGCAGCGGATACAGCTCAGCGAAGTTCGATAATCCACCGCCGAGCACCACCAGATGCGGGTCGATCACGGTAAATAGATTTCCCAAGCACATCGCCAGCACATCGGCAAAGCAATCCACATGCGCCAGCGCTTTATCATCGCCCGCGCGATAGCGCTCAATAATCTCTTTGGCACCGAGATTTTCGCCGGTGCGGTGCTGATACAACCATTCAAAACCACGACCAGAAATATATTTTTCGATACAGCCATGCTGCCCACACCCGCAGGCAACACGCGGTGTATCCGCGCCCATACGATCCAAGGCATCAACCGGCAAACGGAAATGGCCAAACTCACCGGCAATATAATTACGGCCAGTCAAGGTTTTACCATTAATCACTAATCCGCCGCCCACGCCGGTACCAAGGATGATCCCCAGCACGATGGGATAAGCGCGGAACTCTTCGTCCCACGCTTCCGAAAGGGCAAAGCAGTTGGCATCGTTATCCACTCGAACGGGACGTCCGATGAGCTGCGAGAGATCGCGCGGGAGCGGTTTTCCCATTGCAGCAGGCACGTTAGACGTAAATAGCTCGCCGGTATCGGCGTTGGGTAATCCTGGAATGCCGACCCCCACTTTGCCCTGAGCACCAGTGAATTCATCGGCCTCAAAGGTTAACGACGCTAGCGTATTGAGTAATTCATGGTAATCGTCACGAGGCGTAGGCACTCGCTTACGCCAAATCTGATTCAGCTCGGCGTCAAATACGCCCAGCTCTATTTTGGTGCCGCCCATGTCAAAACCGTAATACATTAACTCTCCTTGTTGCGCGTCGTTGAATGAAGCCGTTATTGATTATTGCCTACCGCGTTACTGACCGCCGCTGAGTACGCGCGCAGGATCGATACGGCTTGCGCGACGAGCGGGATACCAGCTAGCGACTAAGCTCAGCACAATAGCCGTGGCCAGCACTTCGACCACGTCAATCCAATGCAGCTCGGTTGGCAAGAAATCGATAGGATAAATGTCGCCCGACAGCAATCGGTGCCCGATCACCTTTTCGATAACTTTTGAAATATTAGTCAGCTCGAGTGAGGCCACCACGCCGATCACCACGCCACAAACGCTGCCGACCATACCCGCGAGTAAGCCATACCAGATGAAAATCGCACGAATAAGACGGTCTTTCGCCCCCAGCGTTCTTAGCACCGCGATATCACTACTTTTATCTTTCACCGCCATAACCAGCGTAGACACAATGTTGAAACACGCCACGCCGATCACCAGAACCATCGCCAAGTACATGATGGCGCGGATCATCTGGATGTCGCGGAACATATAACCGTAGGTGCCTTTCCAACTGCGAATATAAACATACGCGTTAGTGACCTCACCCGCATCGCGCACCAGTTTGTCGGCGTTAAAGACATCATCTACTTTGATGGAAATGCCGGTAACGCTGTTGCCAAGGTCTTGATACTGCTGAGCATCGGCCAGCGGCACCATCGCCAAACTGTGATCGAGCATACCGCTCAATTGCAAAATACCGCTAACATGCAGGCGAATGCGTTTTGGCTGTAACAGCTTCATCTGTGGATCGTTGTTTGGCACCATCACGGTTACCCAATCACCGACCTTCACATGCAGTGCATCAGCCACGCCTTTGCCGAGAATAACCCGCTGCTCACCGGCTTTAAACGTTGACCATGCATTACCCTGCACGTATTGCGACAGCGCGCTTACGCGACTCTCTTGCTCTGGATTGACGCCGCGCAGTTGTACCGCCACCAGCTGAGTACCGCTTTCAATAAGGCCAGTGAATTCTACATAAGGCGCTGCGGCAACAATGCCTTTCACTTTTTCAACGCGTTCTAGCACCTGCGGCCAGCCGTTAAACGGTTGTTCTACCGGATAAATTTCACCGTGAGGCACAACAGAAAGAATACGATGATCCAGCTCGCGCTCGAAACCATTCATAGCACTCAGGCCAACGATCAAAACGGCTACACCGAGCGCAATACCAACGGTAGAAATCACCGAAATCAGAGACACCATGCCGCCACGGCGTCGTCCACGACTAAAACGTAGACCGATCAGCAGAGATAATGGTGAAGCCGACATTATTGCGCCCCCATCAGGGTCACATTTTGCTGAAGCTGGCCATCGCGCATTTCAAGCTGACGATTCAAACGTTTTGCCAATGCCAAATCGTGGGTCACCACCAAGAAAGCCGTTCCTTGACGTACGTTTAGCTCGCCTAACAGATCAAAAATACTGTCGGCGGTACGCATATCAAGGTTACCGGTCGGTTCATCCGCCAAGACCAACGATGGGTTGTTTACCAACGCACGCGCAATCGCTACGCGCTGACGCTCGCCGCCCGACAGTTCGGAAGGTCGGTGATGGCTACGCTTAGCTAAGCCAACGGCGGTAAGCATGTCCATCGCTTTGCCTTGGGCGTCGTCGCCTTTGTTGCCACCAATTAACAGCGGCATCATCACGTTTTCTAACGCGCTAAAATCCGGCAGCAAATGGTGGAATTGGTAAATGAAACCCAGCTCACGATTGCGTAGTTCAGCCTTCGCGGTTGAAGACATATCGTTAAGCGATTGGCCTTTAAAAATCACTTCACCGGAGGTCGGAGAATCCAGACCGCCGAGCAGATGCAGCAACGTACTTTTACCTGAACCTGAGCTGCCCACAATGGCCATCATTTCGCCGGGCTGCATGTCAAAGGTCACATTACGCAATACGTCCGTGTGCAATTTACCTTCGTGATAGGTTTTGCACAGGTCTTTGCACTGCAACAGTTCTTTATACAAAGACGGAGAATTACTCATAACGTAAAGCCTCAGCAGGATTCACCGCGGCGGCACGCCACGACGGATATAACGTAGAAAGCAGCGCGAGCAGCATTGCCACAACGGCAATCAGCACCACCTGCGGAATATTGATATCAACCGGCAGACTGCCACCGGCCAACATTTCGCCTAACCCTGGAATAACATTGATTTGGCTGGCAAACACCACGCCCAAGACGGCGCCGAGCAAGGCTCCGATAATACCGGCACTGGCGCCCTGCACCATGAAGACCGACATGATCTGCGCGCGCGTTAATCCTTGGGTTTGCAGAATCGCGGCCTCGCCCTGTTTCTCCATCACCAGCAGACTCAACGAGGTAATAATATTAAACGCGGCGACGGCGATAATCAGGCTGAGCAGCAGCCCCATCATATTTTTTTCCATCTTAACCGCTTGGAATAACTCGCCCTTCCGCTCGCGCCAGTCTTTCCATACCAAGCCTTTCGCCAGCGGTTGGCTGACCAGCGCATCAATCGCCAGCGGCTTATCCATATAAATACGCCAGCCGGTGATATTCCCCAACGGGTAGCGCATCAAACGGGAAGCATCCTGCTGATTCATCAACATTTGATACTGGTCGACTTCGCTATTGGCAGAAAATGTGCCCACCACGTTAAACACGCGTTGGCTAGGGATACGTCCCATCGGCGTAAACTGGCTGGCGCTAGGCACCATAATGCGCAGCTTTTCACCGCGCTTCACGCCCAGTTGACCTGCCAGTTGGTCACCTAAAATCACATTGTATTGGCCCGGCTGCAAAGCCTGCTGAGTCGCGCCATTAAGATAAGGCGACAGCGGATCTTTTTCGTCGGGATTCACACCAATAATCACGCCCACCGCCACGCTATGCGCGCTTTGCAGAACCGCATTACCGGTCGTCAGCGGGGTGATACTTTTGACACCGGCCAGATGTTCAAACTGAGCGGCAGGAACCTGTTGAGGATTGATCGACCCTTGCGTCGACGTCACTAATGCCTGCGGCATCAGCCCAAGAATATTATTTTCTAAATCTCGCTCAAAACCGTTCATCACCGAGAGAACGGTGACTAACGCCATAACGCCGAGCGTGATGCCTATAGTAGAAAGCCAAGAAACAAACCGGCCAAAGCGGTCTGAGGCTCGTCCGCGCATGTAACGCAGACCGATGAATAACGCGACAGGTTGATACATGAAATCCGTTCGGTTGCTGTTGGTAAGGCAAAATGAGTGTGGATGATAACATTTAGGAAACCCAAAAAAACTACGTAATGCGTTTTCACTTCATTTTGTCGCGATTTCAGCGCCCTCAACGCCATACCTTCTCCCCTAGAACCTTGTGTTTCAACCACAAGGCATTCACTCAGCAGTTGCTAAAGTGAAGTGATAAAGGATAATAAAGCTTAGAACTGCGGTGCCTGATCGGGCTACGCGCCAAAAGAGCGACAGAGACTGACTAACGATTTATGCCTGAACAATACCAATATACGTTACCTGAGCGTTACACGCTCCCGGCCAAAGCTGGCGATGTACGGCTTTTAGGTCAGCTCACTGGATCTGCATGCGCGTTAGAATGCGCGCAGATTGCCGAAAAACATGCGGGTCCGGTGGTGCTGATCACCTCGGACATTCAATCTGCACTGCGGCTACGCGACGAAATCCAACAGTTCACGACGCGCATGGTGACCACCCTATCTGACTGGGAAACCCTGCCTTATGACAGCTTCTCACCGCATCAGGACATCATCTCCGCTCGCCTGTCTAGCCTATATCAACTCCCGACGATGAAACGCGGCGTCTTCATTCTGCCGGTCAACACGCTGATGCAGCGCGTATGCCCGCATGAATTCCTGCATGGTCATGCGTTGGTGATGCAAAAAGGCCAGTTGTTGTCTCGCGACAAACTTCGCAGCCAATTAGAACAGGCGGGATATCGCAGCGTCGATCAGGTGATGGAACACGGTGAATTTGCCACCCGTGGTGCGTTGCTTGATCTCTATCCGATGGGTAGCGATGAGCCTTATCGTATTGATTTCTTCGACGATGAAATCGATAGCCTGCGCGTATTTGACGTGGATTCGCAGCGCACGCTTAATGAAGTTGAGTCCATCAACTTACTCCCGGCGCACGAGTTCCCAACCGATCAAACTGCCATCGAACTGTTTCGTAGCCAATGGCGCGAGCATTTTGAGGTGCGTCGCGATCCCGAACATATCTACCAGCAGGTCAGTAAAGGCATCTGGCCTGCTGGGATAGAATATTGGCAGCCGCTGTTCTTCAGCCAAGCGCTACCGCCGCTGTTTAGCTATTTCCCGAGCAACACGCTTTTAGTCAATACTGGTGAATTAGAGGCCTCGGCAGATCGATTCTGGCTGGACGTGAATCAGCGCTACGAGAACCGCCGCGTTGATCCCATGCGCCCGCTGCTGACGCCAGACAAACTCTGGCTGCGCGTTGATGAGCTGTTTTCCTCGCTCAAACAATGGCCACGAGTTCAGCTCAAAACCGACAAGCTTGATAAAAAAGCGGCGAACACCAACCTCAGCTACCAGCCGTTGCCGGAGCTCACGGTTCAGGCGCAAAACAAAAATCCGCTCGACCTTCTGCGGCGCTTCATTGAACAAACCAAAGATGCCATTGTTTTCTCGGTAGAAAGTGAAGGTCGCCGCGAAACCATGCTGGAACTGCTGGCGCGCATCAAAATAAATCCGAAGCTGATTACCCGTATAGAAGACGCAGAAGCAGGCAACATCTATATTATGCAGGGCTCGTGCGAGCATGGATTTATCAATCCAGAGCTTAAGCTTGCGCTGATCTGCGAAAGTGACCTGCTGGGCGAACGCGTTAGCCGTCGTCGCCAAGACAACCGCCGTACTATCAACACCGATACGCTGATCCGTAACTTGGCTGAGCTGAGCATCGGCCAACCGGTCGTTCATCTCGAGCACGGCGTAGGCCGCTACGGCGGCATGACAACGCTGGAAGCCGGTGGAATCAAGGGCGAATACCTGATTCTAACCTATGCCGGTGATGCCAAACTGTACGTTCCAGTGTCCTCACTGTATCTGCTAAGCCGTTACTCCGGTGGCGCAGATGAAAGCGCTCCGCTACATAAATTAGGCAGCGACGCGTGGACTCGTGCGCGCCAAAAAGCCGCAGAAAAAGTTCGCGACGTCGCGGCTGAGCTGCTGGATATTTATGCTATGCGGGCGGCTAAACCCGGTTTTGCGTTCAAACAAGATCGCGAAGCCTATCAAATGTTTTGCCAAACCTTCCCGTTTGAAACCACGCCCGATCAGAGCATGGCGATCAACGCCGTACTCAGCGATATGTGTCAACCGCTGGCAATGGATCGTTTGGTGTGCGGCGATGTGGGCTTCGGTAAAACGGAAGTGGCAATGCGTGCCGCGTTCCTCGCGGTGCACAACAATAAACAGGTCGCCGTATTAGTACCCACTACCCTGCTGGCTCAGCAACATTACGACAACTTCCGTGACCGTTTCGCCAACTGGCCGGTTCGCATCGAAATGATTTCTCGCTTCCGTAGCGCGAAAGAGCAAACGCAGGTGCTACAAGATGCCGCGGATGGCAAAGTCGATATTTTAATTGGTACGCATAAACTTTTGCAGGCTGACGTACAGTGGCGTGATTTAGGTCTTTTGATCGTGGATGAAGAGCACCGCTTTGGCGTTCGACAGAAGGAACGCATCAAAGCCATGCGCGCCGACGTGGATATTCTCACGCTGACCGCGACGCCGATCCCTCGAACGCTCAACATGGCGATGAGTGGAATGCGCGATTTGTCGATTATTGCCACGCCGCCAGCACGTCGTTTAGCCGTGAAAACTTTTGTGCGCGAATATGACAGCTTAGTGGTGCGCGAAGCCATTCTGCGTGAAGTCACGCGCGGTGGTCAGGTTTATTATCTGTATAACGATGTTGAAAACATTGAAAAAGCAGCCCAAAAGTTAAGCGAGCTGGTGCCTGAGGCACGTATTGCCATCGGCCATGGGCAGATGCGTGAACGCGAGCTTGAACGCGTGATGAATGACTTCCACCATCAGCGTTTCAACGTTCTGGTGTGCACCACCATTATTGAAACCGGTATCGATATTCCAAGCGCGAACACCATCATTATTGAGCGTGCCGATCATTTTGGTTTAGCACAGCTGCATCAGCTGCGCGGGCGTGTGGGTCGCTCTTTCCATCAGGCCTATGCTTATCTGCTGACACCGCCGCCAAAAGCAATGTCAACCAATGCGCAGAAACGCTTAGAAGCCATTGCGTCGCTGGAAGATCTGGGCGCGGGCTTTGCTTTAGCCACCCACGATCTGGAAATTCGCGGTGCGGGCGAGCTGTTGGGCGATGATCAAAGCGGTCAGATGACCACCATCGGTTTCTCTCTGTATATGGAACTGCTTGAAAGCGCGGTTGATGCGCTAAAAGAAGGACGTGAGCCTTCGTTAGAAGATCTCACCAGCAACCAGACCGACGTCGAGCTACGTATGCCGGTGTTGCTACCGGATGATTATATTCCAGACGTCAGCACCCGTTTGTCATTCTATAAACGCATTGCCAGCGCCAAGAATGACGATCAGCTTGAAGAACTAAAAGTAGAACTGATCGACCGCTTCGGCTTATTACCGGATGCGGCGCGCAATTTACTGCAAAGTGCCAAGCTGCGTCTGGATGCGATGGAGCTCGGTATTCGTCGTATTGAAGGCAATGACAAAGGCGGGTTCATTGAGTTCGGCGAGAAGAACCACGTTGACCCAATGTTCCTGATTGGTCTGTTGCAGAAAAAACCGCACATCTTCCGTTTAGATGGCCCGACTAAGCTGAAGTTTATTATCGACCTCAGCGAACGTAAGGCACGCCTTGAGTTTATTTCCGATCTCCTCAGCCAGTTTGCTGAACATCGGGCTTGATCTTGGTTAGCGAAGAAATTTAAAAGTACCGAAATGCAAATGGGGAGCTAAGCTCCCCATTTTTTATCTGAATGCGCTATCGAACTCTTACACGCTTTGATTCAGTACTAACTGGCCGTTACGGTCAACGGGGATCTGGGTGCCCGGATCTTTATCCATACGAACCCGACCTTGCTGATCGCCAATTTTGTAGGTTACGTCGTAGCCCAACAGTTTCTGCGATTTGTCGTAAACGGTAGAACAGCGCTGCTGGGTGCTGGTATAGGTGTCGTTGTTCTGCATTGCGCCCTGAACCTGATTACCGGCATAACCACCACCTAACGCTCCAACCACGGTCGCCACATCTTTGCCGCGTCCGTTACCGATCTGATGGCCTAACACCCCACCGGCCACCGCGCCAAGCACTGAGCCCGTGATTCGGTTTTCATCCTGTACCGGACGGCGATGCGTCACGGTCACGTTGCGGCACTGCTGTCGTGGGGTCTTCACTGACTCGTGAATCGGCGTTGCTGAGAGTACCTGCGCATAGCGCGGGCCTGTACTAAACACGTCTAAACTTGCTACTGCGGCAACGCTTAACGCCGCGGCTACGCCGATACCAACACCTGCCAACATTGATTTATTCACAGGGCACTCCTCCTGAATAGACTCACGCAATAGTGATGAACACGATGTTTACGAACGTCACGGTTTATGAACGTCACGAGTTCATAACGATGCGAAAATTTTTGTACTTTTCGCTCGGTGTGCGTGCTTCACCTAACTTATAGGAGATAGTTTGCATAGGAATATTCACTGCAACAATCAGACAACATAACCAAATACGTTGATAGCCCTTGTTTGGGAAAGTTCCTATCGCGGCAACGTTGCCCTTAAGTAAAAACGGGCTGGATTTCAGCCAAAAAAAACGGCTCTAACTAGAGCCGTTTCATGTCCAACAATAGGTTCATCAGTGCATTAGTGCAGTTTCAAACGCGGACGGATCACGCGATTGATCCCCCCCACCAGCATCATAAGCCCAGTCTTGATATAGCCATGCAGCGCGATTTGGTGCATGCGGTATAGCGAGATATAAACCATACGTGCAATACGCCCTTCCACCATCATTGAACCGCGCATCAGGTTACCCATCAGGCTACCAACGGTGCTGAATTTAGACAGAGAAACCAGTGAACCGTGGTCTTTATACACGTAAGGCTTCATGTTGCCGCCTTTGAGCTGCGCCAAAATGTTGGCGTAGCAGCGGGAAGCCATCTGGTGCGCAGCCTGAGCACGCGGAGGAACAAATCCACCGGATGGCTGCGGGCATGATGCACAGTCGCCAATCGCGAAGATATTCGGGTCACGCGTGGTTTGCAATGTTGGCTCAACCACTAATTGGTTGATACGGTTAGTTTCTAAACCGCCGATGTCTTTCATGAAATCAGGCGCTTTGATACCCGCCGCCCACACCATCAGATCGGCAGGAATAAATTCGCCATCTTTGGTGTTGAGGCCATTTTTATCTGCGCTGGTGACCATGGTTTTGGTCAGAACACGCACGCCTAATTTGGTCAGTTCGCTGTGTGCCGCGCCAGAGATTCGTGGCGGCAACGCAGGCAGAATTCGTTCGCCTGCTTCAACCAACGTCACATTAAGCGCTTCGCTGCTTAGGCCTTCAAAACCATAGCTGTGCAATTGCTTAACCGCATTATGTAACTCCGCAGACAGTTCAACGCCGGTCGCGCCGCCGCCCACAATCGCGATATTCGATATTCACCTTCGCCGCTTTATCTTTTTGCGCCGAGAACTTCAGGAACAGGTTCAGCATTTCGTTGTGGAAACGACGCGCCTGATGCGGGTTATCTAAGAAAATGCAGTTATCTTTCACGCCTGGCGTACCGAAATCATTCGAGGTACTGCCCAGCGCCATCACTAAAATGTCATACGACAGCTCGCGCTGCGGTACAAGAATTTCGCCCTGCTCGTCGCGAATGTCTGCCAGCGTCAGCTGCTGCGCAGCGCGATCGATGTTGGTCAGCGACCCTAATTGGAAAGTGAAGTGGTGATTACGCGCATGAGCTAAATAGCTCAGCGCATCCACGCCGTCATCCAACGATCCGGTAGCAACTTCATGCAGCAATGGTTTCCACAAGTGGCTATGGTTGCGGTCAATCAGAATGATTTCCGCTTTGTCTTTGCGACCGAGTTTATGGCCCAGACTGGTTGCCAGCTCGAGACCGCCCGCACCACCGCCGACAATCACGATTTTTTTCTTAGATGCGCTCAAAGCTTTCTCCCTTGGTAAAAAATGTAAACCAATAGTTAATTAACGGTAAATATCCAATACCCTTATTTTACGTATGGTTCACTCAGGTTAATTCAATTTTCTAAGCAAAGAATAACACGACAGGTCATTTGGTCATACCAAAATTGATGCACATCAATTTTTATGTTTATTCCTTGGGCGATATGTATCACTCCCTCACAAATTTGAGTTGTTTTTCAACGTAATCATTACAAATCAGACGCCCTTCACACTTCTATCGCCTACTCGAATCATCAACATGACAAAGCCCAGTTTTTAACCTTTATTTAACCATGCGAGCCTAGTCTCCAAACCTCTCTTACAACAAGAAATCGATACCTCTCCCCCTATACGAAGGAGCCGTACAATGAAGAACGTCCGATCCGGCCTGATTTGGCTATTGGTGGCGTTAATCGGCGCTTATGCTTTTGGCATGCTAGCGCTGAGCCGTGGTGAACATATTAACGCGGTGTGGCTGGTGATAGCCGCTATCGCCTGTTACAGCATCGCCTATCGTTTTTACAGTCTTTTCATCGCTGAAAAAGTGTTTGAACTCGACGATCGTCGCTTAACGCCCGCCGAGCGCCACAACGATGGTTTGGACTACGTGCCAACCAACAAGTGGGTGCTGTTTGGGCATCACTTTGCCGCGATAGCGGGAGCAGGTCCGTTAGTCGGCCCCATTTTGGCAGCACAAATGGGCTTTTTACCCGGCACGATTTGGATTTTAGTTGGCGTCATGCTGGCCGGTGCGGTGCAGGACTTTTTAGTCCTCTTTATTTCAACTCGCCGTGATGGCCGCTCGCTGGGCGAAATGGCTAAACAAGAGTTGGGCTCTTTTGCAGGCGTCATCACCATGCTCGGCGCATTAGGCGTGATGATTATCATCCTGTCCGCTCTAGCTCTGGTGGTGGTTAAAGCCTTAGCTGACAGTCCATGGGGACTGTTTACCATTGCCGCCACAATCCCTATCGCTCTGTTTATGGGCGTATATATGCGTTATCTGCGCCCAGGGAAAATTGCGGAAGTCTCAATCATTGGCTTTGTTCTGATGATGGCCGCGATTATCTACGGCGGCGATATCGCTATGCATCCGTACTGGGGACCGTTCTTCACTCTGCACGGCACCACATTGACGTGGGTGTTAGTCATTTACGGTTTCATTGCCTCCGTGCTGCCGGTTTGGTTGCTGCTAGCGCCGCGCGATTATTTATCGACCTTCCTGAAAATTGGGGTAATTGCCGGTTTAGCCGTGGGGATTGTCTTTGCTGCGCCTGAAATGAAAATGCCAGCGGTCACCCGCTTCATTGACGGCACTGGCCCGGTATTCTCCGGTAGCCTATTCCCATTCTTGTTTATTACCATTGCCTGCGGGGCCATTTCTGGTTTCCATGCGTTGGTTTCCAGCGGCACTACGCCTAAACTTATCGAGCGCGAAAGCCATATTCGCTTTATCGGCTATGGTGCCATGTTGATGGAATCATTCGTCGCCATCATGGCATTGATCTGTGCTTCGGTTATCGACCCTGGCGTCTATTTCGCCATGAACTCCCCTGCGGCGCTGATCGGCACAACGGTTGAAAACGCCTCACAGGTGATTAATAGCTGGGGCTTTGTCGTTACCCCTGAAACGCTGGCCATGATCGCCAAGGACGTGGGTGAGAATTCCATTCTGTCACGCGCCGGGGGCGCACCGACCTTTGCCGTTGGTATGGCGCATATCATCACGGAAGTCTTCAACAGCCGCGCCATGATGGCGTTCTGGTATCACTTTGCCATTCTGTTTGAAGCACTGTTCATTCTGACCGCCGTGGATGCCGGTACACGCGCCTGTCGTTTTATGGTGCAAGATCTGGTTGGCGTTGCTATTCCTAGCTTGGCCAACAACCGTTCTTGGTTTGGCAACTTGGCAGGCACCACGGTAGCCGTGGCTGGTTGGGGCTTCTTCGTTTATCAAGGCGTAGTTGATCCGCTAGGGGGAATTAATACGCTCTGGCCGCTGTTTGGTATCGGTAACCAAATGCTAGCCTCGATGGCGTTAATTCTTGGCACGGTCGTGCTGTTCAAGATGAAAAAACAACGCTACGCATGGGTCACTATTCTGCCAACGGTCTGGTTATTCGTTACCTCAATGACTGCGGGCTGGCAGAAGATTTTCCATGAAAAACCAAGTATTGGTTTCTTGGCGCAGGCCAAACGATTCTCCGCAGGCATCGATTCAGGCACCCTGATTGCACCGGCGAAAACCATCAAAGATATGGAAACTATTGTGATGAACAACTACATCAACGCCGCGCTGTGCGGTTTCTTTATGTTGGTTGCCGTCACCATGCTTTTTTCAGCTTTCTTTGTTATTCGTCGTGCGCTCAATGCCAATCAGCCAACGGTACATGAAACCACACCCGCATTGCGTGAGGAAAAATCACATGGCTGATGAACGTGATATCAAAGCGAGCATGATGATCAAAACCGGTTTGCCGTGGAAAAGACAGGCGCAGCCAAACATGGTTATCCTGCGCTGCTTGCCGCTGTCGCTGGGTGAATCACACCCGACGTCTACGTGGCAGTGGGTAAAACTGATGTATCGGAGAGCCGCACAAAGCTTTCGGTTGATGGTTGGCGTGCAGGACTATCAGAACTATGTACGCCACCAGCAACTGCATCATCCCGAAAATACGCCCATGACCGAGCGTGAATTTCATCGCTATTGTTTAGAAGCGCGTTTCCCGAGCAAGGGCGGAAAATTGGGTAAATGCCCATGCTGAAGATTACACGCTTATAAACGTCAAAACCGGCCAGTTGGCCGGTTTTTTTATCGAGGTTTATTCTATTTTATCGCCAGAGGTATGCTCTTCATTGCTAACAGACTTTTCGCTCGTTTAGACCACATTGCCGTCAGGATCGGAACCAGTATTGAGGTAACGATAACCGAGGTTGCCACCAGAGCTGTCGCCGCTGGGGCGATGGGTTTGAACGCAGGCACCATCTCAGCAATAAGCACTGGGGTTGCTACCGCCGCGCCTGCCGAACTGGACGCAGCAACACCGGCCGTACCATCACCGCCTCCGATTAATTTATCGGCAAAGATAAGCGGTATACCGGTGATGATAATGACGGCCACGCCGAGCAGAATGCCCAGTAATCCCGTTTGTGCAATCACGCCTAAATCAATGGTGTTGCCCAGTGCAAAAGCGAAGAACGGAATCAGCGTTTGAACCGCTTTACTGAAGAAGTCACGCAGTTCTGGGTCAAGATTCCCCAAGCCAAAGCCAATCAGGAAGGGTAAGACCGCACCTACGAAAACGTGAGGCTCAAACGACGCGATACCTGCGGTACCCAAAATCACCATCGTCATCAACGGCCCAGACTCCAGAGACATTAAGACAAAAGCCCCTGACTCTTCTTTGGTACCATATTGCTGCATGATCGATGCGTATAACCCGCCGTTCGTCATATCCATGGCGGCGACCAGCGCCAGCGTGGATAAGCCAGCAAAGAAACCAATTTCGACGCCGTTCTCCGGTAAAACACGTGAAGCAATCGCAGCAACCACCCATGCAACCGCAATCTTAGTCACCACCAACGTGCCGGACTTACGCAGAACGGTGCCCGTTGCGCTGAGCTTGATAGAGGCTCCCATGCAGAAAAACCACACGGCCAGAATAGGCACGGTTCCTGTCACTAGGCCATTGGTGAACGAGCCAAAATACTTGCCCGCATCGGGCGCAAAAGTATGGCAAATCGCCCCAATAAATAGCGGAACCAGCATCATACCGCCAGGTACTTTTTCTATCGCGCGTTTGATATGCATGTGAACCCCACCCTGTCATTAAATAAGAAAGACTGACCTCCAAACAGCAGCGTTGGATGACATCAGCCAATAACGTCGTGGGCAGGACAATACGCATTTATGGGGATGATAAATGTGATCGAAAACCTACAAATAAAACGCTGTTTTATTTTTAACGGTCTTTAGTTTTAAATTAAGATCAAAATCACATTATTCTCGATGAGCCAAACGATAGACATAAAAAAACGGCATCCGTAGACGCCGTTCTTTGTAGACAACACACATTATCCCAACAGATTGGTACCAAACGCACCTTGCCAATCTTGCTCAAATTTCTCAACCGCAGACTGCACCGCTGGGCTTAGCAACATTTGTTCCGCAATATCCACCGGCAACGTGATCGCTTCACAACCGGCCAGCATGCAGTCCAGCGCCTGACGCGGCGTTTTAAAGCTCGCCGCCAGCACGCGGGAGTTTGGCGCATGCATCTTCAGCAATTGGTGTAAATCGCGCACCATGCCAATACCATCACCGCCCTGCGCATCGACCCGATTAACGTAAGGAGCAACGTAGGCAGCACCGGCCATAGCCGCCAGCAAACCTTGGCCTGCACCATATACCGCGGTACCAAGCGTGGCGATATTCATTGTATTCAGCTGTTTGATGGCTGCTAGCCCCTCTGCCGTGGTCGGGATTTTCACGATCACGCCAGAAATTCGCTCGGTCAGCATAACGGCTTCCGTCACCATGCGTTCCGAATCGTTAGCCATCACCTGCGCAAAAAGTTTACCCGAACCGCCCAGCGCATCCCGCAAAGCCGGTAACACTTCCCAAACAGATTTACCCTCTTTGGCAATAATACTCGGGTTGGTTGTCACCCCTTGCAAGGGTAAAACACGCGCCAATCTTTTCACCGCAATGACATCGGCCGTATCCAGATACAGTTCCATTCACTTCCCCCTATCGAAAATGTGCTCAACGTCTGATTGCGTTCACTATAAAGCATTAAACGCAGTAGCAGTTGATCAATGTCAATTCAACTTTCATTCGAAAGTGCATTAATCTTCATTAGAAGAAAACGAACACAAATTATACCTTCGGAGTCCGTATGCTATTTAATTTGCAGCGCTATTCGACTCATGATGGCCCCGGGATCCGCACCGTGGTGTTTCTGAAAGGGTGCTCTTTAGCGTGTCGTTGGTGCCAAAACCCGGAAAGCCGTTCACGCGCCCGTGAAGTGCTGTATGACGCAAGATTATGCTTGGATGGGTGCCAACTCTGCGAACAGTGCGTGCCGCACGCCATTCAGCGAGTGAATAGCCGCATAACGATCGATCGTCATGCGATCTCTGAGCGCGATTTAGATCGTCTGGAAACATGTTGCCCAACGGGGGCGCTGTCCGTGTGCGGTTCGGCGCTGGATCTGGATGAGGTGATGGGCACAGTGCTGCGCGATTTGCCTTTTTATCAGCGCACCGGCGGCGGGATCACCCTTTCAGGCGGGGAGCCGTTCATGCAGCCCGAAGCTTGTGCCGAATTGTTGCAGCGTAGCCATCACCACCAAATTCACACTGCCGTTGAATCTTGTCTGCATGTGCCTTGGCATAACATCGAGCCAAGCCTTGAGTTTCTAGATCTCTTGCTAGCCGACTTAAAACACGTTAACGCCAACTCCTTTAAACAGTGGACTGATGGTTCTGCCAAGCGCGTGATGGACAATTTCCGTCGCCTCGCCGCGCACGGCGTCAATATGACGATCCGTGTTCCCCTCATTCCCGATTTTAACGCCGATGAAATGTCTATTCGCACAATCACCGATTTTGCCGCCGACGATCTCGGTGCCAAAGAAATTCATTTTCTGCCCTACCACACGCTCGGCATCAATAAATACCGCCTACTGGATATGCCTTATTTAGCGGCGGATAAACCATTGGATAACCCAGAGTTACTGGACTTTGCGCAGCAATATGCCCGCGGCAAAGGCCTTACCGCTCTGCTACGAGGATAATGCCATGACCCAACTCGATCTAACTTCGCTGTCGCCACGTATTCGCGCACACAAAGAGGCGCTGATCCACATCGTTAAGCCACCGGTATGTACTGAACGCGCACAGCATTACACCGACATGTACCAGCAGCATCAGGATAAGCCTCTGCCCGTGCGTAGGGCGCTGGCGTTAGCCCATCATCTCCAGCAACGCACCATCTGGATTAAACATGATGAGCTGATCATCGGTAATCAGGCCAGTGAAGTACGCGCCGCGCCAATATTTCCTGAATATACGGTCAGTTGGATTGAGCAGGAAATTGACGAGTTAGCAGATCGCCCCGGCGCTGGATTCTCCGTCTCAGAAGAGAATAAGGCGGTATTACATAAAATCTGCCCGTGGTGGCGAGGGCAAACCGTTCAAGACCGCTGCTACGGCATGTTTACCGACGAACAAAAAGCCCTGCTATCAACCGGTATCATTAAAGCAGAAGGCAACATGACCTCCGGTGATGCCCATCTGGCAGTCAATTTCCCTCTGCTGCTGGAAAAAGGACTCGACGGGCTGCGTGATAAAGTCGACGAACGCCGCAGCCGTTTGCAGCTCACCGACTGGGAAGATTTGCACAAGGAGCAGTTTCTAAAGTCGATTGATATCGCCCTAAGCGCCCTTAGCGATCATATTTTACGTTACGCCGAGCTGGCGAAAAGTATGGCAGAGCAAGAGAATCGACCTGAGCGTCAGGCTGAACTGCGCCATATTGCTGAAAACTGCGAGCTAATAGCACATCAGCCACCGCAAACCTTCTGGCAAGCGCTACAGTTCTGCTACTTCATGCAACTAGTGTTACAGATCGAATCCAACGGACATTCGGTTTCATTTGGTCGTCTCGATCAATACCTTTATCCATGGTATCGCCGCGACGTGGAGCTGCAACAAAACATCAGCCGCGAATTTGCCATTGAGTTATTGCACGGCTGCTGGCTGAAATTGTTGGAAGTGAATAAAATTCGCTCAGGCTCACACTCCAAAGCCTCTGCCGGTAGTCCGCTCTACCAAAACGTCACCATCGGCGGCCAAAAGCTGGTAAACGGTCAGCCACAGGATGCCGTCAATCCTTTGTCCTACACCGTTTTAGAATCCTGCGGACGTTTACGCTCCACGCAGCCGAACCTCAGCGTTCGCTACCATGCAGGAATAAGCAATGATTTCCTGGACGCCTGCGTACAGGTCATTCGTTGTGGCTTTGGTATGCCAGCATTTAATAACGATGAAATTGTGATCCCTGAATTTATCAAACTGGGCGTTGAGCCGCAGGATGCCTACGATTATGCCGCTATTGGCTGTATCGAAACCGCCGTTGGCGGAAAATGGGGATATCGCTGCACCGGTATGAGCTTCATCAACTTTGCCCGAGTGATGCTCGCGGCATTAGAACAAGGCCGCGATGCCACCAGCCAAAAGATATTTCTACCGCAAGAGTTAGCCTTATCTAAAGGTAACTTTGAAACGTTCGATCAGGTTATGAACGCGTGGGACGAGCAGATCCGTTACTACACCCGTAAATCAATTGAAATTGAATGCGTTGTAGATACCGTGCTTGAAGAAAACGCCCATGACATTATCTGCTCTGCGCTGGTTGATGATTGCATCGAAAGAGGCAAAAGCGTGAAACAAGGCGGCGCCAAATATGACTGGGTTTCTGGCCTACAGGTCGGTATCGCCAACCTCGGTAACAGCTTAGCCGCAGTGCGTAAGTTGGTCTTCGAGCAAGGTGTTATCGGCCAGCAACAGCTTGCCGCAGCGCTGGAAAATGACTTTGATGGTTTAGACGGCGAACTGTTACGCCAGCGGCTGATGAACAATGCGCCGAAATATGGCAACGATGAAGATGACGTAGATAACTTGCTGGTTCGTGCCTATCAGACCTATATTGATGAACTGAAACAGTACCATAATACGCGTTTTGGTCGTGGTCCGATCGGCGGCACCTATTATGCGGGAACCTCGTCCATTTCGGCCAACGTGCCTTTTGGTGCAGCCACGCAGGCTACGCCGGATGGACGCAAAGCCAAAACGCCGCTGGCGGAAGGCGCAAGCCCGGCATCGGGAACCGATCATCTTGGGCCCACGGCGGTATTTAACTCTTTAGGCAAACTCCCCACCGCCGCAATTCTAGGTGGCGTATTGCTGAATCAGAAACTCAATCCGGCCACGCTGGAAAATACGCGCGATCGAGAAAAACTGATGCTGATGCTACGCACTTTCTTTGAAGTGCATAAAGGCTGGCACGTGCAGTACAACATCGTTTCACGCGAAACACTGCTGGAAGCCAAAGCCCATCCAGAGCGATATCGCGATCTTGTGGTGCGCGTGGCGGGCTACTCAGCGTTCTTTACAGCCTTATCTCCTGACGCTCAGGATGATATTATCGCGCGTACCGAACATACGCTTTGATGTAGGCGATTAAGCACAAAGCTATCGGTGGTTTCGGCCACCGATATATTAGCTCGTTAAGCCAAGGAACTCATGAATTCAAGACAGCAAGCTATTCTCCAATATGTCAACGATATACGCCGCGTTAGCGTGGCCGATCTAGCGCGTAATACCGGTGTCTCAGAGGTGACGATCCGTCAGGATCTAAATCTCTTGGAAAAACGTAACTATCTAAAGCGCATCCATGGATACGCCGTGGCGCTAGAGAGCGACGATGTAGATGCTCGAATGATGATTAATTTCACGTTAAAACAAAAATTGGCGGCCTATGCCGCATCTTTGGTTAACGATGGCGAAACGATTTTTATTGAAAACGGCAGTACCAATGCCCTTCTCGCTCGTTATTTGGCTGAACGTAAACGCGTTACGCTGGTCACCGTAAGCACCTACATTGCGCACCTACTGAAAGAAACAGATTGTGACGTCATTTTGATGGGTGGACTCTACCAAAAACGCAGTGAAACGATGGTTGGCCCATTAACCCGTCAGTGCATCCAGCAGGTTTATTTCAACAAAGCCTTCCTCGGCATTGATGGTTTTCATCCAGAAACCGGCTTTACTGGTCGCGATATGATGCGTGCCGATATTGCTAACACAGTATTAGCCAAAGGCGTGGAAAACATTGTGCTGACAGATTCATCAAAGTTCGGCCAAATTAATCCCAACCCATTGCAGCCCACTCACGCAATTAATCGAGTCATCACAGACTACCGTTTAAGCGACGAATACAGAAACCATCTCAAAAAGATGAATATTCAACTGGATATCGTGTATGAAGAGCAGGGAACGCTATGAGTGACATCACCTTCAGCCGTGAACAGACCTCGCAGATGGTCCACAAATTACAAAAATATCTACAGGCTGAATTAGACGTTGAGGTTGGTGATTTTGATGCTGAGTTCTTGCTGGATTTCTTTGCCAAAGAGCTCGGCGCACATTTTTATAACCAAGGGATGGCTGACGCACTGCGCGTTGTAGAAGAAAAAACGGAAGATCTGGTCGATACCCTGACTTGGCTGCAAAAGCCTGTCGATTAAAAACATACCTCCATACATGCACTCATAGCGAACTCTAACGCCCGATATTAGGGGGAACCGTAGGGATGGGGTCGTAGCAGCTTTAGCTGCCGGACCGCCCCACCCTACGGTAGCCCCCGTGAATCTCAATCGTCAAAGCGACCTTCATCAACCATCACATTATCTTTTCTAAAGTACTAATATTCAGAGTTAACAATAACCTCTTCACCCAGCGCACCGGCTTTTGGCAACGGCTGATAGCTTGAGTTGGATGCACGCAATACGCGAATACCCCGGATCCCAACATCATGGGCCGCCGTGATATCACCATCCGAATCACCGTAATAAACCTTAATCTGCTTTTCCTTGATCCAGTTTATCTTGGTGTTTTGCCCCGGTTGATCACCTGCAAAGATCACACTGTTCATGCTTGCTGCCGGTATGGAGAAATCTTCTTGCAAGGTATTCGTCACGGTTTCTGTTTTGGTCGGGCTGCGGCCAGTAATGAAATAGATGCTATCGCCGCGCTTGAGATGCATGGCAATCAGGTCTTTCCCCACCTGCTTAGGCATACTGAAGCTGTCCCAGCCGTTATTCATTTTTTCCCAAAATGCGGGATCTTTCAGATAGCTTTGATCTTGCGGAGAGAACTCTTTCTGCCCACGATAAAATCCTGGGCTCGAAAACAGCACCGTATCATCAATATCAAAACCGACTGCTATAGGAGGAATGCCCTGTAGGCTATTCTCAATCTGTGTTACTGAAACCCAGTGAATCGGTGCCTGATGCGCCAACTGTGCCACTGTAACACCGGCATTAAGAGGCGTATCTGTAGAGACTTTTGCCTGCGCCGATGGGCTTAAACTGATAACCAGAGCTAACGTACTGAGTGCAACCGCAATCTTTCGCATGGATATTCCTTTTATTTGTTATTTCTCACATTCACATCTGTGGGATATCGGATTAGGGTTTTGTCACATTCGCGCTTCATAGTATGCAGCAAATACATCAGAAAACGTGCTCTGGTTCAAAATTGATGGGCGTAATAAACCGACAAATTGGGAGAACTTCGCATATTGCGAGAAAAGTGACTGGTTGAAGTACAAAGAAAATAAAAATAGTCCTTGTACAGTATTGCGTTAACAGAATCTCGACTGTATAAATATACAGTATATTGTGAATGCGGAGGCGACCATGCGCATTGAATTGACTTTGGATAAACGTAACAAGCTGCCAGACGGTGCTCTGGAAGCATTAAACCACGAATTTTCAAAACGAGTAAATCATATCTACCCTGATACCGCAGTGCAGGTGCGAATGACTAACTCAAATACGCTAACCGTTATGGGCGGACTGAAATCCGACAAAGAACGCATCGAGGAAGTCCTGCAAGAAACGTGGGAAAGTGCCGATGACTGGTTCGATAACGGATTTAGCGAATAACACTATTTCGCGGTGTAAACACATATTTTTACGCCGCAATAATAAGCCTAATTCATTGAATGATAATAGGCTAAGCGTTCCATCTCCGTTAGCCATCGGCAATTCCTACGGATAGTAAAATACGTAGGCCGGGAGTCGCTTCCCGGCTTTTTTTTGCCTTTCAATCCACACAACTGTTTTCTTATAGCAATTACTTTTCCCGCGATTTACAGCAAGGCCTTTCTACCGTAGGAATCAGCCTTTTTTGCACCAGCAAAATCACCGTTTTAATCATCAGCAAAGCAATCACAACGTTAGTAAAAACGAACATGGGAACCGCTAGCGCGGCAAACAATCCATCCTGCTCGCCAACACTTAAATGCAGAGCCGTGGTTGCGAGTGCCGAAATTCCGAATGAAAAACTCCAAAAGGAAGCATTGAAAGGCTGCTTCATGTACCACGGCATCAGCCTCAGCATAAAAATAAGCTGCAACAGCCCATAGCCAAACAGCATCTTGGCGACAAAGTCTGTATGTCCGCCATTAACACTGAGATAAGCACTGCATGCCACCAGCGCGGGAGCTAGTTGAATACCTAACGAAGTTCGCACCGGCTTCGCCATTTCGCCATGGCTGCGCATACGGTGTAAGATCGCAGGCTCCAAACTCAACCGCGAAAATACCCCTGCGCCTAAGAACAAAATGCCCAGATCGTGAAAACCCAATGCGCCACACGCCATGGCACTGATAAAGTTATTGGCCACCGTGGGCAAGTATAAGCCCGGTGTCGTGGCCTCGGCCGGATGCTCCCCTTTCCACAGCCCCGCGCTTTGCCATGCGGCATAGCACAGCTGAACACAGGCACCGATCCCAAACATGATGTCAGCCAGAAGATGCGTGGGCGAATAATGTGCAAAGCCGATTGAAACCAGCATTGTGGTGGCAGGGAATAAGCTAACGAAACTTCCGGTCAGCGGATGACGCATTTCTGCTATCACTAGCTGTGGG